>NZ_JAFMSV010000002.1:0-747124 GCF_017916345.1 Rufibacter aurantiacus
CCTCATCTAGGGAAGCGGCCTCCTTTTCGGAAGGGAGTGCAAAGGTAAGGAGAAGTTTTCATCCCGCAATAGATGCGGAAAACTTTTTCTTTCCTTTTGCGTCTACCCTAAGTTCTGCGTCCCCTCCCCTGCCGGGCGGGCTGCAAAGGTAGGGAACCATTTTGGAGTTCCAAGGCCTTTCTTGAGTAGAAAGCTTAAAACTGCTGTTCCTTGCCGGAGCCTGGGGGTTAACCCCGCTCAGGGACAGGAAGTTCCGGGGCGGAAGTTTTTTTCCAGCTTTGCCTTTGCCGAGCGGCTCCCTACCGGAGCCTAGGTGTTAACCGTTATAGGGTGTCCGGAAGTTCCAAGATTGGGTAAATTTTCTATAGGCGATTGAAGGACTTCTCAAATAGCTTGCGCATGCCCCTGCTTCCTTACCCCCTGTAAACAAAGAAGGCAAGGTGAGCTCCACCTTGCCTTCTTCTACTATTGTATCTGGCAATTACTTTACCAGAGTGCTCTTTCTATCTGGGCCAACGCTGATGATGTTCACGCTTACCTCTAACTGTTCTTCTAAATAAGCTACATACTCCAGAACCGCTTTGGGCAGCTCGTTGTAGGCTTCGTAATTCCGCAGCTCTTCGCCCCAGCCTTTCATGGTGATGTATACCGGTGTGAGATCGGTCTTATCAAGGTCATGAGGCACCTGGTCGGTAATGGTACCGTCTGGTAGTTTATAATGGGTGCAGACGCTGATCTCATCAAAGTCATCCAGTACATCGGCCTTCATCATGTTAAGCTGCGTTACGCCATTCAGCATGATCGCATACTTCAGGGTTGGCAGGTCTATCCAGCCGCAGCGACGAGGACGTCCGGTGGTAGATCCGAACTCTCTTCCTGCCTGGCGAATCTTCTCCCCTACTTCGTCATGAAGCTCTGTTGGGAATGGACCGCTTCCAACGCGGGTACAGTAGGCTTTGAAGATACCGTACACTTCACCTATATGACGCGGAGCAATTCCTAAGCCGGTGCAGGCACCTGCCACCAGCGTATTAGAGGAGGTCACAAACGGATAGGTACCAAAGTCGATATCCAGGAGAGAACCTTGCGCACCTTCAGCCAGGATTTTCTTGCCGTCCTTAATGGCTTGGTTGATCATGTACTCTGAATCTACCAAGGTAAAGGTGCGCAGGAAGTCAATAGCGCTGAAGAATTGTTGCTCCAGTTCTTCTATTTCAAGATCCTTTTGGTAAAAAGAGGCTATTTTCTGGTGCTTGGCTACCGTAATTTGGTAACGCTCTTGGAAATCGGATTGGAGGATGTCTCCTACACGCAGGCCGCTACGACCGATTTTGTCCTGGTAAGCCGGTCCGATTCCTTTTTGGGTAGAACCGATCTTTGAAGTGCCCAGAGCCTCCTCAGAGATTCTGTCCAGGCTTTTATGCGATGGCAGAATCAATTGGGCTTTCTTGGAGATGAAAAGGTTACGGGAAACATCCACTCCCCTGGCAGCCAGTTTCTCTACCTCAGTACGGAAAACGATTGGGTCCAGCACTACGCCATTCCCGATGATGTTGGTGATGTGCTCATGGAAGATACCGGAAGGTATTTGGTGAAGCACGTGCTTGGTTCCCTCAAATTCAAGGGTGTGTCCGGCATTAGGGCCACCCTGGAAACGGGCTACCACGTCATACTGAGGAGCAAGTACATCAACGATCTTACCTTTTCCTTCATCGCCCCACTGGAGGCCTACTAAAATGTCAACTGGCATTTAAACTGATTCTTTAAGAAGCTGAACGGCTTTGGTATCATCCTCGGCAATGGTAAAGATGGCGCTCAGTTTTGTGATTATTAATAACTTACGAATGTGTTCTGAGGGGTTGATGAGAATAAGCTCCCCACCGCGGTTTCTGAATTTGGTTAAGAGGGAAACCAAAACGCCAATGCCGGTGCTATTGATAAACCGCACATTGGACAGATCCACCGCTGAGAGCAGCAGCGCATCATCAATGGTATTGTTGGCCAGATCCATGAGGCGTTGCGTCTCAGGGCCTCCAATCATGTCCCCTTCCAGTCTTATGATCAGGATGTTGTTTTCTAACGAATGGTCAATTTTCATGGATGGGTGCGTTTAGTTTGGCCTGGCAGTCACCACAAATACCGTACAAATTTAGGGAGTGGTGCAGAATATTAAAATTAAGCAGATCACCCACCATGGTCTGGATGTTATGCACCCGCGGGTCACAGAACTCCACCACTTTGTGGCATTCGGTACAAATGACGTGGTCATGCTGGCGGCGGCCGTACGATTTCTCATACTGGGCCAGGTTACGGCCAAACTGATGTTTACTTACCAGATCGTTCTCTACCAATAGATCCAAGGTATTGTATACGGTTGCCCGGCTCACCTGGTAGTTCTTGTTCTTCATGCTGATGTAAAGCGATTCTACATCAAAATGACCGGTGCGCGAATAGATCTCTTCTAATATAGCATAGCGCTCCGGGGTTTTCCGGAGACCCTTGCTTTCTAAATAGGCGGTGAATATCTTCTTCACCTCCATGAATTTCACTTCATCTAGTGCCATACGCCTTCTTCTGCTACAAACTTAACAGGTTTTACGTGGGAATGCTAAAAACACCCCTAAAAAGCAAATCCAGAAAAACTAATGCCGGTAGCTTTTTCTTAGGGCTTGCCGGCATCCTGTCTCTTCAAACAAGGAACGAGTAAGGAACAAGCCTCCTTTCCTGCTTTGGCCTCTTCTTCCAGGGAAGGCTTGCCCGTTTCTGTTTAAAGCCTTGTTTTAGGAAATCATCAGAAAACAGGAAGACCATATTCCACCCATTTTCCTCCTTCCGTTTCGGTATCTGTTTCGCCCGTTTCATCCTTTGAATTAATGGGTTCATCCAAATCATTCAAATTTTAACTCGCCAAAGTAGGGGTTAGTTCTTTTCACTGTGTCTAAAGAACAGGAACACGAAATAAGAATTGTTAAGAAAGGCCTTTCAGACAATCTCATAATCCTCCAAGAAATTTTAACCCTTCAAGAATCTTTAACCCTTTCTGAAAATTACAATTATGAAAAATTCAACCTTTTTGCATGGCATGCGCTCGCTTACCCTCACAGGCTTAGTATGTTTAGCTTCTTTGGCTGTATCAGCGCAAACCAAAACAAAAACGTCACCTTCTACGCAGGCCAAAGCGAAAACCACCGCCACTGCTTCTCCGGCGAAGGCAAAAACCGCCACTGCGGCTACTGCCAAACCAAAAACATATTCAGCTTCCTCCACCGCAAGAAAATCAACCGCTGCTGCTACAACTAGAAAAGCCCCGGCTAAAACCGTTGCCTCTGCCGCTCCGGTGAAACCAGTTGAAACAGCTGCTGTTGCTCCAGCACCGGCCCCAGAAGTAGCAAGCCCGGCCAAAAGCAAAAAACAGACCTCAGCCGCTTTCGGGGGCGGGTCTAACGTAATCTCCTTCGGCTTGGGCTTGGTACACAACCTGGATTACCCTAAAGGCGGAAGCAGACTTATGCCCCTCACCTTCTCTTATGAGAGAGGATTGAACGTGGCCGCCGGCCCAGGAACCATTGGGGTAGGCGGTGTTTTCTCTTACTCACACTATAAATGGGGCGAAGGCGACTACAAATGGACAGTGATGTACTTCGGGGCGAAAGGTGCCTACCACATTGATCTGGCCAAAAACGAGAAACTGGACACTTATGCTGGCTTAAACCTTGGCTACGCCAGAACCAAAGTAAACTATGACTCTTATTACTATGGTGATGCCTCTGAGGGAGAAGTGAAAGTTGGTGTACTGGCTGGTGCCCGCTATTTCTTCACCGAGAGCGTTGGTGCCCACCTGGAACTGGAGTCCGGCCCGATGTCTCACATCACCCTTGGCCTGAGCTATAAGTTCTAAGCCTTTAAGAGAAACCACATTCTTCTGTCTGCACGTTTTCCAGTCAGTTTTCAGAAAAAGAGCCTTAAGCAGAAAACAACTATTCACTTCAACTATTGAAAAAGGAAAGCCCCACTGATTTGTAGGGCTTTCCTTTTTTATCAGCTACTTATAAGGAGCGGCAATAGTCTTAACAGGCAATGACATAATGCTGTAACCAGTTTAACTTATTCCATTTGTCCGGCTTGGTCTGCTACCTCAATAGCTTTTAACAGGATAACCTCGTCTGATTTCACCACAGAAATCAATCTGCTCACCTTTTCAAGACTTTCTTTGTCAGAACTCCAAATGGCTAGTCCTTCGGCTTCATCATCAAATCTGATTTTAGATTCGATAGTCGGGTCTGACATTTGAATAGCTCCGTAGATAACCCCCAACCAGCTAGGTCCACCTCCCTGATAACCTTTTGCATTCAGAAACTCAAGGTGGCTATCTTTTTCGTGGATATCGTAATAGTCCAGTCTGAATTCATTAGAAGTTATTTCAATGAGATTTCCCCTCCCTTTAAGGTTAGAATTATTTAGGGCGCTAAGCAATTTCTTATTTTTTAATGTCTGACTGTTGGCATTGCAACTCATAATAAAGAGCAACGGAATCAGGAAAAGGTATTTCATTTGACACTTAAGGTTCAGATTAAATTTAAGTCTATCCATAATTTAAGAGTCAAATCGGTCTACGCTCAGCACGCCATTTACTTTCAACAATTTCTGGATCAGTTTCTCCAGTTGCGCAGTGTCATTCACGAACACCATCAGGCGACCTTCAAACACGCCGTCATGCGAGTCAATGGTGATGGAACGCATGTTCACCTTCAAAGAGTTGGAGATGATCTTAGTCACGTCATTTACCAGACCTACCCTATCGGTTCCTTTGAGCGTGATACCCGCCAGGAAGGAAAGTTCCTGCTGGCCGGTCCATTTAGCCTTCACAATGCGGTGCCCATAGTTAGACATCAGCTCCACGGCTTTGGGGCAGGTGGTCCGGTGGATGGTGATGCCATGGTCTACCGTCTGGAACCCGAACACGTCATCGCCAGGGATGGGGTTACAGCAGTTGGCCAGCTCATAGTCAATCTTATCGGTGCCGCCGCCAATCACCAGCAGCTGCGAGTTGACACCCCTTATTTTCTCCACCTCCTTGTCAAAGTTGGAACCCACTAACAGGGACGCCGGGCGGTATTTCTCGCTCTGCGGATTAAAGATGTATTCTTTGATTTCTTTAAGGTCAATGAGGTTCACCGCCACGCGGTAAAAGAAATCCTGCAGCGAGGAAGCGTTGAAATAAGCCGCCAGCCGGTTAAGGTTCGCCGCCGAGGGCTCAATAGACAAAAGCTGCAACCGGTCCACCACCTGCTGGCGCCCTTCCTCGGCTTTTCCTTTGCGTTCTTCGCGCAAAAACTCTTTTATTTTGGACCGGGCCTTGGAAGTGGTCACAAACTTGAGCCACTCGCCGGTAGGTTTCTGCTTCTGCGAGGTCAGGATCTCCACCTGGTCCCCGTTGTGCAGACGGTAACTAAGCGGCACCAGTTTCTGGTTCACCTTCGCGCCCAAACTTTGGTAACCGATCTGGGTGTGTATTTCGAAAGCAAGGTCCAAAGCGGTGGCACGGTCTGGCAGGATGATGAGCTCGCCTTTGGGCGTAAAGACAAAGACCTCCTCCACAAACAAGTTCGTGCGGAATTCGTCCAGAAACTCGATGGCGTTGGTGTTGTTCACGTCCAGCATGTCGCGCACCTTGTTGATCCAGTTGTCCAGGCCCGACTCAGTAGGCCCGGTGCTGCCGGTTTTGTATTTCCAGTGCGCCGCGTACCCACGCTCCGCGATGTCGTCCATGCGTTTGGTCCTGATCTGCACCTCTACCCACTGTCCGGTCTTACTCATCACAGTGGTATGCAGTGCCTCGTAACCGTTGGCCTTAGGCGTACTGATCCAGTCGCGCAGGCGGTCCGGGTTAGGCTGATAGAAATCCGTCACAATGGAATACACGCGCCAGCAGACGGGTTTCTCCTGCTCATAGGGCACGTTCAGGATTATCCGGATGGCGAACAGGTCATAGATCTCCTCAAAGGTGACGTTCTGCTTCTTCATCTTCTTGAGGATGGAGTAGATGGACTTGGGCCGCCCCTTTACCTCAAAATCGGTGAAGCCCTGCCGCCGCAGTTCTTCCTCAATAGGACCGATGAAATCAGAGATGAACTTGTTACGCGCCGCTTTGGTCTGCCTGATCTTGTTGGAGATGAACTTGTAGGTCTCCGTATCGGTGTACTTCAGGTGCAGGTCCTCCAGCTCAGACTTTATGGCATACAGACCCAGGCGGTGCGCCAGCGGGGCGTACAGGTACATGGTCTCAGAGGCGATCTTGAGCTGCTTATCGCGGGCCATGCTGCCAAGCGTGCGCATGTTGTGCAGGCGGTCGGCCAGTTTGATGAGGATCACGCGCACATCGTCTGAGAGCGTGAGCAGCATCTTCCGGAAATTCTCGGCCTGCTGGGAGGTACCGTATTCAAATACGCCTGAGATCTTGGTGAGGCCTTCAATGATGCGGGCTACGCTGGGCCCGAAGTCACGCTCAATGTCGGCAATCTCCAGATCGGTGTCCTCTACCACATCGTGCAGCAGGGCCGCTACAATGGAGGTGGTTCCCAGTCCAATCTCCTCCACGGCAATCTGGGCTACGGCCAGGGGGTGTAGAATGTACGGCTCGCCAGACTTCCGGCGCATGTCTTTGTGGGCCTCCAACGAGGTGTTAAAAGCCTTTTTTATGATCTTGGCGTCGTTGTCCTTTAAAAAAGGCTTGGCGTGCCGCAGTAACTTTCGGTAATGGCGCAGAATCTCTTTTCGTTCTGCTTCGTGGTCAATCATAAGGGTAGGTACATCAAAAACGGGGGTCTGGCAAATGCCAACCCGTTTCTGACCTCTTTTTATAAATTTCAACAAAAAAAACGAAAGAGAGTTGCATAAACAAAAAAGAGTTTGCTACATTTGCAGCACCAAATACAAAAACACATTGATGCGGATGTGGCGAAATTGGTAGACGCACTAGACTTAGGATCTAGCGCTGCGAGGCATGGGGGTTCGAGTCCCTCCATCCGCACAAGTCAAACCCTCAATCCCAACCGGGGTTGGGGGTTTTTTCAATTTAACCGTAGCACAATTAAACTCTGATAGCTTTGAATATCACCCTCAATCAAACCGATGGCCAGAATGCCAGCCTAAAAGTTAGCCTGCAAGAGGCCGACTACGCCGCCCGTGTAGACGAGCAAATCAAAGAATACAGCAAGAAAGCCAATATCAAAGGTTTCCGCCCTGGTAAGGTTCCGGCTGGTTTGATCCGTAAGATGTACGGTAAAGGCATTTTGGTGGAGTCCATCAACCAGTTGCTGCACGAGTCTGTAAACAACTACATCAAAGAAAACAAACTGCGCATCCTGGGCGAGCCGCTTCCGGACCGTCAGGATGAGAACGCCATTGACTGGGACAACCAGAAAGAGTTTGAATTCAGCTACGCCGTTGGTTTGTTGCCTGAGTTTGAATTGCCTTTGAACGAGGTGTCTGTGCAGAAATACGACATCGAAGTAGACCAAACCACTGTTGACGAGGCTTATGAGCAGATGCAGCGCCAGTTTGGCCAAACCACCAATCCGGAGGTTTCTGAAGCCAATGATTACCTGTACGGCGACTTGAAGCAAGTAGATGGTGAGTTTGAGACCAAAACGCTTCTTCCTTTAAACAAAGTGTTAGCCGGTGCCGAGAAATTCGTAGGCGTGAAACCAGGCGACACCATCACTTTTGACATCCGCGAGGCGTTTGGCGATGATGCCGCTTTGGCACACGTGACCGGCCTGAGCAAAGAAGTGACCAAAGACCTGAACGGCGAATTCACTTTCACGGTAGAAAAAATCAACCGCACTGAGCCCGCCGAGATGAACCAGGAGTTCTTTGACAAGATCTTCGGACAAGGCAACGTGACCACGCAGGAAGAATTTGACGCCAAAGTACGCGAGGTGATCAAAGAGAACTATGACCGTGAGGCTGTGAACGTGCTGGACCGCGACGTGATTGACCAACTGGTAGACAAATCTTCTATTGAGATCCCTACTGAGTTCTTCAAGCGCTGGTTAGCCGTTACCAACGAAGGCAAAATCACCCCAGAGCAGATTGACGAGTTCTATGACCAGTATGTGAAAGAACTGAAGTGGTCAATGATCCGCAACAAAGTGGTGGAAGAGAATGACATCAAAGTAAGCAACGAGGATGTGGTGAACAGCGCGCGTCAGAAAATGATGGCCCAGTTCAACATGCCAGAGGTGCCAGAAGAGATGGAAGCCACTTTCAACAACTTCCTGGACAACCACCTGAAGCAAAACAACGGCCGTAACTTCGTAAACGAGTACGAGGCGCTGGTTGCTGAGAAAGTGCTGGAGTTTGTGAAAGACAAAATCACCATCACAGAAAACACCGTTTCTGCCGAGGAATTCCGCAACAAAGTAGGTGCATAAGCGGTACTACTTCATAAAAACAAAAAAGTCCTTACATACAGTAAGGACTTTTTTGTTTTCAACAGGTACCACGCAGCACGTATAGGCTAGTATCTCTTCCCTGATCGGAAGTAAAGGCAAGCGGTGAAAAACGGCATAAAGGTTATTCTTCGGGAAAATCCTTTATCTTGACCCGTGGTACGCACCTGGTGGTACGCAAAAGACGGCACGCATTGGCCCTCCCCGGGCATGAATTACAGAGAAGTAGAGAGAACGCCTCCTGCCCCGTCATCGGCCATAATGGCAGTAAAAAACCATTAATCGTTTTTGGCCTGATTTTAGGAAAACATCCCCAGAACGGACAAACCCAGTTTGTTACTTCTGGTTATTCTTGTAACCATCGCGTTTCTTTTTAAGTTAAGGCATCTAAACAGAACCCTTATGTATACTAAAGACGAATTCAGAAAATTTGCCGTGCACGGCCTGGGCATGAGTGGCCTGGGCGTTGACCAATACCTCACCCACATTGAAAGCAAGACCAGCATGCAGCCAACCAGCATGACGCGTTCCGTGATTGAGGAAAGACCTACCAATTTCCGGGAGATTGACGTTTTCTCCCGCCTGATGGTAGACCGTATCATTTTCCTGGGCACCCAGGTAGATGATTATATCGCTAACATTATCACTGCCCAGTTGCTGTTCCTGGAAAGCGTGGACTCTAAAAAAGACATTCTGTTGTACATCAATAGCCCGGGAGGTTCTGTGTACGCCGGTTTGGGTATCTATGACACCATGCAATACGTACAGCCAGACGTGGCCACCATCTGTACCGGTTTGGCAGCATCTATGGGTGCGGTGTTGCTTTGCGGCGGCGCCAAAGACAAACGCTCTGCCCTACCCCACGCCCGCGTGATGATTCACCAGCCAATGGGTGGAACCCAAGGACAGGCCTCAGACATTGAGATCACCGCCCGCGAGATCCTGAAGCTGAAGAAAGAGCTGTACGAGATCATCTCCAGCCACAGCGGCAAACCCATTGAGGAAGTTGACAAAGACAGCGACCGTGACTACTGGATGATTGCCCAGGAAGCCAAGGAATACGGCCTTATTGACGAGGTGTTAACCCGCCATAAAGCATAAGAAACACTATATTGTAAACTAAAAAAGGCCTGCTCTGTAGCAGGCCTTTTTCATGTGGCTCCGTTTTTTTAACAGCAACCAACTACTTTTCTACCGCATATTTCCGTTGAATTTTCATTCTAAGAAGTAAGGCACTTTCCTGATATTGCCCATGTTTTAAGGGTATATTCCTGAATACAGGCGTAAAACAATGGGCAATTCAAGGCCTGCAAAGATTTTTTATGCGCAGCTTTTAGGGTAATTGTACCTGCTTTGTTCTGCCACATATAGCACAGCGTATTCTGCTTCAATCAGATACAACATATGCTATATTTTATAATACCCTCGCTTCCAACCACTTCCTGACGCATGTTGGATAACTTGTGCAAAAATATTTTGGCGTAGTGCCTAACCAATTTTGTAACTTTGTCGTACCCGGCGCACCTAAAGCCGGACAATACACATCCCACTCTTCGGTTTATGGCAGAAATAACGTGCTCCTTTTGCGGAAAGAATAAGAAAGAGGTGTCTGTGATGATCTCAGGCATCAATGCGCATATCTGTGAGCGTTGCATTGGACAGGCGCAGCAGATATTGAATGAGGAGAACCGGTTACGTGCCACCAACCGGGCGCCTAAATTCAACCTGATCAAACCAAGGGAAATGAAAACCTACCTTGATCAGTTTGTGGTAGGCCAGGACGAAGCCAAGAAGGTAATGTCTGTAGCGGTATACAACCACTACAAGCGCCTCATGCAGAAACCCAAAACCGATGACGTAGTGATCGAGAAATCAAACATCATCATGGTGGGCGAAACCGGAACCGGTAAAACTTTCCTGGCCCGTATGCTGGCCGGTATCCTGCAGGTTCCGTTCTGTATCGCTGATGCTACCGTTCTCACCGAGGCTGGTTACGTAGGCGAAGACGTGGAAAGCATCCTTACCCGTCTTCTTCAAGCCGCTGATTACAACGTAGAAGCTGCTGAGCGCGGCATCGTGTATATTGACGAAATTGACAAAATTGCGCGTAAAAGCGATAATCCATCCATCACCCGCGATGTGTCTGGTGAAGGTGTGCAACAGGCTTTATTGAAACTCTTGGAAGGAACCTCAGTGAACGTTCCGCCGCAGGGAGGCCGCAAGCACCCAGAGCAGAAAATGATCTCCGTGAACACCGAGAATATCCTGTTCATCTGCGGGGGCGCCTTCGTAGGCATTGACCGCCTCATCAAGAGCCGCCTCAACACCAAGCCTATCGGGTTCTCATCCACCAACCTGGAGGAGAAAATGGACACCGAGAACTTCCTGCGCTATATCACCTCTCAGGATTTGAAATCCTTCGGATTGATTCCTGAGTTGATTGGTCGTCTGCCGGTAGTGACGCACCTGAACCCGCTGGACAACGAAACCCTGCGCCTGATCCTCACTGAGCCGAAGAACTCTTTGGTGAAACAATACAAGCGCCTGTTTGAGATGGAGAACATTAACCTGGAGTTTGCCGAGGAAACCCTGGAGTACATTGTGGAGAAAGCCGCTGAGTACAAACTGGGTGCCCGCGGTCTACGCTCTATCTGCGAAGGCATTATGACTGACGCCATGTTTGACCTGCCTTCTGAGGAACACGAAGGCGGTACCACTGATCTGGTCATCACGCTGGATTACGCCCGCGAGAAATTTGAGAAATCAGCGGTGAAGAAACTGAAAGTAGCCTAAGCGTTTCTTTCTAAACCATAAAAGTGAAGGCCTCCTCTACTGCTGGTAAGGGAGGCCTTCTCTTTTATATGATAATCGGTTTTAAGCCAGGTTTTCGGAAAAGAGCCTTAAAATGCGGTCTTCAAAGGCTGACTCGTTTCCTGGGCCGTTTTGCCTTCTTTCAGATATTGCACCATCAGTTTTGCGGCGGTCTGCGAGGTATTGAAATCGCCAATCAGTTCCTGCACGCGTTTGTAGCCCTCCAGTTGGGCGGCCCGGCCTGCTGGGTTGTTCAGAATGTTTTTCAGTTCCCGCACCAGGTTTTGCGCGTTCATATCGCCCTGGATGAGTTCCGGCACTACTTTGCGGCCGGCAATCAAGTTCACCAAGGAAATGTAAGGCACTTTGATCACGGCGCGGCCAATCCAGTAAGAAACGGCGCTGGTGCGGTAGCACACTACCTGCGGTACACTGAACATGGCCGTCTCCAGCGTGGCAGTTCCGGAAGTCACCAAAGCGGCCTCGGCGTTGGCCAGGATATCATAGGTCTGGTCGTAAACGATTTTGATGAACGGCTTGCGATTGAAGTGCTCGTAATACTCCCGGTCAAAGTTGCTCACGGCGGCTACTACAAACTGGTAATCCTGGAACGGCGGCAGAATGCTGAGCATGATGTAAAGGATGTTCTCTATCTCCTGCTGACGGCTGCCGGGCAGCACCGCAATAATGGGACGCTCATCCAGGTCGTTGTCTTTCCGGAAGTTGGGGTTTACCTGGTGCGCGGACACCGCGTCTGACACAGGGTTGCCCACGTAATCGGTTTTGTAGTCAAACTTCTGGTAGAAGTCTTTCTCAAACGGCATGATCACGAACATCTTGTCCACCAATTTCTTGATGGTGTGCACGCGTCCCTGGTTCCAGGCCCAGATTTTAGGGGAGATATAGTAGAAGACTTTAAGGCCGTGTTCTTTCGCAAATTTGGCGATGCGCATGTTGAACCCGGCATAATCCACCAGGATCACTACATCCGGCTTATACGCCAGTAGGTCGTCCTGACACTCTTTGAGAAAACGCTTGATTTTGAAAAGGTTCTTGGCGGCCTCCAGAAAGCCCATGAAGGCCATCTCCTGGTAGTGTTTCACCAATTCTGCCCCTGCGGCCTCCATCATGTCGCCGCCCCAGCAGCGGATGTGCGCCTCTGGATCTTGCTCATGCAATTGCTTGATCAGGTTGGAGGCATGCAGGTCTCCAGAGCGTTCTCCGGCAATAATGTAATATTTCATTGAGTGGTGTCTGAACAGTAACAGGGCTTGAACAATGAACAGCCAATATCTCCTTCCGGACACAATGTTTGTGCCAAAACGATATTAAACAGCTGATATTGTTCTATATAGATAAATTATCTCGCCTTGTTCTTCCTCCGTTAGTAGTTTGATCGTTAGTTATTCTCCAAAATATTCCACAAAGTTACGAGGGGTCTCATACAGCTTTAAGCTGTGTAGTTGCGCACTGGATGATATACGAGGGATTAGGGGATTGAGGATGTTCCAGAATTCAATGACCAGGTTTTCTGTGCTGGCCAGTTTGCCTTCCATGAACGCCACGTCCATGTTCAGGTTCTTATGGTCCACTTTCTTGATGATGTGCTCTCTTATAAGAGTACTCAGTTTCTTTAAATCAATCACGAATCCTGTATCAGGATCTGGCTTTCCCTTCACCGTTACTATCAGTTCATAGTTGTGCCCGTGCCAGTTGGTGTTTGCGCAAGGCCCAAAGACTTCTTTGTTTTTTGCCAGCGACCAATTGGGGTTGTGCAGCTTGTGTGCCGCGTTGAAATGCTCTAATCTGCTTACGTATACCATTAACTGAATCGGTAATTCTTTCTCCGCAGCAAATATACGAAGAAAGGCACACCAAAGAAGGAAGTTACGATACCAACTGGCATGCCGGCCGGCGGATAAATCCACCTGGAAATCAAATCACAGACCACCAGAAACAAACCTCCGGCCAGGGCGCAGGCAATCAAGTTGAACCGGTTGGTAGTACCCAGCAGCGCGCGCGTGATGTGCGGCACCATGAGCCCCACAAACCCCACCGGCCCCGAGAACGCCACCGCAAACCCCGTCACCACCGAAACCGCCCCAAGCATAATCCACCGGATGAGCCGCACATCCACTCCTAAAGTCTCCGCGCGGTCAGCGCCCAACAGTAGCACGCTCAGATGCCGCTGTAGAAAGAAAAACAGCACTAACCCTGCCGCCAACGCTACCGCCGGATAACCCAAGTTAGACCAGTCTGCCTTCTCGAAACCGCCCATGCTCCAGAAAACCACCGATTTCAACTGGCTTTCTGAATCTGACAAAAACATAATGAGGCTGACCAGCGCAGTAAGCAGAGAACTGAGGGCCACTCCCACCAACAGCATCTGACTTGGCACCAACTGACCTCTCCGAGAGCCCAATAACACAACCACCAACGTCACTGCAAAGGAACCCACCAAAGCAAAGAACGGCGGCAGGTACAGGCCCATAAAAGTGAGATCAGTGAGAAGAAAGAAACTGAAAGAAGCGCCTAGTGAAGCACCAGAGGCCGTACCTAACAGGTAAGGATCTGCCAGGGCGTTATTCACCAAAGCCTGCATAAGGTAACCAGAGAAAGCCAGCGAGGCCCCGGTGAGAAAAGCCAGCAGCAAACGAGGCAGCCGCAGATGGATAATGCTGTAATGCGTGGCGTTTTGGGCATCATATTCAAAAATCGCCTCTAAAACGGTAACATAGGAGGTATCTAAGCTCCCCACCTTGAGCCCCAGGAAAAGCCCCAGAGTCAGCAGCACCAGTAATCCCAGCAATATGGGCAGGGCCTTTCTCACCTTAGCACGGCTTTAAGCTCAGCAATGCCTTCTACCACGCGCGGACTGGGCCGGGACATGAGGTCATCGGTTACGTCATAAATCCTTTTCTGCTGGTAGGCCTTGATGCGGCGCAGCTCGGGGTACAAAGAGAAGAACGTCTTTTCCATCTGGTCAAAACTCCCCCCGATGATCACATCTGGGTTCATCTTAAGGATATACTCGCGGGTGAGCGCCGGGTAAGGCTGGGCGAATACATCGGTGACGGCGTTCTGTCCGCCGGCGTAGCGGAGTTTATCGGTGAATAGGGTGTTGCGGCCGTACACATAGATGGGGTCTTTCCAGGTAATGGCTAATACTCTTGGTTTGGTGCCGCGGGTAGAATCAGCGGCCAGTTGGTTTAACCGGGTCTGGAGGGAATCTGCCACTGCCTGGCCCTTTTCCCGGCGGTTCAAGAGAAATCCCAGGTTTCTGATGCCATGCAGAATATCGGTGACGCTATCGTAGGCCTGGAAATAAATAGGGATGCCCATCTTCTGCACCTGCGCCGCCACTTCCATGGAGATAATGCCTTCGGTGGCAAACACCACCTCGGGTTTTAGGGAGAGCAGCTTCTCATAATCCATGGGATAGTTGTTCACCACAGGTTTGGTAAGCGCGGCCGCAGGATAATCGCAGTTCTGGGTACGGCCCACAATGGTGGCGGTATCAGCGACGGCGAAAAGCATCTCGGTCATAGACGGGGCCAAGGCTATGATGCGGCGTGGTTCTACCGGCAGTTTTACCTTTCGACCCAGGTCATCTGTAACGGTATGGAACTCAGCAGTGGATGGGGCGGCTGCCTTTCTGGAATCGCAGGAGAAGAAAAATAGCAGGCAACCAAGCCCCATGAAAAGCCGCAGGGTGGACATGGAAAACAGAAAGTTGGTTTGTTTCACGAAGAACAGATTCTAGGAGACTGGGCCAAAGATACAGCATTTGCCCGAAGCATAAACAGCGCGGCCTCCCACCTTCCCTTGTCGTTTCCCAACCGTTTTTTTAGAAAGATCCTTCAAATGAAAATCAGCCTATTCACATAGACGTTGTTTCAGGGCTGTTTTCTAGGAATTTGGCTTAAAACAGAAATCTCATGCTTAAGCCGGGCCTAACATCAGCACGGCCCACAGTTCAAAACTTTCGTACCTTTGGGTAGCTTTGCACACAACTTAACCCCTGTATACATGATAGTAGTCACCGGAGCGGCCGGTTTTATAGCCAGTTGCCTTGTTTCGCGTCTCAATGCCGCCAATTTCAATGACATAGTGGTGGTAGACAACTTTTCCGTGGCGAAAAAGCTGCCTAACGTTGAAGGCAAAAAGATAAAGGAATTTGTGGACCGCCACGATTTCTTCATTTGGCTGGACAAGCATTATGAGGACGTGGAGTTCATCTTCCACCTGGGTGCCCGCACCGATACCACCGAAACAAACCTGGAGGTACTCAATCTCCTGAACCTGGACTACTCCAAAAAAATGTGGAACGCCTGCTGCGAGTACCAGATTCCGCTGGTATACGCTTCCTCGGCGGCCACGTACGGCTCCGGTACCCTGGGCTATGACGATGAGGAATCCATTATTTCCCTGCTTCGGCCACTCAACGCCTACGGCGAATCTAAGAACGACTTCGATATCTGGGCGCTGGAGCAAACCGCCAAGCCGTTCTTCTGGGCGGGCCTGAAGTTCTTCAACGTCTACGGACCCAACGAGTACCACAAAGGCAGAATGGCCTCGGTGGTGATGCACGCTTTCAATTCCATTAAAGATACCGGCCGCCTTACCTTGTTCCGGTCGCATAACCCAGACTACGAAGACGGCAAGCAGATGCGTGATTTCGTGTATGTGAAAGACGTGGTAGACGTGATGTACTGGCTTATGCACCACCGCAAGAACTCTGGGATCTATAACCTGGGCAGCGGTGAGGCCCGCACTTTTCTGGACCTGGCCTTCAACACCTTCACCTCCATGGGCGCTGATATCAACATTGATTTCAAAGACACCCCCGAGGACATCCGCGATAAATATCAATACTACACCCAGGCCAACATGGCTAAACTAAAAGGCATTGGGTATGACAAACCGTTCCATACGCTGGAACAGGGCATCCAGGATTATGTGCAGAATTACCTTATCCCAGGTAAATACTACTGAGAAAACAGAAGAGCAGACATAAAAGTCTGCTCTTCTGTTTTAAAGCTGATTTCCCAAAAACAGTCTGTAAACAGACCGTTCTTTTCATTAACTTCAGCACAGTAACCCCAATTCCTCCTTGCGTATAAATACCAAAAGCATTTGAATTAACTCTTAATCTGTTTTAGCAGCCGAACTCCTATGGCCTACTCCATCGTAGAAAACGACATGAGTGAAGAAGCTTCATCTGATTCTTTGGCGATGCCCAATGATTTACGCATAGAGACTTGGGAAGAACTGCAGCGAGAGCTTTTTCGCGATTCTTGGGACGATAAACTTAACCGATACCGCTCGCCCTACGTTTTCCGGGGCCTCTGGAACAAGAGATATAATCTCAAAACCAGCCTTATGCGCATCGGGGGGGACTACCCTAAATTGGAGCCCCACCTGCTCCGAAACTTCCGCAAATACTCCCGCGGCACTACCATGGGAATCGGCGAGTCTTTTTGGAACTGGCTTGCGGTGGCCCAACACCACGGTCTGCCCACCCGCCTCATGGACTGGACCTACTCACCGTACGTGGCGCTGCACTTTGCCACCTCAGACCTCAACAACTTCCATGAAGACGGCGTGATCTGGTGCGTGAATTATGTCAAATCCACTGATTACCTGCCCGAGAAACTGCAGCAGGTGATCCGGAAGGAAGGCTCCAATGTGTTCACCCCCGAGGTGCTGGAGCCTATTGCCACCTCGCTAAACAGCCTGGGCGAATTCCAGGAAAAACCGTTCGTGTTGTTCATGGAGCCGCCTTCCCTGGATGAACGCATCGTGCACCAGTACGCGCTGTTCTCCATGATGTCCTTGCCAGACGCCATGCTCTGCGACTGGCTCCTGGACCACCCCGAACTCTATTACCGGCTCATTATCCCGGCCAAACTGAAATGGGAAATCAGAGACAAACTGGACCAGGCTAACATCACCGAGCGCGTCCTTTTTCCCGGCCTCAGCGGTATCAGCGCCTGGCTCCGACGCCACTACACCACGACTTAATTTTGATTGAGAGAATGAGTGTTTGAGAGAGTAGGTAGCTATTCTCGGCTTGTTTTCATGAAAACAGCCCTAAAACATTCTCTCCTTCACTCCTCTAAAATTCACTCAATCTCTCATTCATTCAATCACTCATTCTAAAAGAGCACCGATACCTGCATGCGGCCGGTGTGTATGGTGCGGATGCCCTGGGGTTTGCGGCCGTCGTAGTCCAGGGTGATGTTGAGGCCGCTGCTGAGGCGTTGCTGCAGGGCCAGGTTCCAGGTGAGGTTATTGCCGGCCCTGAAACCGTTGAGCATCTCAAACGCTACCGGCGATGTTTCCAGCCCGGTGTAGTTGATCTTGATGTACTTCACAATTCCCGTTACCGTCCGTTTCCCTACCTGGCTCAGGCGAGTTTCTGTGCCCAATTCATGGAACTGGGCCCTTTCCTGCGCGCCCTGCTCATTGGCTTTGTTCATCCACTGGTAAGTGCCGGTGAACCGGATCGTGGGGTTGGGCTGGTAAGAGAGTTCCGGCATGGCTTCCCAGGACCGGATAAGGAAATTCTTAGTGGTAAGGTAATTGGAGGCGCTTTCCCGTTTGGCCCTGGTTACGTTTAATTGGCTTGAAAACACCTCGGTCAGGTTCACGCGCACCAGCACCTGCTGGGTGGTGTTGTTGCGGGCATCGGTGCCGTTGGTAAGCAGGATTTTCTGCAGCCCCTGCTGGAACGTCCACTCCACCCCATATTTAGGGTTGCTTCGGTTGAAGTAAAGCGTGTTGCGGTACGAGCGGTTCAGGGAAAGTAGACTGGTATCCGCGAAGTTCAGGCTGAACGGGTTGAAGCGGCTGCGCAGGTTATCATCGGTGGTGCGCTTGTCAATCGTCACAAAAGAAAGCGCCGAGAACTTGGCCAGGATTCGTTTCCATTTGATCTCTGAATTCTGCCAATCGCGGGGCAAACTGCTGTTGAGGCGGTAAGTGAAGTTGTTTGTGTACGCGATCACGTATTCATCCGTGGGAATGAACAGCCGGATGAAGTTCCGGCGGTACGGCGGGTCTGAGGGCTGCGATTCAAAAAACTCGTTCAAATCCTGGCGGCCATCCTGGTTCAGGTCTTCAAAGAAGTGGGTTCCCTGCCCGGGAATGGTCTCCACAAACAGGTACTGCCGTTTCAGCTCGCGACCTGTGCCAATGGCGTAGGTCATCTCGGAGCGCAGGTGGCGGTCCAGGAAATCGCCGGTCCAGTTGATCTTGGAGAGCACGGTGGTCTCGCGGAGACTGTCCCGCGCCTGCAGGTTGCGCAACGTGATCAAAGCGGTGATCTGCTGATTCTTTTTGATGACGGTACTGGTGCTGAAATTGAAGGTGTTGGCCGTCTGTTTATTGCCCAGTTCTCCGTTTTCCGGCCTGAAGTCTACCCGGCGGCTGTACTCAACCCGGTACTTGAAATTGGCGGTATCGCGGCTTTCCACGAAGAAAAGGTGGTCATCAAAGTAGTTTGCGGAGCCCAGCAGCGCTTCGTTGGATTTTGAGGTGATGCGGTTTTTATCGAAGCGGTAAACGTAGCCCGGGGTGAAGAACTTGGTCGGGTACTGCACGCCAATCTCACCGCGCACCCAGTTAGAGGTACTCTCCGTTTGCTCATTCTTCAACATAAAGAAATTGCCGCGCAACTCCAGCCCTTTCAGTTTCTGCGTCATCTCCACGTAGTGCTGCGTGCCATCTACCTCCGTAGGGCGCAACCTCCGGCTGATACGGTAATTGATAAAGTGCAGAGCGTCTTTTACCCCTCCCACCGAGAAGGTAAAAATATGGTCCTCAATCCGGGATTGCCGCGCCAGGGTGGTGTTGGTGGGACTGCTCCAGTCGCGGTCAAACTCAATGTCGCGGTAGCGGTCTATGGGCGTGAAGTTAGGATCGGTGTACTCATAGGTCATCGCGCTGCGCAGCTTGTAGTCGCCCAGGAACTTGACGTTGCGGTCATTCAGCTGATAGCCCACCCTAATGGCTTTGCCCTGGTCATCCTGGGAGTCCAGGTTGGAGTAGCGGTTGAGGTCGTTTTTAGAGCCGGCCACTTCCAGGAAAACGCTGCTTTTCTCGTCCAAAGACCAGGTTCCGCCTAAGGTCATCATCTGTTTCTGGATGGGCGTGGGCAGAATCCGGATGGGCTCGTAGCGGCCCTGCGGCACGCCGTTCACGGGTTCCACCCACTGGAACACGCGGCCGTTCACGGTATTGTTCTGCAGCACGTAATTACCTCCGGTGGCCACCTCGGTGAAACTCACGGCGTAGTAGGCTTGGGTTGAATCGGTGGAGAATTGGTAGATGGGATAGGTGCCGCTGGCGGTCACGGTGTCTTTGCGCAGGTACAGCACCTGGTTTCGGTCAAAGCGCACGGAGTCACCGCTGGGAGCGGCCGCCAGGTCCAGCCGGTCGCCTATCTGCGAGAGCAGGCGCTTTTCATCGGTACTCAGGTTCAAGGTAAGCGGACTGTTAGGATTGTCTGCCTCGTTGTAAAAGTTGCCGTACACGTTGAACTTGCCCATTTTCTGGTAATGGCTGGCGTGCACCACGCTGCGGGTGTAGTTCAGGTCTGAATACTCAAAATCGACGCGAATACGAGAGTTGCGGGTAATGACCCATTTGGGCGTGAAGGTGATCTCGGCCTGGTTGTAGTCGATGACATAATCAAAGTCAAAGCCCCGTTGCAGCAGCTTGCCGTCCAGGTACACCCGCTCTGAGTTGGCCAGCACAATGATGAAGCGCTCGCCGTTTGGTCCGCGCAGGCGGTAAGGCCCCTGCACGCTTTCAATGGGTGTGATGTTCTCTGAGGCGAATTTCCCCTTGGCCACCGAGGCCGCCACTGAGGTAGCACTCTCCCAGCCGGGTTTCCCTCGGTTCACCTCCAAAGCCCCACCCTGCACGTTTTTGTAGAACCGCAGGAAATGTGACAGCGGACGATTACGTAACACCACATCGCCACCGGTCACCGTCCAAAGCCGGTGCTGCAGCGTGATGAACACCCGGTCAAACTCCTGCAATTGCTGGGTATTCCCCTCAGGCTGGAACGGGATGTTCTGGTCCGTAATGGAGGCGGTGATGTTGATCTCATCGGTGAGTTTTCCTTCCAGCTGCAAGTTCAGCGCCGAATTCACGAATACGTTCTGGGTATTGCCCACCGAAACGCCACGCGAGATGCTACCCGTTTTGTTCAGGCCCGGCGTTTTGAAAAGCTCCTCGCGGGGAGCCGGTTGGTCAAACACGTAGGAACGCTCAAAGGAGGTGGAATCCCAAGTGCGGATGTCGCGCTTGAAACGGCGGTTGGAGATATTGAGCGGCAGCACCCGGTAACAAACCAGCACCGAATCTGTTTTGGGGCCGTTTTTGGAAAATCGGGCCGAAAACGCCCCGCTGCTATCCCGGGCAATGCTATCGGGTTTGAGGCTTGGAACTGGCTCAGGTGCGGGCAAGCCGATGAACTGGAACAGGTTGGTAACCGGGTCATAGTGGAACCCCAGCGGCTTCCTGATCTGGCGGCGGTCCAGGATCTCGATGGTGTTCTCGGCCACGGTCAAAGAATCCAGCTGGAAAGTGCCCGGCTGCAGTTTCACCCATTTGCAGCGGCGGTTAGTCAGCTCCTGCGCCTGGGTTTGCCCTGTCCACAGAAGTGCCGTTACCAGGAAGAGTATGACGCCCCAGGGCTTCATGGCTGCACCACCGGCAATTTCAGGAAGAAAGTGGTGCCCACGTTTTCCTGCGTCTCAAACCAAATGGAACCGCCAATGGCCTCCACCCCTTTTTTCACCACCGCCAGCCCAATGCCGGAGCCTGAGTATTTGGTACTGAAATTGGGAACGAAGATCTTGGGTTGCACTTCAACCGGAATGCCGGTGCCGTTATCTTTCACCGCCACCAAAGCCCACTGCGCATCCACCAATTCCAGCGTCACTTTTAACTCGGGGGTTTCTGAAGAAGGCACGGCCTGCAAGGCATTCAAAAGCAGGTTGTTGAAAATCCGGATAAGTTGGTTTTCATCGGCGCGCACGTACACCGGCTCCTGGGGTAGCGCGACTTCCACCCGGTGCTGTTGCGGGTTCAAATGCAAATCAGAAGTTCTGCGGATCAGTCCGTTCAATTCCAGGGTCTCCAGTTTCAGATCGGGCATGGATGTGAAGTTGGAGAACGAGGTGGCGATGTCGCTTAGTACATCAATCTGCGTGATCATGGTGTTAGAGATTTTCTCCACCAGTTCCTCCAGGTTGCTGCGCCCATCCTGCATGGCTTTGCGCAGGTACTGCAGCGAAAGCTTCATGGGCGTGAGCGGATTCTTGATCTCGTGGGCCACCTGCCGGGCCATCTCTTTCCAAGCCGCTTCCTTCTCGCGCAGCGCCAGTTCCCGCTTGCTTTCCTCCAGCTTCTGCAGCATCTGGTTGTACTCATGCACCAACAACCCAATCTCATCGCGGGACTGGTACACCAGTTTCTCGTTGCTGCCCGTGAGCGAGGTACGTTTTAGGCGTTCGGTCAATAATTGCAGAGGCACCGTAAGCGCGCGGGTGGCCACGTAACTCATGAGCACGAATAGCAAGAACAGCACCGTGAAGATGTTCAGGATGGTGGTGATCAGCTGGATCAATTTGGTGTTCAGTTCCTTTTCAGAATCAAAGAACGGAATGGCCAGGTAACCCTCGGGGCTGTTGGTGGGTCGATCTCTGAGGGGCACGTAGATGGTGCTGTAGGGCAAAGTGCCGGCTTTTTCCTGCAGTAACACCCGGTTCAGACCCTGCTCCTTGAGCACCTCGTAGGCCCTGGGGTTGAGCCTGGTGGAAAGCACCCCGGCTTCAAACAAAGCGGGCTGGCTGGATATCCGCAGTTCACCGTCGGCATTGTAGATGTTCAGCTCAGCCTGGGCCACCATGGCCAACCGGTTAATGCGGCGAGCCAGGGAATCGGCGCGGCCTTTGAACAGGTTAGGCCCCCAGTTACTCGTAAGGATATTCTGCCGCACAAAATCGCCTTGGTCTGTGTAGCCCCTGATCAGATCCTGCCGGTAAGAATTAGTCACCAGACTTCCTATGGTAATACTCACCAGCACCAAAGGCACCAACACCCCCAAGTTCAGGAATAGCTGGATCTTGGTCCCGAAGGTAGAGAGAATGGTATCCAGCAAATGGCCCCGGTAAAGCATCACCAGCAACAAAAGCGAGAACAGCGAGAAGGAATGCAGCAGGAACAGGAACGAAAAATTAGATAACCAGGACCGGGCCCCATACGCCGGCGTGCTCACCAAAGCCACAGTACCACTGCTGGAGCGGGCACCCAGGTGGTGGTAATCCGCAATGTTGAGTCCTTGGGTATACAATTGCGGAATGTTGAAGAGATTGGGCGAGAACAGCTGGCTGTACTCAAAATACCCTTCGGTCTTCAGCCACCGGTTTCCTTTCCGGAGGGCATAGCTGCTGGAGGGAATAGTGTTTTCCTGGGAGCTTTTCCGTTCTACCAGTAATTCTGGCAAAACGCTGTTGGGTGCCGTTATCTTTGGGCTCACCTCCAGCACCAACGTTACCCACTGCTGAAAATCAACGGGCACTTTGATCTCCTGCAAATACGTGAACCGGCCAGGGTCACTTTCTGAGCCTACCAATAGCTGCCCCCGTTGGTTCGTGCTTTTAGACCGGGGCCCCCATCTTTGGGCATAGGCTTCAAAAGTGGAAAGGCTGTCTAAATCATTAAAGCTTTCGCCGGTGAAGTCAAACATGCGCACCGTCACCGAGTAGTTCTCCGTGATGGCACGCAGATGATGACGGCGAATTTTCTGATCCACTATGTTCAGTTTGCCCCACGGAGAGTTGAACACGTGCTGGATCAATGGATCCTTGCTTATGTCCTGGGCCGCTTGAGCCAGCAGATATTCCGTTAAATCGTCACGGTCTTTGAGCAGTTGAGAAGCCAGACGTTGTTTATCGGCGCGGAGCTGCACCGCATAGAGGTCATACAGAGCTGCGGCACCTAGGCTAGCACTGAGGATGTTAACCATGAAAATACTGGAGTAAATACCGGCTCGCTGGCCCAGGCGTTGGTGCAATTGCTCCCACCCCACTAAAGCCGCACTGGCGAACAAGACAATCCAGTTGCCACTGGGGGCATCGCGCCAGAAAGCCCAACCCAAGGCCAGCACCAACACCGTGATCCAAGTGTAAGCAAACGGCATTTTACCGGCGGCGGTAAAGGGCAACGCGCTGAGTAACAGCCGCAGAATCCAGCTCAAAGCCAGCGTATGGAGCACCATCACCAGGTACAACAGCAGCTTCTCAGGCCCAAACTGGATGTTCTGGGTGATGTCTAGGTTTGGCTGGGAGTTCACGAAAAGGCTGCGGTAGGTTTCGTACCAGCTAATGATCACCAGGGTTATAATCACCCCAATGGCAATACAGCTCCACAGCTGTTTTTGGGGAGTTTTATGAAAAACAGACCCAAAATGGACAGGCCGGCCAAACCTGTACACCAGCAGGGCGATAGTAAGAAAACAGATCTCGTTCAGCAGAAGATCTCCCAAAGAAGGTGACCACCAGGCGGCGGCATAAACCCGTGGACTGAACAACTCCAGGTCCTGCACATTGTTGGGGAATTGGGACCATAGCACAATGACCCGGAGCACCAGCAACCCCAGGATCATGGTCCACAAAGCAGCGATCTTTCTCCCTGATTTTTTAAGCCTCTGGTGAACTGTGACAAGGCAAAGCACCGCGGCTATAATGGAAAGGATATACAAACCTAAGGTAAACTTGCCGGCATGCAGCCATTGCCCTGGTTCCAGCACCTGGAGAGAGAAGAGATAATTACCGCGCGCATCGGCAATAGGAATGGCCGCCCCGCCTCTTTCCACCTGGATGGCCGCCACGTGGTCTTCAAAAATCTGAGGATTAAGTCCGCTGCGCAGATAGGCATTGCTGATCCCGTACCGTACCTCCAGCGGAATCACAGCCAAAACAGCATAGTTCCTGGAGGGCTGTTGGCGCAGCACAATAAACCTCCCGAACCTGTTTTCTACAACCTGTTGTCTTTTCGTTAAGTACCTAGGGTCCAGTTCGGGCCGGAGGGAATGCTCAGACCAGAACTGGAGTTTGTTCTGGCGGTAAACAAAAAGCGGAATGTTGGTTTTGGGCAGATTTCTGGAAAAGAAGCCAGAATCAGGAGACAGGCTGTTGGAAACGGCGGCCATCTCTTGCTCCGCCTCCTGCATCAAACCATGCAACCGCTCTTCCACTTCTTCCACCATCTGCTTCTCGGGAGCTTCCAATAAATCACGCTGGATGCTCACCTGCAAAAAGGCCGCAACTCCCCCAAACAAAAGGGATGTAAGTAAGAAAAGTAGAGGAAGGGTATACCTGAACTTCAAGGGTGTTTTTTTACGAATTTAGCCATAATACGCACAAAAACCCCGCCAGTAAACATAAAAGTAAAGAGTTTGGCTTGAAACCATCGTTTAGGGCCTGTTTTCCCAAAACCAGCCCTAAAACAGGATTATTCAAGGTAGCCTGACAAGGAGAGAAAAACAGGAATGGAATAATGGCTTTAAAGCAAATGCCTAGGATTGCCGGTATTTAGGATCAAAGGAAACGCTCCCGAAGAAGTAGAGCATCATAACCCGTGCATACCTGAAGAGGATGGGCGTAAAAACCAGGATGGTGAAGGCCACAGTAGCGAGATAAACCCAAGTGGGCGGATCGTTGGCCAGAAAGTAAAGGGAAATACCCACCAGAAACACAATAAAAACAGAAAGGCCGTAGCTCATGTACATGGCACCCCAGTAAAAGCCCAGCTCCACTTCATAACGGAAGCCGCAAACCGGGCATTTCTCAGGCATCTGGTCAAATTTCCTGAGATTAAGCGCCGAATGGGAGAACATAGGTCCTTGGTGGCAGCGGGGACATTTCATCTCCAAACCAGCCTTCAGGTGCTCCCAGGCGCCCACTATTTCTTGCGGCTGTATTTATACCAGAAGAAACCTACGCAACCGGCAATCACATACGGAACAGCCATTAGGTAGAGAATGCCTTTGTTCAGGCCATTGGCAATACTGTCTCCGGACTCATTGTTGGATGACTCCACCGAGGCGGTACACATGGCACATTGCGCCTGCACCGGTGCTGCCTGAAAAGTCAGAAGCATTACCAGGAATAAACTACCCAACCAAAATACAAGTTTCTTTTTCATCTTTATCTACCAATCTCTCACTTATATGAACACCTTTGCCACGGTAAAGTTTCAACTATAATATGGCGAAATCATCACATAAACGACCACCCCGGTAATAGCCACATACAGCCACAACGGGAAAGTCCAGCGGGAAACCTTGCGATGGCGCACGTACTGCTCAGACAAAGCAAAGTAAACTGATAGCAGCACCAAAGGCACAATCACTGCTGCCAGAACAATGTGCGTAATGAGGATGAAGTAATACACCATTCTAAGGGTTCCTTCCCCGCCGTAAGGCGTAGGTGCCGCCTGGTAATGGTAGATCACATAAGAAACCAGGAAAACAACAGACAGCATGAAAGCACAAACCATAGCAAAGCGATGCAGCCGGCGGTTTTGCTTTTTGATCTGGTAGTACCCAATTATCAAGGCAATTGCGGTGAGCGAATTAAGGACCGCGTGCAACTGGGGCAGAAAAGAAACATCCAGGTCCCCCAACTTACCAGACTGCGGCATAAACATCAGGAATGCCACCAACAGCGGAACAACAACTGAAAGAACGGAGATGATAATCAGGTAGCGGGTATCGTTAGGGTTACCCAGGGTTTTATTTTCCATTTTCTAGGTTGTACTCAGAAAGGAGCACGTTAATTTCGGTAATCAATCGGTCTACATCGGCGGCATCTGTGCCGTCATAGATCCCCCTTACATGTTTTTGCTTGTCTACCAGGAAAAACTTGGTGATAGGCTCTTCCATAACGTTTCCAGCAGCAGAATCTTGCGGGGAGATTAAACGGAAACCATTTTGAACTAAGGCTTGAATCTGACCTTCCTGGCCGGTAAGAAAAATCCATTTCTCTGGATTAGCCCTGAAACTGGAAGCATATTCCTTCAGCTCACCGGGAGAGTCTTCATGGGGCCGCTGGGAATAGGAAACAATTCTTACATCGGGCCGCAACCTGAAGGCATCCTGAACCCTGGAGAGCTGGGTGCTCATCTGTTTGCAAGGACCTTGGCAAGAAGTAGAGAAGAAATTTGCGACGTAGATTTTTCCTTCCAGGTCTTTCTGGGAAAAGGAAGCACCGCTTTGGGAGGTGAGTTGAAAGTCTGGTACCCGGTGGTAGGTGGTATCATAGCGCCACTGCCCATCTACCATTGTAGAATCTACAGTAGCCGGAAAATAAGTTCGGAGTGAAAATCTATTCACTCCGAACATTTTAAGGAATAAAAACACCAGTACGGGTACCAACAGTAGGGTACCCAATACTAGGGCTTTTTTTGGACTCATTATTTAAAGTAATTGAAAACTGACTCTCCGTAGAAAGTACCTTCTACCAGTAAGGCTACCAGTAACCAAACCAATAAAACAGTAGGCACCAAAACAGCCCAGATAAGGCCTTTGGTTTCATGCTTCAAGTGCATGAATTCACCTACAATGTAAAATGCTTTGAACAGGGTAAGGCCAATGAAGATTGCGTTACGCAAAGTGCCTGGATCCATGAAGAAAGCGAAAGCGAATTCAACTGCGGTTATCGCCACTAGAATGAAGAAAGTCTTCCAGATAACTTTGGTCTGCGCTTTTGGGATTTCGCCGGTGTGGGCAAACTCGTCGGTATGGTGTGAATGCGATGCCATGTCTATTCAGTTTTAATCAATTCAACAATTATACTAAGTAGAAGAAGGTAAACACAAATACCCAAACCAAGTCTACAAAGTGCCAGTAAAGACCTACTTTCTCTACCATCTCGTAATGTCCTCTTCTGTGGTATACGCCATTCACGGTGTTGAAGAAAATCAAGATCAGCAATACCACACCAGAGAATACGTGGGTTCCGTGGAAACCGGTGATGAAGAAGAACAAATCAGCAAATAAGGGCGGTCCGTATTGGTTCACGATCAGGTTGGCACCGTGAATCACGCTGCCATCGGCCAGTTTCATGCCTTCCTCTGTACCTGCAATAAAGTGAGACCACTCCCAAGCCTGGCAACCCAAGAACATGGAGCCGAACAGGATAGTCCACAACAACCATTTCTGCACATCGTTTTTATCCATTCTGTGACCTGCTTCCACGGCCAATACCATGGTAACAGAGGAAAGAATCAGGATCATGGTCATCAAGGCCACGAAAGCCAATGGCCAGTCTACCCCATGGAAACCAGGAAATGCATTGAAAACTTTATCCGGGATTGGCCACCACTGGGTTGAGAAAGTGAATGCTTCATGCGTACCCTCGTAGGCTTGGTGCCGGTGACGGGCCAGTCCGTAGGTAGTTAAGAAAGCAGCAAAGGTGAAGGCATCTGATAAGAGGAAAAACCACATCATCAGTTTACCATAACTTACCTTGAAAGGCTCGTTCCCTCCATCCCAGGTGCCAGTGTTAGGCTGCTCAAAGGTTGTTGTTTGCGACATATGTGTTACAGAATTATTAATGGTTCAAAACTAGGAATACGTATAAGTAGATCCACAGAGCGCCTAAGAAGTGCCAGTAAATGGTGCACAGCTCAATACGGTTAAGGTTTCTGGAATGTACTTTGTACTTGAGTGCCGAAATTACTACAATAATTAGAAAAATTAACCCCGTGATCAGGTGAAATGCGTGAACACCGGTTAATACATACAGAAAAGAGCCCGATGGGTTAGAAGTACTTCCGCCAAAGTAGACGTTATTACGCACTAACTCGCCCCATCCCTGCCATTGGCCTACTAGAAAAACAGTACCAGCTACTATCGTCAGCAACAAGGCAATCTTCAGGTTCTTCAGGTTATCTTTCTTAGCAGAGACATAAGCCCACTGCATGAAAATACTGCTCAGGATAAGCACTCCCGTGTTGATAAGCAAAACAGCCGGAAGGTCAAACTCCAGCCAGTTTCCTTCTTCCCGGCGCACAATATAGGCACTGGTAAAAGCCGCAAACATCATCACAATGCTTACGATCAATAAAATAAGCATGAACTTCAACGGGTTCACCCGTCTTTGCTCTGCCTGTATTTCTGGATTCATTATCATTACTTACTCTTTTATAAGCTATCTACCACAAAAGCAATCTGCACAATTGGCAAGTATAAGAACGAACCAAACATGATGTTCATGGCTGCCCGTTTAGAGCAGGTATGCATGAGATAGAAAGTCTGCATTAAAAACAAAACACCACATACCACCGCAATAAAAGCGGAGGTTTTCCCTGCCATCCCGAACTGCATAGGCAACAACCCCAGCGGAATAAGCAGTAACGTATAGATCATGATCTGTATGGCCGTCTTCAGGTTCTTTCCCCCTGCCATGGGCAGCATCTTAAACCCAGCTTTCTTGTAATCGTCATCCAGCACCCAGGCAATGGCCCAGAAATGCGGGAACTGCCAGATAAACTGAATCCCGAAAAGAATCCACGCCTCTACTCCTATATAACCAGTAGCGGCTACCCAACCAATCAAAGGAGGTAAACCACCTGGTATGGCCCCAACAAACACGCAGATAGGAGAAATTCTCTTCAAAGGTGTGTAAAAGAAGCCGTAAAGAAGTAATGACAGAAATGACAAGGCTGCTGCCAGCCAATTGAAATATAATCCTAACAGTCCCACTCCAGCCAGACAAAGCAGAACGCAGAATATGATAGCTTCCTGCACTGAAAGCACGCCTGTTGGAAGTGGTCGTTTGGCGGTTCTCTTCATCATTTTGTCCAGGTCTTTTTCAAGAACCTGGTTAATGATGTTGGCAGAACCAGTCACTAATAAACCACCAAGCATCACCAAAGCGGTATCAACCCAGGAAGCGTTTGGTCTGCCAAGCAGGAAACCAATTGCACTGGAGAAAGCTACCGTGGCTGAAAGCCGGAACTTTAAAAGCTGAAAATAAGCGGTTGCTTTACTCATGGCCGATGATGTCTGGGCACTGGATGTTACGTCTTGTACGTACATAAACGTGTTTATGCCACCAATTCGGGTGAAGGTTGATTTGGTTTGTGTGCGTAATAATAAATCATGAGCAGCAGAAACTGCAGCCCGAACAATAAAGTCCCAAAGAGCAAATGAAGCGGTTGCGCCATTGCCGGCAAGGCCAGATAAGCAAGAATGATCCCTAACAGAATCTCCGCTGCAATAACCACCAGGATAGCTTTGGCAATAAACACCAGGTTGGAATTGCCTAACCTCTTCATTGAAATATAAAGCGCTACATTCATGACCACCAACAGGATTGAAAGTGAACGGTGCACATAGAACTGGGTACCAAGCTTTTCAATCCAGGTTTCCCTACCCAGATTATTGGCGCCAAAGGCTACCAGGTCTACTTGCTCCCTTACCTGCGTTCCCAGGATCACCTGAAAGAAAGTAAGCAATAAGACTCCCACCAATAAGAACTTTAGCTTGCCGGAGGGGATGGCAAAATCAGCAAACAGCTTTTCTCTCTCTACCCTAAGGACAATGTAGATCAATAAGGCTACCATTACCAATGCCAAAGCCATGTGTAAGGTGACCATCTCGGGTAAAAGGTTGGTGGAAACCACCAATGAACCCAGCCATGCCTGAAAAACAACCAGGAATAAAGAGGCTACTGCTCCCCAGAAAACCCTAGGGTCTCTTTTGAGAAAGGGAAAAGAATAAAGAACTGTTAAAACAATCAAAAGCCCAATCACTACTCCTACCAACCTGTTCACATATTCAATCCACGTTTTGGTGGCATTGAACTCCGTTTCAATGTACTGAGACGGATGCGCGAAAATCTCCTGGGCAACTTCGGTGAAACCTAACCCTTGCAGAACTCGGCCAATGCGTTCATTCTTCTGGATTCGCTTCTCTTTATACACCTCCAGGTAATCTGAAGGTAACTGCTCTAAATTAGTGGGGGGGACCCACGATCCGAAGCACTTCGGCCAGTCTGGACAACCCATTCCGGAACCCGTGCTACGAACGATCCCCCCTACTAAAATTAATATATAGACAGAAGCAATAGTGAGTACTCCTATACGCTTAAACCTTTTAATAATAAAAGATTCGTCCTTCATTAGTTACTATTCAGTGTCTCTCTCGTGCGGCAGGTTTGAGGACTGCGTTTGAGAGAAAGGTACGTTTTGTGGAATGAAGTCCTCAGGAGCACCTGGCTTGCTATAGTCATAAGGCCATCTGTAAACTACCGGAAGCGGACCTGGCCAGTTGCCATGACCCGGATTTACCGGAGTAGTCCACTCCAAGGTATTTGATTTCCAAGGGTTCTCTGTTGCTCTTCTACCTCTGAAGATGCTGTAGATGAAGTTGAAAAGGAAGAAGAACTGAGCAACGAAAGCTACAATCGCAGCCACGGTAATGAAAGTGTTCATATCCATGAACTTGTTGAAGGTCTCAAAACCAGTCCAGGTGTAGTATCTTCTTGGGAAACCAGCGATACCAATGTAGTGCATCGGCATGAAGATCAGGTACACGCAAGCGAATGTGATCCAGAAATGCAGGTAACCCAGTTTCTCCTCCATCATACGACCGAACATCTTAGGGAACCAGTGGTAAACACCCGCAAACATCCCGAAGAAAGCCGCGCTACCCATTACCAAGTGGAAGTGAGCCACTACGAAATAGGTATCGTGCAATTGAATATCAAGCGCAGAGTTACCCAGGATGATACCGGTTACCCCACCTGAGATGAAGAGCGATACGAAAGCCACAGAGAACAACATAGCCGGAGTGAAGTTGATATTTCCTCTCCACAGCGTTGCAATCCAGTTGAACACCTTCACTGCAGAAGGAACCGCAATGATCAGGGTCAGGAACATGAACACAGATCCCAGGAACGGATTCATACCTGAAACGAACATGTGGTGGGCCCACACCACGAAAGAAAGCAGGGCAATACCTAACATTGAACCAATCATGGCACGGTAACCGAAAATAGGTTTACGTGAGTTGGTGGCGATAATTTCAGATACAATACCAAAAGTAGGCAGAATCACGATGTATACCTCTGGGTGACCCAGGAACCAGAACAAGTGCTGGAACAATACCGGGCTACCACCTGTGTGCGTTAAAGCCTCGCCCGCTACATAGATATCAGACAAGAAGAAGCTGGTACCAAATGAACGGTCGAAGATCAACAATAAGGCAGCAGAGAAAAGAACCGGGAAGGCAAGCAGACCCAACACTGCTGTCAGGAAGAACGCCCAGATGGTCAAGGGCAGCTTAGTCATAGACAAGCCACGGGTACGCATGTTGATTACGGTAGTAATGTAGTTCACGCCACCCAGCAACTGAGATACAATGAACAAAGCCATACTAACCAACCACATGGTCATACCTGCACCTGAACCAGCGATTGCTTGTGGCAAGGCGCTAAGCGGTGGATAAACTGTCCAACCACCGGCGGCAGGTCCGGTCTCTAAGAAGAGTGAGTAGAACATAATCACACTGGCCAGGAAGAAGAACCAGAAAGATAGCATGTTCATGAAACCAGAAGCCATGTCACGCGCACCAATCTGAAGCGGGATCAGGAAGTTACTGAACGTTCCAGAAAGACCAGCCGTCAGTACAAAGAACACCATGATGGTTCCGTGCATGGTCACCAAAGCCAGGTAGAACTCTGGGTTCAGCTTACCACCATCTACCCATTTGCCCAGAATTGGCTCAAGGAAGGTGAAAGTAGCCTCCGGGAAACCTAACTGCATCCGGAATAAGCTGGAGAGAACACCTCCAATCACAGCCCAGAAGATACCAGCAAACAGGAACTGCTTCGCGATAACTTTATGGTCCTGGCTGAAGATGTACTTCTCTATGAAACTCTGATCATGGTCATGGTCATCATGATGATCATCGTGCCCTAAGTGCACATCTTTATGTAATGAAATATCCGTACTAGACATACAATACTGTTAAAAAAGTATAACTATTGTTTTGATGCAGTTGCTCCGGCACCTGCGGCTTCAGAAGAATTAAGCGCTACAGCAGCAGTGCTGTCAGCTGGAGCTGCTTGAAGTTGCACACTGAAGGTCTTTTGCTGTTGGGCAGCCACCCACTTCTGATAGTCTTCAGGCTCATCCACAATCATGGTCATTTTCATTGCAAAGTGACCACGTCCACAAACCTCTGTACAAGCCAATTCATACTGAAAGTTGGCATTACCAGTCTCAGACTGCATTTCAGAAGTAGTTTTAGTAGGGATAAACCAGAAAGAAGTTGGCATTCCTGGTACGGCATCCATCTTCACCCGGAAGTGAGGAAGGAACACACTGTGAATCACATCTCTTGATCTGATTTTCAGGAGAACGGGAACACCCTTGGGTACGTGGAAAGCACTTGGCTCAGCAGGGAAATCGTCTTTGGCATTCTGGTCATTCAGGTCAATACCAAATTCATTTGTGGCATCAATCAAGGTATGCTTCACATGACCAAGTTTGTTATCTGCGCCTGGGTAGCGGATAAGCCAGTTGAACTGCTTACCCATTACCTCTACTACCACTGCATTGTCCGGTGCAGGGCTGGTGATTTTAGCCCAAGTCTTCCAGCCTGAGAACACCAGGAGTGCCATTACCACAGCAGGAATCACAGTCCAGATGATCTCAATTTTGTTGTTGTGAGGATAGTAGTAAGCGCGCTTTCCGTCTTGATGCTGATACTTATAAGAGTATACAAACAATAAGATGTGGGTCAGGACAAATACAAAGCCAATGATGGCCATGGTAAGCCAGAACATACTGTCAATGGCGATACCGTGCTCAGAGGCAAGTGGTAAAGTCATTTCTTCTTTGGAAGAAGCAAAAGACCATACAAAAAGGGCTCCCATCACAAAAAGGAACACCAGTAAAAGAGCGGCATTTACCTTGTTGCTTGTTCCTATATCACGTCTGTAGCTTCCTTTAAAGATTGAAGCCAATACCTGAATCCTGAATAAGAGATAAAGGACGACCAGTAAAAGGAGGATTGATAGTGCTACTGCAATTGTAATCATTATCCGTGTCTTTAAAATTAAGTCTTAAACGTGATGGTGAACACTTTCTTCCAGGAAGGGGTGATTCACAGGAACCAAAGAAGCTTTGCTGAGCTCTTTTGTGTATCTGAGCAGGAAAATCCCTAAGAAAGTCAATGCTGTACCAATTTCAATCAGTCCAAAGCCACTTTCGCCGCCCATAGTACCTGGCATGATCATCATGTAGAAGTCAAACCAGTGACCAATCAGGATGGCAATACATACAATCTTCAAAATAAGCATCTGGCGTTTTGCATCTCTTGTCATAAGAACAAGGAAAGGGAACGCAAAGTTTATTAACAAGTTGAAGAAGAAGATCCAAGTATAGTGGTTGTTGTTACCGCCCAATCGCTCCTGGAAGTAGATAACCTCTTCCGGGATGTTGGCATACCAGTACAGCATGAATTGGGAGAACCAGATGTAAGTCCAGAAAATGCTGAACCCAAAAATGAATTTACCTAAATCATGCAGGTGGTTAGAAGTTACCATGGTCAGGTAACCCATTTGCTTCAGGATGATAATGGTAAGGGTGATGGCAGCAAGTCCAGATACCCACCAGCTGGCAAATACGTACCAACCGAACATGGTACTGAACCAGTGCGTGTCAATTGACAACACCCAGTCCCAGGCAGACATAGAGGAAGTAACCCCGAAGATCACCAAGAAGGTAGCACCCAATCTGATGCTTTTGTTGTAATGGTCAAGACCGCCGTTCAAATCTTCAGATATTGATTCTCTTCTCAACCATTTGAAGAACAGGAACCATAAAGTAAAGTAAGCCACCATTCTAATCACGTAGAAGGTAACATTCAGGTATCCGCTCTTCCCTACAATGATAGGGTCATAGTTTGGATTACCCACTTCATGTACAGAATGGTCAGTCCAGTGGAATAAGGTATTATGGCCGGTGAACAGAATGGGCAGTAAGAATACCAATACCATTACAATACCACCTACCAGGATATAACTACCTAAGGCTTCAGGAATACGTTTGATGGATGCGGACCATCCAGCATAAGCTACATACTGGATAGATACCCAAAGTATGCCCACTACGGAAATACCCGTAAAGTACACATTGTTCATCCAGAGGTTAGCCAATAAACGCTGTCCCCAACCAGCTGCATGATGCCCTGCAGCGGCAGCTTCTCCATGTCCTTCTCCATGTCCGCCACTTGAGTTAGCAGCAATGACAAGACCAACTGCCAGGAGAATTAACCCGATAGCGATCATGAAGAAGAACCGTTTGGTGGCTCTTGCAGGGATGTTTAGTCTTTCTTCAGTTATCATTTCTAAAAATACCTTTAAGGTTAGTTACGCGTATCCTTGGTTGGATCTGCTGTAGTACCTGTTACTGGGTTTGTATTCTGATCTGTACTTGCGCCTGCCGGAGCATCTGTTGACTGTGATCCGGTGTCAGCGGCATCAGCGCCACTAGCATCTGTGATGCCTTTCTGCAGCTGTTGCACATACATGGAGATTTTCCAGCGCTCTTCCGCGTTCACTTGTGTACCGTGCGGCATCATACGTCCACGGCCATTTGTAATCACGTGCCAGATATGACCTACCGGTAATGTAGCGTAACGTCCCTGAGTATAATTTGGAACCCCTTTGAATTTAGCTCCAACCAATCCGTCACCCTGTCCTGTTTCGCCGTGGCAGGGAGAACAGAAACGCAGGTAAAGTACTTTTCCTTCTTCCAGGTTCTGGGTAGTTCTGGCAATTGGGTTTACCAATTCACGTCCGGCTACTTCTGCACTGTCTTTGGAAATATGGGTGTAAAGCCCAAGTTTACCTCTGGCAATAGTATTGGCCGCAGGAACCCGCATGTTCAATCCACCTGGGTTGATAGCGTTTTTGTTATCAGCAAGCTGCTTCAATGGTTCGTATGCCACCGGATAATACATGTCTGGCGCATATTCTAATGCTTGTTCCTGATCACTTCTGCCACAAGAAGCAAGGAGAGCAGAAGAGAAAAGAATCAAGGAGGCCTTTGCCCCTGTTCTAAAGAAATTGTTCATTATTTAACTACCTCCTTCTCGTTTACTTCAATAGCTCCGTGGGAACGGAGAAGATCATTCAACTTATTGATGTCAGTTCCTTCTTTCAATTCGATGGCCATCACGTATTTGTCATCTGTTGAACGCACATCCAGAACAGGAACCTTCAAGGTTGGGCGCAGGCCGCTGATGATAAAGAACGTAATTACCATCCCAAAGGCCGCGCAAAGTACGGTTAACTCAAAGGTTACCGGGATAAAGCTTGGTAGGGCGATATGCGGTTTACCACCGATGATCATTGGCCAGTCAAAACCAAGCATGTAAATTTGCATCCAAAGCGCAAAAGAGGTTCCGCACAGGCCACAGAAGAAGGCTACAATCGGCAATCTTGAACGCTGGATTCCTAACACATCGTCAATTCCGTGGATTGGGTATGGTGAGAAAACATCGTAGATCTTAGTGCCTGCTGCCCGAGTCTGTTCAATGGCGTTCAGCAGCACATCCTCGTCGTTGAATACCCCGAGTATATATTTCTTACTAGTCATGTTTGTGAGAGTTGTTAGGTGCTGTGCCATGCAATGATGCGCCTGGGTTGTGGGTGTGGCTTACCCCCGTAGACGATTTCAAAATTGATTTTACCTCTGCCATGTTCACTACTGGGAAGAACTTGGCGAAAAGAAGGAACAAGGTAAAGAACAAACCTATCGTACCTACATAGATTCCCACATCAATTGAAGTTGGGGAGAACATTACCCAGCTAGAAGGCAAGAAGTCACGGTGCAGAGACGTTACAATGATCACGAAACGCTCAAACCACATCCCTATGTTTACGAAGATAGAGATGATGAACGTAGCAGTTAAGCTGCGGCGGATAGAGCGGAACCAGAATAACTGAGGCGTGATTACGTTACAAGTCATCATTGACCAGTAAGCCCACCAGTAAGGACCAGTAGCACGGTTAATGAAAGCGTATTGCTCGTATTCCACCCCAGAGTACCAGGCAATGAAGAACTCAGTGATATACGCCACCCCTACAATAGAACCTGTCAAAGTGATTACTTTGTTCATAGACTCTACGTGCTCCAGGGTGATGTAGTCTTCCAGTTTGAAGGTTTTGCGGGTAATGATCATCAGGGTCAAAACCATTGCGAAACCAGAGAAGATTGCACCAGCCACGAAGTATGGAGGGAAGATTGTGGTGTGCCAGCCTGGTATAACGGATGTTGCAAAGTCCATGGATACGATGGTGTGTACCGAAAGTACCAGCGGCGTTGCTAAACCTGCCAGAATCAGGGAAACAGTCTCATAACGTGACCAGTGTTTGGCAGAACCTGTCCAGTTGAAACTTAACAAGGCGTAAGCTCTGCGGGCGATTGGTCCGGTAGCTCTGTCACGAATGGTGGCAAAGTCAGGAATAAGACCGATGTACCAGAATACCAGGGATACAGAGAAGTAAGTACTAATCGCGAACACGTCCCAAAGAAGCGGGGAGTTGAAGTTCACCCAAAGGGAACCAAACGTGTTAGGAAGCGGCAATACCCAGTAAGCTAACCAAGGACGGCCCATGTGTAGAACCGGGAACATGGCCGCGCAGATTACCGCGAAAATGGTCATCGCCTCAGCGGCGCGGTTGATGGAAGTTCTCCATTTCTGGCGGAACAACAACAAGATCGCGGAGATAAGTGTACCGGCGTGACCAATACCTACCCACCACACGAAGTTGGTGATATCCCATGCCCAACCTACTGTTTTATTAAGACCCCACTCTCCAATACCGAACCATAAGGTCCGGTATACAGAGTAGATAAAGATGCCGAGGAAAACCAGAGCAACCCCCAGGGCCACCATCCAACGCATGTTCGGCTTGGCTTCCACCTGCCGACATACGTCTTCCGTGATGTCTGCATAAGTTTTACCCCCGGTTACTAAGGGCTCTCTTATCGGAGATACGTGCTGCATATATCTTTTTGAGTTAAATTAAGCTTGGTTTCTGATTTTGGTTAAGTAAGTCACGTTTGGTTGAGTGTTCAACTCTTCCAGTACGTGGAAAGCACGTTCGCCTTTCTCTCTGTTCAGGATTTGTGATACCTGGCTGTTTGGATCCAGCATATCCCCGAATATGATTGCGTTGGTTGGGCAAGCCTGCGCACATGCAGTGACAATCTCCCCATCCACCGGACGACGGCTTTCTTTCTTAGCTTCCAATTTACCGTATTGGATACGTTGTACGCAGAAGGAGCACTTCTCCATTACACCGCGTGAACGCACGGTCACATCTGGGTTCAACACCATTTTACCGAGGTCGTTGTTCATTTGGTAGTCGAACTTCTCGTTGTTGGCATAGTTGAACCAGTTGAAACGACGCACTTTATACGGGCAGTTGTTTGCGCAGTAACGGGTACCCACGCAACGGTTGTACACCATCTGGTTGATACCTTCGGTGCTGTGCATGGTAGCTGCTACCGGACATACTGTCTCACATGGTGCGTGGTTACAGTGCTGGCAAAGCATTGGCTGGAAGATAACGGAAGGATTCTCTGAAGGATTCTCCATTTTCTCAAAGCCGCCGTCTTCACGGGTTGAATCACTGCTGTAGTAACGGTCAATACGTAACCAGTGCATTTCGCGGCGGTTAAGTACTTCTTGCTTACCTACTACCGGTACGTTGTTTTCTACCTGGCAGCTGATGGTACAAGTTCCGCAACCAATACAAGAGTTCAGGTCAATGACCATACCCCAATGGTGGTTCTTGTACTCATAGTCCTGCCAAAGTGAGATTTTCTGTGGTTTCTGAGGACCGTCCGGGGTAGCAATTTTAATATACTCCGTTACGCTCTTAGGATCTTTCTGGTAGTTAGCCAGGGTATTCTCCTGTACCACAATACGTCCCATTACGGTATGGTGCGTCTGGGTCTGAGCAATTGGTTTATCAGCACCAACTTTGGTGATGGATACAGTATTAGCAAACTGAAGAGAATCTCCAGTTACGGATACCAAAGGATACACATTGGCTCCTACGTTGTTTCCTGCTTGACCTGCATGGGTACGGCCGTATCCAATAGCGATAGCGATGGTGTCAACTGCCTGACCAGGCTGGATAAGCGCAGGTAATTCAATGGATTTTCCATTGGCAGTTACCCTGATCACATCATTCTGCTCAATCTCCAATCTCTTGGCAGTAGCAGTAGAAATGGCGGCGTAGTTATCCCAGGTAGCTTTGGTAGTTGGGTCAGACATCTCTTGCAACCAAGGGTTGTTGGTGTGCTGTCCAGCGCCAATCGCTACTTTCTCGTAAATCTCAAGCTCTAGGTTGTTTCCACCTGCGGCACGTCCACCTTTATTGATGCTTACGGCAGCAGCAGCCAGCGTCATTGGGGCAACAGGAGCGGTAGGCTCGTTGGCACCAGTGGTTCCGGTGGCAACTCCGTCGTGGGCTACTTTATCCCAACCAGCCGCACCTCCTACAATACCTGACCATGTACGTTGGATAACAGTATAGAAATCGGAGGTAGAACCCGTCCATTTCAATAAGGAATCCTGCGCCTGTCTTGTATTGAAGATATTGGTGATGGTTGGCTGCGCAAGGCTTAAGAAACCTCTCTTAGGCTCATAGTCATTCCATGACTCCAGGAAGTGGTTGTCTGGGCAAACGTAGTCTACCAAAGCGGCAGTCTCATCAACTCTGTCTGCGAAAGAGATTTTCACGCCTACTTTCTTCAGACCGTTTACAACCTGTGCGCTAAGCGGATGATCATAAACTGGGTTAGCTCCGTAGAAAATCACGGCACCTACAGCTCCGGCGTTCATGTCATTGATGAGGCGCAGCATGCGGGCATCATCACCCTGACGAACGTATGACGGAGAAGCAGTATTGATGGTAGTTCCGTTGGCTCCTAAGGCACCGTTGATAGCAGTTACCAACGTTTGAACCGCAGGATCATTAGAATCTGATACTACTAAGGCAGCTCCACGGCTGGCCAACAATTCTTTGGCAGCAGCGTCAACTTGCTTTGCAACGCGGGTAGTTGGCGCCTGGATGGCTGCTCCACCGGTACCGCCAGCAATTCTGTTATATAAGGCAGCAACCACCGCACCGTACTCAGATGGTTTCACTGGTACACGTACGTCTGCGTTGGCTCCAGTCATAGACATGAAAGTCTCAAACTGGTAGTGACGAGACATGGTTGGTTTGTCTGCCGTTACTTTACGGTTGGTGATGTATTGTCTTGAATACTCAACTGGAGAAATCCAGCTTCCCAGGAAATCGGCCCCAATGGAAACGATCACTCTGGCTTTGCTGAAATCATAACCTGGTACCAGGCCACCATTGGCACGCAGCAACGCTGAAGCAGAGTTCGCATCATAAGTTACGTGTTCGAAAGCAGGAAACTGGGCACCAAAATCACGAATTACCGCTTTGGTGCTTGGGCTGATGATGGTGTTAGATACTAATACCACTCTGCCCTGCACTCCGGTTAAACGGGTACGGATTTCCTGGTCAATTGCCTGCCAGGTAGTTGCTTTTCCTTTGGCAACTGGTCCCTTCAAACGGTTGTTATCATACAACGTCAGCAAGGAAGCCTGTGAACGAGAATGGGTACCGCCACCTGTGATAGGAGAAAGCGTGTTTCCTTCTACTTTGATAGGACGACCTTCCCGGGTTTTCACCAGGATTGGGTTGTAGATATCACCCATGAAATAAGTAGAGGCATACCAGTTAGGAACACCTGGCTCTACTTCTTCTGGCTTGTTAAGGTATGGGATTGCTTTACGTACCGGGGCCTCGCAAGAGGCAAGCGTAGCGGCTGCCACACCAAAGCCCAATAACTTTAAGAAATCACGTCTGGGAGCCACTTGGGAAGAAGTGTCTCCTCCGTTAGCCTCACTTACTGGCAGGAACTCAGGAAACTCGTTGTGAGCATTCTTCTGGAATTCCGGAGTATTGTTTAACTCCTCTACCCCTCTCCAGTATTTAATTGTTTCTTGCATATATCTCAAAAACTCAAATTCAGGATATGGAATTGATTAGTAGTGGCACTTAGAACATTCTGTACCACCGTTAGACGCAACAATGAACGCGCCTTTTGATTGCTTCTCATGCAACTTCACTAAGTTGTCATAGTAAGCATTGCCTTCAGTATTAAGAGGGGTATTTCTGTGGCAATCAATACACCAGCCCATGGTCAATGGAGAGTATTGTGCTACAACTTCCATTGTCTCAATAGGACCGTGGCAAGTCTGACATTCTACGCCACCCACTTTTGTGTGCTGAGAGTGGTTGAAGTAAGCCAAGTCAGGCAGGTTATGTACCCGTACCCACTCAATTGGCTTGTTGTTTTCAATAGCACGGTAGATCTTCTGGATTTCCGGCGACTCTTTCTTGATCTGGCTGTGGCAGTTCATACAGATGTTGGCCGATGGAATATTGGCACTTGAGCTCTTATAAACAGAGGTGTGGCAATAGTTACAGTTGATCTGGTGATCACCAGCGTGCAGTTTGTGGGAGAAAGCGATTGGCTGTCTTGGGGCATAACCCTGGTGAATACCAATACCCATTACTTTATCAATGGAGATATCAACCAGCACCACCACGAAGATCAGACCTACAATGATTCTAACCGCCTTAGACTTATAGATATTGGCGAAGTTGGTTCTGCGCTCCAGCATTTCCTGCTCAGCACCAGTCAAGTCGCCTTTTCCTTTAAGGTAGTTTTTAAGAACAGAGGCAATAATCAACAAGGTAATTACCAATACAATCAAAACTACTACCAAAACGATTAGCAGAAGATCAACTGTGCCACCTACGTTACCTACGGCATTCTCGCCTACTTTCTCACCTGGCTTGGTTTCAGGACCGGCAGATGGAGCCGCAGCGGTTGCAGGAGCTGCGCTTTCGCTTTTGATATAGGCAATAATAGACCCGATTTCCTCATCAGAGAATGCGAAAGAAGGCATTTGCTGTTTCGCAAACTTGTTGAAAACCGCTACTGCGTCTTTGTCTCCGCTTTGGATCAGTGCGCTGGAGTTCTTGATCCATTTCAGCAACCAGGCTTCTGATCTTCTCTTGTGCACATCACGCAGGCCAGGCCCAACCACAACATCTTCACCTACTGAGTGACACTGCACACAGTTGTTTTTGAAAAGAGTCATGCCGTTGTCAATAACGCCTGCGTCAGCACCGCCTCCTGCACCGGCACCCGCTGCCGCTGGGGCCGGAGTTACGCCAGCTTTCCCAACAGCACCCGCTTCTTCAGGCGCCTGTGCGAAGGCGGATGAAAAAACAAAGAAGATGAAGAGAAAAGGGAGTAGGAAAGTATATTTTGCTCTCTTTTTACAGCTAATCATAGCTTAATTGTAGTGTTAAGAATAGTGAAAGTACATTACGGGCACAAATCTACTACCCGAACACCATTAATCAAACACAATATTCCTTATTTTTAGGGTATAAAAAGACCCCTTAAATGGGGTAGTTTCCTATGATAAACCCTTTATAACAGCCTGTTTAAGCACTATTTAGAACATTTATAAATTACTCAATCCTATTTCTCCATCCTATTCACAGATCGCCTCAACCTTGTTCAACTAAGATGGCTCACTCCTTTCTTGCAAACCTTCTTTTAAGGTATAATCCTATTTTACGTTCATTTTCAGGAAAACAGCATTTATACTAATCATGTATTAGTATATAAACCTGAAAAGTCGCTCTTAAAGCTGTTTTTATACTTTTTTCAGCGTTTGTCACCAATAAAGTTGAACATATTTCAGTTTTCACCTGAGGCTCCCTTAAAACTTCAACAAACTACTGTGGACAAGGTTGCTTTTAATAGTTATAAAACACCCGCTAAATGGGTCTTTTCAGGTTCACCGGGCTAGTTTCTGCAAATTTTCTCATTTATTTAAACCAGCCCGAGCAGCCTTTCCTTCTCTTCTGCTGCAAAGTTGTTTACTCCTTATATATATAGTGTAGACAGGCTGACTTCTCTTTGCTGAGGCTCTGGCTGGTTCTTTCCCGCTCTGTTCAAGATGGCTGTTCTCAAGGCTAAACGACTTTTCCTAAACCGATAGTCTTGTGGCTTGATCCTATGGCGGCTATTGTCTTTAGCAAAATAGCATAATACTCCTGTGGTGCAGCAAAGCTTTTTTCTGCACACTATATATTATAGAGTGGCCGAGGTAAGCAGGCTTTTCTGGGAAGGGTCCGGGCATTCTCCTATTTGCCAAGAAACTGAGCTCTGGATTTCACTTAGACTGTGCACCCATGGGTTTATGGCCCGGTTTAAAAAAAACCGTATAAATACGGTACTGCTTAGCCTTTAACTTTAGTTCCTCTACTTAATCTGTGATGATTTTTGGTTCTTGTCATAAATCATCTTACCTTTGCCCCTTCGAACCAAAATCATTTTTTCAAATGACTTTAAAAAATTACGAAGTACTCTACATCATGACCCCGTTGTTGAACGAGGTTCAGATGCAGGAGACGGTCGAGAAGTTCAGACAGGTGCTTAAGGAAAATGGCGCCGACATTATTCACGAGGAGAACTGGGGCCTAAAAAAACTGGCTTACCCAATCCAGAAGAAAAACACTGGTTTCTACCACCTCGTTGAATTCCAAGGTCCAGCAACAATTGTTGATCAGTTAGAACTGGCCTTCCGTCGCGATGAGAAAATCATCCGCTTCCTGACCACTGCCCTGGATAAGCACGCAGTTGCTTACAACGAGCGCCGCAGAAACGGTGAATTCAAATCATCTAAAAAAGAGAAGGAGGCCCAAGCGTCATGAGTTTAGTAAACGAAAAAATCCACAAGCAAGACACGCGCAAGAAATACTGCCGTTTCAAGAAAAACGGGATCCAGTACATTGACTATAAAGATGGTAACTTCTTATTGAAGTTCGTGAACGAGCAAGGCAAACTGTTGCCACGCCGTTTAACCGGTACCAGCTTAAAGTTCCAGCGTCGTGTATCTCAGGCGGTTGCCAGAGCACGCCACTTGGCTATTTTGCCTTATGTAACAGATTCTTTAAAATAAGGAGGTAAATACAGATGGAAGTTATTCTTAAAGATGACGTTAAAGGCGTTGGCTATAAAAACGATATCGTTACTGTAAAAGCAGGTTACGGCCGCAACTATTTGATCCCTCAAGGCTTAGCTGAAATGGCTACTCCTTCTGCCCGTAAAGTGGTAGCTGAGAACACCCGTCAGGCTGCCCACAAAGCAGAGAAGATTCAGAAAGATGCGCAGGAATTGGCCAACCGTATTGGTGATACTTTATTGGAAATCCCTGCTAAGGCTGGTGAGTCCGGTAAAATCTTCGGTGCTGTGACTACCCTGCAAGTTTCTGAGGCTTTGAAAGCCCTTGGTTACGATGTAGACCGTAAGCGTGTTGATTTTGACCAGGAGGTTAAATCATTAGGCGAGTACACTGCTACCCTTAACCTGCACAAAGAAGTGAAGCACCAAATCCGCTTCAACGTAGTAGCCGCTTAATTTTAGCTGCTTCTTAGATATTCAAACATCCTGCCGGGACCCGGCAGGATGTTTTGTTTTTGGGCTTTGGATAAAATGGGTTCGTACTTTGTGGTTAACTAATAGCCTATAACGGAGTTACCATGGTTGGCCACCTGCTTTTGGTCCGTTTTCAGGAAAACGCCTTTTAAACGCTAAAGTTTATTCAGCAGCCTGATACCTAAGTTATTATCCAAACCCTTAGCTTTGCCTAGGCTGCCGTACGCGGTTGGCAGTGAGACTCCTTAATACGCTTTCATGGTTCCTTACCCGGTAGTCATCTTTGATTTTGACGGCACCCTCTGCGATACAGAGGAGGCCATCCAATATACCTTCCATCAGGCCTTTGAACAGAAAGGAATTACACCGCCTCCGCCCGAAAAGGTGAAGCAAGCCATTGGCACCGGCGGTAATCTCTCTGAATTCCTGCCCATGCTGTACCCCCCTTTACGAGGCGAGCATAAGAAGCCTGAATTGGAGGAGTGGGTTTTGCATTACCGACATATCTATGACACAGACGGCGGCCAACTCACTACCTTGTTCCCGGGAGTGAATGAACTTCTTTCCCGGTTGAAAGACAAAGACATTAATTGCGTGGTCATCAGTAACAAGGGACAACGGGCCATTGAAGACGCCCTGGAGCGCTTTGACATTTGCCGTTACTTTGACCTGGTTATTGGCGACAACCCTAATTTACCTCTCAAGAAGAAGCCTCACCCCATGGCGTATGAGCAGGTAATCAAAGCCCATTACCCCAGGTTCAGTCCCTTGCAGGTCTTAATGGTGGGCGACACTGATGCCGATCTCTTCTTCGCCAAAAACGCGGGGCTTCCCTCCTGCTGGGCTGCCTATGGCTACGGAGCCGAGGAAACCTGCCTGGCCGCAGAGCCTACCTTCACTATCCAATCGGTGGAGCAGCTCTACCCTATTGTGGTGCCGGAAGTGTAAACACAAAAATAAGTACCTTCGCAGGTCAAACGCCTCTTCTGCTATGCAGTTCCGGACCGAAATCAACATACCTCCCGCTCCCCAGCAACTTTCCCGTACCCAGGGTATTTTCACCATAGGTTCTTGTTTTGCGGAAGTGATGGGCAAGAGGTTGCAGGAGGCCAAAGCCAACGTGCTGGTCAATCCGTTCGGGACTATCTTCAATCCGTTGTCCATCCATAAACTGCTGCGCGCCGTGCTGGAGCAGGATGAGACTAATCTGGCAGAGGGCCTTGTGCAGCAAAACGGCATCTGGTATCATTATGATTTCCACTCCTCATTCTCGCATCCAGATTTTGAAGTGCTGCTGCAGATGCTGCGGGAAAAATTGCAGGATGCGCACGCCTTTATAAAGCAAAGCCAGGCCGTGATGCTTACCTGGGGTACTGCCTACGTCTATGAACGCCAGGACAACGGCGTTTTAGTGGCCAATTGCCATAAAGTGCCTCAAAAAGCATTTACCAAACGCCTACTTTCACTGGAAGAAATTACAGAAGACACCCGGCAGACGCTGCAACTTCTGCAAACCCACTGCCCCGGCATCCAGGTCATTCTCACAGTAAGCCCTGTACGCCACCTCAAAGACACCCTACCGCTTAACAGCGTAAGCAAAAGTCTACTGCGGGTGGCCGCACACCTGGCCCAGGAACAACATCTCAACCTCAGCTACTTCCCGGCCTACGAGCTGCTGCTGGATGACCTTCGCGACTACCGCTTTTACACCGATGATCTGTTGCACCCCACCCAGATGGCGGAAAACTACATCTGGGAGAAGTTTCTCCAAGCTTACTCCGATGACGTTTTCACCCAATTCCTCTCCCGCTGGGCCGAGGTGCAACGCGAGTTAGGCCACAAAAGCTTTCACCCAGATAGTCCGGCGCACCAGAAATTCCTCCAGAAACTCCTGCAAAAGTTGCATAAACTAGCTCAGGAAGCCGATGTGCAGGCGGAAATTGACACGGTGCAGCGCCAATTGCGTATGCAATAATTCCGTTTGGCGCGCCTTTTCAGGAAAAGAGCCGCTAAACGCCGTTTGACCTTACCCACCTACCTATGGAAAGAAAGCCCAACCGCCTTGCCCAGGAATCCAGCCCTTATCTGCTGCAACACGCCTATAACCCCGTAGATTGGTACCCTTGGGGCCCTGAGGCGCTGGAGAAAGCCAAAGCCGAGCAGAAGCCCATTCTGGTGAGCATCGGGTACGCCGCCTGCCACTGGTGCCACGTAATGGAGCATCAATCCTTTGAGCAGGAAACCATTGCCAGGGTCATGAACCAGCATTTTGTCTGTATCAAGGTAGACCGCGAGGAGCGCCCGGACGTGGACCAGGTGTACATGGATGCCCTGACAGCCATGGGACTACAAGGCGGCTGGCCCCTGAACGTATTCCTCAATTCAGACGCCAAACCTTTCTACGGCGGCACCTATTTCCCGCCCCAGAATTGGATCCAGCTGCTCCAGAGCATCGCCAATGCATATGCTAAAAGCCGCAAAGAACTGGACCAATCCGCTGATCAGTTTGTTCAGCACTTGAACCAAAGCGAACTGGCCAAGTACGGCTTACAGCAGAGCAACCCAGATTTCAATCCAGCAGATTTTGAGCAGATGTTCGGGCGGTTGAAAGGCCGTTTTGACCTGAAGCGGGGCGGTACCAGCGGCGCACCTAAATTCCCTATGCCCAGTATCTGGCGCTTTCTGCTGCGCTATTACCACCACAGCCAGGACCCGGCAGCCCTTGAACAGGTAAACCTTACGCTGGAGGAAATGGCATTTGGCGGAATCTATGACCAGGTAGGCGGCGGCTTCGCCCGATATTCCACCGATGAGGAGTGGCTCGTGCCCCACTTTGAGAAGATGCTCTATGACAACGGACAGCTTATCAGCCTGTACGCAGAGGCTTACCAGGTGACCCGAAACGAGCTGTACCGCCATGTGGTGATGGAAACCATCGCCTTTGTGGAACGCGAGCTCACGAGTCCCGAGGGCGGCTTCTACTCTTCCTTGGATGCCGACAGCGAAGGCGAGGAAGGCAAGTTCTACGTCTTCACCCAAACCGAGCTGAATGAAATCCTGGGTGAGGAAGCCGAGCTGGCGGGCAAATACTACAATACCACCCCGGAAGGCAACTGGGAGCACGGCATGAACATCCTGCACCGCCGCCAGACCGATGAAGCTTTTGCCGCTGACCAGGGACTTTCGTTGGAAGAACTGCAGGAACACGTGCAGAACTGGAAAGACAGCTTATTGCAAGCCCGTGCAACGCGCATCCGCCCCGGATTGGATGACAAGATCCTGACCTCATGGAACGCGCTCATGCTCATCGGGCTCACCGATGCCTATCGTGCCTACGGCGAAGCCAGAATCCTGGAACTTGCCTGCACCAACGCGCATTTCCTGCTGCATCACGTGAAACAGGGAGACCAGCTTTTCCACAACTACAAAGAAGGCAAAGCCACTATTGACGGTTTCCTGGAAGATTACGCCCTCCTTATCCAGGCTCTGCTGGGATTATACCAAATCACGTTTGAGGAAAACTGGCTCAAAGAAGCCCGGAAACTCACCGACTACACGCTGGCCCACTTCTTTGACCCCAAGGAAGACCTCTTTTTCTTTACCAGCAACGCGGGTGAACAGCTGATCGCCCGCAAGAAAGAGATCTTTGATAACGTAGTACCGGCCTCTAACTCCGTGATGGCCATGAACCTGCACTTTTTAGGCCTGTTTTCAGAAAAGGAGCGCTATTCAAGCCTCTCAGACCGCATGCTTTCCCGGGTACGCGACCTGGTGGTGCAGGAGCCTTCGCACCTGGCTAACTGGGCCTCGCTGTATTTCCTGAAGCTGAAACCCACCGCCGAGATCGCCATCGTGGGCCCCGAAGCGCATTCTTTCCGTAATCTGCTGCAGCAGCACTTCCTCCCTAACGCATTGCTGGTAGGCTCCAAGGAGGAAGGCACCTCTACCCTGCCGCTGCTGCAAGACAGAACCGCCTATCAGGGGCAAACCACCATCTACGTCTGCTATAACCGGGCCTGCCAGTTGCCGGTACAATCCGTAGCCAAAGCCCTGGAACAGGTAAGCCACATCTAAAAACTATTTATCAAGCGTGAAAAAAGGATCGGCTTTCTCTAACGGGAGAAAGCCGATCCTTTTTTCTGCCAGGTTGTATTAAGGAAAACAAATATCTAAGGTTACGAATAAAATCATGTTTTTCGCTCAACGGTAGAACCGATTAGGTTTTCCAGCTGTTGCCTTCCCATAACCTAAACCCAAGCTAACGTGAAGAAGTTATTAATCATGGGCGGCCTATGGCTTGCCTGCGCGGCTTCTGCCTATTCCCAGAATGGAGATGGTTACTGGAAGCGTTTGCAGAAAACCCACCCAGAAACCACTCTAGAAGCTCTGCAAAGCCCGGCACCAGCTGTTTCCCAGGCTCCTTCGGGACAGATAGACCTTTCGGCCTGCCGTTTATCCCTGGTGTACGAGGGCAAAACCCGCAACATCAGCCTGGAGAACATCCAGCGCATGAAAAACAACGGTTTTAAGCCGGGCAGCATCCGCCAATACCGCAAAGAAGTCCTTTTCACCTCCGCTGACAAAGAAGTCTGGCTGCCGGTTAAATCATCGTTGGTAGACCAGCTGGGGATTGAGGTCCGCGAAGACGAGCCGGTGCTGCTGTATACCACAGTGCTGCAAGACAAAGCTACCCAAGACAAAAAAGTTGTCTTACTGGTAGAAGAGTACCAGGTGAAATAAGGAAAGTTTCCGTTTCCGGGCTGTTTTTCCGAACTTTGGCCCAAACCGGACGCTTTGACACCAGAATTAGAATTTCATATTCCTGCTGATGACGTCCCTGAACGGATTACCCTGTTCGCGGACGTCATTTTGCCTTTACCCCTTCCCAAGCTTTACACGTACCGGGTTCCTTACCAGATGAGTGATGAGGTGCTGGTAGGTGCCCGCGTCTTAGTGCAGTTTGGCTCCAAGAAAGTACTGAGCTGCGTGGTGGCGCGCGTGCATGAGCAGCCGCCCAAAGATTACCAAGCCAAATACCTGCTGGAAGTCATTGACGAGAAGCCCGTGGTCACCGGTCCGCAGCTGCGTCTTTTCCTCTGGATGGCCGAGTACTATCTCTGCACCTTAGGCGAAGTCATCAACGCGGCCCTGCCCTCGGCCCTGAAACTCAGCAGCGAGTCAAAAATCCAGCTGCACCCGCAGTTCCACCCCGATACGAATGAGTGGCCCCTTACGGGCCATGAAGAGAAAATCATTTTCGCGCTGCGCCAAAAACAGCACCTCACCTTTACAGAGGTTGGCCAGTTGCTGCAGCTCACCAGCTTCCATAAGATCATCAAGTCGCTTTTACTCAAGGAGATCATCATCATCTATGAGGAAATAGCGGAGAAATACGCCCCTAAAGTGGTAAAGAAGGTGCGCCTGGCACCTATGTTTACCACCGATGAGGAGACCCTGGAGGAGCTATTCAACCAACTGGCGGCTAAACCCAAGCAACTGGATGTGCTGCTCAAGTACGTGCAACTCACGCCCATTCTGCAGAACCTGCGCATGAATGAGGAAGGCCTGGAGAAAAACGTACTCACGTCTAACCCCCACCTTTCCTTATCCGCCATCAATACTTTGCTCAAGCATGGCGTGCTGGAGCAGTTTGATGTGGTGGTGAGCCGCTTCCCCGAGGCTGAGGGCCGTGGGCCTTATCTGCATTCTGAGCTGTCCCTGGCCCAGGCGGCCGCTCGGGACCAGATTTTGGAAACGTTCAACGAGAAAAACACGGTGCTGCTGCACGGCATCACCGGCAGCGGCAAGACCGAGATCTACATTGACCTTATCCAGAAAGCGGTGGAAGCTGGCGGGCAGGTGCTGTACCTGTTGCCTGAGATTGCGCTGACGGCCCAGATTGTGATTCGCCTTAAACGCGTGTTCGGGGATAGGTTGGGCGTGTACCATTCCAAGTTCTCAGACAATGAGCGCGTGGAAGTCTGGAACGGCATTCTGTCGGGGCGGTTCCAGGTAGTGGTGGGCGTGCGGTCCTCGGTGTTTCTGCCGTTCCATTCGCTGTCGCTCATCATCGTGGACGAAGAGCACGAGCCTTCTTACAAGCAGCATGAGCCGGCGCCACGCTACAATGCCCGCGAGGTGGCCTTCATGATGGCGCAGTTCCAGGGGGCCAAGACACTGCTGGGATCGGCCACCCCGTCTATTGAGTCTTATTACCACTGCCAGAGCGGCCGCTGGGGCCTGGTGAACCTGCACGAGCGTTACGGGGAGGCCACCTTGCCCGAGGTAGAGTTAGTGGATACCCGCCGCGAGAGCCTGCGCAAGAACATGATGAGCCATTTCTCGCAGCGTTTGGTGCACGATATCCAGGACGCGCTCTTCCGGCATGAGCAGGTGATTCTTTTCCAGAACCGCCGCGGCTACGCGCCTTTCATTGACTGCAACGACTGCGCCTGGATTCCCAAGTGCCGCAACTGCGCTGTGAGCCTCTCCTACCATAAATTCTCCAACGAACTGCGCTGCCACTATTGCGGCTACACCGAACGTAAACCAACTGATTGCCCTGCCTGTGGCTCCACCATGCTCAAGACGGTGGGTTTCGGGACGGAGAAGATTGAGGACGAGCTGAAGCTGATCATGCCTGAGGCCCGCATCCAGCGCATGGACCTGGACACCACCAAACGTAAGAACAGCCACCAGCAGATTATTGAGGACTTTGAGCAGCAGCGCACCAATGTGCTGGTAGGCACCCAGATGGTCACCAAAGGGCTTGATTTTGAGCACGTAAGTTTGGTGGGCATCCTCAGCGCCGACAGCATCATCCATTTCCCCGATTTCAGGGCGCACGAGCGGGCGTACCAGTTGTTTGTGCAGGTAAGTGGCCGGGCCGGCCGGAAAGGCAACAAAGGTAAGGTCCTCATCCAGACGGCTAACCCCAACCAGAACATCTTCCAGCGGGTGATTGAGGGCGACTACCGTGGCCTGTACGAGCAGGAGATTGAGGAACGCCGCAAGTTCCGGTACCCGCCCTTCGTGCGGATGATCAGGCTTACGGTGAAGCACCCCGAGGCAAGGCCCTGCGAGGCAGCGGCCATTCTGCTGGCCAAAGAACTGGTGGACCGGCTGGGTAAAACCGGTGTGCTAGGCCCCGAGGCTCCGCACATCTTTAAGATCAGGAATCAGTTCCTGCAGGAAATTCACGTGAAACTGGACCGCGACAGCAACCACCTGCGCGAGTCTAAATTCCAGGTGCTGGACGCCGTGCAAAGCCTGCTCAAGACAAAGGAGTTCAAGAATATCCGGGTGGTCATTGACGTAGACCCTTCCTAACCTCTTTCTAATTCAATGTATTTCAGCCGAATCGGGCCTGTTTTCTATAAAACAGGCCCGATTCATTTCTGCCTTCCTCCGAGAGGTAGACTTACTAGGTTCAGCGGGGGATTATCCGGTTTCAGGTGGGTAATTTCCTTTCCTGGACAGTAATGCCCTATGCTTTCCTAGGGTAAGATGCCTTATCCCTGTCTTAGAATTAGTGGTTCGGGAGCGAAAAGAAGTTTGGGGCTTCTTTCAGGAAAACAGGCAAAAAATTCTTGTCTTCTTCATCCTCAAAAAAGGCAGCCTCAGTTTCGGTTTATTCGGCTTCATCCTGGATTTAAGCCTTTTAACAAACCATTAACATACAACCAAGCAACGTTTTACCCAAATTTGCATCTATATAATCAAAAGGGATAACCCAAAAGAGGGCAACTCCTTCTAAAAAAGTTTAAAAATTTTAACCATAAAAACATTATGAAAACTAAATTAACCTCCGCTTTTTTCACAGTTTGTTTCCTGTTTACCCTGGTTCCTGCCTTCGCTGGAAACACTCCTGCCAACGGACCTACCACCCGCACTACCAAAGTGTTCAAACACGTTTTGAAAACCGATAACCTGCGCATCTTGTCATTAGAACTAAAACCAGGTGAGTACCTGGATTTCCACGCCTCTCCAGAGCAGGAAGCTTACGCCGCCACTGACGGAACCCTGCGCATGGTGACTTCAGACGGTCAGGAGAAAATTGTAAATGTTAAAGCCGGCGATCGCCTGTGGATGGACCTTGCCCAGTACAAGAATTGGAACACCGGAGACAAGACTTTAAAAATATTGCTCCTGGAAGGCCAGAATGAGGTTTTCGAAAAAAAATCTAACATTTCTTTATACTCACTTAAACCTTAATGTTTTAAGGTCGTTAAAGACTATACATTCACACTCTATTTCAGCTTAAAAGTAGTCTTCTGCTATCCGCTTGCGCTCTGGTAATAGACTACTTTTAAGCATTTTTTTTGCCCTTTTACCACTAAGCCATTCTGCCCAGAATGGCTTTTCCTTTTTATTCAAATATCACTATACCTTTATAGCCGGATGCTAGCAAATGAGTGGCCACTCCACTTCACGCCAGCCTTACCCGGTTCACTCCGTGTTTTGCGGGTTTCGGGCAGGAAAAGGCCCGCTTCCTCTGGTTAAGGTTGCCGAGGGCGCAAAACCACTGCATATTTGTATCACCAATCAGGCAGAAAGCGGCTGAGTCTTCTCCCAGAGAATGAATCCCCATCGCCTGAACGGCCGCTGAGACAGCTCAGCACTTGAAGAGAAATTAGGTTTTGTTTGTTAGTTTGGTGTAAGGGGCCCGGTTTTTCCGGGCTTTTTCATTTTAGCCCCTTTCCAACACATCGCCCCTGTTTTCCTGCCGTTTTCCGAAAATCCCTCCTAAAACAGTTTTCAATGACCGGCCTTTACTTTTATTTGAAGGTCATGTTTCTGCGACTACACAGATTCACCACAGGTTACTGGGGCTTACCGCCTGACGGTGGTTAAACAACCGCACACCCAGCAGCAACTCATGGCTGCCGGCGCCCTCCCTGCTGACGGACCCTGTGCCCAAGTCATAGGCGTAACTGATTTCAAGCAAAGAGTTGAGGGATAAACCCGCCAGCGCGGCAAAACTCTCTCCCTGCCGGTAAGAGCCTCCCAACCAGAACCGGTTATCATAGATGGCCTTGAGGTTGTAATCCATAGAAACTGGTAAAGGCCGCATCCATTTCATAAGCACCGAGGGTACCAAGGCAACCTCAGGAGATATGTTGAGTTTATAGGCGCCGGTCACAAAGTAATGCGGCAAAAACTTTGTTTCATTGTGGCTGGAAAGGTCCTGACCAAGCAGTTGGGCACCAGACACCCCTGCATAGAAGTTCTGGGAGTAGAGCCATAACCCCAGGGAGAAGTTAGGGTTTATAGAAGAACGGCCCGTGTTGACAATATCCGCGGGATCGGCAAAAGTTACCTTGTCTGCCCGGAAGGATTGGCGCAGGAACCCTGCTGAGGCGCCGGCAGATAGTTTCAGCCCTTGGTTCAGCCACAGATGGTAAGCGTAAGTGGCATTCACCTCGGTGCGCACAAACGGCCCGATACGGTCATACAGAATGCTCCCTCCTACACCGTGGTGGGGCTTGTGCTTCCGGTGGGTTCCGTACGCCTTAAGCGTGGGCGCGAAGTCTCCTTGTTTGTTATCCTCCTGGTTCATGATGGAGGAAGGATTGTTCAGTCCGAGTTTGGAATGCCCCGTGAGGTACAGCGTGAGTGGTGCGCCGTCAATTCCCACCCACTGGCTCCGGCTGCTGAGTTTCAGATCCAGGTAGTCCTCAATGCCGGTAAGGGCGGGGTTCAGTACGTAGTTGTTGAGCATGTACTGCGTATACTGAGGTCTCTGCTGCCCGGCCACAGAAAAAGAAAGACCGAAAAGCCAGCCGCTCAGCAGTAGCACTCTGGTAATAGGGATCCGGAAGTTCATCTTACAATAGAGACATAACCCGTCAGGGTGCGACCCTGCTCAAGGTTGAGGTGGTAGAAATAAGTCCCCACGGGCAGCGGTTTTCCTTTTTGGGTACCGTTCCAGTCGTTGCGGTAGCCTTTTGCTTCATAAACATTGCCGCCCCAACGGTCAAAGACGCGGAGGGTGGCGTTGGGATAGATGAAGATGTTGGTGATTTCCCAGGTCTCATTGGTACCATCGCCGTTAGGAGAGAAAGCCGTGGGAATGACTACGTTCTTGGTGACGGTTACCGTCACCGAAGCCTGGTTCTCGCAGCCTTGTGCATCTTGTGCGGTCACGGTATAGGTCGTCGTCTCCTGCGGCTGGGCTTTGGTCACAGGGCCTGAAGTGTTGCTTAGCCCTACTGTGGGCTGCCAGGAATAAGAAACCCCGCCGCTCGCCTGCAGTTCTGTGCTCTGCCCCAGGTTGATGGTGACATCGGGTCCAGCCTGCACCAGTGGCAAGGGCTGGATAATGGCTTCTACAGGAGCCTTTGGACCTTCACAGCCGTTCTGGACCACTGAGACATAGAAAGTGGTGCTTTGGCTCAAATGAGGGGTCTTGAAAGTACCGGCCGTACTCAAAGCCATAGGAACTGTGGCCGTAGGCGCATCATACCAGCGGAAGGCTTCAACGTTGGTGCTACTCACCGCTTGTAAGGTAAGGCTTCCCGGTCCGCAGATAGTGGCACCTGTCACCTTGGGGGCTAATGGCAACTCTTTCAATGTAACGGTCAGATTATTGGTCGTGAGCAGGGCGCCACAGGCATTGATGACATCAGCGGAGTACTGACCTGCCTCCTGCACCTGCAATGTGTTGCCACTCACGGCTCCGCCTACTGGCTGGCCATTCCTGCGCCATTGGTACATATAGTTTTCGCCCTGGGTAGCCGTTAGTTGTATCTTGCTTCCGGCACAGATGGCCAGCGCTTCATTCGCCTGCAAAATGGGCGTTGCCATGGGTGGGCAAGAAACCTGCATGGTCACGGTGGCCGTGGCGCATTTGGAGTAGCATTGATCCGAGGCACTCTCGCAGACCTCGTACACAAAGGTATCGGCTCCGGTAAAGCCCCGGTTGGCTGTGTAGATGACCTGATTTTCGAGAATTGTGGTAGTTCCGTGCTGGGGCGCTGTGACTACCCTGGTGACCCTGAAAGGCTCGTTTTTGGTATGGAGGTCATTCTGCATCACTGGCAAGGTTACCGGTTTCAGGGGCTGGGCCTGCCCCTGGTCATTCCGGGCCTCAGGCTTGCTGGCAGGGTCAATGATGCAAATGGTCTGTTCATTCTGGAGCCCACCCGTAGAACCGGTAAAACCATAGTACACCTCCTTAGCCCCCCCGAAAACATTCTTTACAAGGTCATCCTGGTGGTTGAACCGGCGCTTGCCGTCAAAGAAAAACTGCAGTTCCTGAGTGGCAGGGTTCCAGGTGATTTTGTAGGTGTGGCACTTATTATCCTCTACATTGGGCTTGTCTGGGTCAATGAAAACCGGGGCCAGTTTTGGGGTGCTTACCAGACCATTATAAACCACGGTGGTATGATCCTGGGGAATGTCACCTGTGACCGGTACGCCTGAGGAAATAGTGGTATTGTCAAAGGTATCAAACTCAATGGCCACAGAGGGAGAAATGGCATTTCCGGCATTGGGGTTGAATTCATCATAACCAAAGCCCAGCCCACTGCCTGAACTTCCGCGGGCCTCCATGCCTCTGGGGTCATTGTGGAATATAAATGCAATGCCGTCTGCCCCATCAATATCTTTGGACCCTAAAAAGATGATGAAAGAAACCTCAAAGGGTTTGGTGAGGTCTATTTTATCTTTCCACCAGATGGTGCCAAACCGGGAAGAAACATCCGGAGTGATTCTGTAGCAGGTAGTAGATATCTGTGAAGCATCTCCCTTGGAAATAAACTGCGCTGCACTGGAAAAGGAAATGAGCAACAGACATAGCAGAACAAGCGGCAGCTTTTTCCTGAACTTTGTGATGATGCTCCGCAAAAGCGGGTCTCTATAGCAAGGTGCCATTATAGTTTAGGGGAGTGAGTAAATGAATATAGGTGACGAAAACCAAAAAGCGACCGCACCTCCATCACACTTCTCCCCGGCCTTTCACAAAGCCAGCCTGATTGCTCTTTCCATAAAGTAACAGATAATTCCGTAAGAATCTCAATTTTAAACCCGTAAGGTTTAGCAAGATGCTGCAGGAAGAACCAGTTTAATTAAACCAAGGTAAATTGCCTGAAAGGCTTTGGCCTCCTGGATGACGGTTTCAATCCGATTCATCAGGGTTCATCAGGGTTTTAGAGCCTTTCGTCAGAATTCAGAGGCCAAAGAGAAAGGCAGCAGTTTTTCACCCGATGAAGATAATTAATGAGCTTTTCGCCAAGCCAAACCCGGAATTTTCTGTCCAGGTCAATTATTTTCAACTGGGTTTACCAGAAAAGCCGCGATTTTGGATGGCAGATTCAGAGGTGGATTTGTCCGGTTCACGCCGCTATATTCCAGTTCACTCCAGCTTTGTCAGGTTTCAGGCAGGAAAAAGTCCGTTTCCTCTTGTTTGGGTTGCCGACGGGGCAAAAGCGCTGCATATTTGTATCACTAAACGAGACCAACAGCCCCTGATTCCCTCTCAGCTGGCTGCTCTTCCCTCGGGCTTGTTTAGTATTTAGGTTTGTTTAAAGTTTTGTTTGTTAGTTTGGTGTAAGGGGCCCGGTTTTTCCGGGCTTTTTCATTTTACACCCTTTCCAAACCTATCGCTGCCGTTTTCCGGTCATTTCCTGTAATTTAGGTCCAAAACAGGTTTCTCCCTTACCCGTACGCAGACGTATGCAATGGATCAAGATTTTTGACAGTGAGGCCCAGGCCAAAAAGCAGATTCCGGTGACCAAGTCAACGGCGGTAGTGGCCGCCGGAAAGGAAATCTGCATCGCCCATACTCCGGCCGGGCTTTTTGCAGTGGAGAACCTGTGCCCGCACCTGGGAGACGCCCTGAGCCGGGGAACCACCAATTACCTCAATGAGATCATCTGCCCGTGGCACAGCTACCGCTTTCACCTGATATCGGGGGAAGAATGCAAAGGCCGTACCCGCCCTCTGGAACGGTTTCCATTGGAAGTACGGGAAGACGGCGTATACGTCCAGATGCCTGATTAAGGCGCTTCAGGACAGCCTGAGCCCTCTGAAAGTGACAAGCCGTTTAAAGTCCATTTCATAAAAATAGGCCCAGAACAAGAAACTGAGTAGGCAGAGGTCTCTAATCTACTGCTTTAGGCTCCTCTGAAGGCACCAAGCGGTAAATAACTCCTGGGTTCTCTACTGCAATGTAAATGTAACCATCGGGGCTCTGGCGCACGTCCCGTACCCGACCGATGTCGGGCAGCAGCCGCTCCTCTTTGATGACACGGTTTCCGTCCACGTCCAGGCGGCTCAGGAACTTGAAGCTGAGGGAGCCCACCAGCAAATCACCTTCCCAGCCTTTGTAGCGGTTTCCGGTCACAAACGCCATGCCCGAGGGAGCTATGGAAGGCACCCAGACCTTGATGGGATCGATGATGCCCGATTTCTGCTTCAGGTCAGAGATTTTTGAGCCGTTGTAGTCAATGCCATAGGTCACATCGGCCCAGCCGTAGTTGGCACCTTTCTTTAAGATGTTTACTTCGTCGCCGCCTTTGGGCCCGTGTTCGTGCGCCCATAACTCACCCGTAGCGGTGTTAAGCGCCAGGCCCTGTGGATTGCGGTTCCCGAAGGTAAAGATAGAAGGCATAGCCCCGGCCTTGTTCACGAATGGGTTATCCGTAGGAATGCTGCCGTCTTCTTTGATGCGGTGAATCTTGCCCGGGTGCACGTTCAGGTTCTGCGGATTCTCGCGGGTGCCGCCTCTATCGCCCATGGAGAAATACAGGAAACCATCGCGCCCAAACTCCATACGGCAGCCGTAGTGGTGCCGCGTTCTAAGGTAAGGCTGGCCCTCAAATATCACCTTCTGATCTGTAAGGGTGTTACCATCCAGTTTGGCGCGCGTGATAGCGGTGGTAGACAGCGTCTGCCCTCCGTCTTTCCTGAAGGCCGAATAGGAAATAAAAAGCACGTTGTTCTTAGAGTAATCGGGGTGCAGTATCACGTCTAGTAAACCGCCTTGGCCCTGGCTCAGGACCTGGGGCACCCCTTCTATCTTCTGCAGTTCCTTGTTTTTGGTGAAGCGGTACAAGGTGCCAGACCGCTCGGTGATGAGCATGTCGCCGTTGGGCAGAAACGCCATGGCCCAGGGCACATCCAAGCCGGTAACCACCTGCTCCAGCTCAAAATTGACTTTCTCAGACCGGTGAACCGTGACATTGGCTTTATCCTCGGGTTGATCTTTCTGCGCCTGTATTCCTTGCCGGATGAAGGAGACCAACTGGGTGATCTGGTCATCAGAGAAGGTGGTGGCGTAGGCCGGCATGCCTTGCTCGGGATAGCCATGTTTGATGCCTTTGAAAAGCGCCTCGGGGCTATCACCGTGCTGCCATTTTCGGTTCACAAAGGTCTCCAGTTCCCGACCGTGGCAGCCGCCGCAGTAATTGGTGTAATTACTGCGGGCCTGCGCCACCTGCGTAGTGGATAATTGCGGTTCTCCGGCAGCGGTGGAGCTCACAGAACCTCCGTTAGAGGATGTTTTTTTGGCGCAGCCAGACATACTAGCCAGCAGGAGCAGGGAAACGGCAGCAATTTTAGAGACAGAACGCATAGTTGTATCTGATGGACCTTGTACAAGATAGTGGTTTTTCTCTTATACGGCCCTCCCATAATCGGTTCCAATGTTCTTGTTTACAGCGCATTTTTAACTAAAAGGCCTGTAAACCGCAACGCCCGCTATAAGCGGGCGTTGCGGTTTACGATCTGAAAGGTTGTTGGATTACTGTCCTACCAAAAAGACCGCGTTCCCGAAGAGCAGTTTACCGCCCTGCCAGAAGGCTCTGAACAACGGGTTGTCTACCAAATACACCACATTGCCTCGACCCAGGTCCTGCACACCCAGCACCAGGCCGTTCTGCAGGTTGCTACCGGCTTTAGAGCCCACAAAACCGGTGGCCGGCGCTTCTTTTTTCACCACCCCTACGTTCCAGGCATCTTTCATGAACTGGGGCAGCGTGTTGGTTCTGATCAAAGCCGGATAAGTCGTGCTATACCCGAAGGCCAGCGGATGGGTGTTGTCCAGGTTGATTCTGAATACACTGCCCTGCACCTCCTCAGAGATGGACTCGCGCTCGCGGTTGGCGTATTTCTTCAGGTCTGCCTCGGTGGCGCCTTTCTTAGCATTGGTGGTATCAGCGGCTTTTTTCTTTACCGCGAAATCTGGTTTATCTGACAGAAAGGTCACGGCACTTTCCATGGCGATGAGCTTGCCGCCGGCGCGTACCCAGTCTTTCACTTTGGTCAGGTTCCGTTCATCCAGGATGCGGCCGTAGGAGCCGGTAGGCAGGATAAGCACATCAAACTCATGCAGCGGCACGTTGGCGAAATAATCGGCGCCCAGCACCGTTACGGGGTAACCTATCTGCTGCTCAAAGTAATGCCAGATCTCTCCGAAACCGTACGGAGACACGCCTTCACCGGTCATCAAAGCCACGCGGGGCGCCTTCACGTACCGGATGTTGCGCGACCCGAAATCCGAGCCCGAACTCACAAACCCTGAGGTGGTAGACGCCAGCTTCACACCCAATGAATCTGCGGCACGGGTCACAATCTGGTCAAACCTGGCGCCCAGGCTCTCGTTGCCGGTGCGGGTAATGATGAGCGTACCAGGTGCGTATGTCACTTTATTCTGCTCAAAAGGCACCTCTGAGTAACGCACCCGCACTTTGGACTTGAGTAATGAAGCCAGGAATTTCAGATCCTGCACCCCGTTCCAGCGCGCGATGTACGCGTAAGCAGCAGGCGCGGCGGTATTGGTGGTAGCAGCGGCGGCTGGTTTGGCCTCGTTCATGGAAATACGTCCCGTAAACGCGGCGCCTTTCAGGCCGTAGGCGTAAGGCAGAGACCAGGCGGTAATGTCATAGGTCACGGAGTCTTCCAGGCGGGCCGATGGCTCAAACAACACGTTCAGCAGGGTGGACTTGGGCTGATAAGCACTGATCACCAGGTCACCGCTCTCATATTTCACCGATTCTGTTTTGCCAGACCCGTAGTTGAACCCTTTGCTGCTGCCGCCAGCCTTGGCGTAGCCGTAGCGGATCTGCTGACGGTCCAGGTACTCGGTCAGGTCCTTGATGCGGCCTTCCTCGCCTTTCACCTTGAACACGTAGCTGCGGTACTGGCCGTAAGGCTTATCCAGAGCATCGGAGTAGAATCTCTTGAACTCCTTGATCACCTGGTCAGACTTGTCAGAAATAGCTTCCACGGTGGCCAAGCTGGCGGCGTGGTGGTGGGCAATACGCTGGGCCAAAGTAAGGCTGTCTCCGTCTGATTTCTGGATCACCACTCCCGCGCGGCCAGATCCACCCTGCTCATAGGTCATGGCAATAGCGCCTTGGTAGGTAGGCCAGGTATCGCCGTAGCTGGGGTAGAAGAGGTCAAAGTTCTCGCGGGTGAAGTACAGCCAGTTGTTCTTGTCAAAGTACTTGCGGTTGTAATCGCCAATAATACCCTGGAACTCGCGCTGCCAGGGGGTGATGGCATCGTGGTAAGGCTTGGCTGAGGGCGCGAAGTAATAAGGGTTGTCTACGCCCTGCTCGTGGAAATCGGCGTGGAGCTGGGGCATCCATTGGTTGTACACCACGGCGCGCTGCTTAGACTCGGTCTGCGTTTGCCAGGCCCAGTCGCGGTTCAGGTCAAAGTAATAGTGGTTAGGGCGTCCGCCCGGCCAGGGCTCGTTGTGTTCCCAGGCCCACGGCGAGGCGTTGGGTTGCTGGTTCCGGGCCCGGTTGTACCACTGGGTGTAGCGCTCACGGCCATCAGGGTTCACGCAGGGATCAATCATCACCACGGTGTTCTCCAGCCACTTCTGAGTCTGTGCGTTGTTAGGGTCCAGCAGATCATACAAAACCTGCAGCACGGCCTCAGAAGAAACAGACTCATTGCCGTGGATGTTGTAGCTGAGCCACACAATGGCTGGTTGCTTGCCGCTTGTAGGCTTGCCGCTCATCAGGCCGGTGTTCTTGAGGTTATTCGTTCTGATTTCCTCCAGGCGTTGCATGTTGGCCGGTGAGGAAATGGTGGCTAGCAGCAGGGGCCGTTTCTCATAGGTCTGGCCGTAGGTCTGCAGCTGCATCTTGGTGGGGTTCTGGCCCGCCAGGTAGCGCACATAATCCACAAGGCGACCGTGGTAGGTAAACTGGTCACCCAACCGGTAACCCAGGAATTGCTCAGGAGTCTGCAACGCAGTCTGGGCCTGGGCCACAGACATCCCGCTCAGCAGCATTGCCCAGCAGAGGGCAAGCTTAGCGTAAAATTTCAACATATTGTTTGGCTTGGTAAACACTTAACACGGGAGTTAAGCAAGTTCCAAAGTTTAAAAAAAATGCTGAAAGATTACGTCAAACAATTGGCGTTTTAAGCAGGATTTTCAGGAAACAGCCTCAAAACAAACCTACCCATCATTTTCAAAAACTACTTTCTTTCGCCGGTGAACGATGCTGCAGCTTTATTTCCAGGATTCTTCTTAAGTCTCTTATAATGTGCCGGTTGCTTTTCAGTCCCGTTTAGATGGATGTAGCTACAGATAAATATAAATAAAAAATGTTGCGGTAGGATTAGGGGTAAACCCCGGGGACTGTGTCTATACTCTTGGAAATGCATTAAAGCGCTTTGCATCCTTTGTTAAACCATCCATCCCTCACATTCAATTTAACGAGAAAATGAAATTCCCTAAATTACTACCAGTTCTGTTCGCTGCCTCTTTATTCATCATGGGTTCCTGTACCGATGACGAAGAAACAAGTCCCATTGATAACATCAAGGCCTGTAAAGCCGTGAAGATCACCGATGAAGACGGTGTCACCTCGGTCACTTATGCCAATGACAAGATTTCTTCCTTCACCAATGGTGAGTTTGGCTCTGTAAACGTACAGTACCATTCTTCTGGCAGCAAAGCCGGCAAACCCTCCAAAATGGTATTTATGAACGGCGACCAGGGAGACGGAAGCATGGAGTACACCTATGATGACCAGGGTAAACTGACCGGCACCATGTTGAGCGGAGAGGACATGGATGGCATGGGCATGGGCTCTGAAATTGAGTACAGCGGCAACCGCATCAGCAAAATCACCCGCTTCTTGGTGATTCCTGCCGAGGAAGGCGAAGACCCTGTTACGTTCCCCATGGGCTGGACCACTTACCAGTATGACGCCAAAGGCAACGTCTCCAAAGCCACCGAATACTATGACAATCCAGCGACCGAGGAAGATGAGTCCACTTCTCCTTCTGCCACCACTGAGTACACCTATGACGCCAAAAACAGCCCGATGGCTGCTTTCGAAGCCCTATTCATCGGTTTACCAACCTTGAACCCTCCAAGCGTGAATAACGTGATCACCGAGGTGCGCAAAGAAGGCAGCACCGTAGACAAAGACATGTCTTACACCAACACCTTCGTGTTCAACGACAACGGGTACCCTACCAAAATCACCAGGACAACCCAGAACAATGATGTAACAACCGTGAACGTTGAGTACAGCTGCCAATAAGAAAGAATATGCTTACCTGCAAAGGCCTGGGAAACCAGGCCTTTTTTTGTGCCTTTTTACAAAAACACCGCTTAAGCAGAATTCCGGGGAGAGGTCCCATCCTGTTTTAGGGTTATTCTCGGGAAAACGGCGGTAAAACAGAGGTTGTCTGCCGCGGCTGAATTCTCTAAATTGTCGGCGCCAAACTTTACGCAAAGAACAATTTATGAAACCAAACCTCTGGCAATTGCTTGTGCTGGTGCTTCTGTGGCCTGCCCTCTCCGCCTCTGCCCAAACCCTCACAGACTCCGCCTACATCCGGCAGAACTACACCAAAACGGAGCACCAGATTGCCGCGCGCGACGGCGTGAAGCTGTATACCGTGGTGTACGCGCCCAAAGATCAAAGCCAGAAATACCCCATCATGCTTAGCCGCACACCTTACTCGGTGGGGCCTTACGGACAGGACAAGTACAAAACCAGCATCGGGCCGTCACCGGACATGATGCGTGAGGGCTACATTTTCGCTTACCAGGATGTTCGCGGCAAGTACATGAGCGAGGGCGAGTTCATCAACATGAAGCCCATCATCGCCAAGAAAGGCAAGAAGGACGTGGACGAGTCTACCGATTCCTATGACGCCATTGACTGGCTCGTGAAAAACGTGCCCAACAACAACGGCCGCGTGGGCCAGTGGGGCATCTCCTACCCCGGCTACTATACCACTGTAGGCTTGCTCAGCAACCACCCCGCCCTCAAAGCCGCCTCGCCGCAGGCCCCGGTGACCGATTGGTTCTGGGACGATTTCCACCACCATGGCGCGTTCTTTCTGCCGCACGCCTTCAACTTCTTGGCTTCCTTCGGGCAGCCGCGACCGCAGCCTTCGCCTACCGGAGCACCACGCTTCAACCACGGCACGCCAGACGGCTACGATTTCTTTCTGCGCATGGGCGCCTTGCCCAACGCCAACAGCCAATACCTTAAAAACAACGTCTCCTTTTGGAACGACATCGTGCAGCACCCCAACTATGATGCATTCTGGCAAGCCATGAACATCAGACCGCACTTGAAAAACATTAAGCCTGCGGTGATGGTAGTGGGTGGCTGGTTTGATGCCGAGAACCTTTTCGGGGCGTTGGAGACCTATAAGACCATTGAGAAGAACAACCCCGGCACCTACAACACCCTGGTGATGGGGCCGTGGTTCCACGGCGGCTGGTCCCGCTCAACCGGCGAGCACCTGGGCAAAGTCTCCTTCCGCCAGAATACTTCTGAGTTCTACCGCCCGAACATCGAGGCTAAATTCTTCCGCCATTATTTAAAGGAGAACGGCAAAGGCAAACCCGCCCTACCCGAGGCGTATATGTTCAACACTGGCGCAAATCAGTGGCGCGAGTTTGCCGCCTGGCCACCCAAAAACACGCAGGAGCGCATGCTGTACTTCGGGGAAAACGGCAAATTGAGCTTTGAGAAACCAGCCGCCGCCGGCGCGAGCTTTGACGAGTTCATCAGTGACCCCAATAAACCCGTGCCGTTCTCTGAGGAGACCACCACCGGCATGACCCGCGAGTACATGACCGATGACCAGCGTTTCGCCAGTCGCCGCCCCGATGTGTTAACCTACCAGACCGATGTTCTAACCGAAGACATCACCCTGGCTGGCGAGATCCTGTCGGCGCTCAACGTCTCCACCACCGGCACCGATGCCGACTTGGTGGTGAAACTGATTGACGTGTACCCAGATACTGCGCGCGAGAATGCGCATAACCCAGCCTCGGTGAAAATGGGTGGTTACCAGCAGATGGTCCGCAGCGAGGTGCTGCGCGGCCGTTTCAGAAACAGCTATGAGAAACCGGAGCCTTTCACCGCCAACCAGGTAACCGCTGTGAACGTGCCCCTGCAGGATGTGCTCCACACCTTCAAGAAAGGCCACCGCATCATGGTGCAGGTGCAGAGTACCTGGTTCCCGCTCGTAGATCGCAATCCGCAGAAGTATGTACCTAATATATATGAGGCCAAGGCCGAGGATTTCCAGAAGGCCACGCACCGCGTGTACCATAATGCCCAGCAACCCTCTTATCTAAAGGTGAAGATTCTGTAGTTTTTCTTCATCTTCTGCCTCTTTCAAATAAAAAGGCCGCTCTTCCAGAAAAGAGCGGCCTTTTTATTTTCGGGTGAAAACCCGCAAAACAGCTTTAAAACGGCCTTTTTCCTGCATCAGAAAAAAAATTTTAAAAAAATTCTTCATGAAGGCCATTCTTCATCTTCTCTTCATCTTGACAAAGTAGTTTTGACTCATTAATCATTTAAAACGATCCAAAAACGAACCTAAACGATCCATCAACATGAAAAAGCTAACCTTCTTTGTCGCCTCTTTATTGATTGCCGGTACTTCTTTCGCACAGACCACCACCACTGCCACTGGTACCGGGCAAACCACCACTAAAACAACCCACGGCACCACCGTAAGCACCACGGCCAAAGCCGATGTTTCCGGTACCGTCACCACCGATGCCGCCGCCAAGGGACAAGCTGTTAGCGAGGTGGCCAAGTCAAAAGCCAAGGCAAAAAAAGATGAGACCTCAAATGAAGTAAAAGAGTCGGCCAAAACCGGCAAAGAAAAAACCAAAGCCAAACAGGAAGAACTAAAGGCCAAGCACGAGGAAGCCAAGGCGAAGAAAGAAGAAAGCCTTGATGCAGCTGCGCAAGCCCGTGCCGAGCTGAAAGCCAAAGCCAAGGCCCAGAGAGAAGAGCAGGAAGAAGCTGCGGCCCAGACCAACGCTGACCTGAAAGTAAAAGCCAAAACCGATGTTGAGGTAGCCAAGCAGGAAGGCGAAAACCATGGTGAGGCGGTGAGCACCGTTGCCAAGGGAACCCTGGAAACCGGCAAAGAAAAAGGCCAGGCGGTGAAAGCTGCTGCCTCTGAGAAACGCCAGAGAGCCGGCAGAATCCAAACCGAGACTGGATTGGGCACCAAAGTGAATGCTGGCAGCGCCAGCCGTGCCAAAGTAAACACCGGCCTTTCTACCAAAGGCGTGCGCCCCGTGAAAGTGAACGCCGGCGCCAACCTGAAAATTGGTTCTAAATAATCTTAACCTAACTCAGCTGCCTTTGCCCCGGCAGAGGCAGCTGAAATTTCTTCCTCAACCCCTAACACACCAACACAATGAAACTATTCATCAGCATCTGCTTCGTAATGAATTGGCTTCTGGCCAACTCCGCTCCGGCGTATGGTACCCATGTGCAACGGTTTCCGAGCGCCACCCTATCTAAGTAGTACCTAAGCCTCAATAGGTTTAGTTTCAAAGAGGAAAACAGCGCTGCCGTTTTGGCCTCTTTTTTGCAAAACTCCTCCAGAATCATTTTAAAGAATTGATTGTCTACTTAAAAGATGAACAGAATCTGAAATATTCACCCTCGCTTCATCTTTCCATAGTAGCTTTGAAGTATATAGTTATTAGCATGCGTCCCACTTTTATGAAACTTTCCTTTTTAATAGCAGCGGCGGCTCTTTGCACCGGTACTGCATTTGCGCAACCCACCGTTGTGGGCAACGAACCGGCCGGTAAACCAGATGCAACCGCTATGGCCAAAGCCGAGGTAACCTCCGCGGAGGCCTTGGATATAGCTCCTGCGGTAGATGCACCGGCTGCCCCGGAGAACAGTATGCTTTTGCAGCAGGAAAAGCCCCGCAAAGCCGATAAGAAGAAAGGCAAAGACCAGCCCCAAGAGGAACAGCAAGTGAAAGAGGTAGCCACGGCCAAACGCCAGGGCAAACCCGAGAAAGTTTCTGGCGACGTAGATGAACTGGTTTCCCGCGGTTCCGCGGCGCGTCCGCAAAGCGCGGCCCGGCCCGGCCGAGGGGTCAATGCCGGCAACACCGTGAAAGCGGTAGGCAACGCGGCTAAAGCAGCCAAATCTGCCAAGCCGGTGAAAGTGGGCGGTTTAGGAGTGGGCCGCATCAAAGTGGGCAAAAACTAACCCTCCTTTCCAATACGTACCTTTTTACAAATACCATTACAGCCGCTTCTCTACCGGAGCGGTTATCCTCATCTACCACCTAATTGATAGATTTACTCAGATGAAAAACCTCTTTGGATTCTGTTTCCTGTTCAGTTTCTGGCTCACCGCTCCTGCTTTAGCAGAGGAAACGTCTTCCCTGGCAGCCCCTTCCCCGGCGATGGCCCAGGACACAGCCTCTAAACACGGCTGGTGGACCGTAGGCCTGGAAACGGCCAATAATGCCTCCTTTTTCGGACGCAATACTGCACAGCAATATCCTTACGTAGCGGCATCGCTTACCTATACCCATACCTCGGGCCTGTTCATCTCCGCGATGTCTTACCAGTTGTTCAACACCGAGGACTTTATTGACGAGACCGATGTCTCTGCCGGATACAGCTTCAAAATAGGCAACCGCTTTGACGGGCTGGTGAGTTACTCGCGGTTTTTCTTCGGGCCCAACACACCTTTGGTGAAATCGGTGACCTCCAACGCAGCCACGGCCTCGGGCACGCTGGACTGGAAATACCTCCTGACCGGGGTGACTGCCAGCTATATCTTTGGTGGAAGCAGCGACCTTTTCACCGTGCTGGACAACTCACGTTATATTCCCCTGCAGAACCTCTGGAAGGGCAAAAATCCGGTGGGCATTGACCCTAAAATCAGTATTATCGCCGGTACCCAGGAGTTTGCCCAGACGCACACCGTAGAGACGCAGAACAAGAAAAAAGGCCTGGGCACCGTTTTAGACCCGTTGAACCCCATCGGCAACGGAAACGGAAAAGGTAATGGGAACGGCAACGGTGGTACTACCACTACCACCACAACTACTACCAGCACCCGGTTCAAGGTTCTGAACTATTCCATCACGGTGCCGCTGGTGTTCAGCTTGTACAACGTGGACATTGAGCCCGCGTACCGTTTCGCGCTTCCGGTGAACCGCCTGGAGGGCGATGAGTCCAAAGCACAATCTTTTGTATCGCTCAACTTAAGCTATACCTTTTAAACCGCTACCAAACCTACTCCTATGCACATCCTGATTGTAGAAGACGAGACCAGTCTGGCTACTGAACTCATGCACTTCCTGGCGCAGGAACACTATATCTGTGATTGGGCCTCCAATGGCCGGGAAGCCTCTGAGAAAATCGCGGTGAACCGCTATGATTTCATTCTACTGGACCTCGGCCTCCCCGACTACGATGGCCTGGACCTGCTCAAGGAGATCAAGGACATTGACCATGACCCGGCCATTATCATCTTAACGGCCCGCGGCGCCCTGGAAGACCGCATCAAAGGCTTGGGCCTGGGGGCCGATGATTACCTGCCCAAACCGTTCTCCCTTTTGGAACTGCAGGCCCGCATGCAGGCCGTGTTGCGCCGCAAGTTCAAGCTGAAATCGTCCTCGGTGAGTTTCCACGGGTTTGAGATTGACAGCAGCGCCCGCCGCGTCACCTTCGGGTCACAGGAAATTGTGCTGACCAAAAAGGAGTTCGATATCCTGCATTACCTGCTCCTGCACAAGAACCGCATCTTAACGCGCCTGCAGCTCACCGAGCACATCTGGGGCAACATCCTGGAAGATGACTATGACTCCAACTACATAGATGTGCATATCAAAAACCTCCGCAAAAAAATATCCGCCCACGCCACCACCGACTGGCTGGAAACCGTCCGCGGCGTAGGGTACCGGCTTACTGTTTAATGTGCTAATTTTTCAATGTGCTACTGTGCTAGTTAATGTGCTAGTGAATTACTGTGATGATGTGCTATTCAAGCTAATGTATTATTCTAAATGCTCATGTATAATTTTCTTATCTGGGAGTTGATTGAGGAAAAGGTTCGGATTTGGGTGGGCGGCCGTTTCTAACCTGTTTTGGGCAAAGCAGGCCCAAAACGCTTACCTTCCTGGTTCTTACTTTATGCCAAAAGCATCTAATATCTGCCTAAATACAAATTTCCAAATCTCCACATTCCCACATTCATTAGCACATCAGCACATTAAAAAATCAGCACATTAATCAATGCGTCTTCAATCCAAACTTGCCCTTTTCAGTGCCGCCTCTAAGATATTGATCCTGTTGTTGCTGGTGTTGGGTCTGCCTATTCTGGTGAACAAGGTGGCTCTGCTCAACGCCGATGAGCGGCTCATGCAAAAAGAGGAAAGGATGTACCAGATCATTGAGGAACAGGGCATAGAGTCTTTCATTACCAGCGAAACGGGGGCTTATGGTAGCTATAACCTGTTCAAGGAAGAGTTTATCTCACTGGAGGAAATCTCCTCTAGTAAGGTGGTGAACAGCATTGAGAACAGCCTGCGTAAAGTAGATAACCAGGTTGTGAACTACCGGGTACTTTCTTCCACCTTTGACTTGGGCGGCAAACGGTACCTGCTTGAGATCGGGCGCTCGCTGGCTACCATCCATAACAACAGCAAAACGCTGCAGGCTTACGCGTTGTATTTTCTAGCCGCCGTCGTGGTGCTCACCGTTTTCTCTGATCTGGCTTTCAGTAAGATTCTGCTGCGCCCGCTCACGCTCATTGTGAAACGCCTCCAACGGGTGGAGCACCCAAGCACGTTCACGCCCAAAAAGCTCCAGACTTCCACCGATGACTTCCTGTACCTCAACAATACCATCAACGCCATGATGGGCCAGATTCAGGAGGCGTTTCAGAAAGAGAAGGAGTTCATCGGGAATGTCTCGCATGAGTTGCTCACGCCGGTGTCCATCCTGCAGACCCGCCTGGAGAACCTACTCGCTGATCCCGAGACCCCCGAAAGCATGCTGGAGAAGCTGGTAGACAACCTCAGAACGCTGCACCGGCTCAAGAACATCATTCAGGCGCTGCTGCTGATCTCCCGCATTGAAAACGAGCAGTACCTGCGCAACGAGGCCGTGGACATTCCGCAGTTGGCCCAAGAAGTGGCCGAGGAAATCCAGGAACGTGCTGAGGCCCGGGAGGTGAACCTGCACGTAGAGATTACCGGCGATTACACCCTCACCAAAGCGAACCAATCGCTGCTGTTTACCATGCTGTTCAACGTGGTGAACAACGCCATCAAATACAACAAACCCGAAGGCAGCATCTGCATCAAGGGTCAGCCAGCGGGGAACGGCTACGAACTTGCGGTGAAAGACACCGGCGTGGGTATCCAGGCCGAGCAGTTGCCGCACATCTTCAGCCGGTTCAAGCGCCTGCATGCCCCAGACGGCGAGAGCCATGGCCTGGGTCTTACCATCGTGAAAACCATTGCCACTTTCCACGGCATCGAGCTTTCCGTTGATTCAGTTCTGGGCGAAGGTACTACCTTCAGGTTTCAATTCTTTCGCCAAGGCTGATGCCCGTTTTCAGGCCAGTTTCTTAAAAACGCTGCCGAAACAGAGATTCACCTGTACCCCTTGCGCTGCCGGTGCGTAAATCCTTACTTTGTCTATTACCTAAAACAGAAAGACATGAACGTAGGATTTATAGGCCTGGGCATTATGGGCAGCCGCATGGCCGCCAATCTGCAGAAAGCGGGCCACAACCTGGTGGTTTACAACCGTACCGCCGAGAAAGCAAATGATTTGGTAGCTAATGGCGCCACCCTGGCCGGCAGCCCCGAGGAAGTGGGCCGGCAGTGCCGCGTGGTGTTCACCATGCTGGCTACCCCAGAATCGGTGGAAGAGGCGGCTTTGGGCCAGCACGGCTTCTTGAAAGAACTACCCGGCAACTCGCTCTGGATTGATGCCAGCACCGTGAACCCCTCCTTCAGCCTGAGAATGGCCCAGGCCGCGACCAAAATGGGCCACCGTTTTTTGGATGCACCGGTTTCCGGATCGCTGAAACCCGCCGAAATGGGTCAGTTGGTGTTCCTGGTAGGCGGCGAGGCCAATGACGTGGAAGAAGTGCGCCCTTTACTGGACACTATGGGTAAAGCGGTGCTGCACATCGGCGGACACGGGCAGGGCTCCAGCATGAAAATGGTCAACAACATGCTCTTCGGGCAGATCATGGCGGCTTTCTCTGAGGCGCTGCGCCTAGGAACCTCGCTGGGCATCACGGAGGAAATGCTGTGCCAGACATTATTGAACGGCCCTGGCGGCGCGCCTTTCCTTAAACTGAAGGAAAACAAACTCCTCACCCGCGACTTCTCCCCTGAATTCCCCTTGGAATGGATGCACAAAGACCTGCATCTGGCGGGCCTTACCGCATATGAGCAAGGCATAGCGCTGCCTACCCTAGCCACTGTCAAAGAACTGTTCGCGCAGGCCAAACAGGCTGGCCTGGCCCAAGAAGACTTCTCTGCGGTGTACCAGTTCGTCAACCCCAAATAACACCTTTCTGTTTCGGGTCTGGTTTAGCAAAATCGGGCCCGAAATAGCATTGTCTCAGATCAGATCCTGTAGCTGGATGGTAGTGTCAAAAGACTTGTACTGGCGGCTTATTCTCAGTTGCAGCCGCCGGCGCGGATAGTTCTGGAACATCTCCAGGATTTCGCCCAAGGTCTTGTCAATGCACTTCACGCCGTTGATGCTCAAAATGGCATCGCCGGGCTCCAGCCCTGCCTTTTGGGCCGGAGAGTTGGGAATCACCTGCGCGATGGTGTAAAAATTGAACCCTGGAATAGGACTGAGCAGCTCCAGGCCACTGAGGTTGTAGTAGAACGGCTTCTTGTACATATTGCTGGGCTGCAGCAGCATTCTGGAGTTCTGGTAGTCAAACACCACTTTGAACCGTTGCAGGATATCAGCGCCCAGGTTTCCGTTGCGGTTGTTGAGGCCCAGCGCATGCCGGATAGACATGGTATCGGGGAAACAGGCGGGCGGGCGGTTCAAGGTGAATTCGCCCAGTTCCAAAGTCTCCAAGCGGGCAATCTCCCCATGGATATCGCCGTTCAGTCCCCGGCCCAGGTAAGCCTCAATCCTTTTCTCCGGAATTTTCACATCGGGTAAGGTGGGCGGGTAAAGCAGCATGGAGGTGCTCATGCCGCTGTCCACAATAAGGCGCAACGCGTGTTTGGAACCATCGGGGAAGTTGGCCTGCACCTTTACGTAGGGTTTAGAGGCCTCAATCTCCAGCGGCACCACCTTGCTCTTGCTAGCCCTTTTCGCTGGGTAAGTGCCGGGTTTGAAAAGCGTCATGACCTTGTTCTCGTAGTCAATCTCCACCACAAAATCGCGGAACAGCGGGTACCCAATGATGCCGTGGATGTTCAGGCCCAACCGGGAGGAGAGATTGAAGATGTTTTCCTCCAACATGAGCACTTTCTGGTTCCTGGACTCTACTCCGGAGAAGTTGATGCTGTTCCCAGAGGACAGCATGGCGTTGATCCCCTCGCCGCTGCCCAAACCCCTTAAAAAAAGCTTTTCTACGTTGTTCAGGGTGATGGTGTCAAACTGCCCTATCTCCATGAGCAGCGTTCGGTCTACCCCCGTATCCACAATAAAATTGAGCGGGTTGGAGTTGTTGATCTTGATGGGGATAATGATGAGGTTATGTACCAGCTGAAACGGGATTCTTACCCGTTTGCGGTTATACAAAAACTTCAAGCCGTCCTCTTCGTTTTCCAATGCTTGCCCCCATAACAGCGTGGGTGACAGAAACATGGCAAAGAAGAGAACAAGGGTCAGGAGTCCTGAGAATAGCGGTTTCTGCAAAGAATTACCCATACGTGGCTTGTTCAGTCTGAGTAAGTTAAGCAAAAAAATCAGGAAAGTAAACTTCTAAGAAGCCAACGTAGTTCTACAAATCTTTATACTTTTAAGAACGCTAAAAAGTTGACCTGTAACCCTCCGGTTTTCCTTCAGTTTCTCTCCAAAAGAACATATTTCAAGCCTTTGCCCGCAGCAGAAACAGGTTAAAGAAACCTTTTCTCTTTCAAATGGTATGTTTAAAGCCCGAAGCCCGGTAAAGCAGGCGCCCCATTTCAAGGCCGATTTTAGGAAATAAGCCATAAAATGCATTGGTTCTTTTCCTAACTTGCCCCCGGTTCTGAGGAGGCCTTTGCTGGCCAGGACCCATTGACCCTAATCCAAAGTTTCTCACCATGAGCGATTCACTATACCAACAATTGCTGGACCAGGTATTTGGCCTGGAGCCCGTAGATCTTCGGACGGAAATCTCGCCTTTGTACCTAGAGCTGGAAAAAGCCCTACAGGAGGCCCGCCCCGGCAGAAAAAGCCAGGAAGAAGTGAGTTTCCGGTTTGAGCGCCTCCGGTTAGGTCTGGGAATCTCTCTGTTGCAACTGCTAACAGACCTGGGTGGCGACGATGAAAGTGCGCAGGTGCGCGACCTGCTGCAGGAAGCTTTGCTGGCTTCCACAGTAAAGGGTATTGACACCGTGGTGCAGCAGAAAAGCTACCTGTTTGAGGAGCTTTACACCGATCTCTACGTGAACGCCGACGCAGAGCATATTCTGGCCCTGTTTGAAGAAACCCTCAACGCTTCCTCCAAAGAGGAGATTGACGACTTGCTGGACAGAAGCCTGGAGATTGCCGAGGACCTTGAGTTTCAGGGCGAAGAAGACGACACCCCCGAAGAATAGGTCAACGCGAACTGGTAACCTGCTGAATAACCGCCATGGAAATCACGCTCACCACCCCTGCCCTGCTGTTTCCGGCGCTTTCGTTGCTTCTGCTGGCTTTCACCAACCGGTTTCTGTCCCTGGCCTCCCTCATCCGGAACCTGAAGTCCATCTACAAAGCCAGCCATAACCATTTGGTGTACGGTCAGATCCAGAATCTCAGAGTCAGGCTTATTCTAATCCGCAACATGCAGGCCTTTGGCATCGCCAGTATGTTTTCCTGTGTGCTGTGCATGTTCATGATCTACGCCAGTTGGCAGACCGCCGGCACCATCATCTTCGGGGTAAGCCTGATTTTGCTCATGGTGTCCATGGCCCTGTCACTGTGGGAAATCCAGATTTCGGTGAAAGCCCTGGAACTGGAACTGAGCGACCTGGAGCAGGACGAGAAAATTGCACCCAAGGGCACTGTCTAATAAGCCAGTTTTGTTTCCCCCCTGTTTTCCGGTAAACAAGCCCTAAACAGTGCTTCTTTCCGCGCCGAATCACCTTCTTTTGAAATCAGTATAGAGACTTTCCCCGGCCTTTCAGACCTCGGCTCGAAAACCTGTGGTGCCCCCTTCCATCTAAAATAGAAAAGTAGCCTTTCAGGGAAATTTATAAGCAACTCAGCTGGTCCCATCTAAATCTGGCGCTCACCTATGAGGATTGCCCGTATAATTAGGAGTATTCCGATTCAAGCCCCTTCAGAAGATTGGGGAATGCATGAATATGCTTTATAATTATTGATGCTGGGCTCTGCTTTATACCTTTGTTTTTCTTTTGTGATTGACATTCATGCCTACCCAACATCCGCGACAGATTTCCATCTCTGATTATACCTACAACCTTCCTGAGGAAAGGATTGCCCAGTTTCCGCTGGAGAACCGGGACCAATCCAAGTTGCTGCTCTACAAAAACGGACGCATCTCAGATGCCCAATTCAAAGACCTTCCCTCAGCGTTGCCTTTCAATTCCCTCCTGGTTTTCAACGATACCAAGGTGGTACAGGCACGTCTGCGGTTCCAGAAATCAACGGGCGGGATGATTGAACTGTTCTGCCTGGAACCTCTGGAGCCCGTGCGTGAGGTACAGCAGGCCATGCAGCAAACTTACTCGGTAGTATGGAAGTGCCTGGTAGGTAACAACAAACGCTGGCGCGATGGCCGCCTGGAAATGCCCTTGGGCCCCTACCCCGCCGATGGCATGCTTTGGGCCGAGCGCCTTGCCCCTGCCGAGGAAGGATTTGCCATCCATTTCACCTGGTCCCCGGGCCATAGAACCTTTGCTGAGATTCTGGCACTGGCTGGCCTGTTGCCGCTGCCTCCGTACATGAACCGCGACGCCCAGCAAACGGACCAGGAGCGTTACCAGACCGTTTACGCCTCAGAGGCCGGGGCCGTAGCCGCCCCCACTGCCGGCCTGCACTTTACCCCCGAGGTTTTGGAGCAGGTCAGCGCGAAGGGTCATCAGCAGGCCTTTGTCACTTTGCACGTAGGCGCCGGCACGTTCAAACCGGTGAAAGCCGAGCTGATGGAGTACCACTACATGCACGGGGAGCAATTATCCGTGAGCCGGGCTTTCCTGCATCAATTGCTGCACCACGGCGTTAAACCCGTCATTGCGGTAGGCACCACTTCCATGCGCACCCTGGAGAGTCTGTATTGGCTGGGTACCGGCCTTTCTTTGGGCATTCTTCCCCAGGAGAGCGACGAGTTGCTGGTGCCGCAGTGGTTCCCGTATGAAGTCCGTACCACCCTATCGGTACAGGAGGCCCTGGAGACTCTTATCCAACACCTGGACCGGCAAGGACTTTCACACCTGCAGGCCACTACCCGTATCCTAATTGCGCCGGGTTATCAGTTCAAGATCTGCACCGGCCTGGTCACCAATTTCCACCAGCCGCAAAGTACCCTCCTGCTATTGGTTTCTGCCCTGATTGGGCCATCCTGGCAAAAGGTGTACAAACATGCATTGGCCAATGGGTACCGTTTCCTCAGCTACGGAGACAGCTCACTTTTGCTGCCTTAAGCCGACGATTGGTTTTTAGCCTGTTTTTACTGAATATGGGTTTAAACGAAAGAGGCACAACCTGCCTCTGCTCCTTTGAGATTTTTAGAGTAAAAAGTAGCTACACAGCTTTCCTCCATTCTCCCTTGGCCTGTAACCTGACAGGCCAACCCGGCTTTAGCCTCATTGCAGCTAATAATTTCGGTCAGTCAGGGGACAGACTGAGGAAGAGTTTAAGCCATGCAGGCTTAGTTCACCCTTGTTTTGGGCCTATTTAATAAAAACAGGATATAAACAAAAAGAGGAGGCAAAAGCCTCCTCTTTTTGTTTATATGTATGGGGTTAGATTAGCCTCCAAGGTAACCTGGGTTCTGCGCCAGGTTCTTGTTAGCGTCTCTTTCTCTTTGCGGAATAGGGAACACCAGGTTGTTGGCGCTGTAAGGAACATCACCTACAGTTCCTTTGATGCGCTTGATATCAGCTAAAAGCTGTCCTTCAAAGATCAACTCCAGTTTACGTTCCTGCAATACCTGGGCAAGGGTCACGGTAGTCAACGGTGCCAAGCCGGCCCGGTCTCTGATAGTATTGATGTCTGCCACCGCAGATATCCCACCAATGTTAGTACCGGTTCTCAGGCTGGCCTCAGCACGGGTCAAGTACATCTCCGCTAAGCGCAGGATTGGAATTACGGCAAACTGCTCATCAAACTTATTGGTATAACCGTCTTCATAGATATTCAGGCGCTCATCTTCGGCTTCGTACTGGTCAATCAGTTGATCCTGGATTTCAATATCACCGCGTTGCAGCTGTGAATAGTAGGTGTTCAACTCATTTATCCCGTCCTGTGACGTTACCTGGATGGCGAAAATGTCTTCCGGGCTGTTTGAGGTATTATTGAAAGCCTGCCCGTAAGAATCAGCCAGTCTGAATCTGCCAGACTTGATCACTCTATCTGCGGCCTGACCAGCCTCCAGGTATTTCTCCTGCTGCAGGTACACACGGGAAAGCATACCGGCTGCCGCCCATTTGGTAGCAAAGAAGCCATTGGTTGCAGGCAGTAAAGTCTCTGCATCTGTAAGGTCTTTTACTACCTGGGCATACACCTCACCTACTGAGTTTCTGCTCACAAAAGAGTTTTCAGTGATAATGCTGGTTGGCTCCAGAATGATGGGCACCCCAGGGTTAGTGGCAGGATTTCCGTCTACATAGGCTTTACCGTAGAGTTTAACCAGTTCAAAGTACATAGAGCCTCTCAGGAATTTGGCTTCACCTTCTACCCGGCTTTTCTTGGCGGCGTCTACCTTATCAATATTAGCCAGCACACTGTTGGCAATGTTGATGACGCGGTAACTGTCCATCCAGGTATTGGCCACAAAGGAATTGTTTTCCAGAATGGCTTTCTGATAAACTTCCTCAGGCTGCGCGAACGTGCCTACGAAAGCAATATCGCCATCATTGCCCAATAGGTCTGACAAAAATTGGATATCTCCCCCGTACACATCGGCATCTCCGGCTGCGTCATAAGCACCCACAAGAGCCGCTTCCACGTCTGAGGAGGTGGCAAGGGCCTGACCGGTTTCTACTGATTGCTGCGGATCTATATCTAATTGGTCATCGCAGCTAAACAGAAGTCCGGCTAAGCCTATGATGACAGCGTATGATTTTATGTTCATTCTTTTCATGACTTGTTCTTTTACGTGATTCTGTGATACTGCTTAGAACCCGATGTTTACTCCAAAAGTGATGGTTCTTGCCTGTGGCGCACCATAGAAGTCATTACCCTGGGAGATGTTACCAGCCAGGTAATCTGTGTTAACTTCTGGGTCCCAGCCTTCATAATCTGTGAAGGTGAGCAAGTTGAGGCCAATGGCATACACGCGTACTTTCTCCAAGTGGAATTTCTGCACGAAGGAAGTAGGCAGGGTGTACCCCAAAGTCACATTCTTAAGACGCATATAGGATCCGTCTGACAGGTAACGGGAAGAGGCGTCTGTACCGTTTGCATAACCCAGGTAAGCTCTAGGCACATCGGTGATATCACCGGGTTTCTGCCATCTTCTCAATTGATCTTTGGTTTGGTTGTCATACCAGCTGGCGCTGGCGCTCATGTAAGTACCGGCACCGTTGTAGATGTCATTGCCTACCACACCTTGGAACAGAACGCTTAGGTCAAATCCTTTGAAGGAGAAGTTGTTGGTTAAACCAAGCACGAAATCCGGGTTTGGATCTCCAATTACAACTCTTTCGGCGGAGCCGTAATCACTGGTGGTTTCTCTGTTGCGGGAACCATCTGTATTAAGGGTATTCAGATAATATAAAGCATCACCGTTGTCTGGGTCTACCCCGGCATACTCAACCCCGAAGAATACGCCAATTGGCTGTCCTTCTACGGCGCGGTTCAGGTAACCACCTTCAATAATCTGGCCCTGCAGGTCTGTGATCTTATTGCGGTTTCTGGAGTAGTTAAAGTTAGTAGACCACTTGAAGTCACCTACCAGGTTGTCTGAATTCAGGCTGAACTCAAACCCTTTGTTTTGCAGTTTACCAACGTTCTTCAGCTGGGTTCTGTAACCGCTGGTGCCCGGTACGTTCACGTTCAGCAACAGGTCGTCTGTTTTCTTCACGTAGTAGTCAATCTCACCGGAAAGTCTGCCGTTCCAAAAGCCGTATTCCAAACCAACGTCTAACTGGGCAGTTTCTTCCCATTTCAGTTCAGGGTTCTCAATCTGGGTTGGGCGCTGGCCCGGAGTTCCACCGTAACCGGCATCACCTGAGTACAAGCCCAGAGAAGCAGCGTTGGCAATCTCAGCGTTACCTGTGATACCGTAGCTACCTCTCAGTTTCAGGTAGTTGATCAGGCTTGAGTTAGCTAGGAAAGACTCCTCGCTCAGAATCCAGCCTACAGAGGCAGCCGGGAAGAAACCGTATTTGCTGTCATTACCGAAACGTGATGAACCGTCAATACGGCCGCTCAAGCCCAACAGGTATCTGTCTTTGAATTTATAATTTACCCGAGTAAAGTAAGACAAGAAAGAGTAGTCTGTTCCAGAAGAATTACCTTCGGTGATGTCTGCCGCACTGGCAAGGGTCCTGTAAGCGTTACTTGGGAACTGCTGTCCTTCAATGTAGTTGGCTGTCTGGTTTGACTCCTGGTAGCTCATACCCAACACCACATCAACATTGTGGGCATCGGTGAAGCTCTTGTTGTAGTTGAAGAAGTTATTGGTGTTGTAGTTGAAAATCTGGGTCTGGGCGTTTACTCCAATCCCGTTGGGAGTACCAATGTTTCTGGCAGTTAATCTACCGTAGTAAGCATTTTCATTCTGGTTTAACAAATCCAGACCAAATTCAGATCTGAAGGTTAAGCCAGGCAGGATTTTGTAGCTGGCGTACAGGTTGGTGAAGTTCCGGAAAACGGTGGTCAGGAAGTCTGCATCTACAGCGTTGAGCAAGGGGTTATAGTATACCGGATAGTTGGTGTTAGGGCGGCCGGTTGCCGGATCAAGGGCCCCACTCACCAACCCTGTTCTTGGGTCAGTAACTGGTGTGATAGGCGGCAGCGCCACAATCTGCATAGGGGTACTGAAAGCATTGTCATTGCTTAACCGGAAGTTCTTGGTGCGGGTTAAGCTGAAATTCATGCCTATGGCTACCTTTTCATTGATCTGGTGATCCAGGTTTAAACGGCCACTTATCTTCTCAAATCTGTTGTTGATAAGAATACCATCCTGGTTGCTGTTAGACAAACCGGTGTAAAACTTGGTTTTCTCATTACCACCAGAAACGCTCACGTCAATCTGGTTCACAGAGGCATCCTGGAAAACCTCATCCTGCCAGTCTGTATTGTAAGTCAATGGATCAGCGTTACCGGCAGCATATCTTTGCAGACGGCCTTCATTGAACTCAACCCAGAACGGCTCACCTTCCCGCTCTTCTGAGTTGGCGGCTGCCTCTCTGAGAAGCTCTACATACTCACTGGAGTTCAGGAATTCACGCTTGTTTGTTGGTTTGCTAAATCCTGTGAAGTAGCTCACATTCACCTTGGTGCCACCGGTAGTTCCTTTTTTGGTAGTGATCAAAACTACCCCATTGGCAGCTCTGGATCCGTAGATGGCCGCGGCGGCGGCATCTTTCAACACTTCAATAGAAGCAATGTCATTAGGGTTCAGGTCCACCAAAGGGTTGGTGGGAGCACCACCTGCGTTAGGTACGCTGGTGGTCAAAGGAACACCATCTAACACGTAAAGGGGCTCGTTACCCGCACTTACGGAAGAAGATCCGCGCACGCGTACTTTGATACCCTGGCCTAGTTTACCATTCTGCTGCTCTACCAGCACCCCAGAGGTTCTACCCTGCAGGGCGTTCTCAAAACTTGGGGTTGGCGTTCTTTGGATATCTTCAGATTTGATAGAAGCAATAGAACCAGTCACTTCTCTTTTCTCCTGGCTACCGTACCCTACCACCACTACTTCTTCAATGGTTTTGGTGTCTTCTGCCAGTTTCACATCAATTGTAGTGCTGGTCCCAGCCGCTATTTCACGGGTGGTAAATCCAATGAAGGTAAAGACCAGGGTAGGTGAACCTGTCACGCTGATCTGGTAGCGTCCTTCAACGTCTGTACTTGCGCCTATGGTTGTCCCTTTGACAACCACGCTCACCCCGGGAAGTGCCGATCCATCTGTGGCAGAGGTCACCCTGCCGGAGATGGTTCTATTCTGCGCCATTGCACTAAAACCTAGCACATTGAGCAAAAACAAGAACAAGAGTACATGTTTTTTCATTTGGTTTTGTTTGAAAGTTTGCGAATATCCTCCCAAAGTAGAGCTTTATCAACAATATTCAAACAAACCAAAATCGTAAGCATTGACGGAAAAATTTATGAAAATAACAATACAATACTAGATCAGTAAAGATTTACCAAATGCTTTTACCCGGTTTAACAATTTATTAATGCATGGCTGGTTTTTGGTAAAATATTATCAGAAAACTTTTTTCTAGCGGTGCAAAAAAAAGTTATGTAAACCAAAGTTCCAGCCAAAAAACGAAGCGGACTTCTGCCTCATCCCTCCTTCTCTTAGCTATGATTTCTTTGCTAACCAGCCAAATCAAAACCAGGAGCCCTTCCTATTCCATAGTATAATCCTTTGATTTAGGGCCCATTTTTTGAAATTCCAATGCAAACAAAGGCAGAATAAAATTCAAGCTGGTCGCCTCCTAAAATCGTTTAGGGGCTGCTTTTGGAAAAAGCAGCCCCTAAACGGCAATCAGAATTCACTCTTGGAAAACAACCCTAGGTATAAGCCTCGTTTTGTACCAAGCTGGGGTTGGCGTTTATTTCCCGCAGGGGAATGGGCAGTACCAGTTCTCCTGCGTTATAGGGTAAATCACCCACATCCGTTCTCAGGCGTTTCAAGTCGTGGAGCAGCTGACCTTCAAAAGCCAGCTCCAGGGTCCGCTCCCGCAGGATGTCTTCCAGGGAAACTGACGTAAGTGACGGAATATCTGCCCGGCTGCGGATGGTATTGATGTCCTCCAGGGGTGTGGCGCCCAGGGCGGTACCCAGCCGCTGATTGGCCTCCGCCCTGATCAAGTACATCTCCGCCAGCCTGATAATGGGCACATTGGCCGAGTAAACGTCATATTTCCCGTTCCTGGCCACATCGTCATCATCCAAGTACAGGACCTCGGCTCGTTCGTCCCCGTCTTCAAACTCGGTTAGAAAAGAAGCAGCCACTTCAATCTCAGCGCGCTCGTTGGCAGAGTAGAAAGTTGCCAGACCTTCGTTGGACTGCCCGGCATTGCTTTGCACCGTCTGCTGAATGGCGAAGATGTCCTCTGAGGTATTCTGTGAGTTATTAAATTCTCCGGAGAAATCCTCCACCAAAGCAAAGCCCCCTTGTTCAATGACTCTATTCGCTTCTTCGGCGGCTTTGGTCAGGTAAGGCCCCTCGGCAGGGTTGCCGGGTTCCCCGGCCTGCTGCAGGTAAATTCTGGCCAGTACCGCACTGGCTGCATAGGTATTGGCTGCGGCCCCGTCTTCTTTTTGGTCATCAAGGTTGGCCCTGTCAGGCAATAAATCCCGAGCCCGGGTGAGATCCTCAATAGCCTGGGCATAGACTTCCTCCACGGTATTACGCGGCACATTGTTGGCATTGCTCAGCACAGTGGTAGGCTCTAACACAACAGGCACCCCCAACTGGGTATTCTGCTGCCCCGGCTCATACGGCAACCCGTAGAAGCGAACCAGATCAAAATACACCAGCCCCCGGATAAAGAGCGCCTCTCCCAGCACCTCATCCCTCTGGTCTTCGTCCACTACCCCTACCGCTTTGATGACGTTGTTCACCACATTGATGGCACTGTACGCCCGTATCCAGGTATTCGCCACCACGGCATTGTCTGTAGTGATTTGTTTCTGAAACAGTTGCCGGTAGGTAAGGAAAGTACCGCCCCAGATAAGGTTACCGGTACTGCCCAGCAGCTCACTCATCAGGTTCAGGTCACCGGAGTACAAAGGGCCACCCTGCAACCGTTCATACGCCCCAATCAAGGCACTCTGCACCCCTTGGGAAGTGGTAAGGGCCTGGCCGGCGTCAATGGATTGCTGGGGGTCTACTTCAAGTTCATCGTCGCAACTGCTGGTGCCCAGCAGCATGCACAGGCCTAGGGCCGGAAAGAATCTGGTGAGGATATATCTATAACTTCTCATGGCTGTAGTCATTAGGACATAATAGGCAAGTCAGAATCCGATGTTAACCCCAAACGTGATGGTTTTTGCCTGCGGCGTGGTATAGAAGTCTACCCCGATGCCCACATTCTGGCGCTGGTTGGTGACCTCTGTGCCAGGCGTATCCACCTCTGGGTCCCAACCTGGGTAATCTGTGATGGTGAAAAAGTTCTGGCCGGAGGCATACACCCTTACCCGGGTAAGGTGGAACTTACCTATCAGAGCCGCAGGAAGCGTGTACCCCAGCGTAATGGTTTTCCCCCTCAGGTAAGAGCCATCATAGAGCCACCGAGACGAAGTTCCGGTTCCGTTGGCATCCCCAAACCGGGCCTGCGGCACCCTGGTGATATCTCCAGGCTGGCGCCAGCGGTTGAGCTGATCCCTGGTCTGGTTGTCTATGTAGTCCATGTTGGCAGACTGGAACCGGCCGGCGTTGTTGTAGATCTCATTGCCGTAGGAGAACTGCAAGAGCAGGCTCAGGTCAAAACCTTTGAAACCGAACGAATTGTAGAAACCACCCACGTAATCGGGGTTGGGGTCACCCACCACCTGCTGTTCGGCGGCGCCGTAATCATTGGTGGTCTCATCAGAGCCGGCCCGCAAGTAATAGAGCGCATCGCCGTTGGCAGGGTCTACTCCGGCGTACTTAAAGGTGTAGAATACCCCAATGGGCTGCCCTTCCACTGCCCTGTTTACCGCCCCGGAGGTGATGACCTGCCCGTTCAGGTTGGTGATCTTGTTCCGGTTGAAGGCAATGTTAAAGCTGGAGGACCAGGTAAAGGCGCCCACCAGGTTCTCGGTGTTCAGGGTTACCTCCACGCCTTTGTTCTCCAGGTTACCCACGTTTCTGGTAACGGTGGCAAACCCCGAGGTAGCCGGCACTTGCACCGCCAAAAGCAAATCCTCGGTTTTCTTCTGGTAATACTCCACCCCGCCGTTGATGCGGTTCTTGAAAAGCCCGAAGTTAATGCCAAGGTCCAGCTGTTCGGTGGTTTCCCATTTGAGGTCTGGGTTCTCTACCGACAAGGGAATTATCCCCGGATTGCCCGCGTAGGACCCGGAGGTGTAAAGCCCACGGGCGTCAAAGTTACCGATGTTATCATTACCGGTAAACCCGTAGCTGGCCCTCAGTTTCAACAGGCTCAGGAATTCCGCTCCCTGGAAGAAGGGCTCTTCAGACAGGATCCAGCCTACACCCACGGCCGGAAAGAAACCGTAGCGGTTATTGGCCCCGAACCGCGAAGACCCATCCAGACGGCCGCTGAGGGAGAACAGGTATTTATCCAGCAGTTTGTAGTTCACCCGGGCAAAGTAGGAAAGCAGGGAGTACTCCGTGCCTTCAGAAGTCCCGAAGTTGATCTCGGCGGCATTGGTGATCCGTTTGAAGTCATCGCTGGGGAAACCAATGCCTGACACGTAATTGGCCTCGGTCTCTGATTTCTGGAAACTCATACCCAGGGTAGTTTCTACGTTGTGGATCTCCCCTATCTGTTTTGAGTAGTTGAGGAAGTTGTTGGTGGTGTAGTTCAGCACCGTCACGGACCGGCTTTCGGCTGCGCCTGCCGGTGCACCGTCCTGGGTTTCGCGCCCCTGGTAGGTGTTCTCACCCTGGTTCAGGAGGTCCAAACCCAGCTCACTCCGGAAGGTAAGGCCCGGCACAATATTGTAGCTGGCGTAAATGGTGCTCAGATTCCGGTAACCTATTGATTTCCTGAACGCGTCCCTTATCTCAATTAGCCCGTTGTAATAGGCGGTATTGGTATTGTATTCGCCGGTCTCGGGGTCAATGATGGGCTGAACGGGCGGCAGGGCCACAATCTGCAAGGGCGTGGCAAAGGCGTTGTCATCGGCTACCCGGTCATTGACGGTGCGGGCCAGGCTGAAGTTCACTCCTATAGTGAGCTTATCGGTGGCGTTGTGGTCAATGTTGATGCGGGCGCTGGCCCTTTTGAAGTTGTTGCCCAGCAGTATACCTTCCTGGTCTGTGTAGGAGCCCCCCACGTAAAACCGGGTTTTCTCCGTGCCGCCGCTGGCGGTAAGGTCAAACTGGTTGTAGCCCGCTGTACGGAAAACCTGGTCCTGCCAGTTTGAGTTGGCCGGGTTGCGCCACTCCGGCAGGAAAGCATCCTTGAACTCGTCAAGGTCAGCCACTAACCCAAAGTCAATGTACAACTGGGCTAATTCTGAATTCGCCACGGATTCATTGAAGAGCTCCAGGTACTCAGCACTATTCAGGAACTCCACTTTGTTTGTGGGCTTGCTGAAACCGGTGCTGTAGTCAAAATTGAAAGCGGTTTTTCCGGCCTTGCCCCGCTTGGTGGTGATGAGCACCACGCCATTGGAGGCCCGGGAGCCGTAGATGGCCGAGGAGGAAGCGTCTTTGAGGATCTCAATGGATTCAATGTCATTGGGGTTTAGGTCAGCCAAAGGGTTGGTGGGTTCGTTGTTTTCTATCCCCTGGTTTTCTGAGGTGATAGGTATGCCGTCCACCACGTAGAGCGGCTGGTTACCCGCTGTCACCGAGGCCGAGCCGCGCACCCGCACCTTGATGCCTTGCCCTACCTTACCGCTTCCGGACGTAATCTGCACCCCCGCTACGCGCCCCTGAATGGCCGACTCCACGCTGGGTACCGGAATATCAGCGATTTCCTCACCCTTTACGCTGGCAATGGAACCCACCACGTCCCGGGCCTCCTGGGTACCGTACCCCACCACCACTACCTCACTGATGGTTTTGGTGTCCTCAGCTAAGGCCACATCAATGGTACCGCTGGCGCCTACGGGCACCTCCCTATTCAGGAACCCTACAAAGGAAAAGACCAGCGTTGGGTTGCCAGACACATTCAATTCATACCGACCGTTTGCGTCAGTACTCGCTCCCGTGGTGGTACCTTTCACCACCACGCTCACCCCTGGTAAAGGGGTACCATCGGCGGCGGAGGTGACCCTCCCCGAGATGGTTCTACTTTGCCCAACAGCACTAAGATGAAGTACGGTCAGCAAAATCAAGCACAAGAGTAGATGTCTTTTCATGCTTTTTTAAATTATGTTAACAAACCGAATACTTTATAAATGTAATCTAATTTTTTATTGCCATATTTCAAAAGGATTTTACTGCAAACCTTTACGCAAGTGCTTAATAATCTACTAGATGATAAGTTAAAGGCTACACCAAACTCATAAGGAAAGAGCGCAAACATTTTCATTCTTTCAATAATTTAAAACTTTCACCAAGCTGGGTTTAAGGTTATTTTCGGCCTGTTTTTATAGAAATAGTTCTAAAACAGAAACACTGGCAGGTGAGCTAACTTGCAGGATTGGCTATAAATGGAATGGCCGCCAAATGGCGGTAGCGTAGGTAGAATTCTTTCTTTTGATTAATATTACTTCACAATCAAACCAAGCATAATTGAGCTGTAATATGAAGAAGATGTTATCCCTGCAACTGGTCTGGTCATTGGCCATGGCCTTGTTCCTGATGGGCACCCAAGCCTCCGCCCAGATCCAAACTCCGGCTGCCAGCCCCAGCGCCTCTGTCACCCAAGTGGTGGGATTGACCAAAGTAACCGTAGACTACTCCCGGCCCAGCGTGAAAGGCCGCAAGATCTTCGGGGACCTGGCGCCTTACGGTAAACTATGGCGGACAGGCGCTAACGCCGCCACCAAAATCACTTTCTCAGATGAGGTAATGCTGGAAGGCAACAAGGTTCCGGCCGGCGAGTACGCGCTGTACACCATTCCAGGCGAGAAAGAATGGACCGTGGTCATCCACAAGAACACCAAACTTTGGGGAGACGGTGGTCCTGATTACAAGCAGGAAGATGACCAGGTGCGTTTCAAGGTGACGCCTAAGAGATTGAATGAAAAAGTGGAGTCCTTCACCATTGGCTTCGCAGACCTCACCAATTCTTCCGGCGTACTGCAGATCAGTTGGGAAAACACTTTGGTGCCTGTGAAAATCACCACCGATGTAGACACCAAGGTGATGGCCCAGATCAGAGAGAAAGTGATCAACGGTACCAACGTGACACCTGCCCTGTATGCCGCTGCCGCTTCTTACTACGCAGACACCAACAAAGACCTGAAACAAGCGCTGGCCTGGATGAAACAAGCCAACGAGAAAGACCCTAAGTTCTGGAACCTGCACCAGCAAGCCAAAATGCAGGCGAAACTCAACGACTTCAAAGGCGCCACTACCACCGCCCAGAAATCTATTGAGTTAGCTAAAAAAGAAAACAATGCAGACTACGTGGCTTTGAACGAGAAACTCTTAGCCGAGATCAAAAACAAGAAATAAGGTTTTAGTCCTGATTTCCTGAAAACACCTTAAAAACAAAACCCCTCTGATATTGCTTCAGCGGGGTTTTGTTTTTAAGGTGTTTTCTTAGGTCAGAGTGGGTTTTACATCCAGCGGACTTTCTCCTCAAAAGAAACAATCCTTTTTCCGCTGGGTGCCGGGCTGTCTGAGTAGCCCAGGTAAAGAATCCCCAGCACCGTATCTTCCTCACGCAGGGCCAGCATGTCTTTCATAGCTGGGTGGTAGGCCATACCGCCAGATCCCCAGTATGAAGCAATCCCCAAGGCAGTAGCCCCCAGCAGCAGGTTCTGGATGGCGCAGGAGGTGGCGGCAATTTCTTCCAGGGCGGGAATCTTGGGCAAATCGCCACGGCGCATATAGGCCACAATCACGTGCGAGGCCTCATCTCCCATGTGCAGCAGTTTCTCGTACTTCAGGTCCATGAACTTGTCTGGGGCGGTATGCTCGCGGTACAGCTCGGCGTGGGCCAGACAGAACTCTTTTACTTTCTCGCCCGCATACACCACAAAACGCCAGGGCTCAGTGTTTCCGTGGGTAGGAGCCCAATCAGCAAGGGTAAGGATTTCCTTTATCTCCTCCTCCGGAATCTGGGCGCCGTTCATCTTAGGTGGCTTTATGGTTCTTCGGCTCTGGATAACGTGCTGTAAGGCCAAATATAGTTGGTTCATCTGCTTGTAAAATGGTAATACGATAACCTCCACTCAGGCTTGCTCGCGCAGGAAAGTCCGAAGCAAATACCCGATGCCCACCACCAGCACCGTCCCGATGAGGTTGTACCAGAGGTAGGCGATAGTTGTATACTCATACAGGAGAAAAATGATCAACTGCGTGAGCACGGCGGCCCAGAACACGGCATTCCCCTTCAGCTTCTGGAAATAGAAAGCAGCGATGAAAATACCCAGGATGGTGCCGTAGAAAAGGGAGCCCAGGATATTCACCGCCTGAATAAGGTTTTCTAGTTGGGAGGCAAACAGCGCGAAGAAGATAGAAACCGCTCCCCAACCCACGGTGAACCACCGGGAGGCACTCACATAATGGTCATCTGAGGCATTTCTGTTCACGGTGCGTTTGTAGACATCCACCACGGTAGTGGAAGCCAGCGAGTTGAACGCCGAGGCCGTGCTACCCATAGCAGCGCACAGCACTACGGCCAAAAGCAAACCCACTAAGCCCTGGGGCAACTGCTGCGTCACGAAGGTGAGGAACACGTAATCGGTGTCTTTGAGGTCGGTGCCTTCGTTGTGGGTTTTCACCAGGGCCTGCGCCTGCTGTCTTATTTCCTTTCTTTTCTCCTCGGCCTGGCGCATGCGCTGGCTTGCCTGCTCCTCCCCTGCCTTGTTACCAGCTTGGTGCGCCTGCACCAGGGCCAAAGTAGCTTCTTTCTTCTCCTGGAAAACCTGCCGGCTTTGGGCCTCCAGGTTCTGCCAGACCGGCGCCTCTGCTGAGGCCGTGACGCTGCTGACCTGCTGTTGGTTGAAGTAAAGGGGTGGTTGGTAGAACTGGTAAAAGACGAAAACCAGCACGCCTACCAGCAGAATGAGGAACTGCATGGGCACTTTCACCAGGCCGTTCATGAGCAAACCCAAGCGACTCTGGGCAATGGTCTCCCCACCCAAATAGCGCCCTACCTGCGACTGATCCGTGCCGAAGTAAGACAAAGCCAGGAAAAAGCCGCCAATCAACCCAGACCATAGATTGTAACGGTCATCGGGGTTGAAGCTCAGATCCACCAGGTTCAGTTTGCCCGATGTTCCGGCCACAGTCATGGCCTCGGAGAAGCCTACGCCATCCGGCAGCAAACGCACCACCACAATGGCCGCGGCCAGCATACCACCCAGCATCACGGCCATCTGCAGCCGCTGGGTCTGGCTTACAGCCTTTGTACCGCCTACCACAGTGTAGAACGTCACGATCACCCCGATGAAAAGAATGGTAGCCGTGAGATTCCAACCAAGGATGGTGGAGAGGATAATGGCCGGCGCGTAAATGGTGATTCCCGTGGAAAGACCCCGCTGCAGCAGAAACAGAAACGCCGCCAACGAACGGGTCTTCAGGTTGAAGCGGCTTTCCAGGTACTCATAGGCCGTGAAGACCTTTAGGCGGTAATAGATGGGAATAGCCGTGATGGACAGCACCACCATAGCCAGCGGCAACCCGAAGTAAAACTGGATAAACCGCATACCATCATCAAAGGCCTGTCCCGGAGTAGAAAGAAACGTGATGGCGCTGGCCTGGGTGGCCATAATGGAAAGCCCCATCATCCACCAACGTTCGGTGTTATCGGCCCGCAGGTAACCAGACATATGCTGGGCCTTGCGGGTTTTCCAGACGCCATACAGCACAATGAACGCAATGGTGCCTACCAGCACTCCCCAATCCAATCCGCTCATTTATAGGCTTCGGTGATGAGATAAAACAACAGGATGAACGCCGCCAATACGCCCAACACCAACCAGTACATGGATGTCCAGCTTTTAAAGAACGGCGGCGGGTCTATATCTCCTTTAGTCATGGGGAATGTCTTGGGTTGAGAACAAATCTTGATGACTTGCCTTTTAATTGCTACTGGTTGTTATTTAAGACTGATCAATTCAATTACATCACACTCCCCTACTTTTCTAGGCCCTTCCATAAAGAAACCATGGGTACCAACTTTTATTTTACCCTGATGGTAGTTTATTCTTTCACTGTCAACGATCCACATTCTAGCAATGCCATGTCTGGCAATGGGTAGGTCTATTTCTTGGATGACATTGCCATGCAAATCCTCAAACTCAGGCCAAATTATAAAAAAGTTTTTCCTCCCAGTTTCAGGATCCTCATACTGAAAGTCCCACCTAATTCCCTGAAATGGTAAACTGTATCTTCCGCCTTCTTCCTGGGTAAAAATGGAATAGGTTACCTTAAAATCAGGTTTCCTTTGAAATACTTCTTCATAGGGCTTGTAGTACATTTCTTAAGATTTTACCCAAATAATGAGCTGTTCAGGGGCCGTTTTCTTGAAAACGGCCCCTGAACGTTACTTGCCCAAAGAGAGCAGGTTCACAAACAGACGGTACGCCCCTGGCACCCCGGCCGGCAACTCCCTGAAGAAAGAATACCCGGTGTACACGTAATATCCTTTCCCATATTTGGCAACGAGCAAACCGCTGTCTTTAGGCGATTCACCCGGGTCATTAGATGAGATGATGGCCTCGTACTCCGGCGCCCACTGGTTAGGGAAATAAAGACCACGTTCCTGCACCCAACCTTTGAAATCCTGTGCGGTGATCTTGTTGGGCGAGTTCAGAACCGGGTGATTGGGTTTCAGGAACCGTACTTCTGAGTCTTCTACCGTTACGCGGTCATTGGAGAGTTTAATGGAAAACGGCCCTAAGTTAGAAGTCACCAATCCGTTGCTCACGTTGTACTGCACCACCAGCGTGCCCCCGTTCTGCACGTACTGCATCAGTTGAGGCTGCTGAAATTTGAGACGTTCTAAGGTATTGAAGGCACGCACGCCCACCACCACGGCATCATATTTCTGCAAGGCCGCCGCAGACAGGTCCTCTACCCGCAACTGGTCTACGGCATAACCTATCTGCTGCAGGCTGGCGGGCACTTCATCGCCGGCGCCCATGAGGTAGCCAATGTGTTGTCCTTTGCGCTTGAGGTCCAGTTTCACCGCTTTGGCCGAAGCCTCGGGGTACAAGGTCTGCGTAGGAATATGCGGGTACGCGATAGCCCTGAAGCTTTGGTTGTAGGTTTTGCCGTTGTACGTCACGGCTGCGCCGATGGCACTCTCCGTCTGGGTTGCGCCGGGGTATACCATGAACGTGAAGGTCTGCTCCTCGCCTTTCTGGCCCAATTTGAAACTTCCCGAGGCAGGCTCAGAACGCCATCCTTGGGGAAGGCGCAGGGCTACCTGCCCATCTACCTGGTCTTTTCCGGCCCGCACCCGCAGGGTAACGGGTTTAGGTTGCGGATCTGGAAATACGTACACTTTCTCAGAGATGTTCACGAAAACCGGAGGGGCAATCTCAAACGGACGGTACTGCTCCCCTTCCACCGGATCGGTGCGCTTGTAGACTACGGGCACGGTATAAGTAAGCGGCTCGCCTTGCACGGTCAGATGCAATCTCAATTGGGCGGCGGCAGGGTTCTCGGCCAGCCCAATCAGGGCGAGGTCATCTACCCGGAACATGCCAGTGGTGCCCGGTGTGCGCAGCCAGTACGGCTGGGAGAAGGGCGTGGCCGCCGGTACTGTGCATGAGGTTCTGATGAACACCGGTTTGTTCAGGTCCAGTTTCTGCTGCAGCGTGGTGTCCTGGTTCGCGAACAGATACTCTACTTTGGTGAGGGTCACGGGAACGGCCGAACGGTTCACAGCTTCCAATGACAAGGCTACCTGCTCGCCCGGCGATACAGAAAACTCCCTTACTGAGGAGGCTTCCAGGTACAGGCCCAGGCAGTTTTTAATGGCTTCCTGCAGGTCCTGCTGCTTCACGGTTTTCCAGTAAGAAGCCGGCAGTTTGGCCAGGGCCGCATTCGCCTTCAACAGCACCGGCACAGTGGCCGCCGGGTTGCCAGGGTTGTAGTTCTTGAGAGCTTCCTCCAGTAACCTGGCTACCTCTTTGCTGCCAGGCACGCGGTTCCAGGAGGTGGTTACGCCTTCCAGCACATCAGCTTTGGCGCGAGCGCCTTTCAGGAACTCAAAGTACTCCACGGCCTCTCCGCGGGTGCCACTGCTCCCGAATCCCTGGCTTTTGTGCATGCTGCGGCTCTGGGCGGCAATCTCGTTGTAAGACCGACCCAGCAAGGGGTTGTAGACCCCAGCATCGATCATCAGTTTATCAGACGTGTCGAATTTCTGGTTTTGGCTGTAGAAGAAGGAAGAGGTATTCCAGAGCAGGCGTTTGGCCTGCCAGGGCTCCACGGTTTTCAGTTGCTCGGGGAAACGCTTGGGATCAGCGGCGGCGTCAAAGGCCTCCACGGCGATCATGGCGGAGGCAGTGTGGTGGCCGTGTGTGCCAGAGGGCTCCGGCGAGAAACGGGTGATGATGACATCGGGGCGGAACTTGCGGATAACCCAAACGGCATCGGCGAGCACCTGCTCTTTGTCCCAGATGGTGAAGGTTTCGGCGGGGTTCTTGGAGAACCCGAAATCGTTGGCCCGGCTGAAGAACTGCTCTCCCCCGTCAACGCGGCGGGCCTGCAGCAATTCCTGCGTCCGGATCACGCCCAGTTCCTCCCTGATCTCCGGCCCGATGAGGTTTTGGCCGCCATCGCCGCGGGTGAGGGACAGGTAGCCAGTGCGCATTTTGCGTTCGTTGGCCAGGTAGCCTATGAGGCGGGTGTTCTCATCATCTGGGTGCGCCGCGAAATACAGCACACTGCCAAGCACGTTCAGTTTTTCCAACGCCAGCCTGATCTCGGCGGCATCTGGTTTCTTGGGGGCCTGGGCCTGCGAGGCAGAAAATCCTACTCCCCAGGCCAGGAGAAAGGAAGTCGCTAAAACTCTTACAGAGGTCATGGGTATCAAAAGAAGTCCAAATAAAGCGGGAGAACCGGGGAGCCCAACAGGCCCCAGACATCCCACGGTAAAGCTATGGAATTTTAGGTCAACTGAGGAAGGTTATGCCGGGATTTGCGCTTCAGGTAAAGCATTTTCTGGCGGTTGTGCTAAGGAAGTGCCACACGCTCGTTTTGGGCTTTATTTTGCAAAATCAGGCCCTAAACAAAGGAGGTTGTTCCTGCTTGCGGGAGCGGTTTTGCCGGATCAGGCTGGCAAATAAGTCAATTTTACCTAAGCCTATCACGGGGCGATCACACTTCCATAACATTTTGGCCGGTTTACCAGTTAAGAGAATCTGATAGAGCGCTTAAAACCTGTAAGACTATGAAAAAGCTTGTAATGATATTGGCTATGGCCGGCATGACCGGTTTTGTAGCCTGCGACTCCCAGACCGGGAAAAACACAACTTCAGCGGGAACAGAGGCGGAGCAGAACTCCAACAACCCCAACAACACCAGCCCGGTGGTGAATCCTAACCAAAACGACACAACCGGGGCCACTGCTACTGAGATCACCCAAAGCAAGGTAGGCAACTCGCAGAGCCGCGGCGAGATGAACAACTCCAAGTCCAACACCACCAAAAACCAAACGCTGCGCGACAGCATTGAGGAATAACAAAGCTTAAAAGCATCGGGTCCGTTTAGGGGTAGTTTTGAGTAAAACTGCCCCTAAACGGACCCGATGCTTTTTGGATACCTACGGTTTACTGCTTCTTCGCTTTCTGCTGCTCTTTGAACTCCTGTCCTGAGCGCAGGGTATAGAACTCCCCAATGAGGGTCCTGATCTTGATCTCATCCAGGGTGGAGAGTTTTTCCTCTACGGCCGCTTTGCGCTTGCCCAGGTTCTGGAGGATGTAATCGGCGTAGTCCCAGTCCCGAGAGGTCCAGTTCTGGCGCTTCACCCGCACGTTCTGCATAAACCGGATGTAGGCTTCGCGCATGTGGATGGAGCTGATGTTCTGTACGTTCCCAAAGGAACCCAGCAGCTCTTTTTCGCGGAGGCGCACTTCCTCTGCCTGCAACGGCACTTCATCGGCCATGGGCTTGGACTCCAGCTCTTGGAAACGGGTTTTCAGCTCCAGGAAATCGCGCTTGGATGTCTCTGATAGCCCCTGGAAGCTGTTCTCTATCTTGTTCGCCTGGCGGGCGAAGTCGCTCTTGATGGTGGGCCACTCAGCGCGCGTGGTAGTGGCGATTTTGTCAGACTGCACTTTCATCCATTCCTTGAAAGCGCGCAGATCCTGCTCAGCCGACGATTCCTGGGTTTCCCTGGCGGCGAGGGGTTTCTCCTTTTCCACCTCCTGGGCCCAAACGGCGGAAGAAAACGAGGCGGTTAACCCCAGAATCAAGCCTAAAATCTTTCCTTTTTGCATGGTTTTTATTGTGATTGTTGAGCGGTTGCCTCATCAAAGGTAAAAATTTTCCTTAAAGGCCACTCCTTCCCTACAACAAGAACAACGCCAAAAACCCATCAGAATTATGCTCCTTATTCTGATATATCCTTTTAAGCCTATATTTAAGAAATCAGGCCAAAAAAGAAGTCCCTGCCGGATGCTCTCCGGGCAGGGACTTGCGGTAAACATGCCATATTTTCAGGCTTAGTTTTTCTCCAGAATCTGGAAAAGCTCGTCTAGTTTAGGCGTGAGGATGATCTCGGTGCGGCGGTTCTTCTGGCGGGCATCGGCGGTGGTAGCCGGGTCAACAGGCACGTATTTAGAACGTCCTGATGGGGTTACCCGCTGCGGCGCCACGCCAGCCTCGGTGAGGATACGGGTGATCTCGGTGGCGCGCAATACGCTCAGGTCCCAGTTGTCCTGCATGCCGGCGGTGCCTTTGGCCACTGGCACGTCATCGGTGTGGCCTTCTACTACCACGTTCACGTCTTGCTGGTTTTGCAGGGCGCCGGCCAGTTTTTTGAGGGCTTCCTGCCCCTGGGCATCTACTTTGGTAGACCCAGACTTGAACAGCAACTGGTTAGACAAAGACACATACACTTTGCCGTTGCGCACATCTACGGTGAGGTCAGAGGCTTTGAAACCCAGCAGCGCTTTGCTCACTACTTGCCGCAAGTTGTTCACGGCGCGGTCTTTCTCGTCCAGGATGCGCTGCATCTCGGCCAGGCGGGCTTCGCGGGCCTGCAGATCGGCGGAGAGTTTGTCTACCTGCTGGTTTTTATTGTTCAGGTTTGTGCGCAGCGAAGCTTCTGTGGAGGCTTTCTCAGAGGCCAGATCTGCTTTCTCCTGGTTCAGGCGCTCTTTGTCCTGCTGCAAACGGGCGCGTTCGTTTTCCAGCTCAGCTTTCTGGCGGGTGAGTTCATCCTGCAACACCACCAGCGAACGGTTCTCGGCCAGGGCCGCTTCGTACTTTTTGGAAGACACACAGGAACCTAATAGACCCAGGGCCAGGAAAGCTGGCAATACAGGGCTCAAGAAGCTTTTTTTCATAGTATTCTAAGCGTTTTTACAATGGTTACTAAAGAGAGCAACAGTGTTTATACGTACGCACCGTTGCCCGCCGGGGTTAAAACACCGAAAAAATAAGGCCAGATGCAAATGCGGGCTTGTAACAGCGGCCTCCTTCCCCTGATCTGGGGACCAAAGGCAAGAAGATGTTTTACAGCACAAACCCGCCCATTGATGCAAAGCTTTGGGCAAAAATACTATCTTTGGATCGAGGCGAACTTGCTTTGCTGCCGATGGGCAGATGATGGCCAGGTTCTTCGTCTCAGAATCCCTTTACCTTTTTACCCCTTTTTCTTAAAAACAGCATGAAAACCAAAGTTACCGTGAACAACAACGGCTCGCTCAAAATTGAAGGCGAGTTTATCATAGTAGACCCGATGGGCAACGAGTACAACTTACAGGGCCGCGAAGCCGTGTCAATCTGCCGCTGCGGTCTCTCTAAAAACAAACCGTTCTGCGATGGCTCGCACAAAGGGCATTTTGAACACAACGCCGTAGCCTTTGACCTGCCGCCGCGCAAGGTTTAAAAAAAGAGTCCTGAGTCTTGAGTTCTGAGTTAGGGCTATAATCAAAGAGGCGGAGATTTTGTCTCCGCTTTTTCTCCCTCTCTTCCCCCTCTACTGTTTCTTCCTCTCCTATCGTCCATAATGCTATGTCTGACACCTCTACGGTAACCTCCACAGAAACTATGTCTCAAACCGCAACGGGATTTAAGCGCGAGATCAAATTATTTGATGCCGTAATGCTGGTAGCCGGTTCCATGATTGGGTCCGGTATCTTTATTGTGAGTGCCGACATTGGCCGATCGGTGGGGAGCGCGGGTTACCTGCTGTTGGTGTGGGCCCTTACCGGCCTCATGACCCTGGCCGGTGCCCTGAGTTACGGCGAACTCACCAGCCTCATGCCCCGTGCCGGCGGGCAGTACGTGTACCTGCGGGAGTCTTACGGTCCTCTGGTGGCCTTTCTCTACGGTTGGACACTTTTCCTGGTGATCCAGAGCGGGACCATTGCGGCCGTGGCCGTGGCTTTTGCCCGCTTCACCGGCGTGCTGGTACCATGGTTCTCCGAGACCAATGTGTTGCTGGATCTGGGAATTCTCAAGTTTACCTCGGTGCAGTTGCTGGCCATTACCTCTATTATCCTTTTGACGCTGATCAACCAGCAAGGCGTGCGTAACGGTAAATTGATTCAGAACATCTTCGGGAGCACCAAACTGATTGCTTTGTTTGCGCTGCTGGGGTTTGGGTTACTGCTGGGCACCAGTCCGGAGGTGATGGACCTGAACTTCTCTAATCTCTGGGATGCGCAATCAGTGGTGCTGGACAAGGAAACCGGGGCTATTACCCGCACTACTTTGTCAGGTTGGGCTCTGCTGGTGGGCATCAGTACGGCCATGATCGGGTCGCTTTTCTCCTCAGACTCCTGGAACAACATCGGGTTTTCCGGCGATGAGATCGTGAACCCCAAAAGAACCATCGTGCTGAGTATGGCCATTGGAACCGGCATTGTGACAATCCTGTACATCCTTATAAACGTGGTGTACCTCACCATTCTGCCTCTGCAGGGAGATCCCGCCGCTACTGATGCACTGAGCCGCGGCCTTCAGTTCGCCAGCAATGATCGCGTGGGTACGGCCGTGGCCGAGGTGATTGGCGGCGCGCCGGCTACCATTGCCATCGCTATTTTGATCATGATCTCCACGTTTGGTTGCAACAACGGGGTAATCCTTTCGGCGCCTCGTGTGTACTACGCCATGGCCAAAGACGGACTATTTTTCCCTAATATGGCCAAACTGAACAAGAACGGCGTACCGGGTGCGGCCCTGGCTATCCAGTGCGTGTGGGCCAGTCTGCTTTGCCTCTCGGGCCGTTATTCAGACCTGTTGGACTACGTGATCTTTGCGGTGTTGCTGTTCTATATATTGACCATTGCGGGCATTTTCATTCTGCGCCGCACCATGCCAGATGCACCCCGGCCGTACAAAGCCCTTGGCTACCCGGTGCTGCCTGCGTTGTACATTCTCATGGCATCGTTTATCTGCGTGATCCTGCTCATCTACAAGCCTAATTACTCGTGGCCGGGCCTGATTCTGGTAGGCGTAGGCATTCCGGTGTTCTACCTGTTTGGCAAGCGCTTCCGAAAAATTGAAGCGGAGGGATAGTTCTCAGACTAACAAATTATAGCCCCGCTGCTTTGTTTTATGAACAAGCCAGCGGGGCTTTGTTTTGGAGTCAGTTTGGGGAAAAGAGGCTAAAATCGGATTTGCCTTAAAAGCGAAAAGCCTCCCCAAAACGGAGAGGCTTTCCTTATATTGGTTAAATAACTTAATGTATTTACTCCTGATGTGGCTTTCGCCTTTGTGTTCCTAAACGTACTACTCACGTATCCCTCAAAAAGCTTAACCTAACGGTTAATTTTATTTAAGTTTTAACGTCAGCTATTCGGCCTAGTTTTTACGACATCTGTTTCGTTACACTCTATTTAACCAACATTTATACCTTCTTTAACGAACGCCTAATCAGAAGGTTACACTCCTGCTGCATATTTACTGTTGTGGTAAACCGAAGTTCATAGCAATTTGATCTCGTCTTATCAAGAATAGCCCAAAAAGGCAAAGTCGGTTGAAACATGTTCAATAATCACCCAGAAAACATGGGCTAAATCATTGAATACGAACCTTTAAAGAACTTTGTATCACTCCTTTTTTTTATAAAAGGATGGAGATCCCTTCCCTGTCAGCTGGGTTTAGATGCGGCAAGATTACACTAATAGAAAAAAGAGGTGCGGCCCCAGGATCAGCCGGATTTAGGAACGAGGCAGGAAAGTTCTGGAAATAACCTTGGATATCTTAGGGGCGTTACATCCTTCCCAGACCTTTGCCGTATCTTTCTTACCTCAATCATTTTCCGTTAACAATAGTATGAAGAAGTTCTTGTCCGTTGCAGCCTTGGTGCTGTTTTTCGCTTTGGGAGCCCAGGCCCAGACCAGCCTGGGGTTGAAGGGAGGTCTAAACGTGTCTACCATCCGGATTCCCAACGTGGACATTGATCCCAAAATTGGCGTTCACTTCGGGGGTTTTGCTTCCACCCCTATCTCCAGCCGGTTTGCGCTGCAGCCAGAAGTGGTTTACTCGCAGCAGGGCGTAAAGGCAAATCAATATGATTACACCTACCATTACCTGAATATCCCGCTGATCTTCAAAGGCACTATCTCCGGCGGATTCCACTTGCAGGTAGGTCCCCAGTTTGGCATTTTGCTGGCCGCCAATCGCAAGGAAGGCAGAACCACCCTAGACATCACCGATTCCCGGAACCGCTACGATGGCGCCATTGCCTTAGGCTTGGGGTATGACGTAGACGCCTGGCAGATCTCGGCCCGCTACAACCTGGGTCTTTCTGATGTGCGTGATGACAGCGACAATGGCATCAACCACACAAACAACGTGTTCCAGTTATCATTGGGCTACCGGTTCAGATAATCTCTGATTTAATTTACCATCATAATAAGAAAAGCTCCTGCTCTGGTTTAGCCAGAGAAGGAGCTTTTTCGTTTTAAGTCCATTTCACGGGAAACAGCCAGTTTCAAAAGCAAGCCTATCTAATGAATAGATATAACAGCGGTGGTCCTTTAAAGAAGATGTGCCCATGGGTAAAGACCTGATTTGCGGCCGGGGTGTTTTCAGCCTGATTTTGCCAAATTGGATCATTTTCGCCTACATGATCCAACGATTTATTTTTCAGAGACTTACCCGGCAACAGTAAAGTAATACCGACAAGCCAACCATTTCCTGGGCGGAATTGAAAAATTTTTCTCGTGCTTTTAGGGGTTCGGTCTCTTACCTTTGTCTGGAAATTAACTGATGGTAACACATTAAAACTCTGATAACCAAATAGCTAATTTTATTAGAATATTTTCCCTCAGGCGCCGGCCCTGCTTACTCGCTTACTTTTTATGACAGTCTCCCCTTCTGCTACAGAACCCGTTTCTATCCAGACCACCTCAGACGCTAGCATTATCAGGGACTTGGCTTACGCTACCTGGTATCCTACTTACCGAGAGATTCTTTCTGCCGAGCAGATTGACTTCATGCTGACGGAAATCTACTCCCTGGAGTCTTTGCAGAGTCAAATGGAGAATGGGCAAACCTTTCTGCTGCTCACGCATGAAGGCAAGCCGGCGGCTTTCTCGGCCTTTTCCCTCCTGGATGCCGCGCAGCAGCGGTATAAACTAAACAAACTGTATATCCACCCAGACTTCCAGGGGATGGGGTTTGGCAGAATGCTTCTACAGGAAATCATACAAAGAACAAAAGCCCAGGGTGGCCTTAAATTGGAATTAAACGTGCACCGACAAAACCCGGCCCAGCACTTCTATTTCAAGATTGGTTTCAAGATCATAAAAATAATAGACATTCCTTTTGCCCAGTTCACGCTTAATGACTACATTATGGAACTGAATCTAACTGATGTCAGCTGATTCTTGTCCCCCGGCAATGAGTTAAAGCATATAGGCTTATTTTTATAAATATTGTAATATTTAAAACCTATGTTTTACAGCCGTATTGTAAAATTCATATTAATAATAGGAATTATTCTGAACACCTCAGTTTCTGGATATTCTTGGGGTTTCTTCGGGCACAAGGTGATTCAGCAACTGGCCATTTACGGGCTGCCCAAAAGCATGCAACCGTTCTTCCACCGCAACATGGCACACCTGGTGGAGACATCAATACGGCCCGATGAGCGCCGCAACTCAGATCCTCATGAGGCACCCCGCCACTTTATAGACCTGGAGGCTTTTGGGGAGAATCCGCTGGAACAGGTGCCGCATTCCTATACTGCCGCCGCCGCCAAATACAGCCCAGACACGCTGCAGAAATACGGCGTGGTGCCGTGGCAGGTACTCAAAATCAAAGATCGGCTGACCCAGGCTTTTTACCGGAGAGACAAAGACAGCATCCTGTTTTACTCCGCAGACCTGGCCCACTACATCCAGGATGCCCACGTGCCGCTGCACACCAGCCTGAACCATGACGGGCAGTTAACCGGCCAGACCGGCCTGCACAGCCTCTGGGAATCTAAGCTGCCCGAGCAGAACCTTGCCCATTACAACCTCAGACACGAGAAAGCACAGTACCTCAAAAACCCCGAGGAAGAAATCTGGAAAGTAATCAAAGCCTCGCACCAGTTGGTGCCACAGCTACTGGCCGTTGAAAAGCAGGTGAGCCAGAACTTCACCGAGGCCACCAAATACACCATTTCTGAGCGCAACGGCCGCACCCGCAAAAACTACACAGACGCTTTCGCCACCGCCTACAACCAAGCCTTAGGCACCATGGTGCAGGACCGCATGAGAGCCTCGGCAGAAAAGACGGCTTCTTTCTGGTACACCTGCTGGGTAGACGGCGGTAAACCAGAACTCAGTGAGCTGTTGTCCACGCCGCGTACCAAAGAGGAGAACAAACAACTGAAGCAGGAACTCAAATCCTGGAAGAAAGGCACCCTGCAGGAGAAAGACCTGCTGCTCACCAAAATCAAACTTTCCTTGATGAACGTGGTCCAGTGGATGGGCGAGTCTCTGGCCTAAGCCAGACCTGGCACCTTCTTTTTTAACCTCATACAGAAAGCCCTGCCTGAAATCTGAGGTTAAACCCGTACTTTTGCGGTCCGCGTTTAACAACAGTAGAAAGAGCACATGCATATTGCAATAGTAGGCAACATTGGGGCCGGAAAAACCACCCTGGCTACCAAGCTGGCCCAACATTTTAAGTGGGATGTTTTCCTGGAAGCCGTAGACAACAACCCTTACCTCAAAGATTTCTATGAAGACATGCCGCGCTGGGCATTCCACTTGCAGGTCTTCTTCCTAAACAGCCGCTTTAACCAGGTCCTGCAGATCAACGAGCGTACCAACGGCGTCATCCAGGACCGCACCATTTACGAAGACGCGTACATCTTTGCCAAGAACCTGCACCACTCCGGCATGATGAGCGACCGCGATTACCAGAACTACTTTAACCTTTTTGAGTCTATGACCAAAATGGTGAAAGCCCCGGACCTGCTGGTGTACCTCAAAGCCGACCTGCCTAAACTGATTGGCCAGATACAGAAACGCGGACGTGACTACGAAGACAATATTTCCCTGGCGTACCTCAAAAACCTGAACGAGCACTATGACCAGTGGATTGCAGGTTACAAGCACGGCAAACTGCTGGTCATTGACGTAAACCAGATGGACTTCGTGCAGAACCCCGAGGACCTGGGCGTGATCATTGACCGCATCAACATCGAACTGTTCGGTTTGTTTTAATCCGATCTCCTTCAATACTCAACTGGGCCTGTTTAGGGGCTGTTTTCCAGGAAACAGCTCCTAAACAGGCCCGGTTCTTTTATTCTATCCAGGAAGCTCTTTCCCCACTGCCGATTGCCTGGATTTCTGGTTCATGAAAAAAAGGATGGTATCACCACAAGGTGTACGGACCAAAACCAGGGAACCATCCCAAACCGAAAACCTTCGTATACATAGGAAAAAAGCGATATGAACCCGAACTATCCAAAATTCCTGGCGGCAGGTGCCCTCACGCTGGTCTTGCTGGGCGGCAGCGCCTGTGAACGCACTTCCCCCTCCAATGACAACCCCAATAACCAGCCCCGGACCCGGGCAGAACAAGACTTAGCCGAGTTACGGGACTGGATGAAAGATAAAACCGATAGCACCGGCAGAAATGACAGGGACACCACCAGAAGAGGTGCCCGCATCAGGGAGGAATTCAGGGAAAAGACCGCGCGCCTGGACACCAAACTGGATAGCCTCTCGGCCAAATCCAAAGCCGAGTACAAAGAACTGAGAAGGAAATATGAGAACTGGGAAGCCCGCAACCAGCAAAGGAGCGCGATGCCCCTGAACCAGGAAACCCTGCAGCGCTTTGAAGAAGAACTCTTCGGGTCAGCTAACGCGTTGGATGCCCAGTTCACGGCTACCCAGATGCGGGATGTGTATACCCAGTTCCTGCAGAACGTACGGGCCCGCCGCGCCACCTGGACCGCCGCAGACTGGGACTACGTAGACGAGATTTATAGCCGACTTAACCAGAAGAAAGACCAGGTAGAAGACCAGATTCCAGGCCAGGACAAACTCAAGATCAAAGCCCTGCAAGCCGAATACCTGACGCTGGAGACCACCAAAGACGCAAAGGACCTTGCCAGGGAGATAAAGCAGTAGACCCTTGGACCAGACCGGAAAAGATCACTGCTAATCTGGTGCCTCCGGGTTGGCTAACCACGCTTTAGCAGTGGCCAGGTCATGAAACAAAGAGACAATAATATTGGAGGACAACCGCCGCTGTAAATCCCGGGCGGCCGCCTGGTCATGCATGTCGCGCGACAGGACCATGGCCATGTATTTAAGGCCGGTTTCCGCCAGGTCTGGTTTCCATTCAAACTCCAGCCAATCGTTGGCCTCTTCCCATTCGCCGGTTACGTCGCTTTTGTCATTCAACAGTCTAGGGCAGTGCATTTCTTTCTGCAGATTCAGGTACGTTTTGGCTACCGTCACCACATCATCTGAGTTGATGTGACCGCTCCACTTCACGTAAAACCAATCCTGCTCCTCTTCATATTTGATGGATATAAAAGAGTGTGCGCTGGTGACTGCCCATAGTTCGGCCATAATCCTGTTTTAAGGTTGCATGGTATGGTAAATGATTATGTAGTCAGAAGTGTTGTTTGTCTCTATAAAATACGTTCACTGGAGGCCGAATGTTCAAAAGAGCCGCAATTGACAGGTTAGCGGGCCACATCGGCGGGAATCCATCCGGTGGTACCCTCGGCGTCTTTCACGAGCCAGAACGCATCCTGCTTGGCCAATACGCGCACCGTTGAATCAGCGGAAATGCTTTTCTGGGTAGCGGCATCTGCCGCTGAAGCCTCCAGCAAAGGTGCCTCGCGGCGCAGCCGGATGGCCTGGATGGGTTTATCCAGGTTCTCTACCAAAGAAGAGGCTACGTAGCCCTGGCGGCCATCTGGGAGCAGGACGCGGTACCAGGAGGCGGAACCAGCCAGCACCTGCAAAGGCGTGTACTGCGCCAGTTTTTCCAGCGGGGCTGCCCCGGAAGATGCGGCTTCGCGCAAAGAGGTATTGGGTTTGGCCACGCGCACCCAGTTGCCCAGTTTCTTCTCATCGGCCTGGAAGGAGGCTGGTTTGGTGCGGTCCTTGAACACGTACGGATAGGGGTCTACCGCGCCCTCCCCAAACCGGTAAATCCCGAAGTGCAGGTGCGGGGCGGTGGAAATGGCGTTGCCGGTGTTACCAAGTAAGCCCAGGGTATCGCCAATGGAAACGCGTTGACCGGGCTGCACCAATTGGCTGTCCAGGTGCGCGTAATACAAACTTTGTTGCCTTTTCAGGTCAGAAAGCCACACTACTTTCCCCCCGATGGGCGTGGTATTCACCCGGGTCACCATTCCTTCCACCGAGGCCACCACCGGCGTATTGCGAGCCGCAAAAATGTCAATTCCCTCGTGCTTTCTGGCTCCGGCATCACGGTCCTGGCCCCAGAAACTCTGCACTGCCCGGCTGTCTTTGCCCTGCACAGGAAACGCGAGTACGGGGGCGCTCTCAATGGTAACGGTGTACTGGCCGCTTCTCAAAAGTTCAGGCTGTACCCGCAACAGGTGGGGCACTTCTTCCTCAATCTCGTATTCCAGGTCTTGGGCAGTGGTATCGGCGTTGGCTACTTGTTTGGGTTGAGTTGGATTAGCGGGATCGGTTTCAAACAGGTCAATGAACACCTGGGGCACCTCGCGGCCCTGAGTCTGCACCTTCACGGCCACTTTCTGGCCTTGTTTTACCGTGAAGCGGTAACTGGCGGCCAAGGGTTTATCGGCGGGGAAATAGCCGGTCTCTTTAAACGGAAGCGTGACGGGCACTGCCTGCTGCAGGGCGCGCTCGCCAGCGGCTACCCACTGTTTGCCCAAACCGGTCTCGTCCAGCTTGGCGGCTTTCAGGCCGGCGTGGTACTTCTCATAGGGGGTCTGTTTTTTAAAAACTCCGCGCAGAGAGTTCTGCGGACTACAGCCCGTAAATACCAATAATCCACAAAAAGCAATAAAAAAAAGGAAGTGTAAGCGAATTGGAAATATATTGAATTGCATCTTAGTCAGGTCTTTAAAAAGAATAACCCGGTACTGCCTTAGAAGGTTCTCTCTTGGGCAGTACCGGGTTATTTTACGCAGGAAGACCTGCGGCGATGCATTTTCTATTCTTCTTCCACGCGCTGGTGCGGATGCGAGTACCCGCGGGCGGCGGCTTCCTCAATCACCTCGTACTGGTCCAGCATCAGGTTAGGGTTGTCTGAGTTGGTGGCTTTCACAAACTGGCCCTCGGGAGTTTGGTAAATGGCATAGTTGTGCAGGCCAAAAGGAAACAGGTTGTTGCTGCGCAGTTCCTTGGCGTAGGTAAGGTCTATTTCTTCGCCTCCGGTGGCGGTGATCAGATAGCGGCTGTGTTGCGTCATGGCGCGAAACGTATTTTTAAGGTGAATGCCCAGGTTATCGTTTCAGAGGCGTTTTCATCAAAACTACCCCTAAACAGGAATTATGCCTGTGGCGCAAAGGTAGGAAGATCCCGCGAAAACCTATTCCGCGCTGGCGGCTGGGCCCACCTCCATTACCGTAATCTTGTCGCCTACCTTCACCGTGCCCGTAGACAAACCTATCAGGTTCATCCCGAAGATGACTTTGTTGCCTTTCTTCTGGTAGGAAGAAAGCGTTCTGAGCGGCTCTGCCCCTGCTTGGGCGGTATCCTGGTTGATGGTGGTCACGTTGCAGCGGCCGCAGGGCTTGGCTCCGTAGAACAGCACCTCCCCTATTTTAAAGGTCTTCCACTTCTCCTCCACGTAAGGCTGCCCGCCGGTGAACACAAAGTTGGGCCGGAACCGGTTAATAGGCACCTGCTCCTCCAATCGGCTGTTCAGGTCATTCAGCGATTCCTGCCCAATGATGAGAAACGGGTAGCCATCTGAGAAACTCACTTTCTCGTTGTGCTTGGCGTAGTTGGGGTCAATGAGCCGGATTGAGTTCTCTGGCATGTACACGAGGCGGCAGTTGATGCCCAGCGCCTCAGAAAACCAGGCATTGGCCTCGGGGCTCACAATGAAGGCAAAGCAGATATCATCCCATACGGTGACCAGGGTAGAGCGGGTGCTATTAGTCTCATAGGGTACCAGCAAGGGCGTAAGATCGCGGGTTTTATGGGTCACCTGCAGGCCCTCGGGGGTAAGAGCTACCTGCAGGAGCGCCATCTCGGCATATTTACGCTGGGTCAGGAAAATACCGCTGTCGTCAATCAGCATCCAGCGACGGTCATACTGCAGGCCCCGCTCCTCTACCTGGGCAGAGGTAAGGGAGATGCCACTTAATGATTTGATAGGGTAAATATAAATCTCGCTGAGTACTAGTGTTGACATACGGTTGTTGTGATGTGCTGAAGCCTCCCGCTTCAATGGCGCTACCAAAGATAGGAATGATTCTTACAACGCGAAGAGCCCGCCCAAGGATTTGTACTTTTGCAACAATTTCACCTTATCAAGACCTGTTTCTGCGCACAAGATTCCTAACCTTTACTTACTGCCAGAGAAAATCCTTAATTTACGGGTCTAAATAGTTTTTTATGGGCCTTCTTGAAAAGATAAACAAGTACATAGCTATCAATTTCTCTACTGAAAAGAACGCTACGAAAAGGATAATTTCATTCTGGGAGAAAGGAGGTCCTGATTTTGACTATTATGCCAGTGCTGACCAGGAAGACTGGATTAAGGTCTTTTGGGCTGAGGATAGTGTTTTTTTCAAGTTGTTTCAAACCTTAGATTTAAAAAACACGCTTGAAATAGCCAGCGGCACTGGCCGGCATTCGGCGCAGGTGATGGATAAAATAGAAGAACTTTACCTTTTAGATTCTTCTAAAGCAGCCTTACAATTGGCAGAGCAGAGATTTGGCAACTATAAAAACGTAGTATACATCCATAATGAAAGTGGCCTTGGAATACCGACCGACTGCATCAAAGACAATGCGCTCACAACAGTCTTCTCATATGATGCCATGGTACACTTTGAGAAGGAAGCAGTAGAGTCTTACATAGCTGATAGTTTCAGGGTTCTAAAGTCTGGGGCTTTTGCCTTATTCCACCACTCTAATTATGATAAGAATCCAAACGGCAAATTCACTGACAATCCGGGCTGGAGGAACTACATGACAAAGGAACTGTTTTGCTCCATTTCTGAAAAGCACGGATTTCAGGTAATCCACTCAGAGGTTTTCTCTTTCTCTACTACGGATTCTGACTGCGTTACCTTATTAAGAAAACCCTAGGCTACTCATTCTCCTAACTCAGGGAAAATCATTTCGGCTTAAGTTCACCATAAAAATCAAGTAAAAATCCTTTACTTAGAGGAAGGACTTAACTCCTTGGACCGCAATTCTCTGGACTCTACCTGCCGGAGGTAAATTGCTTAAATTTTTAGCAATTTGATTGGCGGCCCACAGAAAAACCGTAATTTTAGCCTACTGAAATCAAGAGGAGCGCACGGCATGGGGACATTTTTTCAGAGTAGTAGCGAAGAGATTTCGTTTACCGTTAGTACCAATAGGCCATTCACGCTCTATGAGTTCAACCGGCGCCTGCGCGAGGAAATAGAGAATGCCCTGCCGCACAGGTACTGGATCATCGCGGAGATTTCCGAGGCCCGGGTGCACCACCAGAGCGGCCACTGCTACCTTACCCTCACTGATAAAGAACCCGGCTCCAAAAGCACCCTTACGGCCCAAGCCCGTGGTACCATCTGGAAACGGCAGTATCAGGAGATTGCCCAGTACTTTGAGTCCCAGACCGGGCATCCCCTCAGAGCGGGGCTGAAAATTCTGTTCAACGCCAGTCCGCGGTTCCATGAACTCTACGGCTTCAGCCTGGATATCCATGACATTGACCCTACCTATACCGTTGGCGACCTTGCCCGCCAGCGCCAGGAAACCATTGCCCGGCTGCAGACCGAAGGATTGCTGGACCTGAACAAAAAGCAGGTTCTGCCCCAGGTGCCGCAACGGCTTGCGATCATCTCCTCTCCTACCGCTGCCGGTTACCAGGACTTTGTGGCCCAACTGGCGAACAACCCCTTCGGTTACGCCTTCAAGCTCACGCTTTTTGAGGCCAGTATGCAGGGTATTGAGGCGGTGTCATCTATCAAGGCGGCTTTGTCACGGGTATCGCTGCAACAGCAGGCATTTGATGCGGTGGTCATCATCAGGGGTGGTGGTTCCCAGACCGATCTCTTGTGTTTTGACCATTACGAGCTTGCCTCGGCGGTAGCCCAGATGCCGCTGCCTGTGCTCACGGGCATTGGGCACGAACGCGACGAATCCATTACCGATCTGGTGGCCCATACGCCTTTGAAAACACCTACTGCAGTAGCGGCTTTCCTTATTGACCGGCTCAACGAGTTTGAGGCAGGCGTAGAGGAAGTGTTTCTGCAGATCAAGGATGCCGCTACTGCGTTGGCCGTGATAGCCGAGCGCCGCGTTTCCCAGTTGGCCGCTCAGGTGCAGCAAGGTACAAACCAGTACCTGCACCGCCGGCAGTTCCAGCTGGAGTGCCAGACCCGCACCCTATCTGACAAACCGCAGAAATTCCTTACAAGTGAACAGCGCCACGTCATGTGCGAGGAGCTGCGCCTTACCCATACCGTGGAGCAGTTGCTAAGGGCGAAGGAAAACCGGCAACAGCAATACCTGCTGCACCTGGAGACAAATTCCCTTAAGAAACTGGAGACCGGCCAACGGAAGGTGACCCACGTGGAGCATTGCATTCAATTATCCGCGAAACAGCGGCTGCAAAACGCCCAGATGCAGTTCCAGAAAAACCAGCAACGTCTCCTGTATGGCGCCAAGGACCACCTGCAGATCAAAGGGCACCAGCTCCAGCTTATGGAGATGGATGTCAGGTCGCATGACCCCGAGATCATGCTGATGCGCGGCTACACGCTCACCTACGTCAATGGCAAGTTGCTCCGCTCCCTGGACCAGGTAACCGCCGGCGATGTGCTGCAAACCAGGTTGCTGGCCGGCTCAGTTATCAGTAAAGTGACCAAAACCAAAGAACCAGACCTTTTTGATTAACCATTTATAATTCAGAATTAAGAATCAATGATCAGGAATGCTTTTCATCATTACCTGAAGCATATTTTCCAACGTTTCCGATTTCCAATTCCTAATTCTTAATTCCCCATTCTTAATTAAACCGCTATGAGCAATATCACCTATAAACAAGCCACCCAGGAACTAGAGGCAATCTTAAAAGCCATTGAAAACGATGATGTGGATGTGGATGAACTGACTCAGAAAGTGCAGCGTTCCTCTGAACTCATTAAACTGTGCAAGCAAAAACTGCGCAGCGCCGAGGACGCCATCAGCCAGGTTTTCAAAGACATCAACTGCGAAGACCCCAAGGCTGAGTAAGCGTTTGCCCCCTTCCGTATAGAGGCCTTTTTCCAGAAAACAGCCTCTAAACGGAAGGGTTAGCTTCTCAACTCTTTTCCGCCTGCCGGAAGATTTCTTTTCTTTGCCCTCCACCCTTAAACATCTGCTATGCTATCTCCCATTCTGGACCCCAAGGACCTGCTTGCCTTAGCCCAAGATAAAGACCTCTTGCTCATTGACGCGCGGCAAGGCCCCGATGCATTCTCGCAATACCGAAAAGAGCACCTAGCCGGGGCCCGGCATGTAGACCTGGAGAAAGATTTGGCAGCGGTTCCAGAGGATGCGGCCCAGGGAGGACGGCATCCTCTTCCGGCCATAGATCTGTTTGCCGATTACCTGGGTTCTTTGGGCATTAGACCCACCTCAAGGGTGGTGATTTACGATGACAAAAACGGAGCCAATGCCGCTTCCCGCTTCTGGTGGATGCTCAAAGCCGTAGGCCATGAGCAGGTGCAGGTACTGGACGGAGGTCTGCAGGCTGCTCTGCAAGCTAGTTTCCCCACCAGCCATGAGGTTCCGGCGCCCGCCAGCACTTTGGCTTATCCGGTCACGGCCTGGCAACGCCCTACCGCTGATATAGAGGAAGTAGCTCAGGTTGCCGGTGACAAAAACCACCTGGTCATTGATGTGCGGGATGCCTACCGCTACCTGGGCGAGAGCGAACCCATTGACCCAGTGGCCGGCCATATCCCGGGAGCCGTGAACGTTCCCTTAACCGGCAACTTAGGTCCGGACGGTGGTTTCCTTTCCCCCACGGAGCTGCAGGAAAAGTATAAAGCCGTGATCAAAGACGTAGCGCAAGAAAACATCATTGTGCATTGCGGCTCCGGGGTAACTGCCTGCCATACGCTGTTGGCCCTGGAAAGCGCCGGCATCACAAGAGCCAAACTGTATGTGGGTTCCTGGAGCGAATGGTGCCGCAACAACCGTCCTATCGCCGTTGGCGAGGAGACTACAGCTTAATACCAGCGCTTTGTAGCTTCCATTTACAGCCTGTTTTCCTAAAAAGAGTTTATCTACAGAAAGGCCGCCCCTGTAAGCAGAGGCGGCCTTTCTGTAGAATACTATGTTACTATAAATGGATGATTGGATCAGCTTTCCCGTCTGGATCTCCGGTCACGGTTCCGCTAGTCCCAACATTTCTCCCTCTCAACAACGCTACCCCAGCGGCGTGCGGTGTGGCCATTGAAGTACCACTGATAGTGTTGTAACCACCGTCTTTCCAGGTTGATTGAATGCTTACCCCAGGGGCGCAGTAATCAACCGGAGGGTTGCCGTAGTTGGAGAAAGACGCCCAGGCACCTGAGCTATTCATGGCAGAAATAGTGAGAATGTTGGTTCCGTTCACGCGAGCCGGAGAATGGTTATTGGCGTTATCACTCTCGTTCCCTGCTGCCAGGCAGAAAATAACTCCTTTTGCATTGGATGCATTAAGCACAGCATTGTCCAAAGCAGTAGAAACACCGCCACCCAAACTCATGTTAGCGACATCACCCTGGCTACCTACTGAACCTACATAATCCACCCCGGCAATAACGCCAGAAGTTGATCCGCTTCCTTGTGAGTTAAGCACCTTAACTGCTACAACCGTAGCACCATACGCGACACCAATTACGCCAATTGTATTGTTCTTTGCGGCAATGGTCCCAGCTACGTGCGATCCATGCCCATTTCCGTCATCCGCATCATTGGCATCTCTGCCGGTTGTAATGAAGGTTCTGCTACGCGATACATCAACGGTCAAGTCCGGGTGGGTTAAATCAATGCCAGTATCGATAACCCAGGCAGTTTTACCCACGCCACTCGCAGAACCAACGCGGGTAATACCCCATGGCGTAGTCTGGGAAGTTGGTGCAGTACCTCCTCCACCAGGCTTACCTAAGCTGATGATCTTATCCTGCTCAATGTAATCAACCCGTGGGTCGCGGCGCAGTTTGTTTACTTCTGCCTCAGAAAGAGAAACACTGAATCCCTGCAGGGCTTTTCCGTAGGTATGCTCAATGGCTTCTGGGTTGAGGCCGCGTTCACGCAGGATCTGCTGCCCGAAGCTTTTCACCTGGCGCTGCCGTTCTGGGTAAGAGGCGCTTTCCGCCAGTCTCAGGCCGCTGTTGCCTTTGAGTACCACAATGTATTTACCGGCAATGACGGAGCCACTGTCAGAAACTCCTACAATTTCCTCTGGCTGCACAGCCTCTTCGGCCTGCTCGCAGCTCTGGAACATAAGGGTGGAGGCAATTGCGGCGGCTCCAACCAAAAACTTGAATGGGGGGCGAGAAGTGTACTTGTTAAACATAGAAGGGAGGATTGTTTGTGGTTTGGGATTAGGATTTATCACGATCTGATAAGAACTAATTTAAGCACAACAAAATCTAATTACAAGCTAAATCCTTGAATCTTTCAATTTTTTCACCCGTATAACTGCCTTTTAATATAGAATTTTACTATATTAAACCTCAAGCTTTCCACCCAAAACTCCAGACTGGAAATGGCACCCAGATACCGATACCGCCGATTTCCTTGAGTAAATGACTTCTAATTTCTAGTTTTACCCACACCAGAAAAGCAGCAGATTTTAAAAAATGACCTCATTTCGCCTGACCTACGCACGGTCCATTAAAATAATGATCTATTCGGGCCTGGTCTTTCTGGGAGCTTGCGGCCAGAAGCAGGACCAACCCACAACTGCCAAGGCACCTACTCCCCCACCCGCTCCCGCCATCCTTACGCAGGAGACCGTGGTGGATACCCTCACCGCCTACGGACAGGCTCACCCCAATGACACGCTGGTGCTCATCAGCACGCCCAAAGGCGATATCAAGATCAGGCTCTACAAAGACACGCCTCTGCACCGGGCCAACTTTGTGCGACTGGCTAATTACGGCTTCTTTGACAAAACCGTGTTCTTCAGGGTTGAGAAAGATTTCATGATCCAGGGCGGCCGGTCAGATTTCCAGACCATGAAGATCGGAACCTACAGAATCCCGCCCGAGATTAAGCCACATTACTTCCACAAGCGCGGGGCGGTGGGTATGGCGCGTTACGGCGATGAGGAGAACCCCGAGCGGATGTCTTCCAATAAAGACTTCTACATCGTCCAGGGCCACGAACTTTCTGACTACGAGTTACAGGCCAACATCAAGGAATTCAAACTGAACCTTACCCTGGCCCAGAAACAAGCCTACAGGACCGTGGGCGGCGCCCCAAACCTGGACCAAACCTTTACCGTGATTGGCGAGGTACTGGAAGGTATGGAAGTAGTGGACAGTATTGCGGCTGTGCCGGTGGACCAGACCAAATGGCCTTTGAAGGATGTGGGGATGAAAGTGAAAGTGATCAGATAGTTTTTTTGTTTAGTTCTAACGAAAAACGCACCTTTTCTGGAGGTGCGTTTTTCGTTAGTATCTGGAATAATGCGTGGGGAAGGTTCTCCTTTTCTCTCTGGTTCAAGTCTGTGACTTGGACCAACCATGGTCTGCAGTTTTCAACTGCAGTGAGGCGCTGGCCTCATATCCCTGCGTTGTGCGGAGAGTTAGCCGCAGCGCTCTCCGCACTTCCAGGACAGCCAATCTCCTGATTGGCGAATTGGAAGAGGTTCCTGTTTGAAATATATCCCCGCTGTTGGTGTTCTCACCAACGTCCTCAATTACCCTTCAATCCACTTACCGCAGCTACCTCCCACGTCCTTCTTACTCTGCTTCCAGCGCTTGTTCCTCCGTTTGGAGGTTTGTCACTTTTCTCCTTGATGAGAAAAGTAACCAAAAGAATCAAGAAGCCTCCAACTCGCTGACGCTCGGACAGTGAGGCTTCAGTAAAGGTACCACCCTGCTAGCGTCCTCTGTTGCATCGTAGAGGTTGGCAATTACTGCTTGAACTGTCCCTACTTGCGGCCGACCGTGTCTCGGCCTCACTGTAGGCCTTCGCCCCGGCCTGCCGCAGGTAAACAGCCTTGATCTGGCGCAACAATGCCTTCTTTCGACCTTTGAAATGGGGTGAACTGTAATGTATAAAGCAAAAACACACCTCATGGCTGAGGTGCGTTTTTGCTTTATTTTGGCCAAAATGGCCATAAAATGGGATTACCAGATGTTCACGCGTTCGGCGTCTGGGCGGTACATTTTGTTGCCGGGGCCGCAGTTGAAGGCTTTGTAGAACTGTGGCATGTTAGACAACGGACCGTTGATCCGGAATTGGGCCGGAGAGTGCGGATCAGTTAGTACCTGTTGGCGCAGGGCGGCTGGTGTGGAGTTGTTGCGCCAGATTTGGGCCCAGGCCAGGAAGAAGCGCTGCTCGGGTGTGAAACCGTCTATCTTGCCTACGTTTTTGCCGGAGATGGCTTTCTGCAGGGCAGTAAAGGCGATGTTCAAGCCCCCAATATCAGCGATGTTCTCGCCCATGGTCAGTTTGCCGTTCACGAACACGCTGTCCAGAGGTTGCATGGCGCTGTATTGGCGGTCCACCAGGTCGGTGCGCTCCTTGAACTTGGCTTTGTCCTCAGCGGTCCACCAGTCACGCAGGTTTCCTTCCGGGTCGTACTGGCTGCCCTGGTCATCGAAACCGTGGGTCAGTTCGTGACCGATCACGGCCCCCATTCCGCCGTAATTCACGGCATCATCGGCGTTAGGGTCGAAGAACGGAGGCTGCAGAATCCCGGCGGGGAACACAATCTCGTTCATGCTTGGGTTGTAGTAGGCGTTCACGGTTGGCGGTGTCATACCCCATTCGGTGCGGTCCACGGGTTTGCCCAGTTTGCTCACGTTGTCCCTGAAGCCCCACTCAGAAGCCTGCAATACGTTTTGCAGGTAAGAGTTGCGGCTCACGGTAAGGCCGGTGTAAGATTCCCATTTCTCTGGATACCCGATCTTCACCGCGAAGGCATTGAGTTTACCTAAGGCTTGCTGCTTGGTGGTTTCGCTCATCCAGTCTAGGTTCTTCACGTGCTCCCGGAAAGCGGTCTGCAGGTTGCTCACCATCTCCAGCGCCTTGGCTTTTGCCTGCGGCGAGAAGGCTTTGTCTACGTACTCCTGACCCAGAGCTTCGCCGATGGTAGCATCAGTCATGCGCAGTACCCGCTTCCAGCGCGGCTGCATTTCTTTGGCGCCGCTCAGGAATTTGCCGTTGAAGTTGAAGCTTTCCTGCACGAAGGCCTTAGGCAGGTAAGCCGCCGAGGTGCGGGCCAGGTGCCAGCGCAGGTAAGTTATCCAGTCAGACACCGGTACCTGGGCCAGCATGGCGTTGGCTTCTTTCAGGAAAGCAGGTTGGCCTACAATGACTTCTTTCACGCCGGTGACGTTCATGTTCTTGAACATGGTAGGCCAATTGAAGTTAGGCGCCAGCTTCTGCAGATCGGCTACCGACATTTTGTTGTAGGTGGCGTGCGGATCGCGCTGCTGAACGCGGGTCATGGAGGCGTTAGCCAGACGGGTTTCCAGTTCCACCACTTTGCCGGCATTCTTGCGGGCAGTAGCCTCATTGTCGCCCAGAAGCTGGAACATGTTGCCTACGTGCTTCAGGTACTCAGCTTTGATGCTCTGGGAACGGGCATCGGTTTTGGTGTAGTAATCGCGGTCCGGCAGCCCAAGGCCGCTCTGGTTGATGTTCACAATGTACTGCGTGCTGATTTTATCGTCCTGGCCCACGTAGAACCCGAACACCCCACCACGACCCAGCACTCTCATGCGCGCCATGGTGCTCAGCAGGCTGTTGCGGTCTTTGATGGCGTTGATCCTGTCCAGCTCCGGTTTCAAGGGCGTAAGTCCCGCACGCTCAATGGTGGCGGAATCCATGCCGGCGGCGTAGAAATCTCCTACCAGTTGGGTGGAAGTGCCTTTGGTGGCACCCGTTTGTTTTACCGCAGCATCTACCACGGCCCGCAGGGTGGCGTTGTTTTGGTCGGCCAGCTCGTTGAAGCTGCCCCAGCCGCTCTCAGAGGCAGGTATGGGGTTGTTTTTCATCCATCCGCCGTTGGCGAAACGGTTGAAGTCCTCGCACGGCGACACGCTGCGGTCAAGGTTGGCCATATTCAGGCCCACGCCTTTCACCGTCGGTTCCTCGGCCTGACTTACCGCAGCAGGAGCAGCGGTGGTTGTCTGCTGCACGGCAGGCTTGGAACAGCCCACTGCCACTACCCCGCTCAAGGCAGAGGCCAGCCAGAATAAATTACTTTTCTTCATAAATAGGTTTGACTTACAATCAGTTGGCTTAGATGCTTCTTAACTGATAAGCAATTTAAAACCCCTGAACGCTTAAAGCAAGCAAATCAAACAAACGCTCGTAAAACTTTGCCTGATGCCAAACCCCAAAAGCGAAAAATAGCCTTTGATATTCCGGTAAAAAGTCAAGAAAACTTTTTGGATCGTTTTCAGAAAATCAGCCCTAAAACAGGTTACTCTAAAGGAGAATGGTCTGTCTCGCGCCACTCATAGAAGGTAGCAAAGGACTTGGGATGTAGGGGCAGATGCCGGTAACGGGCGTAGACCAGCGTAAAACAGGCGCCATAGAAGAAGATCATGGCTGAGTAGAAAATAAACAGCAGCAGCACCACAATGGAGCCGGAAGTGGCGTAGATAGAGCCCAATCCGCTGTTGACCAGGAACCGGGCCAGTACCATCTTGCCTAGCAGGAACAGGAGCGCCGTAACCGCGGCCCCTACCCAAACTGCCCTGGTAGGCATGTGCGCGAACGGCAGAAACCGGAAAATGATGGCAAACCAGGCGGTCTCCACCAACAGCCCCAGAATACGGTTGAGCACCTGGATAAGCTGTAACTGGATCTGCTCGTCTACCAGCACATAATTGTCATTGACAAAAGCCACCGAGGCGTCTATCACCAACACAGCCAGGAACAGAATTCCACTGGAGAGAATAATGAGCAGTGCCCTGAACCGGTTGCGCAAAGCCCTCCTCAGATGCTGGTGCCCCCGCACTTTGATGTTCCAGAGTTGATTGATAGAGTTCTGCACCACGGTGAACAAGGTGGTAGACACGAAGGTCAGGAAAAGGAAGCTGAGCGCGGCGGCCCAGCCGTTCCCCTGCAGATCCAGAAAGTTGGTTAGGATAAGCTCTACCTGCCCGGCCACGTCCTCGCCTACCACGCCACGCAGTTTCTCAAAAAGCTCTCCGGTAATGAGGGCATCGTTGAAGAGAACGCCCAGCAGCGAAATGACCAGAATAAGGGTGGGCGGCAGTGCGAACAAGGTAAAGAAAGCCACTGAGGAGGCCAGCCGCAGGGGATCATTCTGCCGGAAATGCGCCAGGGCATCACTGAAAATCCGCAGCAGGGGCTGCACTTTGGACACTAGTTGGGTAGGCATAAGAGCAATCATCTCGCCCCAATACGGAAAGAAGCGTTCTGGGGCTGATTTTTAGAAAAGAAAGCGAAATTATAAGTGTCGCACCATCAGTTTCAACTGCAGACGCACAATATCGCCCATGGAGCGGCAAAGCAGGAACTCATCCAGCCCATGGTGGCGGGCCAGTTCTTCCCTCAGCTGCCGAACTTTCTCGGGGGTGGAGATGGTGTCTTGCCGCATGCAGTCAATGAGGTCTTTTAGGCGGTAGCGGGCCGCCCTGATACGCCGGAAAAGCAGGGTGCGTTCCTCGTTCTGGTACTGCTTCATGGTCTCGGGCTGGAGCCACTTCATGCAGAGCGCCACAATGGGGTTGTTGTCTTTGAAGTACTGGGGCAGGTACATGGTCTTGCGGCCCTCGTAGGTCTGCTGGTCAAAATCAATGGGCCGCACGCGGTACTGCTCCTCCTCAAAATCTGGGGTGACGGCCACCACATAGTTATAGGACCGCATATCGCCTAAGAGCAGGGCAAAGCAGCGCTCGTTGAACTTCACAAACTCTTTGGCCAGGCGCACCTTGTTCAGGTTGGGGCGGCCCAGGTAATGTTTGATGAACTCATCGCCGGGGATGCCCGCAATGTGCTCTTCTATGAGCGAGCCGCCGTGCACCAAGTAATTGATGCGGTTAGGCGACAACACGTGTTCCAGCTCCAGACCGTAAATGCGCGAGGCATCGGCTTTCTTGAAATAGAAATAGTCATAGTTGTCATTGAGCAGGTTCACGATCCGGATGCGGAAGGGATTGGAGTTCCCGAAGGTGCAGTAATCCACCCGCTGCACGGAGAGTTGCTCCATGAGGCTCTCGTTTCCGCCAGATTTCAGCTGCACGTAGATGCGCGTGAGCCCTTCGTAAATTTCGTGCATCTGCCCCTGGTCATATACTACCGTTTGCCAGAGCGTATCGTGGCCCCAGCGGTCATAAAGCGGGTAGGCATCTGTGAAGTGGAGCAGGTCCTGGTAGGTGATGGGCAGCGGGGCCGCCCGGTCATACTCGCGCAGATACCGGGCCAGTTGCTCCGTGACCGGATAGTACTGCTTCTTTTTGGAGATATGGTTGGGGTCTGCGGTTTGGCCCATGGTATTACAGCAACTCTTTGGCCGGGTCCCAGAAAAGCTTGTCAAAATCCTGCACCTGGTCGTCTTTGATCTTGATTCCCTCGCTTTCCAGGTGCGCCTGCATGGCGTCAAAAGACTCAAAATGCTGTTTGCCCGTGAGCATGCCGTTGCGGTTGACCACCCGGTACGCCGGAATCCCGTGCTGCGCATGCGAGGCGATGAGCGCCCAACCCACCATACGGGCCGAGCCCTTGGCGCCCAGGTAAGACGCAATGGCCCCGTAAGACGTCACCCGCCCCGGCGGAATCAGTTTCACCACTTCATAGACATCCTGAAAAAAGTTGGTCCTCTTCTCTGAGGCATCTGTTTTAGGCATAAAGCATTCATTTTGGGGCTGGTTAGAAAGAAACGGGCCGAAAACCTAATCGTCTACTTTTTTCTGCCACTCTTTTAAACCTTCCCCTTGTTTTTAGGTCTAATTTCTAAAAATAGCCAAAAAACGCGATAAATTTACCTGCCGCCCGGTAGGCCAGGAGACTTTGCCTCTGGCCCGGCGGCTAATTGCCATTGATACCATCCCCCAAACCTGAACCCAGAATGACCTATTCACCCCTCTGCCCCTTGAAAGTCCAGCACGCTGGCAATTTACCGCCCGGTAAGCTCAAATTCCACCAATCGCCGTTTTCGTACCATAACCGATAACCATTTACGGCATAATTACTTAAGCATAGTAGCGCCATGTCTGCCTGACCAGAGGCACTTGCTTTCGCCCTGAGGAACACACAAGCTACAGGCATTGGTTATCGTTATCATACCTGTGGCAGAAACCGGTTCCTTTATTTAAAACAAAACCATAGTAACCACCTGTTTCATCACAAACGAGAGAGTTTAGTACCACCAATTCTATGAAAATAAAACACATTGTCTATGCACTGCTTATCCTTGGTTTCGGGGCTTTAGTGTATTACCGCATTTCAAGCAACAAAGCCGAGGCTGGCGCCGGCGGCCCGGGTGGCGGAGGCGGCAGAGGCCCGGGCGGACCAGGTGGCCCTGGAGGCGGAGGCGCCCCGGCCATGCGGGTGAGTGGCATGGTGGCCACACCGCAGGAGTTCGCCAACTCGCTTTCCGTGACCGGTTCCATTGAAGCCAACGAGCAGATTGAGGTAAGAGGCCAGGTGTCTGGCCTGGTGCGTGGCATCTACTTCCAGGAAGGTAGCAACGTAAGCAAAGGTCAGGTGCTGGTGAAGATAGATGACTCTGAGCTGCGCGCCCAACTGGCCCAAGCCCAGACCCGCCAGACCCTGGCCGCCGAGAACGAAAGACGCGCCCGCCTTTTGCTGGAGAAAGAAGCCATCAGCCGTGAGGAATATGACGTGGCCCGCGCCGAACTGAAAACCGCCCAGGCTCAGATCCAATTGGTGCGCGCGCAATTGGCCAAAACCTCTATCACAGCGCCGTTCTCCGGCAAAGTGGGTTTAAGAGCCGTTTCTACGGGAAGTTTCCTGTCTCCTGAGACAGTGGTGACCAACCTGGTAAGTGTTAATCCCATTAAAATCACCTTTGCGGTGCCGGAAAAATATGCCGGTCAGGTAAAGCAGAACACAGAACTGACCTTCACGGTGGCCGGTTCACCGGAGAAATACACGGCCAGGGTGTACGCCATTGAGCCCAGCATTGAAGCCGCTACCCGCACCCTGCAGTTACGCGCCCGTGCTGATAACGCCAGCGGAAAGTTGCTCCCAGGTTCCTTTGCGAACATTCAGTTGCCCCTCACGGTTATACCAGATGCGCTCCTGATTCCAACGCAAGCCGTGGTTCCGGTGCAGAACGGTAAAAAAGTGTTTATCTCCCAGAACGGCAAAGCCAAGGAAGTGATGATTGAGACCAGCACCCGTACTGAGAAAGACCTGCTGGTGACCTCTGGCCTGAATGCCGGTGACACCGTGTTAACCACCGGAGTAATGTCTTTGAAATCAGGAAGCCCCGTGAAAGTGGCCCTGACCCAGAAATAAAAAATTAGACAAAATGAGTTTATCCACCACAAGTATAAAACGGCCCGTCTTCACGATCGTGTTGAACCTGCTCCTCATGTTGTTTGGGGTGATTGGGTACACGTTCCTGGGGATTCGGGAATACCCGTCCATTGACCCGGCCATTGTGTCGGTAAGCACGAGCTATTCCGGCGCTAACTCAGACATCATTGAGTCGCAGATCACCGAGCCCCTGGAGAAAGCCATCAACTCCATTGACGGTATCCGGAACATTTCTTCCTCCAGTAACCAAGGCCGAAGCAACATCAACATTGAGTTCAACCTGGAGAAAAACCTGGAAGAAGCCGCCAATGATGTGCGCGACAAGGTATCGCAGGCGGTGAGAAGCCTTCCTGAGGACATTGACGCGCCACCGGTAGTTTCCAAAGCCGACGCTGACTCTGAGCCCATCATCACCATGACGGTGCGCAGTGAGAAGCGCGATGCGCTACAGCTTTCCGACTTCGCCGAGAACGTAATCTCGCAGCGCCTGCAAACCATTCCGGGCGTGAGTAGCATCCAGATCTGGGGACAGAAGCGCTACGCAATGCGTCTGTGGCTAGATCCCATGAAACTGGCCTCCTACGGCTTAACCGTGGCCGATGTGCGCACCGCGCTCAACCGCCAGAACGTGGAATTGCCTACGGGTAAAGTGAGCGGCCAGAACACCGAGCTAACTGTGAGAACCTTGGGTAACCTCTCCAATGAGCAGCAGTTCAATGACCTGATCATCTCCTCTGAAGGCGAGACCATCACCCGTTTCAGCGACATTGGGCACGCAGAATTGGGTCCTGAGAACCTGGAAACCAAGATGACGGAATCTGGCGTGCCCATGGTGGGGATGGCCATTATCCCGCAGCCGGGTACCAACTACCTGGAGATTGCCGGTAATTTCTATGACCAGTTTGACAAGCTCAAAAAAGAGCTCCCAGATGATCTGAAGCTGGACATCGCGATGGACAACACCTTGTTCATCAAGAAATCCGTGACCGAGGTGGCCGAGACCATCCTTATCTCCCTGGTGCTGGTAATCCTGATCATCTACCTGTTCTTCCGGGACTGGGGCATCGCCTTCCGTCCGTTGATAGACATTCCGGTGTCTTTGATTGCCACGTTCTTCATCATGTATCTGGCTGGATTCTCCATTAACGTGTTGACCCTGCTGGCCATCGTGCTGGCGACGGGTCTGGTGGTGGATGACGGTATTGTGGTTACTGAGAACATTTACAAAAAAGTAGAGGAAGGCATGTCGCCCATTGAGGCAGCTATTAAGGGCTCCAACGAGATTTTTCTGGCGGTTATTTCCATCTCTATAACGCTGGCGGCGGTGTTCCTGCCGGTGATCTTCCTGGAAGGTTTCGTGGGCAGGTTGTTCCGCGAGTTCGGGGTTGTGATTGGCGCAGCCGTGTTGATCTCGGCGTTCGTGTCACTGACCTTGACGCCTATGCTGAACGCGTACCTCATGAAAGGCGGCGTGCACAAACGCTCTAAATTCTACGAATGGACCGAGCCGTTCTTCCAGAAAATGAATTCTGGTTACGCCGAGGCGCTGACGAACTTCATGAAGCGGAAGTGGCTGAGCTTCCCTATAATTCTGGTGTGTCTGGGCCTGATTGTCTTGTTCTATAACATTCTTCAGAAAGAAACCGCTCCTTATGATGACCGCAGTATGCTCCGTATCTCGGCCACCGCGCCTGAGGGTGCCTCCTATGAATACATGGACCGTTTCATGCAGGAACTGACCGCCGTAGTTGAAGATTCTGTGCCCGAAAAACAAGTGAACCTGGTGATTACTTCTCCAGGTTTCGGGGGCTCTGGTTCGGTGAACAGCGGAATGATGCGTCTGGCTTTGAAACCACAGGAAGAACGCGAGCGCTCCCAGAAAGAGATCGCTGATCAGCTTTCCAAGGTGGTGCGCCGCTTCCCGGAGGCTAGAACCAACGTGATTCAGCAGCCTACCATCTCGGTGAACCGCCGGGGCGGGCAGCCTATCCAGTATATCATTCAGGCGCCTAACTTCCAGAAACTGCAGGAGAAGATCCCGCAATTCATGGAAGCCGTGAACAACGACCCCACTTTTGTGATGGCCGATGTAAACCTGAAATTCAACAAACCGGAGATCAACATCTCTATTGACCGCGAGAAAGCCCAGAGCTTAGGCGTATCGGTGATTGACGTGGCGCAGACGCTGCAGTTGTCTTTGAGTGGCCAGCGTTTCGGGTACTTTTTGATGAACGGACGCCAGTACCAGGTTATGGGCCAGTTTGACCGCCCGGATCGTAACGACCCCATGGATTTGACCTCCCTGTTCGTGCGCAGCTCCACCGGCCAGTTGATTCAGTTGGATAACCTGGTGACCATGGAAGAGCGCAGCAGCCCGCCACAGCTTTACCACAACAACCGCTACATGTCGGCGACAGTTTCTGCCGGTTTGGCGCCGGGCAAAAGTATAGGTGACGGAATTGAGGCCATGGACCGCATCAAAGCCCAGGTGCTGGATGAGACCTTCTCTACTGACTTGGGCGGTGAGTCCCGTGACTTCGTGGAAAGTGGTTCCAACACCATGTTCGCCTTCGGGTTGGCCTTGTTGCTGATTTACCTCATCCTGGCTGCCCAGTTTGAGAGCTTCATTGACCCGTTCATTATCATCTTAACTGTACCAATGGCGGTGGCCGGGGCCATGCTTTCGCTGTGGCTGTTCGGGCAAACCTGGAACATCTTCAGCCAGATCGGGACCATCATGCTTATCGGGCTGGTAACGAAGAATGGTATCCTCATTGTGGAGTTTGCGAACCAGTTGCGTGAGGAAGGCAAGTCTAAGATGGATGCCATCATCGAAGCTTCCGAGGCTCGTCTGCGCCCTATCCTGATGACCAGTTTGGCCATCGCCCTGGGTGCCTTGCCTATCGCACTGGCTTTGGGTGCCGCGGCGCAGAGCCGTATTGGTATGGGGGTGGTGATCGTGGGCGGTACCATCTTCTCGCTGGTCTTGACCCTGTTCATCATTCCGGCCATCTACTCCATGTGGTCTAAAGAACGCAAACACCATCCGGAGTTTGACCACATTGAAGAGTACGAGAAAGCCGTGGCCCACTAATTATTTGATTGAAGAAAATCCTTTATGCTACAATATAGATTTGGTTTCCTGAGCCTTTTGCTGCTCACCTTGCTCTTTGGGGCGGGTGAGGCCAAGGCCCAGGAACTCCTGACCCTGGAAGATGCCGTAAGAATTGCGCTGGAACGCAACTATGACATCAAGTTATCTGCCAATGACCGGCGTATTGCCGAGAACAACGTGACCCGCGGCAATGCCGGCATGCTGCCCAACGTCACCGCCAACCTCACGAACAACCGCACCATCCAGAACAGCTCCCAGACCCGCGCAGACGGGCAGGTGAACGAGGTTAGCTGGGGCCAGGGCTCTACCCTTAACGGCGGCGTGGGCCTAAACTGGACCATTTTCAACGGCTTTGCCATGTTTGCCCGCTATGAGCAATTGCAGGAACTGCAGAAACTGGGCGAGACCAACCTGCAGCTGACTATTCTTTCGCGCGTGGCCGATGTCATGAGCACGTTCTATGAACTGGTGCAACAGCAGCATCAATTGAGAGCCTATGACACCGCCATCTCTATCTCGCGCCTTCGGGTGAACACCGCCCAGAACCGGTTTGAGATTGGGAAAGCGGCTCGTCTGGAAGTGCTCAACGCCCAGGTAGATTTCAACACCGACACTACGAACCTTCTGCGCCAGCAGGAGCTGTACCGCAACACCCAGATCAGGATGAATGAGTTGCTGGTGCGCGATGTGAACATCACCTTCAGCGTTCCGGACGATATCATGATTGATGACCAACTGACCCTGGCTGGGCTGTCGGCGCAGGCCGCACAGCAGAACCCCTCTTTAAAGGCCGCTGTGCTCAACCGCCGCATTGTGGAACTGGATGCGAAGCAGGTAAGGGCCAACCGCTACCCGGTCATCGGGCTGAATACGGGTTACAACTTCAACCGAAACCGCTCGGCGCTGGGTTTCTCCACACTTTCCACGGGAAACGGCCTGACATACGGCGTAACGGCCTCGGTGCCTATTTTCAGCGGGTTTAACCAACGGCGAAATGAGCAGAACGCCAATATCCTGATCAACAGCGCCCAGTTGGAGTACGAGCAGATCAACCAGAACATCAACGCTCAGCTGGCCTCCGCGTTCCAAACGTACCTGACCAATCTGAGCCTGGTGCGCCTGGAAGAGAACAACCGCCGCATCGCGCGCCAGAACCTGGACATCACTCTGGAAAAATTCAGATTGGGAAGCATCACCACCGTGGAGGTGCGCGAGGCCCAGTTGAATTATGTGAACGCCACCGTGAGATTCAGCAACGCGCAATACCAAGCCAAAATTGGCGAGGTGGCCTTGAAGGAAATTGCCGGTACGCTCAACCTGTAGACCTTTCTTTTAGTACAGAAGCGTTTCGGGGCTGTTTCATCTAAAACAGCTCCGAAACGCTTTCTTTTTTTCAGGCATCAGACCATGGCCATGCGAAACAACCTTGCCTTATCGGCGCGCAATTACTTTGGGGAGGAAAACCTGGATCGGGTGCACCTGCTCAGGAAAGATGCCTCCTGGCTGGAAGCCCGACTTAGGGATCCCGGCTCGGTATTTCTCCCTTTCCGGAACCTACAGCCGCTGCTCACGGAAGAACGCCAACTGGTGCCACTATCCGCCCATGATCTTCAAGTTCGGGATTTGCCCATTGCCCCGGTACTGCTGGGCGTAAGAGAAGAGCGCGCCTACTTTGCGGTGGATTTACCAAAAACGCATGGTTTACTTTTAGACACCGGAACCTTTCAGGACCTGCGCGATGCTACCCTGCAAATTCCCCGCGCTGACAGTTCTTTGCTGGCCTATGCCAAGGCCATGTTGTACTGGAATCGGCAGCACCAGTTTTGCGGCGTTTGCGGCGCCCCTACCCTTTCCGAAGAAGCCGGGCACATGCGCCAGTGTACCAACCCAGACTGCCAGACCCATCATTTCCCCCGCACTGATACAGCCGTGATTACCATGGTCACCTGCCAGGACAAAGGCCTGCTGGCGCGGCAAGCTTCCTGGCCCCAAGGCATGTATGCCTCCATTGCGGGTTTCCTGGAGCCCGGTGAGACCCTGGAGCATGCCGTGGCCCGCGAGGTGCAGGAAGAAATAGGGTTAAAGGTGAATGTGGTCCAGTACCATTCTTCGCAGCCCTGGCCTTTCCCGGCCTCCATCATGGTGGGCTTCACCGCCGAGGTAGAAAGCACCCACATGCACCTTGACCCACAGGAAATTGAGGACGCCCGCTGGTTCACCCGCCAGGAGTTGAAAGAACTCGTAGCTTCCGGCGAGATCAAACTCCCACCGGCCCTTTCCATTTCTTACCGCCTGATCCAGGATTGGCTTACTGAAAAGGACAATGTCTAAATCCATTTAAAGCCTGTTTTTGGAAAAACAGACCTTAAATGCATTTATAATTTGGTGGCTTATTTTGCTTTACTGCCACTGTTATTGATGCTACCGTATGCTGGCGTTGTAGGTGTTATCACCAACAACGGCGAAATATCCCCTTCAGCCTTTCTCTTTGTTGTCATCCTGAAAGGATCTTGGGAGCAAACGGTAGAGGCCTTACCCAAGGAGTAATTCAAAAAGAAAGGACAAATCAATTCAAGGCCTGTTTTTCAGGAATAGTGCCTCAAACAGAGTTCTCTTTTTCATGCTTATTTGGCACCCACCGCCTTCATTTGCTCGCGCAGTTGCTTCACGCGGTCTTCAAACAGGGCCGGCGTTTCTTCCCGTACCACCACCTCTTCAAACAGCTCCATCAGTTCTGGTTCATGCGTAGCCCGGGAGGTTTTGCGCACGTCTATGTACACAAATTTGGTCCAGAGCACCGCTTTCAGCTTCTCCTTTTTCTCGTCCAGCATCAAATGCTCCACCAGCATGCTGCTATCAGTGACGTGCCGGATGCTGGTCTGGATGGTTACCAGTTCCCGCACTACCGCCGGGTTCAAATACACAATCTGGTTCTGCCCCACTACCCAGGCCCGCCCGGTCTTCCGGAAGAAGGCGTGGATGTCCAGCCCGTAGGCGGCTTCTACTTGGTCTTCACGCTCGTTCTGGAAGTAGTTCAGGAAGGCGCTGTTGTTCAGATGCCCGAAGGGGTCGCAGTGGTCAAAACGGATGCGGGTCTGGCTTTCCAGCACCTGTGGTTTGGGAGAATCGGTTTTTGAAATCATAGTTTTAAGGGGGTTCAGAGGATAAGTACTTTAGATAAATCTAGAAGGAGCCCAGCTCCAGTTGCAACCAGCGTTCCAGTTGGTCCAACACGGTTTGCAGGGGCTTTTCCTCACCGTAGGCTTTAGCCAGCAAAATGCCGCCCTCCACGGTGGAGATGAAAAAGGTGGCGATAGCATATGTATCAGCAGAACCGTTGAACACGCCTTGTTCCTTCCCCTGATCAATAAGGTTTCTAACGCCTTTATGGAGCCGGTTGAGAACCCGTATCACCCGTTCGTGCAGGGCCGGATGGTTGTCATCGGCTTCCACGGCGGTATTCAGCAAGGGGCAACCTCCGGCGATGATAGGGTTGGTGAGGTAATGACGGTAGAAATCCAGCAGGGCCCGCAAGCGGTCGCCGGCTTGCTCATAGGGCGCCATGGCACTGCCTACCCGCTCAATCAAGGTCTGCGCCGCAAACTCAAAAGCGGCCACGGCCAGCTCGTCCTTGCTCCCGAAGTGCCCGTACAGGCAGCCTTTGGTCACGCCGGTGGCCTCCATCAAATCCTGGTACGAGGTACCCGCAAACCCTTTCTGGTTGAAAAGCACCGCCGATTTCTCAATGATAAGTTGGCGGGTCCTTTCGGATTTGGAGGTCTGGGCTGATTTCATGGCACCAAATAAACCAATTGGTTTATTTTATCCTAGTATTAGGAAAAGAATCTCATAAGTTCTGTAATCCAGATCCAATAAAGCAGGAAAGTTTGTGTTGCTCAGGCGCCAATTCACCTTACCTAAGCTCCAGTTTAATAAGCCATTTTCATGGGATCGCGCTTTGTTTCTGAGGGCAGACAGTGCTGGGTCGCTTGTCCCTGTTTTGGAGAAAGATGGCCATAAACTCCTGCTCACCCACAGCCAGCCTACCTGCTAGAACCTGTTGCTGTACATCAAAGGCCCCCTGCAACCGCATCTGCCGAAGCATACCCAACTACACAACCTCCGGCTCTGGGAAACCGAGAACGCTTCTGCGGAGTGGTACGCGGTGGATAATTGACTAATCAGGAAATGAACGGGGTAATATTTAGGGGCTATTTTCTGTAAAACAGCCTCTAAACATCACCCCGCTTTATAAATACTGCCCTTATTAGACCCGCTTAATCTGAGAAGTAATAGTAGAGTCTGTAATTTTGTCGTCCTCAGCCAAGAGCATGGCTTTGCTTAGAATAACGGAAAAACCGGTGTCTCCTTCAAAAGGGAGGAAAACATTCTGCGTGACATCTTTTTTGCTGCGGTCTGGCACAATACACAGGTATTGGTCATTGGGCTCCATGAGAATATTGGTGCTTCCCAAATGAATCTTATAGGTGCGCAGCTTGCCACGGACAACCAGGAATTTGTCTCTGATCTCTGCTACCTTGGCCAACTTCAGGCGCGGAAGCAATTGTGTCAGAATCTCTTTCCGGGTTTTAGCTACCTCAGAAAGTTCTCCGAAGGAATACGCTTGCCAGTAGTCACGGTAGGCAGCTACTCCCCCACTGTCTTGCCAGTTGGGGTCATTGCCTACGGTTGCCACGCCAACAAACAAATCCACGTCCCTAATGACCTCAGACAAAATAACTTTGGGGATGTTGATCAACTCCACCACATTGTTTGTCTGGGTATCCACAAACCGAAGTTGGTCAGTAGCAATGTAATTCCAGATACCGGTGTCATTCATTTCACCTTGGGCATCCACCTCATTCACCCAATACTCGGCTCTAAGGTGGTAATCAGGGATCAGGCATGAAGCTGCCTCATTGTAGCGGCCATCATCATAGGCGCCCAGTAAAGCATACTTCCAACCTCTTAGTTTGGCCAATGAGTTGAATTGGTGCTGTTTTAAGAGATGCGCGGCCATGCGATTGCTGTAGACTCTGGTATTAATTTCCGCATCGGTAAGCAGGTACACTTCACGATAGGCTTGCTTAAACGGTTGCAGAATCTGGTGCTCCACCAGGAACGAGCGCCAAGCCTCGATTTCAGAAATTGAAGCAGAAGCAGGATGCCAAAGTTTCACAGTGACCTCAGAACTGGGCTCAACTTCGCTTAGATCAGGCTGCACCCATTTTTCATTGAAGTAGATGACGTTTTTGGATACCCCATCTTTCTCAAAGGACCAGATCAGGCGCTTGGTTAAGAAAGAAAGCAGACCATGGTTGGCATAGTACTTTTGGAAGTAAGCCCAGGTTAAAACCCTGTCGGCTTTGAACATGCGGTCTATGCGGTCCCGCTGCGCACTAAGGGTAACTTCTACCTGCTTGGCGGTTTCCTTGATCTGTTTTAGGGCAGCCGCCTGCTTTTCCTTCACCGCAGTGGGTACTGATTTCTGAGGATTCCCATCTGGTTTGAACCACCTCAACTCAGTTTTGCCCACTGCAACTATATCAAGAATGGCTTTAAAGCCTTGCAGTTCATAAACCCTCTGCCCGTCTACCAGTTCATATTGGTCTACCGCCAAATCTTCAATCTCATGCACTGAAATGCCTTGGTCTTTGGCTGCCTCCTGCAGATATCTCTCAATCAGAGCCTGAGTACTTGCTTGCCTGATTCTCAGTTTTAAGCGGGATAAATGGCTGATTCCTTCCAGCCCTTCAGACTGATAGAGGGCGTATAAACAGGCGTTTCCAACGGCGGCAGCGGCCGGACCCTTACCCGGAATCTTCCGGTATGCCCTTTCTGCCAAGGCGGCAATGGTGGCCAAAGCAGTACGATCATTTAGGGAAACACACATCCAAAGCAAGCCTTTGATGGCGTCTATGTTTGGCGTTGAAAGTAAATCGTAACTTGTATAACTATACGTCTGAGTACCGTACGTATGCGTTTGGACCAATTCACTTTCTTTGAGTTGGATGATAAATTTAAACCAATCCAACACCACCTCTTTGAAAGCATCAGTTCCTAGTGTGCTTATCAAGCTTTGGCTTTCTTTCTGGTATTTTTGAGTAGGTCTTCCACCAGATGCTCTTTGGACTTGAGCTAGTATTTTATACCAAACAGGTAGTTCCTTCTCTGATCTTAACTTGATGATAGGATTGGCATATTCAGAGAATTTATCCTTGCCTAAAAAATATACCGGTTTTATTTCTTCTTTTCCTTCACCTAGATGCAGTAACTCTTCAATTTTGCTAATGGACTTTGTCCTTTCCTTTTCACGGGGGTTATAGTCAACTTTATTTAACTCATCCTTAATAGCCAACAAAGCTTCTTTTACCGATTCAGATATTACTCTTCCTTTGGTATTCTTTTCAACTTGAATTAAGAAATAGCTTAATGGCCAGTCTAAAATTGAAGGCCAAATAAACTTTTGATAGTTGAGAAAATGGGTTGCCAAAGAAACAATATGATCATCTGTCAGAGTGAGCCTGGATCTTAATAAATTCTGTAGAAACAAATTATGGAGCGCATACTTCTGATACCCCACATCATCAGAACTATACGAAGTATTTTTACTTTGCCAGTAATATATCTTATAGATACAATTCAGCAGGAATTCTACTTTGCTATTGGCAGGCAATGTGACTAATTGCTCCTTATAAACAATTAACTCACCCGGCTTAACATTCCAGAAATGTTGAAACTTTTGAACAGCCTCTAACCGGGCTGCTTCTACAATACGATCAAAAGAATCTTCGGGTAAACTTACGCTTTCCTGCTTACCAAGAGCTTTTTTCATGAAATCAACAAATCCCATTTCTCAGCCTCCTACCAATGGTGTTAATTTCAGGAAACTCACCGTAGTGTTACCGGTCAGCAATACCTCTTCCTCTAAAGACTCGGCTTGTTTGTTGTCTACCAATACAAAGTACCCGTTGTTCTGGAAAGCATTTAAAGCTACAAATACCTGTTTTTCCGGATCAATCTTCTTTCGTTCCTTAAGTTTGTAACCGTTAATGGTTAATTCAGTGTCAGTAGGCTGCACCAAGCCGCTGAAATATTGGGGTAACTTCTGGTTGTACTCTTCTACTTCCTTGGTCACCCTGGCTTCTATGATGTCTTTCACAGTAACCAGTTCGTTTTGCAAGGCAAGCTCCATTTGATGCAACACTTTCCCTGGGAAAGTCTCGTCCTTTATTGTAAGGGTATAGGCCATAGGGATTTAATTGTGCATTAAGTTAGCAATTAATCCTGCTCCAAAAAGGACTAAGAAATTGAAATAATGAGAATTCTTAGCACCTGGATACATCCCTTGTCAGTTGTTGGAGTGCCCTGGGCTATCCTCTTTAAATACCCAAGTATTTTGAGTCTATTTTCAACAAAACAGCCCAAAAACAGGAAAGCCTCTCCCGTTTGGGAAAGGCTTTCCTGTTCAACTTAAAAAGGCTTTACTTCTTCAACGCCTGCCACAGAATCTCAGCGGGGTGCAGGGCTTTTTTGTGGGTGCCGTCTTTGATCTGGTGGCGGCAGCTGGTACCGGCGGCGGCGATAAGTACTTCCGGGGCAGCGTTTCTTACCGCCGGGAACAGCACCAGTTCGCCAATCTGCATGGAGACACCGTAATGTTCTTCCTCGTAGCCAAAGGAACCCGCCATGCCGCAGCAGCCCGAGGGGATCATCTCTACCTCGTAGTTCCGGGGGAGCGACAGGATTTTCTGGGTTGGGGTGAGTACCTGCAACGCTTTCTGGTAGCAGTGGCCGTGCAGCTTGATCTGCTTTTTCTCCTGGGTGAACACGTCTGGGGTGATGTTTCCGTTTTCGGCTTCTTTTTGCAGAAACTCCTCTAAAAGGTAAGAGTTAGCCGCTACCTGACGGGCCGCAGGTACCAAATCAGCTGGCACCAAATCCAGATACTCATCGCGCAGGGTCAGGATGGCCGAGGGTTCAATCCCGATGATGGGAGTACCATTTGACATGGCTTTGCTCAGTAACTGCACGTTTTTGATAGCTATTTCTTTGGCATCACGCACCAGGCCCTTGGAGAGGTAGGTGCGGCCGCTTTCCAGGTGCTCCGGAATCTGCACAGCGTAGCCCAGCGCCGTCAACAATTTCACCGTGGTCTGCCCGATCTCCACATCGTTGTAGTTGGTGAACTCATCGCAGAATAGGTACACGGGTTTGCCTGTTTTACCAGCTTCGGCATGCTCCTTCTGCCACTTTTTGAACCAGCTTTTTAGGGTGGTTTTACCTACTTCAGGCAAAGAACGGTCCACGGCAAAACCTACGGTTTTCTTGATCAGCTTGCTGATGACCGGGTTCTTGATCATGAAATTGTAGACGCCGGGCACCACACTGGCCAGTTGCTGCATCTTGGTAAAATTTCCTATCATGCGGGTACGCAGCGGCACACCGTTGGCATCGTGGTAGTGCTGCAGGAACTCGGCTTTCATCTTGGCCACGTCTACGCTGGAAGGGCACTCAGACTTGCAGGCCTTGCAGCTCAGGCACAGGTCCATCACTTCCTTGATTTCCTTATGGTCAAACTTGTTGAGCTTGTCTGAGCTGGTGAGGAACTGGCGCAGGATGTTGGCGCGGGCGCGGGTGGTGTCTTTCTCCTGACGGGTGGCCATGTAACTAGGGCACATGGTGCCACCGCTCACGTGTGTTTTACGGCAGTCGCCGGAGCCGGAGCATTTCTCGGCCATGCGCAAAATGCCTTCCTGCTGCGAGAAATCAAACAGTGTCTCCACCGGAATCACCTGCCGCTGGGTTTTCTCCTCGTAGCGTAGGAACTCGTTCATGGGCGGGGTGTCCACGATCTTGCCGGCATTGAAGATGTGCCTGGGATCGAAAATTTGCTTCACTTCCTGCAACATGGCATAAACTTCAGCACCCAGCGCCTGCGGGATGAACTCACCACGGAGGCGGCCGTCGCCGTGCTCGCCGCTCAAAGATCCATTGTATTTCTTCACCAACTCAGTGGTTTCTGCTAAAACCTGCCGGAATACCTGTTTCCCGGCCTCGGTTTTGAGGTTGATCATGGGCTCCACGTGCAGCTCGCCGGCGCCGGCGTGGGCGTAGTATGAGGCCTGCAGTTGGTGTTTGTCCAGCACCTGTTTCAAATCTGATATGTAGGCCGGCAGATCCTCTGGCGACACGGCGCAGTCTTCAATGAGGTTCACGGGTTGGGTATCGCCGGGCAGGTTCCGGATCAAGCCCAGGCCGGCTTTGCGTACGTCCCACACGGGTTTGGTTAGGGCACCCCGCACCACTGGGTAGGCATAGCCCAGCCCGGCGGCTTTCAGATCCGAAATCAGGGCTTCGGCTTTGTCTGTGATGATGTCCTGGCTGTCGGCCATGAACTCTACCATGAGCAGGGCCGCCGGATCTCCCTCGATGAAGAACCGGTTGGCGTCATAGGTGCGGTGGCCTTTAGTGAAATCCATGATGTACTTGTCCACCAGTTCAGAAGACATGGGCTGATGCCGAAGGATGATGATGTTGGCTTCCAGGGCCTCGGCCAGGGAGTTGAAATGCACGCACACCAGACCCTCTTCTTTGGGCGGCAGCGGGATCAGGTTCAGTTTGGCCTCGGTCACAAACGCGAGCGTTCCTTCGGAGCCCGCCAAGACTTTGCACAAATCCAGCGTGGTCTGTCCTTCGGGACCGGCGCCCTCGTCCACCAGGAAATCCAGGGCATACCCGGTGTTGCGGCGGGTGAGCGTCTTCTTGGGGTAGTTCTCCTGAATGACGGTGCGGTTTGTCTCATTACTGATGAGGCCGTACATGCGACGGTAAATCTCACCTTCCAGGTTCTGGAGGGTCAGTTTTTCTTGCAGTTCCTCGTGGGTGAGTGGTTTGAATTCGGCCTCTGAGCCATCGCTGAGCAGCACTTTTGCCGAGAGCAAATGCGTGCGGGTATCGCCCCAGACAATGGAATGCAGACCGCAGGAGTTGTTCCCGATCATACCCCCCACCATGGCGCGACTGGCCGTAGACGTCTCGGGGCCGAACAGCAGGCCGTGCGGCCGAAGGGTGGCGTTGAGGTCATCGCGGATGACGCCGGGCTCCACCCGCACCCAACTTTCCTGCGGGTTCACTTCCAGAACCTGGGTGAAGTATTTGGAGATGTCCACCACCAGCCCGTTGCCTACCACCTGCCCGGCCAGAGAGGTACCAGCCGCCCGCGGAATAAGGGTGATCCGGTGCTCTTTGGCAAAGCGGATGAGTTTCTGCAGGTCTTCCTTTGTCTGCGGAATGGCTACGGCCACGGGCATTTCCTGGTACACCGAGGCATCGGTGGCGTAGACTCTCTTCTGCGCCTGGTGCAGGCTGGAGGCATCATCAAAATACAGTTCACCAGCCAGGGAGGCTTCCAGCGAGGCAAAAGCGGACAAAGAGGGGGCGGAGGTCATCATGTAAAACAAATTGGAATACAAAGATAAGCATGCCGGGAAAGGATGTCTAACAAAAGATGCCCGGCTCAGAAGGCGACGGCACATGAAAAGCCAGCCCAAACAGGCACATGGCGTTCAGCGGCCAATTTCAGGATTTTACCCTTAAAACATAGACTGGCCGCAGGGGCAACATCCAGGTTCAGGCTTAGCTGAAAGTCCAAAAGACTGGTTTCTGGCCACCAAAGGAGCTCATATGTATAGAACGAATGTATAGAACGAACCTGTCGCTGTTTTAGGCCTGTCTTGTGAAAAACAAACGCAAAAGAGGAAAGGATACTATGCCTGAAAACGGTTCACACGCTCCCGTTCGGTTTGAACTTGATGCGGCAGGCGGAGGTGAGTTTGTACACCACCTGGCCTGTCTTAGGGTTCAGCAACGTGATCTTGCCCTGTTCTTTCAGTTTCTCAAAAGCGGTCTGGTAGTTGGCTTTGCAGTAGTTCTTACCCACGTTGTGCTTCTCGTAGATTTTGTCCAGCACCATGCTGTTGTACTCCGCCGCATTCTGCAGCAGGTCGTCTACCAGGTTCACGAGCGAGAACTCCAGGTATTTAGAATATTCCGGCACCAGAAGCCGGACGGCTTTGAGGTTGGCACCCAGCAGGGGCACCCCGTCTTCCTGCACATCGCTGTAGGGCAGCAGCAATTCTTTAAACCGGGTATGGGCCAGGTAGCTGCGCGAGACAAACAACAGGTAATGACTGCTCTGGTCTTTGCCGGGCACGTTCACCCGGAAGCGGGAGGTTCGGAGACCTTTTTCCTGCAGGGCTTCCTCCAGGGTTTTCAGGGCGAAGGATTCCTTCTTGGCGGCGTTGCTGGTTTTAGCGAAAAACGCTTTAAGCCTGGAGAACCTTTCGCCCAGGAAAGCCGCCAGATTGCTCTGGTCCTCACTTTTACCCAAGGCCGCCGCCAGGCGTTTGTACTCAAACAGCATCAGGAAATCAGCTTTCTCCTGCCCTATCCCCTGCAGCCACAGTTCCTGCGAGAACCTGTTCCCAAAAGGATCCAGAAAATAAAGGGCCGGTAAGTTCTGGGTCAGTTCTTCCTGGAAAGCCTCCAGGTTTTCTTTCGTTTGCAGGTAAACGGGCTTGTGCCGGAGATCTGGGTAGAAGAACAGATTTTCAAGGGTATCCGGGAGCGACGAGGCCAGGCTTTTGTTTCCTTCATAGAAGAAAGGGTGCACGGCTTTGTTCAGGTCCGGGCGCCCGCCCGAGGTGGCGAATATGCTCTTCAGCAACTTCCCAGACACTGGCATCCCTCCTTCTTCCGGACCCGTCGCTCCCGCGCTGGCATCTACCAGCAGCACTTTCTCCGGAGGCGCTTGGGTAGAGAAAAGCGTCTCGGACCAGACCGGGAAAAACTTCAGGAAGATCTCTTCCTTGATCTCCGGGGCGCTCCTTCTCTGCTTAAAGAAATCCTTGGGTTCGGTACCAGCCACTAATCTTGTTTCCTTCTTTTGATCTTAAACCGGGCAATAGCCAAGGCAATTTTGCCTGGTCATTCCCTACTTCCCTCCGGCTACTTCCGGCGAGAGGACTGCAAATTTACTTCCGTTTTCCGGATGTTTTAGCAAAATATGCTAAAAACATTAGTCAAAACAAGAGCCTCGCCGTTTCTGGCCAGGCTCCTGTTTGGCAATGCCAAGGGAAGTGTATTATACGGGAAGCTGCCGGATCATGATTTAAGCTTTCCGGAACCGCTGCTTTATTCCAGGGAAATGGTTTTATGCTGCTTGGCCGATGTTTTGGCCGCCTCCAGAATCTCCACCACTGTCACGTTTAGGGGCAGGCTATACAGGTCGTTCTTGTCCAGGGTGAGTTTACCGGTGACCACCGAGGCCAGCACCGAGAAAGGATCTCCGTAGGGTTCCGGGCGCGGGTCCAGCTTGGCGACTTCCTCGGGCGAGCTTTCTTTCAGGCGGTGCCGCACGGTAGTGGCGTCCACGGCCACGGCGTAGCCTTTGTTCCCGTAGACTTCCATGTCTTTGCGCGCGAAGGTCCAGTTCCATGACCCCTGGATGATGCACTGGGCTTTGGGGTACTGCAGAATGATGGAGGCCTCATCGTCTACCTTCGGGTAAGTCTCGGGCTTGTTCTGCTGTACCACGGCCGTAACCGACGTTGGCTTCTGGCCCTGCATGAGCCAGGTCATGAGGTTGGCGCCGTAACACCCGAAATCCATCAGAGCCCCGGCCCCACTTTTCTCCGGATTGGTCAGAATCTCCAGGAACTCTTTGCTCACGCCAATCTCCTTGGGTCCCTGGTGCCCATCGTTCACCATCACTTTTTTGATTTCGCCCAGTTTGCCTTCTTTCACCAGGTTGCCCACGTACTGGTTACTGGCGTACCACGAAGTCTCAAAATTGGTGAGCACCTGGATATTGTGTTTCTGGGCCAGGGCCTGGATTTCCTTCGCATCGGCAAAGGTGGTGGCCAGTGGTTTCTCTACCATCACGTGGATTTTGCGCGGCGCGCAGGCCCGCACCACCGTCACATGCTCACTGATGGCGCCAAAAGCCGACACCGCCTGCGGTTTGGTCTTGTCCAGCATTTTGCCCAGATCAGAGTAAAACAGTTTCTGGTCCAGTTTGTAGCGCTTGGCGTACTTCTGGGCTAATTCCTGGTTGGACTCGTAAATCCCCACCAATACAATGTCCTTCTTCTCCGGCGACCGGTTGAAAATCCAGTCCACGTGCCCGTGGCTCAGGCCCGCTACCGCCAGCCGCACCGGCGACTGGGCAAAAACCTGGGCCGTAAATAACATACAGAACAAAGCGAGTAAGAAGGTTTTCATAGAAAATGGGTTTATACTTGAATTGGGTTGCCGATGCTTACGCAGAATGTTTGCCAATAGGCGATGGTTTAAGTGAAGCTTCTACAAGATACCTAAGTTAAGCTTCCTGGAGCTGATTTTCCGGTTGTAGGCCCCGCTGAGAAAGTGGCCGGCGGTTACGGTCTATCCAGTAGCCCCACCCAACAAAGAGCCACTGCAACTGCCCGGCCCAGGCAATAGCCGACACCGCAGGAGGTGGCGGACCGAACAAATTCAGGAGATACACCACCAATAAAAAGATAATCAGGGCCCAGAGGCTCCAGTTTCCGGTTCTGTTTCTGGCTTGGGTGCTCCGCAGATACAACCCTACCCCGATAGCAAACAACAGCCCTTCCACTAAAAGACTTCCGGCCAGAGAATTCCACAGCCCCAGGCCCAGCAGCGGGGAATCACCCGGGTACAGCGGCAGATCTGGGCGGTGCATGACCAGATCCAGAACCCAGTGGCTCAGCACGCAGATTGCCACCACCAGCGCGCCTCTCCGGTATTTACTCAGGAGCCAATACAACCCGCCGCTGAGCAAACCCCAGCCCAGCACCAGCAAAAGGCTGTGCGAAATGGGGTAATGGGTAAAGTCAAGGGGCGTGACTTTGGTGATGCCGGGGCTGATAACGACCCGCTCCCAACCCAGCAGCAGAAACGTGGGCCAAAGCAGATCCAGCAATTGGGCCGTTAGGAAAAGGGTTCCCAGCGAGACCCTAGGGGCGGCAGACTTGGCCCCGAAGCCAAAGGCGAAGTGTCCGATAAACATAGAGGGCGGAAAAATTGGTTTACTTCGTCAAATATAGCCTTTTTCAGATTTTCTCCTGAAGACGGAAGCAACACCCAATGCCCGGGTATTCTGTTTTTGAGTCCTTTTTTGAAATCCGAGGCCAAAACAGGGAATGATCAAAAGCCGTTTTCGCGGGCTTTCCATTTTAAGGTTGTTTTTGGAAAATTAGCCTCAAATAGACGGGCTTCAGGAATTTCCGGGGACAGCCTAAATGGCCCGGTCCAGGTGTACGTAGCCGCCATCCACGTGGATAATCTGCCCGGTGGTATGGCTTGATTTAGAAGACAGCAGAAAAACCGCCGTCTGGGCGATTTCCTCCGGCGTGGTCATGCGGTGCCCCAGCGGAATGCGCGAAACGATCTCCCGGTACTTTTCCTCCGGGTGCGGCAGAGTCTGTAACCAACTTTCATACTGCGGCGTCCAACTCTCGGCCACGGCAATGGCGTTCACCCGGATGCCGTATTTCAGAAGTTCCACTGCCCACTCGCGGGTGAGGGCGTTGCGACCGCCGTTAGCAGCAGCGTAGGCCGAGGTGTTCCCCTGCCCGGTCTCGGCTACCTTAGAAGTGATGTTCAGAATTGGTCCTTTGGACCTGATCAGCTCTGGCAAGGCGTAGTGCGCCAAAAGATAGTAGTGCACCAGGTTCCGGTGCAGCGAGGCCATGAAGTCATGGTAGTTGCCGTTTTCCAGCCCCACCCCATCGTTCAGGCCGGCATTGTTCACCAGCCCGTCAATGCGGCCAAATTGGCCTATAACCGTTTCTATCGCTTGCCGGCATTCGTCAGGATGGCTGAGCTCTGCCACCACCTGAAAGACCTGCCCGCCTTCATGCAGGATCTCGGCCACAGTTTCCAGGTTATCAGCCTCGCTCCGGCCCAGGATCACCGGAATGGCTTTCTCCTGCGCCAGCACTTTGGCAATCCCGCGGCCAATGCCCTTGGCGCCGCCTGACACAATGATGATCTTTCCCGCTAACAGTAAATCCATAGAAATGGGCTTTTGCGTTTAGGAACTCAATCTGTAAAAACGGCCCGCATTCTCCCCATACAACAGGGCCTGCTCGTGCTGACTAAAAATGGCAAATAATCATCCACCAAACCCAGCATATCTTCATAAGCACCGGGTACGAGGCACACCGGCTAGTCTGAACCGTTCATTAGCCGCTGCCCTCTCGAAGGTCTTCACTACCGAATCAAGATAAGCATGAAGTAGTCGCATTTGGTGATGAAGCGGGCCTGATCTGAGCAAAGGTACAATGCCAGGAAATGCACTTGATCCGGTCTGCCGGACGAAAACCTGGGCTTTGGCCCTACTGATACCTCTATCGGCCAAGGTGACTCCTGTACTTTGTCCCTCAACTCAAATATGCGTGTTTACCGTTTACAGGTGCAGGGACGAGGGAAGCGAAAGAAGCCAACGATGGGTTTAGAGCCTGTTTTAGCAAAATCAGCCCTTAAACCCATCGCCGGTGAAAAGTATTCTGTAAATCAATCAGGCTCGCTTTAAGGCCATACATGCCTAGAAATTCGCCCGCAGAGAAACGCCGTAGGTGGCAGGGTTGCCCAGGCGGGCCGCCCCGAAATTGTAGGCGTAATCAATGTATTTCTCGTCGGTGAGGTTTCTGCCCCAGAAGAAGACTTCGTAGCGTTTGGCTTGCACGCCCACGCGGGCGTTGAAGGTGCTGAAACCGTTCTGCGACAGTTGGTTCGCCAGGTCAAAATACTGCTTGCCCAGGTAGCGCCACTCGCCGCGCAGCACCAGCCGCACGCTCTGGGTAGCGCCCAGGCCGTAGCCATATTGCAAGGCCAGCATAGAAGTGACATCAGGGGTGAATACCTGCTTGTTGCCTTCCAGGTTCACTTCCTCGCCATCGGCAGAGCCGGTGAGGCTGGTGTATTCAGCATCGGTGTAGCCCAGGCTGTAGCTGGCCTCCAAACCTTTGGCCGGGGTGGCGTTCAGCTCCAGTTCAAAGCCTTTACTCTCCAGCTCGCCCACGTTGCGGGTCACGATGATGGCCTCCGGCAGCACCAGCGTAGGCACCTGGGCATCGGTCACCTGGGTGTAAAACGCCGAGAAGTTGGCGGTGACGCGGTTCTGGAGGAAAGCCGTTTTCAGCCCGATTTCAAAATTATCGCTGTATTCCGGGTCATAGGCGAACAATGGCGGCTGCGAGGGATCAGAGGAAAGCTGCGTGATGCCGCCGGTCCTAAAACCCCGGCTGTAGGAGCCGTACATGTGGTAATTCTCGCTGAGGTGATAAGCCAGGCTGGCCTTGGGCGAGAATGCCTTGAAACTGGCGGTGGAAGAGGTATCCGGGAGCACCACCATGGACTCGTCGCCATCGGGTTGGAACTCCCCCCGGATGGCTTGTTTCCGGTGCTCGTAGTCATACCGTAAGCCGGCGGTCAGCTCCAGGTTGGGCTGAATCTGGTAGGTTCCCTGTCCGAAGAAAGCCGCACCGTAGCTCTCGCCGTCGTTGATGTTGATGCTGGTGAAATTAGGGAAAGGCGCGCCCACCATTTCGGCGTCCTCGCCGAAGTGCGTGCCTACTTTCACTGGGTTGTCATGGAAAAACCCGTAGGCACCCGCTATCCACTGGAAGTTAGAGACCGTGGAGGTAGGGGAGGAAAACCTGATTTCCTGGGTGAAGACCTTTACCTTGTTCCAGTCCTTGCCATAGGCATTCACAATAGAAACACCGTCAATGGGCGAGAAATCCCCGTCCAAGGGCTGGTTGTAAATACGGTAGTTAGACTGGTAAGCCGTCTGGGAGGTGAAGTTGAACGCGGGGCCGGTATGGTTCACAATGAAGGAGCCGTTGAAGGTGTTGTCAATCATCTTGCCCACCGAGTTCTGGTTTACCTCAAACGGGTGCGCGAAGGCCTCCTCAATGCTGGAGGCCAGCGGGAATGCCCCGCGGTTGCGGTTGGCCGCGTGCTTGGCGTTCAGGGTGAGGTTCCAGCGGGGGTTTACCAGGTAGCGGAGGTAGTAATTGCCCACAAATACCTGCTGGCGGTCAAAGTCGGTGTTGTTGAAGGTGTTGGTGTAGAAGCCATCCTGCTTCCGGAAAAGGCCCGCGGCCCCCAGGAACAGTTTGTCCTTGATCAACGGCGTTCTAATGCCCAGGCTGTAGCGCTGCTGCCCGTAGTTCCCGAAATCAAGGGCCGCGTAACCGCTAGTGGTATTGCCGGGCTGGCGGGTGATGATGTTGATGACCCCGCCCATGGCGTTGCGGCCGTACAAAGTGCCCTGCGGCCCGCGCAGCACCTCAATGCGCTCTACGTCCAGCAATTCGGGCAGGTAAGTATCCAGGGTGAACTGGTTTACGCCATCAATGTAGGTGGCCACGGCCGGGTCATAGGATGTAGTGGCGATGCCCCTAATGGAGGTCAGGTTGCGGTTATCGCCGGGGTCTGAGGAGAACAGGTTGGGGATGATGCCGGTAAGGTCGCGCTGGCTCCAAAGGCGGTATTCCTGCACCTGGCGGCTGGTGAGGGCGGTGATGCTGGCGGGCACCCGTTGCAGGTCTTCCTCTACTTTCTGGGCACTCACCACCACCTCGTCTAACTGGGCGGCAGATTCAGTGAGTTGAATTACCAGATTGGCCTCTTCCTCAGGTAGCCGCACGGTGCGGGTGAGGGTGGCGAAACCCACTGCGCTTACCTGCACGGTGTAGTGGCCCGCGGGCACATTGTTGAGGAGAAACTGGCCCTGGGCATCTGAGACGGTGCTCAGGTTGGTGTTCAGGAGCCGGACGTTAGCCCCGGGAATTCCGGTGGCGTTGCGGCTCTGAACCGAGCCCCGGAACGAACCTAAACGCTGGGCCCAGCTGATGGTGATACTAAGGATAAATACTGCTACTGCGGAAAAAACAACTTTACTTCTCATAATTTATTCTCTCGAGGGCTGACAGAATGCTAGTCAGCAAAAAGGTGCAAATGCTTGAGGCGGGATACCTTTCTTCACTTGTGTTTTGCGCTCAGCATTCTATTCTGGGCCTGTTTTGTCAAAAACAGGCCCAGAATGCCTCTTCACTTCTTCATATGGTTTGCATGAGCCATTCAGAGAACAGCTTCAAAGGGTCAGGGTAAAAAATGAATGAACTGCCGGTCTCTGGTTTGTACTAGGCCGCAGCGTAGCGTGAATCCTGCACGTTCTTGTTTCTGCGGGAGCGCATGTAGAAGAACAGCCCCGCGAATGCGATAGCCAGGAAGATAGGAATCACCAGCGTGGCCTGCAGCACCTCTGGACCAGCAAGGTTCTTGGCACTGTTCAGGGCTGTCGCCATCTCGGTACCCGGCGCCGCCGATACGTATTGGTTCAGGTCAGCCCCGGCAGGAAGGCGCTCGGTCACAATGCGGTCATAGAAGCTGCCCATGAACACGGTGTAGATAGATACCGCAAACATACCGGCTCCGCCCATCAGGTTAAGGCCCAAGGCCCCGGACTTAGGGATGTTCTCCGCCACGAAACCGATCATGGTTGGCCAGAAATAGGTCACGCCCAAGCCAAACACAATCGCAGCCAGGAAGATGGAATTACCGGTTAAGGTGCTCAACAGGTAGATTCCCAGGGCCGCCAATACGGCAGAAATACACAACACCCCGGCCGGGCTCAGTTTGTGTACCACGGGCTTGGCCAACCCACGCCCGATCACCATCACCCCGGTAGTAAGGGTTAAGATCAGCAATGCGTTATCAGTCACGTTTCTCAGGAGCACATCAATCCACTGGCCGGTGAACAGCTCCGTGATGGCCGTCCCGAACATGCAGATGAACATGAAGATGAACAACGGCGACAGTACCGCTTTGTACATATCGGCGGTAGAGTAGCCGGAGGCCACACGCTCGGTCACCGGGAAATCAAGTTTAGAGAACAGGAAGCCGTACACCAGGGTTGGCAACAGCATCACGGCCACCTGGATTTGCCAGCTCAACCCAAGATTGGTGAACAGGAACACCAGCAAAGTACCGATCACGATACCGCCCGGGAACCACAGGTGGAAATAGTTCAGACGGGTGGTTTTGTTTTCCGGGTACAGGGTAGCCACCAATGGGTTACAGGCTGCCTCTACCGTACCATTCGCGATGCCTATGAACAGGGTGGAAAGGAACAGTGTCCAGTACCCCTGGGCGAAAATGGTGAGCAGAATACCCGCCAGGTGAAACACGAAGGCAGCCACCAGCAGGCGCTTCATCCCGATGGCATCCACCACGAAGCCCCCCACCACAATGGCCAGCGGAAAGCCCCAGAAAGCGGTAGCCGTGATGGTACTCAATTCAGAGGCGCTCAACTGGAACTCAACCCCCAGCTGGTTCAGAATCCCGGCCCTGATCCCGAAGGACAGAGACGTTACCAGGAGGGCAAAACAGCTTGCCCAAAAGAGCTTTGAACGTTGGATATTTTGCATATGTATCGGTTTGTTAGAAGGTGTAGAGGTTAAAATCAAGATGGAAATCTCCTTTCCCGGGCTGGAGGCATTCGCAGGCATCCAGCCTGGGGTTTAGAGCAATATGGTTGATCTGTCTAGATTAAGACAAGCCCAGGATCTGCTTGTTCAAGGCTTCGTTCACGCCGGTGGAGGCGAAATCATCAAAGGCTTTCTCGGTGACCCGGATGATGTGGTCTTTGATGAAAACGGCGCCTTCGCGGGCTCCATCCTCGGGGTGCTTGATGGCGCACTCCCACTCCATCACGGCCCAGCCTTTAAAGTCGTAAGCAGCTAGTTTGCTGAAAATACCCTTGAAATCCACCTGCCCGTCGCCCAGGGAACGGAAGCGGCCAGCGCGGTCAATCCAGCTCTGGTAACCGCCGTACACGCCCTGCTTACCCGTTGGGTTGAACTCAGCGTCCTTCACATGGAACATCTTGATGCGCTCATGGTAGAAGTCAATGTATTCCAGGTAATCCAGACACTGCAGCACAAAGTGCGAGGGGTCATACAGCAAACAAGCCCGTGGGTGGTTGTTCACTTTCTCCAGGAACATCTCATAAGAAATACCGTCGTGCAGGTCCTCACCCGGGTGTATCTCATAGCAAAGGTCTACCCCATGCTCGTCATAGATATCCAGGATTGGTGTCCAGCGTTTGGCCAGCTCGGTGAAACCGGCTTCCACCAGCCCGGCAGGGCGCTGCGGCCAAGGGTACACCGTATGCCACAAAAGGGCACCGCTGAAGGAGGCACTGGCGTTGAGCCCCAGGTTACGGGAGGCCTGCGCGGCGTACGTCAATTGTTGCACGGCCCATTCGGTTCTAGCCTTGGGGTTGTTGCGGTAGGCCTCCGGTGCGAAACCATCGAACAGTTGGTCATAGGCCGGATTTACGGCTACCAGTTGCCCCTGCAGGTGCGTGGACAGCTCGGTAATTTTTAGGCCGTGACTTTCTACCATGCCTTTGATCTCATCTGCGTAGGTTTTGCTCTCGGCGGCTTTCTGCAGGTCAAAATAGCTTGTGGCCCAGGTAGGGATCTGCACCCCTTCAAAGCCCAGGCTTTTGGCCCATTTGCAGATAGACTCTAAGTCATTGAACGGGGGATTCTCTCCCAGGAACTGGGCCAGGAAAATAGCGGGTCCTTGTATAGTGGTCATGGCTATGCTAGATGGTGAACGGTATCCATTTGTTTTCTGATTGGCCAGCGGCGATGACCTGCTCAATGAAAGCCATGCCGCGCACGCCTTCCTTAATGCCCGGGAAATCGAGCGCCTCGGGCTGCGGCTCCTGGCCACTGAGTTTGGCTTTCACGGTCAGCGCGAAATTGCGGTACAGGTTGGCAAAAGCCTCCAGGTAACCTTCTGGGTGGCCGCCGGGCGTGCGGGAGTTGTGCTGGGCGTAAGAACCCACGTAGCCACTACCGGTGCGCACAATCTCGGAGGGGCGGTCCAGCCATTTCACCAGGAGCGTGTTGGCGTTGTCCTGTTGCCAGTCAAGGCCGCCTTTCTCGCCGTATACTCGGATGCGGACGTTGTTTTCCTCGCCGGCGGCAATCTGCGTGGCGAACAGCACGCCGCTGGCGCCGTTGTTGAATTTCAGGAGGGCGGCGCCGTCATCGTCCAGTTGGCGGCCTTCCACCACCACGTTGATATCGGCACAGAGTTGGGTCACTTCTAGCCCGGACACGTACTCAGCCAGGTTGAAGGCGTGCGTCCCGATGTCGCCCATGGCACCGGCTATGCCGCTCTGCTTGGGGTCGGTGCGCCAGGAAGCCTGCTTGTTGTCGCCGCCTTCCTCAAAGGTGCTCAGCCAACCCTGCGGATACTCCACGTACACTTTCCGGATTTTGCCCAGTTTGCCGGAGGCCACCAGTTGCCGGGCCTCTTTGACCATGGGGTAACCGGTGTAGGTATGGGTGAGGCAGAACAGGTTGCCGGTGCGGGACACCACTTCGCGCAGTTGCAGGGCCTCCTCCAAAGAGAAGGTCATGGGTTTGTCCAGGATTACATGAAAACCGCTCTCCAGGGCCAGTTTGGTAGGCTCAAAGTGCACGTGGTTGGGGGTCACAATGCTGATGACCTGCACGCGCTGATCCTCGGGTAATTGCTTTTCTTTCTCGTATAACTCCTGGTATGAACCATACACTCTATCGGGGGAAAGGCCCAGCAGTTCGCCGCTGGCTTTTGACTTTTCTGGATTGCTGCTGAAAGCGCCGCAAACAAGTTCATATTCCCCATCCAATCGGGCCGCGATGCGGTGAACGGCGCCAATAAACGCCCCTTGTCCGCCGCCAATCATGCCCAACCTGAGTTTCTGGTGTATCAATTGTTCCATGGTTAATTTTTTGAATTAATACTCTCTAATATATAAATCATTACTGGTTTACCCTGTGATGTGGCTCAATATTTAAGCCTCGCGTTTCCCTGTTTTCAGGCCGTTTTTCATAAATCAGGCCCATAACAGTACCCCTTCCAATGCTTTACCCTCTTTGCCTTTACTTCCGTTTAGGGTCCGTTTTTTTAAAACCGGGCCCTAAACGGAAGAGCAAACTCAACTTCAGAACCGCTCTATTTCATTTGGTTAATGGCTACAGAGGTTCCTGCATTAGTTCCCTGGGGGGAAAAGGTGACCGTTTTCAGAAGTGGCCTGTTATTTCCTCTGCCATTTACTTCCTTACAGATGAGGTACACTTCCGTGGTTCGCAGGTTTAGCGGAACCCGGATTGGAATACGCGTGCTCACGATCTGCCCTTCTATGCCGAAGGCCATGCGTCCGCTGCCTATTCTCTGCCCATTCACCGATCCAATTCTCACTTCCACGGCATAGGTGCCCAGGTACCCACTGTTCACCGCCATCAGATCAATAGAAGCGATGTCCGTTAGATCCAGGGTTTCTTTGATCCAGCCTTCGCTTGTAGGGAATACCAGGTATTTGCTTCCGGCAGAGTCTTTACTAGCGAAACCTTTTACCGCCTTGAATTCAGATACATCTACCTGGTTGCTTCTCAATTGAACGGCGCTGGAACCCATCAATGGTTTCAGGCCCGGTCCGCCCTCGTGGGTATAAGTGGCTGTGAGTTTCAGAACGGTGTTCTCCTTCTTCTGCGGCTCTACCCTTGGCACAACCTCTCCCTTAGCCGGAAGCGAAGGCTTGGTGCTGGCTGGGCTGGCCAAAGAAAGAATCCAGGAGACGATCTGCCGGGCATCTGCCTCTGACAAGTCTGGGTGCGCCGGCATGGCATTCTCGCCCCACACACCACTGCCGCCTTTGATGATCTTGTTCGTCAGGTGTGAGGTGGCTTTGGGATCTTTGAGGTACCGTTTAGACACGGCCTGGTAGTCTGGTCCTATAGATTTCTGGTCTATCTTATGGCAGCCTTTGCAGTCTGAGCTTTCCATGAGCGTTCTGCCCACCAGGGTGGCGGAGGCCACCTGGTGCCCCATGGAGGCGCCCGCCAGGTCTTTTCCTTCTACGTATTCAGCAGACACATACAGGTTTTGCGGCTTCACCTGGCCACCCGGCGTGTTCACGTGCACCTGGTACTTGACAGGCGTTCCCTCAAAGTAGAAGCTTCGGTTGCCCGGCAAGGCCACCAGCACATCGGGCTGCTCATTACCGGCGTACACCGTAACGGCCTTTCTTCCGGAGGTCGCCTTCTCGGTATCGGTGACTTCTACCATAATGTCATAGTCTCCGGCCTGGGTGAAGGTGTGTTCCAGTTGCGGGGTATCAGTCAGTTTTCTTAGCCCGTTAATGGTCCAGAGGTATTTTAGGTTGTCTTTCTCCGGATCGGCTACTTCTACGGTAGCGGTAACGGTGAAAGGAAGCAACCCGCTCTGGCGGTCTACCGTCAGGTTCGTGATTTTAGGAGGCCGGTTCCCGGATAGGTAATCTACTCTGGAGAGGGCGGCATCGGGGTTTCCGGTGAACCACCCTTTGCCGTATTCCAGGATATAGAGCTTGCCGTCTGGCCCTACTTCCATGTCCATGATAGCGGCGAACTTCTCATGCTCCATGAAAGGCTCCATCTTATCAAAGTCGCCGTTTTCTTTCATGGTGATGACTTTGATCCAGTCCCTGATCCAGTCATAGATAAAGAGCTTGCCATGGTAGTACTGGGCATACCGGGTTTTCTCCGGGAACATGTCTGTGTAGTAGACAGGACCAGCCATGGCGTTACGGCCGCCCGTACCCACCTGCGGGAACTCCGGGGAAGCGTCATACGGGTACCAGATGAAAGCCGGCTGGGCCGGTGGCAAATTCACAATACCCGTGTTATTGCGGGAGTCATTCACTGGTCTGGCAGGATTGAAGGTTTCACCAGAAACCCCGGTACCGTAGTTATAACGGTGGTAAGCATAGTTATTCGCCACGAAAAGCGGCCACCCGAAATTACCGGCCTTACGGGCTTGGTTTACTTCATCATACCCTTTGGGTCCTCTGGTGGCTAAGCTATCGTTCTTGGCATCCGGGCCTACTTCGCCCCAGTACAGGAATCCTGTTTTCTGGTCAACCGAGATGCGGTACGGGTTACGGTGGCCCATGGTGTAGATTTCAGGTCTGGTTTTGGCCTGGTTTCTAGGAAACAGGTTGCCGGCAGGTATCTCGTAGGAGCCATCGGCCTTTACCCTGATCCTGATCACCTTTCCGCGCAGGTCATTGGTGTTGCCGGAAGTCCTTCTGGCATCATACTGCAAATGCCCCTCGCGGTCATCTAAAGGCGCATATCCCTGATTCGTGTAGGCCTGGCCTTTTTCATCAAAAGGCGTGCTGTTGTCACCGGTAGACAGGTACAACAGTTTGTCTGGCCCAAAAGCGATAGAACCGCCCGTGTGGCAGCAGATCTGGCGCTGGGAATACAGTTCCAGCACGATCTTCTCAGAAGCCATATCTAGTTTCCCGTTCCGGAAGACAAAGCGGGAGAGCCGGTTCACGGAAGTATCTGCCGGGCTGTAGTACAGATATATAAAGTTGTTTTTAGCAAAGTTCGGATCTTTGGCCAGTCCCATCAAGCCTTCCTCCGCATTGGCGTCTGAGCTGGAAGTATGGTACACATCCAGAAAGCCCGCTTGGGTCAAAGTGCCATTTCCCTGGTTGTAAAACATCAGCTCACCCCGGCGCTGGGCTACCAGAATGTCCAGGTTCGGCAAAATGGTCATCTCAGTGGGCTCGGTGAACTTGCCTTGCGTCAGCACATTTTTCACGAAACGGTCCTCTTCCGGCACGCGCAACGAGGTGGCTTTCTCGTAATCCAGTTCCTTGTTATCGCCTATGGCGTACTCAATACCTGCAAGCAAATGCTGCAGGAAAAGCTTGTCCTGGTAAGATTCCTCGGTGTGACCCAGGGCGGTGTAGAAGGCGCGCCCGCCCTCAAAGTCATGGTACCAGGCTACCGGATGGTTGTCCCCGTTGGTGCCGCCTTTGTAGCTCTTCTCGTCCAAAGTGAGCAACACTTTCACCTGCTTGCTCAGGTTTTTGAAGTTGTACCACTCATCTTTCCGTTTCCATTCTTTGGGCAGGCCCTCGGTGGACGGGTGTTTCTCATCGGTAACGCGCACGATGGCTTCCTGCTGGTCTGGGTGGCTGGCGAAATACGCGCCCACCATTCGGCCGTACCAACCCCAGCCATATTCCGTGTCCGTGGCGGCATGCACGCCCGCGAACCCGCCGCCGGCCTGAATGTAGCGCTCAAAATCAGCTTCCTGGTAGTGGTTCAGGACATCGCCGGTGGTGCTGAGGAACACCACGGCGGCGTATTTCTTCAGGGAGTCTTCCTGGATGTAGGCGGCGTTGGTGGTGGTATCTACCGCAAAGCCGTGCTCCTTCCCCAGGCCAACGATGGCATTCTGCCCAGCGGAAATAGAGCTGTGGTGGTATCCGGCCGTCTTGCTGAAAACCAGAATTCTGGGGTCTCCGTCCCGCTTGCCGCAGGAAGAGAAAAGGAACATGAAAAGGCAGGCCGCCACCAGCAAGGAGCTGAAGCCTCCGAAACGTAAAGCGCCTGTTTTCCTGAATTCAGCCCCAAACCAACGGGGAGAAAGTGTTTCCCCCTGGGGTGGCGTATTTGCGGAGGCATTGGTACTACGCAAAGTCAACGGTGACTTACCAAATAATCTCATTTTAAGTAGGCTTGACAGGTAACTAAAAATCATTTGGGATTCGGCCAATGAGTTCATTGGCCGAATCCCTGCTTTGTAAGCGATATTGTTGTTTTAAGCTTCTTTCTCTAAAAATAGGCTTAAAACCAAATTCCCAACCATTCCCGGAAAAACCGGTAAGGTTGGTGTAGAAAATATCCTTCGGTCGTACAAGGTTGCCCAATGTTTCAGCTTGTTTCGGGCTTGATTTCACAAAAGGGCTTGTTCAACCTTGATCCCAGCGCTGTAGGTTACAGTTCCCTGATCCAGACATTACGGTAGCTCACCGGATTGCCGTGGTCCTGCAGGCTGATGGGCGCTTTGCCGTGGGCTTTGTACTCGGGCAACCCGATGTACTCCGTAGGGCCTTTCAGTTCTACGTTGTTCTGCACCAGCACGCCATTGTGCAGCACCGTCACGCGGGCGGGTGTGAACAACGAACCGTCTTCTTTGAAGCGTGGCGCAGTGTAAATGATATCATAGACATTCCACTCGGTGGGTTTGTTCATGGCGTTCACCAGCGGCCGGAACTGCTTGTAAATACTTCCCGCCTGGCCGTTGGAGTAGGTGCGATTGTTGTAGGAATCCAGCACCTGCACCTCGTAGCGGTCCTGCAGAAAAATACCGCTGTTGCCACGGCCCTGGCTCGTGCCTTTTACCTCATCGGGGGCGCTCCACTCAATGTGCAGCTGGAAATCCTGGAACTCCCTTTTGGTGGAGATATCACCTTTGCCCACGGTGAACGCGCCGTTCTTCACTTCCCATTTGGCGTCTCCGCCCGCTTTGGCTTTCCATTCGGCCATATCTTTCCCGCTGAACAGCACAATGGCGTCCGATGGCGCGGCATTATTCACGCCCGGCGTTACTTTGCGCGGCTCAGGCTCCCAGAACTCGGTCATTTCGGGGACCATCTTGGGCGGTTTGGGGGTTTCCACGGCCTGTGCCTGGGTTTTGGAGAAGGAAAGCAGGCCAAGGGCCAGAGCGGCAAGCGAAATCTTTTGGGTGGAGGAAAGGTGCATAAGCGGTTGAATCTTTAATGAATGTTGGAAATGCTCCAGAAGGTGGAGCCGGTAGTTCTTTATTTAAGTGAGGTTTATTTCAAAGTATTGATCCAGGCCGCGATTTTGAGGGCCTCGGCCCTGGGAACCTGCGGCATGGGTGGCATGGGCGTGGCGTAGTTGGGCCAGTTCTCTGGCTTGGGGTTATGGATGAGGTCCACAATCCGTTGGTTCGTGTACTTACGCTTCGCGATTTCCCGGAAACCCGGGCCCACCTGTTTCTTATCAACGGTATGGCAAGCCAGACAGGTATTCTTGGCCAGTAATGGTTTCACGTCATTGAAAGTCAGGACCACATTGGCAGGTTTGGCCTTAGGCTCTACATTACCCACTGCAAGACTTCCTTTGGCAGTAGTAGCAGCCTTGGCCGGTGCACCAGAAGCCAGCCGGTTTGCGGTTGCACGAGGTTTAGCCGCTGTTTTTTTGGAAGACGCCACTGTTTTTGAAGGCGTGGTAGCCGATGAGTTCCTGGTGCTCACCTCGTTCATCGCCAGTTTGGAACCCTCGGGGATGCTGTTCAGGGTGTAGTAGGCCGTGGGGTGCACCAGGGTGTAATAGTTGTCTTTAGCGCGTACGCCGTCCAGCTTCAGCACATGGATGTAGCCCTCGCGGAGGTTGTCTACCAGCACCCGGGCCTTCAGGCCGTCCTCAGAGAGCTTCACGCCTTTTACGGCCAACTTTTTGGTGTTCACCGGCGGGCTGCCGTACACGGCGTGGTATTTATAGATGTAGCTGTCCACGCTGTAAGACGCCAGGTCCTCCCCTGATTTCCGGTCTACCGGTGCGGTGAACTCCACCTCAAAACCGTCTGGCATGGCTTTCACGGTGCGCATCTCAAACGGCACTTTGTTGTTCCAGATCACGCGCTGCAGGCCTTCGCTGGCCTCACCGGCCGCTCCCCAGCCCCGAGCCGTCTCGCCCACGAACAGCGATTTGTCCGGGGCCCAGGCCATGCGCAAAACACCAGACTGAAAACCGCTTCGGAAATCAAAGGCCACGCCCTGGTACTCTCCTTTCACTTTCTCCAGCACCACCCGCATGATCTTGCTCTGCCCTTGGTCCCCTACCAGCAACTGCCCTTCAAACGGCCCGAAATGCCCTTCGGGGATTTTCAGGATCTCAGTGTTGGAAATGCCCAAAATGCCGTGCGGCAGCCAGACAGCGGGCAACTGCATCTCGGGGAACTGCTTTTTCATATCAAACATGGTCACGTTGGGCTCGTTCACCTTGTTCTCTGGTTTCACGTGGCCGCCGCCCGCGTCTTTATCAAACCGAGGGTTGATCTTGGCATATACCTGCTCGCGGGTCATCTTCACCGGAGAGTTGGGCATGTTAGTCCAGCGCAGCCCGCCCGGGTGTACAGTAAAGGCACCTTTTTTGACGTGCCAGACGCCACCAGAGCCTACCCAGTCGCCCTGGTTTTCGGTGTAGAACATCTCGCCGTCTATCATGCCCAGACCGGCCGGGGAACGCATGCCGGTGGCCCAAGGCTCCATCTTCCCGTCCGGCGAAATGCGCAGCATCCAGCCGCGCCACGGCACTAAACTGGTAGCATGCCACCACGGATCGGGGAAGCCCAGGTTCGTGGTCACGAAGAAAGACCCATCGGGCGCAATCTTCGGTCCGAAACTGTATTCATGGTAGTTCCCGGACAAAGGCCAGGCATACACCGTCTCAAACACATCGGCTTTACCGTCATTGTTCGTGTCCATGAGCTTGGTGAGCTCGCCGCGCTGGGCGCAGTACAAGGCGCCGTCTTTGTAGGCCAGACCCAAAACCTCATGCAACCCCGAGGCAAACTTCCGGAAGTGCGGTTTGGCGCTGGTGGGGTTCTCCACAATGAAGATATCGCCCCGGCGGGTGGAGATGCTCAGGTCGCCGTTGGGCAGAATCACCAGACCGCCTACCTCCAGCAAAGTCCCCTCCGGGGAAGGCACACGCATGATCTTGAAAAAGTCTTCCTCCATGGGCGACTCCTGGGCCTGGGCTCCGGGAGTAAGGCCCGCAAAAAGGGCTCCGGCCACCAGGGCAGGGAATAAAAACCTTTTAGCTCTGCTTATCATCTATCGTATGCTTAAAATCAGAAAAGAATAGAGTACGCCACCTTGCCCTGCACCGGAACCACCAACTCCTGGCGCCCGCCCACGGTGCGGATGACCGGTTTGGCCCCGGCGGTATCCTCCAGGCGCACGTAATAGGCGCGGTCATCTACCAGGTACATGCCCTTGCCGGCTTCTTCTATTTTGGCACCTTCTGCCAGGCGGGCATACAAGCCACCCGTAGGATTTTGGATGCTGAGCTCGCGGCGGAGGCCTTTGCCGTTCTCTATGATTTTGAAGGCATCCTGCACCGTAGTGCCATAGATCTGGTACTGAAAAGTAGGCTCTGAATTCTGGTCCAGACGGTAGCCTTTGCCTTTATAGGAAATGCCCGTGGTATCAGTAACCCAAGCCGCCTGCTCTGAGGAAAGTTTGGCCAAGGTAGTGGTTGGTTTCCCGAAGTACTGCACTGAGCCGATGGCTTTGGAAGAACCATCACCGCGCTCATGCCACATGGGCGTAGCATCCAGGAAGGCGCCGCGCCACAGCTGCACCAGCGAGCCATTGTCAAGGTCATAAGTATAATGCAACTGGGTAGGGCTGCCCACCGACACGCCATGGGTGACGCGGTGGTTGCCGGGCAGGTCCATGAAACTCCGCAGGACGGGTCTTTCCTTCACATCCACCAGGATGGGATCGGCTTCTTCGGTGAGGTTGACTTCGCTGATGAGGAACTCCCGCACGCCCGGACCGGCTACCTGCAGGCCCAAAGCGGGCTGTCCCCAGTCGTTGTACTTAATATAGACCAGCTCAAAGGGGAACTCACCGGCCGGCAGTTTCACGGTGCCGCCTCCGTTCCAGTATTTGATAGGCGCCACTTCCTGCTTGTTTACCCGCAGCAGGCCATAGCCGGCGGGCGTACTCAGGTTGAAGGTGTACTCGCCGGGTTCCTTCGCTACGAAGGTGCCGGTGTACTGCATCAGGAACTGGTTGTCTTTGATGCCAAGGTTAGAGGTAAGGATAGCAGATTGGCTCTTTGGACCGGCGGCCTCAGGCGGCAAGCTGCCGTAGGCGGGTTCCTGCTGGTATTTGCCTTTGTAGATTTTATAGGTGAGGTTCTTGAGCTCGGGCCGGGGTTTGCTGAAATGGTTCACCTTGATGTTGCGGAACGCTACCGCGCCGTGGTCTCCCTGGATGCGCAGCGGCCCCATGGCTGTTTCTTCGTTGCTGATGGCGCCCCGGGTGGGCCCGAACAGCTCCAGGTCTTCATGGATGGTGACGCCGTTGAGTTCCACCCGCAGGAGGCGGGCATTCTGGGTTTTCTTGCCGCTGACATCAAAGCGTGGGGCTTGAAAAGCGATTTTCAGGTGTTGCCACAGCCCGGGCGCGCGGCCGGCGTTCTGGCGCGGCGCGTACCCCTGATAACCTTTCTGGCCCTCGGGGCGGCTATCATCCCAGCGCTCATACACGGCGCCGTTGCCGCTGGAGGAGACATCGGTGAAGCCCCAGCCATCGAATAGCTGCAGTTCATAGCGGCCTTGCAGGTAAATACCGGAGTTGGAGCCTTTGGCCATCATGTAGTCCAGCTCCAGGTCCATATCGCCGTGCTCAAAGTTGGTGAACAGGTCCTCGCCTTTGACTTTCTTGCCGGGTAAGTTCACCAGAACTCCCGCGCCATTGGAGGGCAGCAGCTTGTTGGCTTCCTGCAGATCGGCGGAGACGCTGCCAGCCACCTGCCAGCTTTTCCCGGGGTTCTTAAAGGCCGACAGGTCATTCAATGGAATTTGGCTGCTTTGGCTTTGGGCGGGATGGGCAAAGGCCAGAGAGGCCAGTAATCCGAAAGCCAGCGCTCCCCTTTTAAGAGGTAAAATCCGCGAATTGAGCATTATGATTCGTAAGTTTTGCAACATGATTGATCCTCTACCCCTCCGTTAGCCGCTTACCCATAGGAACACACCTATAATATTGAGCAGGACACTCCTCACAATCTTTACCAATTTTAAGCAAAATACCTGAAGAATAAATCTTATTCTTAAAGTAAAAACCGTTTAGGGGACACTTTTTTAAAAATGCTTAAGAAGTGACCTTGGCCAGTTCTGTGCAATTGTTTCCAGTGGGTGATTGAAATGTTAACTCCGCACCCTTTGGGCAAACTGGTTTTCCTTACAAAAACCTCATTATTCTTCTATTTCACAGGCAATTGCCTCTATTTCCCTCATTCTCTAAATTGTTGTGCTCAGGGTGCCGCACCAGGCTTAAATAAATTCCACCTTTTATTCCCGTACCTTGGCTAAAATTCTAGAAAAGGTGAGCTTTCTGTAAAGATCGCCAAAACCAACCCAAGAACAGGTTGCGTCTGGAATGCATCAAGAGAAGTTAAGCTTAGCTATACATAGTGCTTTCAATAAAGAAATTCACCCTTCCGGCGGTACCAGCGGTGCTGCTCTCCATTATGAGCGTGCAGGTGGGCGCCTCCGTTGCCAAACACCTGTTCCCGGTGCTGGGCGCCAGCGGCACGGCTTCGCTCCGGATCGGGTTCTCAGCGATCATTCTGCTGACCTGGTTCCGGACCGATTTTAAAAATCTGAGCCTAAAACAATGGCTGTTCTGCCTGGCTTACGGCACCTGCCTGGGTGCCATGAACCTGATTTTCTACGTGGCCATCAAGCGGATTCCTCTAGGTCTGGGCGTGACCATAGAGTTCATCGGGCCACTGGCGCTGGCTTTGCTGGGCTCCAGGAAACTGCTGGATCTGGTCTGGGTGGCGCTCGCTTGTCTGGGTATCGCGCTTATCGCTCCCTGGGAAAACAATAACGTGGATTTAATTGGCGTGTTCTGTGCGGCTTTGGCTGGAGGGCTGTGGGCGGGTTACATTGTGCTGGGAGGCAAAGTCTCCCAGCTCATGAAAGGCGGCGATGCAGTGGCTGTAGGTATGGTCTTCGCGACGCTGCTGATCCTGCCCTTCGGGATTGGGAGCGGAGGTCTGAGTGCCTTGACCTGGCCCCTGGCGTTGATCGGGGTGGCCGTCGCGCTGCTGACCAGTGCCCTACCCTTTACTTTAGACATGGGCGCTTTGCGGCAGCTATCGCCTAAGAACTTCAGCATTCTTATGAGTTTGCACCCCGCGTTTGCGGCTTTGTCTGGATTACTTTTCCTGCAGGAGTACCTTAGCCTGACGCAGTGGCTTTCCATTGCCTGCGTGATCACGGCCAGTGTGGGCGCTACCCTCTTTTCTAAGAAATAGTCTTACAATTAAATAAACCAAAGCCACCGTTTCAAGGCTGTTTGCGAAAAACAACCCTGAAACGGTGGCTTTGCCTTGCAGGTAGAGGAAGTTTACTTGCTTTTCTTTTTGCTCTGAATCCAAGGCTGCACGCCTTGTGGTATTACTTTCAGAAAATTTCCTTTTGCATCATACTTGAGGCTGTCCAGGCAGAGTTGCCGCAGCACGTATTCCTCTTTTTGCGGGAAAATGCGGTGGTAGAGGATGTAGTCCTGGCCTTTCTCCTGGAAGACAGTATGGTGCCCCGGCCCATAGGTGGTGCTGTCGGCTGAGGTAGAGAGAATAGGGCTGTTCTCTCCGTATTTGAACGGCCCGAAGGGGGTATGGCCCACGGCGTAGCCCACGCGGTAGGTTGCATCGATGGCTTTGCCCTCAGAGAACATGAGGTAGTATTTGCCGTTGCGTTTGATCATGTGCGGCCCCTCAAAATACTGGGGAGGCGTTACTTCCTGCGGCAGACCGTCAAAGGAGATCATGTCCTTCTTGAGCTTCACGGCCATGCAGTGCCCGTTGACCCAGTTGAACCCCGAGCCCCAGTACAGGTAAGCCTGTCCGTCATCGTCAATAAAAAGGTCGGCGTCTATGTTATGGACCACAGGGAACTGGTTCTGCGCCACCAAAGGGGTATTGTCTGGTTTGGCGTTCTTCCAGGGCCCCAAAGGCGATTTACTCACCCCGGCCCATATCTCGCTCCCCACGGAAACATACATGTAGAACTTCCCGTCCGGGGCCTTCTTCACCGAGGGAGCCCACACCATGGCGCCTGCCGAGGTGGGGCTGGTACACGCTTTTTTGGTAGGCCAGTTCAAATGCCGGCGGGTGAAATTCTTGAAATCCTTGGTCTCAAACACCGCCAGCTCTTCCCCGCCCCAGGGATCAATGGTGGCGTAGATGTAATAGGTATCTTTTTCCTTGATAATGGCCGGGTCTGCGAAATAGCCCGGCAGAATAGGATTGGTAATGAAGTCCTTTTTCTGGCCGTAAGCATGCAAGCCACTGCCCGCAAGAAAGGCAATCAAAAAAAGTAAGCGGAGGATCTTTGGAATATACATGGGTAAATTGATTAATCTACGGAGGGTCGGGCCGTGGTCTCGGTGGTTTTCACTTTAAGAACAGCGGGTTTCAGGCCGTTGGCGGTGGCGGTGAGGGTAATTTCTCCCGCCTGTTTGGTGGACTGGATGATGATCTGGGCCAAGCCGTTGAAGAGTTTCCGTTTCCAGGGCGCGGCCGGCGTCAGGATCTGGATGGTGCCCGGGTTGGTGTTTACGTAGTCCCAGTCGTTCTTCTTGGGGATAGGTGTTGCCACGATGTCAATCTGGTTTCTGCCGGCTTTGAGCAGCGCCGGGTCCAACTTGAAGACGTTGCCCTCGGGGGTATCTTTCAGTTCTTTAGCAATCTCCTTCCCGTTCACAAACACGCTCTGCGTTTTCCCGATGCTTTTGTAAAAGAAGGTGATTTCTGATCGGGCAAAATCCTGGGGCAGCTCAAACGAACCGCGGTGGTGGTAGGCGGCGCTCAGGTTTTTGTAGTCACGGGTGGTGAAGGCCTCTTTCCAGCTGGCATCCTCGGGTTTGGAAACGTACGCGGTGGCGTCCTCCAGGCTGGTCACAGGTTCCTCTTTCAGGCCAGTGATGCTGACAGCTTTGACTTCCTCAATGAATCGCTCGTTTTCCAGTGAAGTTGGGTTTCCGTTGCCTATGCCAATGATCTTGCCCGGACCGGAGAGGGAAAAGGTAACTTCATTATCGGCGGTGGGTACGGCCAATCCGTTTTTGTCATTCACGGAGACGGTGATCACCGAGATGTCCTCGCCGTTGCCCTCCAGGGTGACCTGGTGCGTCGTCAACTGCAGGGCCGCAGGTTCTCCGGTGGTTTTCACCGTCTCCACAAGCACCTTTTTGCCGTTCTTGTAGCCAATGGCTTCCAGCGTACCGGGGGCGTATTTCACTTTCCACTCCAGGTGCGAGTTTACCTTCATGGTCTGCTTGCCCAGGCTCTTTTTGTTCAGAAACAGTTCCACTTCATCGCAGTTGCTGTAGGCCCACACGTCTATTTCCTGCCCTTCTTTCCCGGCCCAGTTCCAGTGCGGCAGCAGGTGCAAAGTTGGTTGGTTTGACCACCAGGACCGCAGATACCAGACGTTGTCTTTGGGGAAGCCGCACAGGTCCATCATCCCGAAGTACGAGGTCACCGAGGGCCAGCCGTAAGGCGTGGGCTCACCGCGGTAATCAAAGCCCGTCCAGATGAACATGCCCGCGAGCCACGGACGGTTGGCGTAAAAGGTCCAGCCTTCTTCAATGGAGTAGAAAGTAGGCCGTGGCTTTTTATCGTAGGCGGAAATGTGCTGCTGTTTGGGATCGGTGAAGTACACGCCGCGGGTAGCATGGGTGGAGCCCTCCTCGGTGCCCATGCTGGGCTGGTTGGGGAAGCGGCTGTGGTGCAGTTCAATGTTGCCGTTGCCCATGTAATTGAAGCCCATCACCTCCAGCACATCTGAGATGCCGCTCTGGAACCCGCCGCTGATGCCCGCCGAGACGGCCCGCGTGGAGTCCAGGCTTTGGGCGTAGGCCTGCATGGTAGAGGCAATGCGGGCCCCGGTTGCGCTGTTCTCAATGGCCCACTCCTCATTGCCGATGGACCAACTGATGATGCTGGGGTGGTTGCGATCCCGCAGAATCATCCTTTTCAGGTCTTCCATCCGCTGCTCCGAGGTGCCCATGAGGCGGTTCTCGTCAATGACCAGCATGCCCAGTTTATCGCAGGCGTCCAGCAGTTCAGGGGTAGGCGGATTATGCGAGGTGCGGTAGGCGTTGGAGCCCATCGCTTTCAAAGCTTTGATGCGCCAGTATTGCAGCCCATCGGGCATGGCGGCTCCTACCCCGGCGTGGTCCTGGTGGTTATTGGTGCCCTTCAGTTTCACGTGCTTGCCGTTCAGGAAAAAGCCTTCTTTGGCGTCAAAACGGATGGTCCTGATCCCGAAGTTGGTTTCAAAACGGTCGGTCTCCACGCTGTCGGCTATGACGGTGGTCACCAGTTTGTAGAGGTACGGCGATTCCAGGTCCCACAGTTTGGCGTTGGCCACCGGAATTTCCACCGGAACATCTACTGTCTGGAACGGCTTCAGTCTCAGGTTATCTTTGAAATTACTGGCCACCTTTTTGCCCTCGGCATCCAGAATGGTCTGCACGATGGAGAAGGTTTTGGCGGCTTTGTCATCGTTTTGGATGGTGGTTTTGGCGGTGACCATGGCCGAGGTGTTGGCAACATCTGAAGTAACAGAAATGCCGTTGGCCGCCACGTGCAAAGGCTGCGTTTTGGAGAGCCATACATGCCGGTAAATGCCGGCGCCTTCGTAGAACCAGCCCTCTTCCATGGTGGCGTCTACCCGCACAGCAATGACGTTGTTGCCGCCGTAGTTGAGGTATTCCGTGATGTCAAACCTGAAGCTGTTATAGCCGCTGGGCTCGGTGCCCACAAAATGCCCGTTCACCCATACCATGGAATTGCGGAAAGCCCCGTCAAACTCCAGGGATATGCGGCGGCCCAGGTCACTCTCCGGAATGGCGATGGTCTTGCGGTACCAGCCCACGCTCCTATCGGGGAAGTTTCTTCCGATGGCTTTGAACCCGTGGCTGTAGCTGGCCTGGTTGCTGAACTCCTGCTCCACGGCCCAGTCATGCGGCAGGTCCAGTTTGCGCCAGGCCCGGTCATCAAACTTAGGATCGGCGGTCCCGTCGCCGTAGCCGGCTTTGGCCAAATAAGAAAAGTAACCGGTGCCAGTGTTGAAGTCTTTCTTAGGATCAGACGGGTGCCCGAAGGCAAAGCGCCACCCGAAGTCCATCAGCAGCCGTTGCCTTCCATTGCCGGGCATCACCTGGGCCTGAACCCAGAGGTTCATGAGCAACAGAAAACAGATTATAATGCTTTTCTTAAAAACGGGCATAAAACAGAAGATTAATCCTTGGGTAAATCTTGGGGCAGTGTTTTAGACCTCTTTTCTGGAAATCAGGCCCAAACCAAATCATAGAAGCGCCATAAGTAACCGCTGTATTCCACTTCAGTCAGGTGGCGGCCATCACTGGGGAATCCGAACTACCTTTCTCTCTCTCTACCCTGCCTCCAAGTCAGATATAGGCATAACGGGTCAACCAGGATTCTGCTTTAAATATATAATATTTTGGATTTAAATAAACCAGCTTAGGGCATCACTTGCCGTGGGTAATTGTCAGACCTGGCGCTAACTTTCTTTTCCGCTACTTAAAGGAAAGCCAACTCCATCTTTCAGAAGGCTGGCTTCTTGCACTTCGCGCGCTTGTCCCTAAAAGAAAAACCAGTGGTACCGGACTATAAGCTTTAGTCCGGCACCACTGGTTCTTACTTACCCATAAGGGCTGTATTCATTTTTATATTACGCCCTGGGTCATATTAGGCTTTCGCGCTTTTGCCTGTAGATTTGAAAAAACGGCGGGTAAACGTCACTATTTTCTCAATCACGAAACCCAGGATGAGACCTCCAATGGCACAAACCACTGCTTTTGCCAGCCAGGCGAGAGCTGGGATACTGGCCAGGGAATGTTCCATTGCTTCCAGAGAATGGCCCAGCACCGGAATGCCGTGCGCAATGATCTCAGCACCTACCCACAGCATGGCGGCTGTACCCACGTAGCCCAGAATAGACAGGAAATGCGGCATAAATTTCACAATACCGCGGCCTATTCTTCTTGTCTGCGGGTGGAACTTCTCCTGAGCCATGTGCAGTCCTATGTCATCAGCTTTCACCACTAAACCCACAAACCCATAAACGGCGGCCGTGATAAATACTGCCACCGAAAACAGCACTGCAATCTGGGTTACCAGCGGTTTGTCTGCCACGGTAGAATAGGTGATGGCGATGATTTCCGAGGAAAGGATAAGATCTGTGCGCACCGCACTGGTGACCCGCTCCTTTTCCAATTCCTCCGGAGTGGTCACTTTCACTTCCTTCGCCTCGTGCCCGTCTTCGTGATGCTTGCTGAACATGGAGTGCACTTTCTCATAGCCTTCAAAGCAAAGAAAGGCCCCGCCCAGCATTAGAATGGGGGTAATAGCCCAAGGCGCAAAGAAGCCCAGCAGCAGGGCCGCCGGCGCCAGGAAAACGATTTTATTGATGAGTGATTTTTTAGCGATCTGGTAGATGATGGAAAGCTCCCGCGAGGGGTCCAGCCCTACCACGTACTTGGGCGTCACGGCAGTGTCATCAATGACAATACCTGAAACCTTACCCGTGGTTTTGGCTACCTGCGTGGGAACATCATCCAGGCTGGCCGCGCTGACTTTCACCAGGGCCGCCACATCATCTAAAAGAGCAAGAAGACCTGATGCCATTATTGATCCTCCAGGTTTAGGGAATACTTCATTTCTGCATTCATGTTAGCTGAACGTTTTACTTCCCCTGTTACGGATGAATGGCTTACAGGTCTGCCAGGCGAACGGTCATTTAAAACCAATATCAACCAAACCCGTGTCCTTGCCGGGTGAAAGTTGGGGATTACTATCACCACCCTAAACTTGCCGGACTTCTGTATCTATAACATTAGCCCCGGCAGTTGGCAAAACTAAGGTGTGGCGCCCACAAAAGGAAACTTATCTTATAAACACATTCCCAGATAAATGCCTGTGATTCTGCAAACCAAATTTTTACCTAAGTCACAGAAGGCCAAATAAAATACCAAAAAAAGGTCATGTGATTTGAAACCCTGTAGAAAAGTTCCCTAGATTATTATTGAGAATAATTCTAAATAAAGTTTGCCTCAAAAGAAGTCGCTTCTATCTTTGCAGCAGATTAGAATGAATCTAAATAAAGATAAACATGCGACAGATCTACCCCCTTTTCCTTTTTTGTCTCCTTATATGCTCCATTAACCACGTTTCCCTTGCTCAGTCTACCGGCCGGGTAAGTGGCAGAATTAAGTCCAGCGATGGCAAAGGTGCTCCTTATGTGAACGTAGGCTTGGCCGGTACTACCAAAGGCACAGTAACCGGAGAAGACGGCTTCTATACCATTCAGGGTGTGACCCCAGGCACTTACACAGTGATGTGCTCCTTTGTGGGTCTCCAGCCCCAGGAGAGCCAGGTAACCGTTACAGCCGGTAAAACCACGGACGTAGACTTTGAACTAGCCGAAAACGCGGCCCAGATCTCAGAGGTAGTGGTAACCGCCGGAAAAACCCAGAACAAGAAGCCGCTGACTATTGGCAAAATAGCCATCTCGCCGCTGGATATGCCACAGAGCATGTCCATCATCAACAGCGAAGTCATTGCAGACCAACAGGCCTCCAAGTTGAGCGATGTGATCAAAAACGTGAACGGCGTTGCGCTTGGTACTACCCGTGGCAGCACCGCAGAAACCTTCTTCGCCCGCGGATATAACCTGGGTGCCAACAACATCTTCAAGAACGGTGCCCGCTCCAACTCAGCCGTGATCCCCGAGGCCAGCACCCTGGAGCGGGTGGAAGTACTTAAAGGAAGCGCGGCTTTATTATATGGCAACGTATCCGGTGGCGCCATCATTAACATGGTCACCAAGCAACCAAGGTTTGAGTACGGGGGCGAGGTGTCTTTGCGTGCAGGCAGCTACAACCTCTTCAAACCCATCGCCGATGTCTACGGACCGGTTTCCCAGAACCTGGCTTTCCGCCTGATTGGTACCTATGAGACTGCTGATAGCTACCGCAACAGCGTAGAGTCTAAACGCTTCTATGTGAACCCTTCTTTGCTGTACAAACTGGGCAGCAGAACCAACATCCTGGTACAGGGAGATTACCTTAACAATGAGTTCACCCCAGATTTCGGGATCGGGACTTTGGCTGGTCAAATCCCCACCACCATTGACCGCTCTGCTTTCTTTAATGCGCCCTGGGCTTACAACAAGGTGAAACAGAGAACCACCTCCGCCACGGTTGATCACCAACTGAACGATACCTGGAAGCTGAATTTCATTGGCTCTCAGCAGACGTTTGACCGCGACTACTTCTCCACCGAGCGTATCCAGGCCGATGCTGACGGAGACTGGGGCCGGCTCCTCACCCGTTCCGATATCTCAGAAAACTACCACACCGGCCAGGTTAACCTGAACGGCGAGTTCAAAACCTTCGGGCTGGGGCACACCATTTTGGTGGGCGCAGACGCGGAAAGATACCTGAACACTACCCACGCTTTCAGGATCTCCTCCCTGGGCAAAGGAAACGTCTATGACTCCATCAATATCCTGAACCCCGCCAAATTCACGCCCCGTACCGATGAGCCCCTTGCTACAGCCACCATGCGCACCGAGACTCCTACGTACCGTTTCGGGACCTATGTGCAGGATTTGATCAACGTCTCTGAAAAATTCAAGGTGCTGGCAGGCTTGCGCTGGTCTTACCAGAAAGTTGCCGTGGCTAAACAGTACAACCTTGAAACCGGCGAGGTGAAGAACAGCATCACCGCCACCACCAAGTATGACCGGGCCTTCTCTCCACGGGTAGGCTTGGTGTACCAGCCTACCGCCACCACCTCGTTCTTTGCCAGCTACTCCAACAACTTTACGCCCAATACCGGCCGTGACGTATACCAGCAGAACCTGAAACCGTCTCTCATTGACCAATTTGAGGTTGGCGTGAAAAACGACCTGGTAAAAGACAGGTTATCAGTGAATGTGACGGTGTACCGCATTGTGAACAATGACCTGGCCCTGCAGGCGCAGTACCTCGCCGATGGCGTGACGCTCAACACAGACGCCACCATCAAAGAATTCACCGGCCAGACCACCAGCGACGGCGTGGAAGTGGACCTGAACGGTTCTATTGTGCCGGGCTTAACCTTCCTGGCGGGCTATAGCTACAACTACATGCGCTACACAGATACCCCCGGCACAACCGGCAGCTATATTGAAGGAGAGCGTTTGGTAAGTAACCCGGCCCATACCGCCAATGCCACGGTGTTTTACACCTTGAAAACCACTGCCCTCAAAGGCTTGAAAATAGGTGCCTCAGGGTTCTACACCGGGGAGCGGAACGCGGGCTGGAACAACCAGGTGGGTCAGGCCCAGAAATTCAACCGCCTCATTCCGGTTACCGGCTACACCACCTTTGATGTGTCTTTGGGTTACGCTATCAAGCAATTCTCTATCCTGGGCAAGCTCTCCAACATCACCAACGAGCTGAATTACCTGGTACACGAAAACTACAGCGTGAACCCTATCCCGCCGCGCCAGTTTGTGACTACCCTTGCCTATAAGTTCTAGAGGAGCATAAAACCTCCCTTTTCAAACCGATCCTCCTGGTCTTTCCCTGTGGAAACCAAGAGGATCGGTTTTTCTTTTACCAGGATTTGGTCTTTCCCAAAATGAATGGGTTCCTCACTTTTTGATAGTGAAAGTATGTTTAAGGCTTGTTTCGGGGAAAACGGTCTCCAAACGCAAGGAAGGTGGTAACTGCTAGCCTTACTTCTAGACTCCAGGTCAGATAGCCCAGAAAAAGCGCCTAACCACCTGGGAAGGGCTATTCTTTTTTGGCATATCGTACTTATTCAATTGGATTACAAGAACTTACACCGCAAATTCAGTATTTATAGCCAAAACCTATATCGGCTTTTAACTTATATAATTTGTAACAAACTAAACTATCTGGCTCATGGATGAACTATGGGAATTCAACCCAGATGACCTCCAGTTTACGAAAATTGTGGAGATGGTGGAGCTGCATTACTTGCTGGAGCGCTTCAATGTACGAACCTACCTGAACGAAGAAGGGCTGGTAGAGTTCAACGACACTAATTTTGTGGGCGACCGGAATGAGTACGCCTTCGCAATCATCTCCTACTACCTTGAGCGGGAGATAGAGTAAACCTGATTCCCGAACCTGGCTACCTTTGCCCCAGACCCATGGAGAAAACCTCATAACAAAATAACTTACAGGTTGTTACTTGATTATAACTCCGCACTCTTACCCACTTCCATTGCGCATCATTGTGCTTTCATCTGTGCCACAGGAAAACAGAGTTTGATCAGCGAACTGGCGCCGTACCAGGAAGTTGGTTTCTGCACGCAACCAGCCAACCGGCTGATACCGCAACTCCAAAGGGAAAATTGAAAAGGCTAAACATGCAACTCCTGTTTTAGGCTCATTTTCCAGGAATCGGCCAGGTTCTGCCCGCTCCCACGGGTGGAAAGAAGCCTCCGGGCCGGGCATCAGATCAGAAACATCTTCAACCTTTTTTCCCATATCAACCTATGATCATACACAGCGGAATTGTCACCCTGGATTTCGATCCAGACACTGAAATCCTGGTCACGGAAATGCCGGATGTCACCCACCTGGCGCCGCCTGAGGTAGGTTTTTGCCTCGATGTCATCCTGGACAGTATTAGGGGCTTTCATGTAGGAGGCCTGTTGCTGGACGCCAGCCAGTCACCTGAAGGGGCGGGCGACGGAGCCAACGGAGACCTGGCCCGCCGGTTCACCGAAGAACTGGGCAGCACCTGCGTCCGGAAAGTGGCGCGTATAGGAACCGCAGATGCCCTGGGTCTGCAGGAATCCACCCAGCCCCAAACCATAGCCAGACCCTTTTTCCGTGACTTTGCCACCAGGCCTGAGGGCATGCGCTGGCTTCTGGACCAATAACCCGGCGAAAAGCCTGCTGTCGCTACCAAATTAATTCACCAATCTGCAACCATTACCCTTCTCTGTACAAATCCCTATTGCTCCTAACCCCCGTCCCCCGGTGCCAGGTTAGGAGCTTATTTTTTGTTTCTCCCCAAAGAAAAGGTTCAGGTGCCCACACTACTGGCTGAAGCAAAAAGTCTGTCTTTGGCCTGGCCCAAGATTCTGGCCCTCCTAAACCTTCACCGGCCACATTACTGCGCAGGGTCTGAAAAACTCATAATTAGAGTTTAAATAATTCAAAATTCACCTTAAATTAGCTGGGCAGTCCCCTGCTTTTTAGTGCACCATAGACAATCCTCTATGACTACACCACTGACTTAATAGAAAAGCCCCCCTGTCAACATAATGAATGCCAGTGACTCCATTGCGTTTTACAAAGGTTTTTTCGAAAACTCCCCTGAACCAGGTTTACTGATTGGCGCCGACCGCCTTGTTATGGAGATGAACCGGGCAGCCCAGTTTGCTTTTGGTTTTTCAGACTCAGAAATGGTTGGAAAAGATTGGCTCTCGCTCGTAGACACTTCTGATTCCAGGCTTGGGTCTTTCCTGCTTCAGTCTTCTGGCGAGGATACCACCACTCTGGAACTGACCGGAATAAGGAAGGATGGCGGGCGTTTCCCGTGCAGATTTTCAATAATGCCGGTAAACGAGGGCAGTAGAAAGGCCTTTCTCTGCACCATCTCAACTGATAAAAATGGTTCGCAGATACCAGCGCCCACCCTTACCAACGCCGCAGAAACGAGCAAGGGCAGTAATGGTTCTCCTTCTTTGGGCAGCTCAAAACTCACCTTCGGGTTACAGGATAAGGCCAACCTTCGGAAACTGCTCCAGATCTATGACAACCTTGGGGAGGTGATCTACATGTACGAGGTCAAGAACAATGATACTTTCCGTTTTGAGTCGGTTAATCAGGCGTTCCTGAACGTGACAGGCCTCAGGAAAGACCAGGTGGTGGGCCGGTACGTGGAAGAAGTCATCCCAGAACCTTCGCTCACGTTGGTTCGGTCAAAATACGCCCAGGCCATAGAGACCGGCCACACGGTAAAATGGGAAGAAGTGACCCCCTACCCCACTGGCGTAAAAACCGGCCTGGTAACCATTACGCCGCTCTACAATGAGCAACACACCTGCACTAACCTGTTGGGTACCGTTACCGATATCACCGAAATAAGGGCCGCTGAAAAAGACCTGGAAGTCAGCAATGAGCGCTTTGTATATGCCACCAAGGCCACCCGTGACGCCATCTACGACTGGAATATTATTACCGGTGATATCCATTGGGGTGAGGGGTTAGAGAAACTGTTCGGGTACGGCACCGCTGAGCCAGGAACCGGGATCAGCTTTTGGAAGCGCCACCTGCACCCGGAAGACAGTGCGGCTGTAAACGAATCATTGACTTCTTTCCTGGAAGACCCTGGGCAGGAGCAATGGGAATGCGATTACCGGTTCTGCCGGGCAGATGGCACTTTCGCCTACGTAACCGACCGTGCCTTCGCCATCCGGGACAACAATGGCAAAGCCATCCGGCTGGTGGGCGCCATGCAGGACCAGACCAGGCGCCGGGAACATGAGGCCGAGCGGGAGTTGCTGATCTCCCATCTCACCCAACGCAACAATGAACTGGAGCAGTTCTCCTTCATTACCTCCCATAACCTGCGGGCACCAGTTTCCAATTTGGTCGGGCTTACGGACCTCCTGAGCCCTGAATCCACCCAGGATACCAAAACCAATTATATCCTCGGGAAAATAAAGGAATCGGCTCACCAGTTGAATAACATTGTGGAAGATCTTTCTGATATTCTGGTGGTGAAAAGCAACAGCCCCGCCGGTGCCGAAAACCTAAGCCTGCAGGAAACCCTGGGCGAGGCCGTAAAGGCCGCGGGAGATCAACTCACCCAAGTCAATGCCACCATTGAGACTGATTTCTCCCGGGGCGACAGCCTTTTCTTTTCCCGGGAATACCTGCGCAACATCCTCCTGAACCTGCTCACCAACGCAGTGAAGTTCCGCTCCCCCGAAAGGCCACTGGTGATCAAACTTCGCACCGAAACCCAGGGCAGCAGGCTCAAGCTCAACTTCACTGACAACGGTATGGGGATAGACCTGGGCCGGTACGGAAGCAAGATCTTCCAGTATCAGCGTTTTCAGGCCAAAGCCGGTAACAAAGGCATCGGACTCTTTATGGTGCAGGAACAGCTGAAAGCCATGGGTGGCGTTATCTCGGTGGCCAGCGAGGTGAACGTGGGCACTACCTTTACCATCCTTTTCGGCAACAGTCAGCCAGGTTAAGACTCACCCGCAGGACAATTTTTGTTATTGTACACCAAGAGTCCATCTGCCCAGCAAATCATGAAGTACCAGGTTCCTTTCTCCCAGGGAAGCTCCCATTATGGGATTGTACCTAACGAGAAGTTGCCTGGCCTTCTTACGCATGTACACCAACTCCTGGTCTCCTGCCCGGTAAAGCTCCCTGTCCGGCATTGTCTGCAACTCGCTTTTCTATCCCGTTTTTTGATCAGATCATTTCCAGGTCTCTTCCATCATACAAGATAGCTTTTGCCATTCCTTCAGGTTAAGCCCTCATGGTTGTCTCTCTTCCCCGCGGTAGACACAGAATATTTAAGTGGGTTAAATAAGAGGCAAGCTCAATGTTTATCGGGGCAAGGACTACTCTTACTTTATATATGTATTGAAAACTAATTAAATTAGCAAAAACAGCTTTAATTCGTAAGTTTTTAAAACCCACAAGCATATTATGCGTAAATAATTAGCAAAACAAAGAATAGCTTATGAAACTGAAGATAGAAGAAAAGCCATTTTTGTCGGAAGGCCGGCACACCGTAACCGTCACGGAAGTTGAAGAAGGCAAGAGCGAGAACAAGGAAATTCCTTTTATCAACTGCCGCCTGGAGAACGAAGACGGTTTCGTGAACCAACGCTTTTACTTGAGCGAACCGGGGCAACCCATCCTGGCCTCTTTCCTGAAGGCCTTGGGGATAGATAAAACCGAGGTAGACAGCAAGGAACTGAAGGGCAAAACCCTTTCGGTGGAAGTGGAGGAACGCTCTTATGAAGACGCGGAAGGAAAAGGCAAAACCATCAAACAGGCGACGCACTTTGAACCAGTAGGGAAAGCCAATACTTCAGACAGATTCTGATTACCTTCTTTCCAGGGTTCATTTTATAGTTTATGCTTTCCTACTATTGAATAAGGCGGGAGCAAATCTAGAAACCGCAGAGATCTTATGATTTAGCCATGAAAATGGAAAATAAGCCCTTAAACGCTTTCTAATGAAAGAAAAGCCGTTGCCGAAAAGAAGGCAGCGGCTTTTTTCTTTTACACCTCTGGTGCATTGCCAAACCTTCACCCAACACTGAGTTACAGTTGAGCAGCCCAGAAAAGACGTCTCCCTAATTACCCATGTTTCTACAATCCGGCAAAATTTCCCGCCCGCGCCAGAAGCTGCCTGGAGATGGCTGCCAGCAACAAGAAACCCGCAGCAAGGCCTATTAAAGGCGGAAAGACTACCTGCAGAAGCCATCCGCAGAGAAACGAGCCCACCACATCAGAAAGGTTGATCAATGCCATGTAGGCGGTAAATTGAGAACCCGCAATCCTCCGGTCACAGATCGCCATCAATAGCGGGAAACTGCAGACACTGAAGAGTGGGTCTGCAAGCCCCCAGAACACCAGCCCAGACTTAACCCAGCCCTCGCTGCTATGCCCAATGAGATAACCATTGAACAGCACCAGGAAAAGCGCCAGACCCGTAATGGTGCAGTAGTACATTTTCCTCAGGTGCACCCTATCTGCCAGGTAGCCGCCCCCCAGCACCACGGCAAGGGTGATTGCGGCTCCCCAGCTTCCCTGGAAAACCGAGAGTTGCTTGTCGCTCCAGCCCAGAAACTGGATCAGGTGAAAAGATAGAGACCGGGCAAACAGGCTGAAGCAGAGATAAGAGAAAAACACCAAACCAAACACCGATAGCGATTCCCTGCTCAGCAGGTTTTGAATGAGCCGGGTAAACACCTGCCTGAACGCAGAACCGGAGGCTACCTGGCTCTCTATGAAAGAACCAGGGTTTTCCTTGCCGTACAAAGGAGTAGCTATAAAAACGAGCGTGAACAGCAGCAGCACCGCTGACATGGCGCCGGTAGCTACCGCAAACCCGTAGGCGTGCAACAAGTGAGAAAGCACTGCTGCCCCAAAACTAATCCCCAGCAGCAATCCGCCCCGCATGAAGCCGTTCACCCTTCCCTTCTCATGGTCGGCCACGAGGGAAATTGCCAGGGCATCCACGCTGGCGTCCTGCACGGAGGCAAACAGGCTATGGGTAAAGAAGATGGCCGCCAGCAAGCCTGTCTGGTGGGCGGGATCCCGGATGGTAAGCAACAGCAAAGAGGCACCAAAGGCCAGCAGTTGCGTGAGTACCACCCAACGTTTGTATGGCCCCGAGGCGGAGGAACTGAACCGGTCAATTAAAGGTCCCCAAGCCAATTGAATCACCCACGGAAGCCCCACGGCACTGGCGAACGCCCCTATTGCCGCTGGCGGAACATGCTGCCCGGTCAGAAAATTAGCAAGCGCCGTCAGGGCAAAGCCCGAGGGCACCCCCTGCATGAAGTACAGGTAGAAGAAGGTGAAGTACCTCATGGGGGCATTCTGTTGGACGGACGGCAGCATAACAGAAGATTGGAAAGGTTTAACAAGCCAGGTACCCTTTTGTTGTGCAAAACATTTCTAGTTAACTCCTATCAAACAACGGAAATGAACCTGCCCCGCTTTTGAATGGCAAGGCCGAAACCAGCAAGGCTGCCTATGTTGCTCACTTGCGTTGAATTACTCGCCAGGAAAAGAATTTAGAATCTATCCCTTTACCAGGAATCTTGCAGGATGGTTTGTGGTAAAAGGCCGCAATTAGCCATAAGTCACAGATAACCCACCCGTTTAACTTAACTTAGTGGTTTCCCCGCACGTAACCGTCCCCATGGAAATCCTTATCATCCTGCTTCTGACTTTGCTCAACGGCTTCTTCGCCCTTTCTGAGCTGTCTATCATCTCCGCAAATAAATCGCGCATGGCCCAGAAGGCCAAGGACGGAAGTGGGCGGGCCAAAATTGTGGTGGCGCTCCTGGAGGCGCCCGAGGACTTCCTCTCTGCCATTCAGGTGGGCATCACCCTCATCGGGATTATTTCAGGTGCTTACGGCGGGGCGGCCCTGTCTGATGACATGCAGCGCTGGCTTATAGGGTTCAGCTTTTTGGCTCCCTATGCCCATACCCTTTCCGTGGTGCTTGTTATTGGGCTGATCACCTACTTCTCCATCGTCATCGGGGAGTTGATTCCCAAGTCTATCGCCCTGAGCAACGCAGACGGCATCGCCCTGGCGGTTGCGCCCATCATCAAAGGGTTTACGGCCCTCACCATGCCCCTGGTGAAACTCCTCTCCGGCTCCACCAGCCTGGTGACCAAAGCCCTGGGCGTGAAGGAGCAGACAGAGGAAAGGCTCTCCAGCGAAGAACTGCGCCAGATTATCCGGACGGCAGGCCGGCAGGGCGTGCTGGCTAAAGAGGAAACACGGCTGCACCAGAACGTATTCTCCTTTGCGGGCCAGAAAGCCAAGAACCTGCGCACCCACCGCCGAGAGGTGGAGTACCTGGACATTACCCAACCGCTGGAGGTTATAAGGGAGGCCATCCAGGCCAGCGCCCACTCCAAGTTCCCCGTCACTGAGGGCAGCCTGGACAACGTGGTGGGTATACTGACGGCCAAAGACTTTTATGAATTCCTGGCAAAGGGTAAAGGAGGCAATCTCAGAGACGTGGTCCTGAAGCCCATCTTCCTCCCAGAGTCCATGTCGGCCAGCACAGCCCTGAACCTGTTCAAGCGTAGTAAGCAGTACCTGGGGATTGTGATTGATGAGTATGGCACCGTAGAGGGCATTCTTACGCTCCACGACATTCTGGAGGCAATTGTGGGAGACATCCCCGATGCCCACGAGGTAGACGAGCCAGAGATCGTGAAAAGGGAGGACGGCTCCCTGCTGGTCAGCGGCTCCATAGAGGTGCAGGCTCTAAACAGGGCATTGAAAAAGGCGGTTGTGCCCCGGGATGAGGAGAACTACTCCACGCTGGCCGGCTTCATCTCTTTTATCTTAGGCCGATTTCCTGCCACCGGGGAAAGGTTCACGCACGCGGGCCACGAGTTTGAGGTAGTGGACATGGATGGGGTCAGGATAGACAAGGTCCTCATGTGGAGCATCCCTGAACCAGCCGAAGACAGTGAAGCTTTAAACCAGGTGAATGCCTGATTTCTTCCCGGATTTGGCCTTGAGGATGCTGTTCATCCACAGCCATGAGGGGACGACATTGTATCACCGTTTACTATTCATTTTCTTAACCCACTGATTCCCAATACATATATCTAGGATTTAGGAGATAGTTTTTCTAAATTAAACTATGTGCAACTAGATAGAGATTGGGCCATGAAAAACGTCCTGACTGCCGTGTTCGTGCTGATGTGCCTCTTTACGGATGCCCAGGCACAAACCAAATCCTTAAGCCTCAATGGCACCTGGAACCTATCTCAACTCACCATGGGTGACAGCCTTCCGGCCACACCTCAGCAGAAGGGTTTTATCAGGTTTAAGATCTTCTCTCCCACTCACTTTACGGTGCTGCAGATGGATGCCAGGACAAACGAGATTCTGGGAGCACTCTTCGGGACCTACAAAGTTGCCAACGGGGTACTGACAGAAACCATTTTGAACGAGAGCAATACTGGCCTTAAATTGGTTAGCAAAACCTTTACCTTCAAGTTCAAACTCCAACCAGATGGCACCTTGCTGCAGGAAGGAGACATCAACGGCACCAAGGCAAAGGAAAAGTGGACCAAATTCAAGGAATGAAGAGAAAAGCTGCAGGAATTTTACACTTCAAGCACAGAAGATGGGTGACTCATAAATAACCCACTCCTATCCTTGGCGAGGGACCCGCATAATGAACAGCTCCCTGCACCTGGTGAACCCCCACCAGGTAAGCCGCTACGTGAAAACCGACGATGGTTTCATAGAACAGAGAGGCATCATTAGCAGGCTTGACAAACTGGGAGCAAAGGTTATATTAGCTGGTATATATATCAAGGTAAATAGTATGTTGCGGATGCGATTGGAGACAGGGGTTTGCTGTAATGGTCAGTGGAAAGCAGAACCAGATACTCCAGCCAAGGTGCCAATAACCGGAACTGCTCCTTATATGCTGTAGTTGGCAGCAATTGAAAAAATAAAATGAAAAAGGCCTCTTTGTTCATTGGTGTTTTGGCATTGATTGGCTTGACCATTTATTTCCTGTCTGACCCTTATCTATTCACCTCAGCAGAAACCCTGTATGCAATTGGGGTAGAGAAATCAGACGAAGGCACCGACGTCATAAATACAGAAGAACTGGAAGTTGCTGCCGAATTCTTTGAAAGGGCAATATCAAAAGGATTTAAGGAAAGAACGGTCTTCGACAAGCTAGGACGTGCGTATGCACATACAGCCGATAATGCTACTCAAGAGGAGATGTACTCAAGGGCTTTGAAAGAATATCCAGACGATTTTGAGTTCCTTTTCAGGAGAGCAGAAAGCAGAATGGAGCAGCACAAGTACAAACCTACCCTTGAGGACTATGATAAAGTAGTTAAATTAGGCTCACATAGTGAGTACATTAATCACGCTCTATATGGCAGAGGCGCTGCGTGGTATTTACTTGGCGACACAGCAAATGCGGCAAAGGACTTCAATGCACTCACTCGCCTGACAGGAAATGAATGGAGAGACTATGAAGATTATTCAAAACGGTTCCAATAACAACTACTGCCAACATTGTGCATAAGGCATGCTACGGCCGACGGCCTTGCACGCCTCATGCACGAGGCCGTTAGCCAAGACTGAAAAATGGAAAATTGGGAGACGTTAAAGGAGGAAATTTATTTTGTAGATGGCTCCTTACGTGACATCTACGTCTTTGATACAGACAAGGAAGATTGGAAACGCTGGGCTATCTATGTTAATGAAAACTTTACAGTTCAATTCTTCAACGGACGGACCCTGAAAATGGAAGACAGAATAAATATTGATGATTTGCTACTGTATTTTACTAATCCTGCCGATTTCACAGAAGTAAATAAGGCCTCAATAATATTTGGCAACATATATATCAACTGTATCTTGTTCTGGGAACCTGAAATGGAAAGCGACATTGACCCGAGAGAAGTCCAATCACTGGAAGACCATCAAGCAATAGTCGGATATATGAAGTCTGTAGCCAAAGTATTGAATAAAAAAGTCATATTAACTTTAGAGGCAATTAAAGAATTAGTATTAATAGAAGTATAAAAAAACAGCATTGGCTAACAAGGTATAAACATCATGCTTTGGCCGACGGTCTTACACACCTTATGCACGAGGCCGTTATGCTTTATGTTAAAACGCTTGTTGCTAATTAAATAAACCAAGATGGGAAGATTAATCAAGCTTAACCTTCGAGCTTTTGCAGTCTTGATGTTTTTATCTTTCAGCGCTTTTGCCCAAAGCAAAATTGAGGGAAATAATAATGCATTAGGTCTAGCCTATAAATTAGATGCTTACTTGGTTTCTGCAACAGATGCATACAAGTTTAATGGCTCTGCACTAGTGGCTAAGAACGGGGAAATAATCTTTCATAAGGCGTATGGCTGGAAGGATGCAGTCTCTAAATCCACCAATGACACCGCTACTCATTTCCCTATTCTTTCTATCACTAAATCCTTCACGGCTGTTGTGCTTCTGAAACTGGTGGAACAGGGTAAGCTTTCCTTACAAGATAACTTAACCAAATTCCTGCCGGATTATCCCCAAGGGGGCAAAATCAAGGTGGAGCACTTGCTTACCCACTCCTCTGGGATATACAACTACACCAACGATATTGATGAAGCAGATTCCGCGGTAGTGAACCATCCGGTAAGCAGGCAAAAGGTTTTAGATATCTTCTACAGCAAGCCATTGGAATTCAAACCGGGCAAGGGCTTTAGCTACAATAATTCTGGCTACTATTTAGCCGGGTTGGTAATAGAGAAAGCAACAGGCAAAAGCTTTGAGCAGAATGTTAGGGAGCTGATTTTAGAACCTTTAGACATGAGCAATTCTGGATTTGACTTTCAAGCTTTGCCGGCAGGTGTCAAAGCGACCGGCTACCAGTTCCTTAGTGAAAAAGAACAGAAACCATATGCATTCTTACACAATACAGTGAGTTTTTCGGCCGCTTCTATCTATAGTACCACGGGAGATCTGTTTAAATGGACTGAGGCTATTGCACAAGGTAAACTACTCTCAACCGATACTTGGAACGAAGCCTTCACAGCCAAAAACAATGGATATGGCCATGGCTTTCAGATGGCAAATTTTGGGAATAGAAACTTCATTAAGAGTGCTGGCGGTTACCCAGGCTATGTTTCAGAAATAGTCTACTACCCAGAAGAAAAGGTAACCATCATTCTGTTGAAGAATGTAGGGAACTATGGTCAAAGCCTATGGCCCATCACCATGGGATTGTCCAACATCGTGTTCCAATCGCCTTACGACTTATGGCTTCCCCGGAAAGATTTAAAACTATCGGAAGAGGTCCTGCGCAGAAATGAAGGATCCTACGGTACCAATAAGTTTCGTTTTAACTTTACGGTTCAAAATGGTCAACTGCACACCACGATTGGGGGAATAGGGAGTTTAAGGTTGCTGGCAGAAAGTGAGGACATCTTTCTCCTTGATGATTTCAATACCCAATTCCGATTTGTTAAAGGAAGTGATGGAAAAGTGGAAAAGTTGATAATCCATGAGCATGGAAAAGACTTTGAGCTAAAAAAAGCAAAGTAAGGAACACATAGCATAACATTGGCTAAAAAGCATTTAAACGCTTTTTAGCCAAATCGTTAGCATACATGCTAAAAATGAAAGTGAAAATCAAGGATATAAATCAAGGTGACCTTTTAACATTTAAAGCTGCTGACGGGCGGTATAAAGTACTCCTATGTACAAGCACCTATAAAGATAAAAGTACTCAAAATTATACTTTTGCCGCTCTGACAGTTGACGAGCAACAAAAACCTACAAAACAAATAGTTATCGAAAGCGGATTTTACGGTGTTGGCAACAGAAAGGAAGATTACTTCAAATACTCTAATAAAGAACTCGAACGGATGTGGTCTGTTCATCCTGAAGTCAAACCATACTACATTGGTTCTTACGGACTGACCATTTGGAGAAAAGACTTTATGCGTTTCCAAGAGAACTTCGAAAAAATTGGAAACCTAGAAATTGTCAACAATCTGGATAAAAACGGAAACGGGAGCATGAACGCAAGCGACTGGAATTTTATAAGAGACTTCTTTAATGGAGAACATCATCGTTTGTTGCTTAGTAGAGGACAGAAGCTTTTTAAAATAGAATCTATTATCAAACATTAAAAAGCACGATGTACCAACAACGTGTGAACGCCAGCTTCGCACGACGTCCTTGCTGCCGTTTACACTAGACCGTTGCCAGTAATCGAAAATATAAACATCAGATTCACAGCAGAAAGACAATCAGCAGGTGTAGAGCAGGAGCTTGTAAATGAGCAGCAGGAGTAGTAGTCAGCTAAAAGAAAGCGAACACCGCCCGACTTTCACTGACAGACGGAGAAGAAGTGGCAGCGAAGGAACTTGGCTTATAATGCGAATAGTCGCACCATTGATTCGGCAGCCGTTTTCAGGCTGATTTACATAAATCAGGCCTGAAACGGAAAGAAATCCACTGACTCTGACCGACAAAATAAGAAAGGCCGAAAAAGAAAAGAATCACCAACGGAAAAAAATACGGTTTTGGCCTCTTTTTCTCAAATGACCCCAAAACTAGAAATCTAGAACTACAACCAAAAGTTAAAAGAACAACAGAAGGTAACAATGTGTATCCGACAGCTGGGTTTCTCTCGGCCAACGTTCCATTGTTTTCTGCAACCGGCGCTCCGGTCGGCGGGGTTTCCCCTTGCTGTTTTAATATTTAAGTTGCTACCCAAGGGTGATTGTTCTTCTTATCCAGGTACAGGAGGCAGATATTTATTGGATATTTAAAGGAATACAGTATATAGTTGACAAATATCAACCTAAATAGTTGATTCTTGTCAACTATATACTATTTTTGCAGCTATGAAAGAAGAAATAGCACAAATAAGAGGTTTTAATCGCTTCTATACCGCCCATTTAGGCTTGTTGAATGAACACATCTTAAATGGTCCTTACTCTTTAGCCGAAGCCCGTATATTATATGAAATTGGGCAAAGACAGCCGGTAACTGCCCAGGAACTAACTACTTTGCTGGGATTAGATAAAGGGTATTTAAGTAAGATTATTAAAATGTTCAGCAATGATGGCGTTATATCCCGGACACCTTCTAAGGAAGATTCACGTGTGTTTCATATAACACTTTCAGAAGATGGCTCAAAATTACTGCGGGAGCTTCAGGGTAAATCTGACAGTCAAATAGAAAAAATTTTAGAAAAGCTCTCTTCCGATGAAGCGGACATGCTGGTCAACTCCATGAGAACAGTTGAAAACTTGTTATCCGCAGATTATAGTAATCAGGTACTTTCCCGGCAGGTAGCGTATCGCGAAGGACTAAAACCAGGCGATGTTGGCTATTTAATTTATTTACACGGGGTACTTTATGCACGCGAGTCTGGCTACTCACAGGAGTTTGAAGGCTATGTGGTTAAAACTTTTTATGAGTTTTTGGAACACTATGATATTCAAAAAGACAAGATTTGGCTAGCCACCTACAATCAACAAATTATTGGTTGTATTGCGATTTTATCCAAACCTCAAAATGAAGCACAACTAAGGTGGTTCCTGGTCCATCCGGTTTTCAGGGACACCGGGGTAGGCAAACATTTACTATCTGCTGCATTAACCCATTGCCGAGAGCAGCAATTCAGCAATGTTTATCTCTTAACAACAGATGTTCAAAAAAAGGCTATTGCTATGTACAAAAAAGCAGGCTTTCTGCCTACCGCCTCCATACAAATGGAGCAATGGGGTAAGACACTTCATGAAGAACGCTATGATTTAAATTTAATCGACCACAATTAATTCCGGATATAAACTATTAACTAATTTGTGCTAGCGGAACCGACTGCCTGGCTGGACCGTTAAATTAGTTTTTGCTAAGGTTTCCATTTTGATTTGTTGTTAATTCTTTCCTTAATAATTACCTGACAAAGGTACTAGGGCTCCACCCCAGGCTGCCATGAAGTAGGTTAAAAAATGCTTGAACTAGTTCAACTTTCTAGATAACCTTATTGAGGATTAGCTGGCTAAACTCAATATCTTATGGAAGTTACTACAAGAAGGTGAAAGGAGAAATTATATGTTAAAAATTGATTGATTATAAAGGGCAAAACAAAATTGGTAATTTATTATAAGTCAATTCTGATCCTTAAAAGGATTGCAACTGGAATTATCGCTCCATGGAAAATATCCTTGAATTAGAATCACGCTTCCGGAGTCAATCGCCACTGGGTAAGCATAAAAATATCGAGTTTAATAAAAGCAAATGCAATAGTTTAACAGAAGCAGAAAAAACAACAGTGGGTAACAATGACTATACGGCAACAGGGGTTATTGCTGTTATTACTAAGCTGCTATCCGAAAGATCGATATATACTGCGGACTGTCTTCCAGCCGACCACATAGCCGGAGACATTAGCACAAATGAAAACTAAAGAATGAACAAGGGCTTAGTTTTTCTAGGGCTTATCTTTTCTATTACCTCCTGCACTGAAAATAAGGGCAAACTTTCTTCACAAACGGAAGAAAACGTGATTATTAATAGAAAGGCTTTACCGCTGAAAGATTTAAGGGACAAATTTAAATACTCAAGGTTAGAGAGCTTCAAGATTGATACTTTCAATTGGGAAACAAGGGTGGGTTTCTATCAGGAGTTAGATAGCAGTTCATTCAAACTGGTTTGGCAGGATGGAAAGCGAAACTTTGTTGGGCAAGGCTATGATAGAGACTACTTCTACTCCTGGCAGAAAAGAAACCCAGAATTGATTGAATTTACAGTTCTAACACAGGACGAAAGTAGCTCCTGTGATCTGCTACATTACTGTATTTACGATAAGAATGGAAAAGCAATTAACAGTTTTATTGTCGCAGCAAGTTGCGGTGACGGTGGTTGGGGAAACAAGACCACTGGCAAGTTCATAACAGAAAACACCTACGAGCGGATAAGTATTGATGTGAACACCGATATCGTAGATTCTGGGAGCACCAATTATATTACAGAAAGTGATTCAACCGTCACACATTTCACCATAGCGAAAGACGGTAAAGTGACAGAGAAGGAGATTTCAAAAACCCGCATCAGTGAAGAAGAATAAAAATCATTTGTGCTAACGGCCTCGTGTAAAGGTCAGCAATAGACAACGGTCGCTTACCAGGCAATTGACAAAATAAAGAATATGAAAACCCAACTTTTACTTCTAGGCCTACAGGTCCTTCTTCTAACCAGCTAATTTTCTTGCACCCAAGCTGAAAAACAGAAACGCTCAGTGCTGGCAGAGCCCTCCATATCAACATCTCTTACTCCTTCTTCAAAAGGAGAGGACATAGAATACTTAAATGGGGGAAGTCTCCTCATAAACGGCAAGCTGCCAATAGTTGCAACAGTCTAAAATATTACCAGTCTATTGGGTAAACCAGACAGCAGTTGCTATCAACTTGGATGGTTACACCTCTTAGCAAACTTCATGAACCAAGAAACTGTATTTTTTTAGACTAGAAGGGCCAAAGTCCTAGGGTAGATGGAAAATTAAGTGCGATATGCCTCCTACTTCCCACCGGCCCAATGTGCCTTTTCTTCGATGCCGTTTTTTACCAATCAGTTATTTTCCCCCAATCCTTTCCTCGATACTCTCGAGAAGGTTGACAAAGTCGTACTCGGAATTAGCAAAGATCACAATACCCCTTTTCTTTGTCACTTCAATCGCAACCACCGTGCGTACCCCGGTATCGCCACCTCCATGTGCATAGTAAAGGTTATTACCTCAGGTACTATCTGTCCTGAACAATGGACCGACAGAAAGCAGAATAAAATCGGCAGCAGTACTCACATCATTGATCTTTTTGGCACGACCTGAAAAAGGATGTTCCGGGTGCGGTATTTGCCCCTAATTTAGCTAATTATCATTGGCAGTTATCTCATCATTGATTACAGTTTGGGGTAGAAGTGGTTTCCAACTACCTGTTTGGAGGATAAACGTAACCAGACTAATTAATTTACTATACCGCACTATTGTGAATGTTAATCTTACCCTAGTATTTTGCTTCAAGTCTAGCCTAATCTAGTAGCGAATTGCATCATAAAAGTGCCACAGTTAACTTCTTAAGAGTAAATAGGCTGAGGCTTAACTAAGAGAGTAGCTACTCACCTTTATCGGGGAATGCACCTCCAACCAACATTTCCCAGGAGGTTGCACTTCTTGCACTTTCTGCACTATTGATGGCTTATAGAAACAGGCCTCCCAAAATCCGACCCACTTGGTCAGACCCAATGCGTTGCCATCAGGCCCCCCCCCGCCTGCTTGGTACAAGCCACCAGCTCCCTGTCCTTTGCTGCACAAAAAGGATAGCGTAAAAATTTACGCACACCCATACCCCTTATAGCCCTATTGGTTAGTGCCTGATATTCTTGCAAACTCAAAAATTTAAAAATCTGAGACCATCACCTAACCAAAAGTGTCCGATATATATCCGAACTAAAACAAAAAGCCCTGTAAGTCTTCACTTATAGGGCTTTTTAAATTTACTCACAGAGAGAGGTGCTGCTCGGCCAAGATACCGGAGATGTCCGAGGTGAGGATGTTCATGCGATATAGGGGTTGTAAAAGGATGGGATCGGAGGATGGCTGGAGCGGACATGTGTGTGGCACTTAGGAATTATAATTTTCTGGTACTACTGTCGCGTCCATTCTTGAAATTACGAAACAAAGAGGACACTTCCGGGTGCCAAACACCCCATCTAACCTTACAATCAAAGAGATACGCTTGCTGTGCCGAGTATCCATTCTTGAAGGCCTTATCGTTCCATACTGAAAGGCCCCATTAGCTCCCCTAGGTTGTGCCCAAAGGGGACAGACAAGATGGCGGTACAGCTGCAAAAGAGAATGGTCAAGAGCCACCGGGTTCAGGACAGCTCTTGACCATAAGTTGACATTTTAGGTTAATCCGAAATCAACAGTATAGTTTACCGGGATGATGGCATCTACCTGAGCACTACTTTCCGGGTAACCACCGAGCCCCCACTGGAGATGCGGAGCAGATAGATGCCCTTCGCCAGGTGGGAAACCGGGATGCTGGTGCCCGTACCTTCGGCCGCAATGTCCATTTTGGTTCTGCCAGCCATGTCTACCAAACTGAGCCTGCTCCTGCGCAACACCTCAGGGAGTTCGACCACTAGGGTATGGGACGCCGGGTTAGGGTAAACAAGGATCTGCTCCGACACCTCGTCCTCGATGCCGGTGACGTTTGAGACCTTAGTGGTAGCGTCCGCTACCGTTGGCGCCTCCTCCACGAACCCGGTGCTGTCCCTTGCGATGCTGTAGAACTGGTAGGTGGAGTCCCGCTTGCCGGTGAACTGGGCGGATGTCTCGGGAACGTTCCTCAGCCACAGCTTGTAGGGGCCGCCGTTCACCGCGACGAAAACGGAGTAGCCGGCTACCCCTGAGGCCTCGTCCTTCCCGGCCCATTCAACGGTAAACTTTGGGCTGGCTTGGGTGGCAGCCAAACCGTTCACCTGGCTGGATGGGGGCGTCTTGTCGATTGTATTGACCCAGGCTGGGGTGGGGATCACGTCGTTGTTGTCGAAATATATGTAGGCTTTGTTTTTGATAACGGCGTTGGTCCCAAGGTCTGCCCTCGGGCTGATGGTATAGAAAACACCCCCTTCCCCCTGGGGGGCAGTTCTGTTTGGCGGCAGAAAGCCTGCGTCGGGGTCCTTCGTCGGCTGGAGCGTGGCTGGGTCCAAGGAAGTGTAGAGCCAGGTCAGTATCCCTTTTCTCTCGTCCAGCTTTGCCTCGATCCTCACGATCAAATCGTTCTCGGGCCTCAGGTCAACATCCGCCGTGTAGTTTTTCCTCCCCGGAGGTATGTTGACGACTTTGTCATGGAAGTTGAAGAACCCGAGCTGAAGCGTGGAGATGTCCAAGGTTTTCGTGTCAAGGGTGTCAATGATCTTGACGGTTTGGGCCGCCGCAGTGGCCGAGGCCTTGTTCTCGAACCTTATCAGGTAACGGAAAGGGGTATTGCCGTACACGAAGTTGCCGGGGCCGGCCCCCTCGGTACCGATTTTATCATTGGGGTCGAAGGAATTAACCGCGGTGATCTTTTTAACAAGCCTCCTCAAGGGCGCAAATGAACTATAAGCCACATTCGTGCAGGGTTCTGCCTGCTTGGCTTGCAGAACCCCCTTCAGGACCACCTTGCCCAGCGTCCACAACTTACCCGCCGGGACAATATCCAACGCGCAGTTCTGAAATGCGTCTGCCGTTTTCCAAAGGACACTGGTCCTTGTCGCCTCCCCTTCTCCCCGTTTCCAATCTATGATTTCGTTCGTCAGCTCATAGCTCGAAATAAAGCAGCTTACGCCGGGGGCGAGCTTGGGAAGCAGGTCCTCCACGGCATCGTCTACAATTTGGCCCATGACCGTTACCAAGCACTCCTTGACATTTGTGTTGAATTCGCTGCTTCCGAGCCTGCCAGCCACTACCCCCCAGTTCCTAGCTTCCTCCTGGTACAGGGGGGCATCAGGATACACTACTTTCAAGGTCTGCTGATTGTAATAAGGGGCATCTGTGTAGGCCAGCAGTTCTATGTTCTTTTCTGTCTTGACCTGAATGACTAGGGAGGCCATGGAGTTGGCCGGGATATTGGAGATGAACAGGGGGAACACCTTGGCCAGGTACTGCTCGTTGAACAGGCTGTCGGTATTGTAGAATACCGGGAGGGAGTCATACGGAAAATCCTCCCCATAAGACGAGGGTCGGTCCAGCCTGAAATCCAGCTTTACCTCGGCCAGGGTATCCAAACCCACTATGATATTGAGGGGGACGCCTATCGCATCCACGTTCCCTCTATTCCCATAGTTGATGGTATAGGTCTGCCATTGCCCCCTCCGGATTCTGTCGAACCCGAGCACCTCCGCCCATGGAGCCGCCTCGATCCCTTTCTCGACCCTAAAACCGTTGGGCAAAGTCAGCACGGTCCCGTTAGACAGAGTGATAACCACGTTGTAGGTTCCCTCTGTCTTGCTTTTCAAATCAAGGGTGGCTCGGATCTGCTCCCCGTTGAGGATGCCCATCATGGAATCCGGCACCACTATGTCCGGCCGCCCGTTGCCTGTGAGCCTAACGCTGGTACCCTTGTCGAAGCTGGCCCCCACGATATTCACCGTAACCATCCCGACGTTTCCGCCTGAAGCCGGCGTGACGGCATCAAGCCGCGGATTGGCCACCGTGAATTCTTTGATCTCTGGTGGGCCCCAAGTGCCCCTGCTGTCACGCAGGCGCACTTGGAGGCGGTGCTTGCCGAGGGCGAGGCCAGTAGTATTGACCTGTTTCTCGGTCTCCAGCACGATGCCCGGCTCTATGGGCAATGGCGTTCCCTTGCCAGGTTCCGGGTTGGCATTGTCGAAGAAATACTCGGCGGCGACGATGGTGGCGGAAGCATCCTCACCTTTCCGGATGAGAACAGCCCGCCCCTCGCTCAGGCCCCAGCGGCCCTGCTTGTCCTGGAAACGCACGAAGAGCGTGTGGAAACCTGGGGCAAGTCCCTCGGTGCCCACTTCCGCCGTGATGTCCACCAGCCCGCCCGTTCCAACTGGCAGCGCCTTGCCTTTGCCCAGCCCCGGGTCCGAGTCGAAGAAAAACTCTCCCTTCGCAACAGCGGTGTTGGCGGGGTCCAACCTGCGCTCCACCAGGAACGTGCGGCGCTCGCTTAATCCCCAGTGCCCCTTCTGGTCTTGGAACCTGACGAAAAGGGTGTGGAAGCCGTCAGCCAACCCTTCGGTGCCTACCTCAGCAGAGACATCTACCATGGCGCCGGTGCCTCCTGGCAGCGCCTTGCCCTTGCCCAGGCCCGGATCGGAGTCGAAGAAATACTCGGCCCTAGCGATGGCGCTGTTGGCCGCGGCCAGCCGCTGTTCCACCAGGAAGGTACGGCCCTCGCTCAGCCCCCAGCGTCTATTCTGGTCCTGGAAGCGCATGAAGAGGGTATGGAAACCGGGAGTAAGCCCCTCGGTGCCCACCTCGGCCGTGACGTCCACCAGCCCGCCTGGGGAGACGGCAAGTGCCTTTGCCTTGCCCAGACCCGGGTCGGTATCGAAGAAGTACTCGCCCTTTGCAACCGTCTGGCCTAAGGCTTGGAGAGCAGAGAAAAGCAGCAAGATGCCGATTGCCCCGATAGTTTTCAGTAGCTTCATGGCAACGCCCTAGTTTTTGGCTTCTGCGCTGATCTTTATGTTGAGTTTGCCATTGGGGGCGACCACACCGTTCAGGATGGTGAATACCCGGACAACCGGCACCGGTGGCTCCCCGGTCTCCGAGAAGCCGATGCCCCCGTATATGCCTATGTCTGTTTTGTCAGTCCCCGCGTTCTTGCCCGGCGAGGAGGCCTGCAGGCGGTAGTCATGGTCGTAACTGAACCCCACGTTGGCCGTGAACTTGGTGAACTTCGGGTCCACGTTCACCTTGTTCAGGCTCCCGCCGTTGGTTCCGTAGGGAAGGGCAGAGTCCGAGGGCGAGAAGGTGATGTTGTTGTTGAAGGTCGAGTTGGCTGCCCCTTTAGGGGTTGCCCCGTAGAAGACGTTGTTCTGGATGATGGCGTAGTGGACATCCGAAAAGGCAGCGCTGGACCCGATGAATACATTGTTATCGATTACGCATGTATGGGTTCCATAGAGACCCTGCGTGATGATGTTGTTCCTGATCAGGAAATTGTAGACGTTGGTTTTGTCGTTGGATATCTGCACATAAGGAAAGATGCAGTTTTCAATGATCCAGTTGGTGGAGATTCCGCCTGTAGAACCGAAGGCATATATGTAAGAATCTATCCTGCACCTTTTGATGGTGACATCTTTCTGCCCATATGTGGCGTTGCTTACACTCCCGATCCTCAGGCCAATGAGCGAAGTCCCGCTCGCCCCCCCGTTGAAAGCATCTACCGTAACTGTTCCCAATGTCGAGACGAGCGCCAGTTCCTTCTTCGGGTTATGGCCGGTCCCCATAAGGGTTAGCTTCTTGTCAATGGTAACGTCTCCGTAAGACGTCTCAGACCCATGGATGTAGATGGTATCTCCCGCCGCCGCTGCGGTAATGGCGGCAGGCACCGTTTTGTACTGGGCGGAATTGCCTGCCCGGTTACTTACGGTCAGAACCTTGGCCTGCAGCTCACCCAAGAACAGGGCAACTGTAATGAGGAGTATGATTTTTTTCATATAAAATAAGTATTATGCTTGTTTGGGTAAATTATATTTATGGAAATTAAAGGATAAAGAAAGCTTTATTATATAAATTTGTAAATAAATTTTGTAAATATTATATTTAAATAACCTGTAACCAATACCAACTTGTAAGTATTATGCTGCTTGAGAATGGCAATAAGTCTATATAAACTTGGCTACTTGCGTTTTCCAAAGGCTTGTACGGGCCAGCCTTGCACCTTAGCTCCTTTAAGGATTGTCAAATTGGTATGTTAGCATTTTTTGGCTATCTGATCAAGGCTATAATGAATAGTGACTTGGGTACTGTGTGCCGTATCAAAAAAGTATAGTAAATACAGACGCGTCTCAGCCTCAACAGGGGCAACCTTAAGCAATATTCAGGTGTATTATTGTAAGCTATGGCACTTTATGACACTATTCCAACCAAACCTGTTGCGTGAAGGCACCGTTCGCCGCGATGTCCCATAGCTCAAGCCTTACCCATTTCCGTTTGCGTAGGTCCACAGTAAATTTAAACTGCTTTTTCCCGAAGGCCAGGGTATTGTTGAGGTTTATCCGCTCACGGAACACTTCTTTTCCGTCGCCCGACACTACCTCCGCGAAGTTCAGGGGGAAAGTCCAGTCGGCCGAGAGTGCGATCTTCGCTTTGCCGGAGCGGGAGACCTTGACCGTCTCGCCGGCCCCCTTGCCGTTCACGGTGAACCCCGGGAGAAGCACCTCCCCTGTCGAGACGAAGAACTTCCCCTTCCGCATTGCATCCAGCACCGGCTGCCAACCTTCCTTGAAGTCGGGCAGCTTATCCAGCTGCAGATAGTTCACGTTCAAATGCGCGTACATCTCGTTCTGCTCCGTAATGGTGAAGATATCACTCTCGGCAATCACATGCTTCCTCAGGCCCCAGTTGGTCATGTCGTCCATTAGGTTTAGTACACGCTTGCTGAGGGTAGGCAGGGAAAGGTCCGCCGGGATAGCTTTCCAGGCCGCGCCCATAAAGGTTTCGGATTGGAAGAACGGTTCTCCTTTGTAAGCGTCAGGATAGCCAGTGGAAGCTTTTGTCCGGGCGTGCGCTGTCCAGGCCAGTCCGTTCTCCAGCTCAAGCAGTTTCAGCATCTCTTCCTTGTCCCCTATACGGTACACCTTCCCGTATTTGGGATGGTCTGAGACAAAAGGCATATCTGACTTCCTTGACATGATCCAGTTGACGGGCCTTGGGAAAAAGCTGAGCCAATGCCCCCCGTAGAAGTTGTTGGGCTCCTCGCCCGGAAGCAGAAGAAAATTGCCATCTGAAAGCCGGGCGCACTGCTCATGGAGCGCATGCAGTTCCTTCAACCGGTCCTCGTCCGGTCCCTTGGGATGACCTGGCCCATGGAACTCCCCAAGATGGACGATATTCACTCCGGCCTTCTCGAAGACCGTTTTGAACTCAGGCTTCTCCGGCACCGGCAATCCTTTCAGTACCACATCCATGGTGAACTCGTTGTGGAAGTGGCTGGCCATGGTCTTGTAACCATGAAGCGGAACATAGGAATCGCCGTGGGTAAATCTCTTCACTTCCTCCAGGGCTCTTGCGGGGCTGCCGAGATCCAACAGGCAGAAGAAATTCAGGCGCTGCCTGGTGTTCGGTGGGGCGTTGAACCACGGAACAAAACGGCGGTCCCCTATGGGGTCCTGGCGGATACCGATCCCGTAGCCGGCCATCAGCCCCCCATAGCCCTGCCCCCACCAGGTGAACTTCAAGTTGAAAGCTTCATCCAAGGGATAGAAATACTGGTGTGGGGGCGGGAACAGCGCGAGGCTCCCCCCTCTGCCCTGTCCTATGATGGTGCGGTACTTCACCTCCTGGTTCACCGCGTCAGTTTCGTGTACCACCTTTGTGGTTTGAAGCACATCCCTCACATCTGACCAGGATATGTTCTGCCAAGCCTGGGTTTTGCTCACCAGACCCGCATCATAGAGGATCGCGGTGGAATCAGCCTCCGTAACCATCACTGCCGCCACGTTGAACAGAGGGCTTCCGTTGTATAGTGTTATTTCAAGTTCTCCCCTGAAGGAGGCCGCCTGCATGCCGGGGATACGGATGACAGTATGGGCGCCGGAGCTACTCACGCTTGCGGAACGTTTTTGGAAGTCCACCAAATGGGATTTATAGGGCTTTTGGGGAACCCGGTCAAAGAACACGTCCCATCCCCCGCTTTTCGGGTCCAGAGTCCTTTTGCCCACCGTGAGAATGAAGGCAGGGTCAAGCCCAGCTGCGATCTCCTTATACCCGGCTTTCGACCCTAAACCTATGCTCTTAAACAGTGGCATGCCCTTATTAAGGTCCAGGACCAGCCTCCCGTTCCCGTTCCTACCAGTAGGCCAGGTAACGTCCACCAACTCGCCCTCCACCCGCACCTTGGCCCCATTCCGTTTACCCAACTGAGAAACATCCACCAGCTGCTGCGCCCGCAAGCTTAAGGCGAAGGCAAATATCAGATAAAACAAACTAAAACCTTTTAGCAAAGAGATTTTCTGGTATTGTTGGAACAGGATCATACAGGTGATTGGGTTAATGGTCAATGCAGGGATTACAGACGATACTATCCTGGCCGTTCAAGTTAATTGAAATCGTTTGTAATGCAAAATACTGGTTATGAGTCATAAAACACTTGCCCTTAATGCGGAGAGAGTGCAACCGAGCTCGTACAATTTAAACAAGGCAGCCCCTAAGCTTAAAACAGGGAGGTCTATGAGTTTTAAAGAAGCCAAAGTCCTGTTTCCTTAAGAATCCTAGTTTAGGAGTGGCTTACATATTTGTGTCATAGGTATGTAGGAGCGTCAAAACAGACCTACCCGGTCAAACCCAAAGCGTTTCCATCCCGGAAATACCCCGTCCATCAAATACAAACTACGGATGCATATACCCTTATGCAGGGTGCAGGCAACCTTCCTCTTGATTTACCGGTATGTCGGGAGTATTGATCAGGTATGGACACCTGCCTAAGGAGTAACAAAGTATATAACGTGAGAAAATTCAAAAGAGTCCTGGTGGTAGATGATGACGATTCGGCGCTGTTCGTGGCCAAGAAGATCTTGGTAAGGATGGAGGTCGCCGAGGACGTGGCCACCGCCGTGAATGGGCTGGAGGGGTTCCTGGCCGTGAAGGCCGCGTGCGGAGGGCCGGCGGAGGAGTTCCCCGGACTCATCCTGGTGGACCTGAAGATGCCGGTGATGAGCGGCTTCAAGATGATTGAGGCCATGGGCGGGCTACCCCTTCCCTCGAAGCCCCTGGTGGTGGTGCTCACCTCCTCGGAGAACCCCATCGACCGGGAACGGGCCCGGATGCTGCAGGCCGACGGGTACCTGGTGAAGCCCATCCGCCCGGAATCTATAGAGCGCCTGCTGGAGGGGCTGCCGGCTTAGCCCTGCAGCGCCGCTGAATCCGGCCCATTGGGGAAGGAAAACAAAGCAATGGTCTGGCTGCCAGGTTATTGCTTGTCTGAACCCTCAACTACCAAGACTTCCTTCGCCTCCTGCTCGTCTTCTTGCCTTGGTCTCCTTGACTCCGGGTTCCTTTTTCCTTTGCTCCCTTTCGAAGGCCTTTGGCTAGAGGTTGGCTTTAATACACTGAGCTATGTACTCCTGCTGAGAGGACAGAAACTGGTCTGTTGCGGTGATCAAGGGGGCAAGGATAAGTTCCCAGAAGATAACAAGAGGGTAGTTGTTTTACCTAAAGGAGGGCCGCTGGTCAGTGCAGGGATCGCCACCCTCTGCGCCGTCTCTCTCAGTAGGGTAATGAAGGATAAGCGCGATGAAAGTGCAGCAAGTGCAAGCCTCTAATTTATAATCGGTGATACCAAGCCTTGTATTCAGCGGAGTGTCTTCGAAAGAGCTACATCACCGGTTTTCCTTTCTAGCGTAGGTCCATCAATGAGTGGTATATCTTCAGCATGAAAATAAACAGACCTGCCGAAAACTGGGCCACCCGGTCTAACCCAAAGCGTTTCAAGAAAGGAGTTATGCTCCGTCTATCAAATACAAGTTACCTGGGCATAGTCCTATGCTGAGTCAAAGGGAAGATGCGAAGAAAATTACGCACCCTAAGCCATGGCTTTCTAACGGATGAAATGCAGCAGGGAAGCAAAAGTTGTACGTATATGCGTACGTATTGAAAGAAAAACGCCTTTAATGTTTTACAAAACAGGCGTTTTCAAATTTCGATGTAGTCGCTTAGCCCCTCTCTTTATGTATTCTCTAAGGCTGCATCTGTTAACTTGAAGGTTCCTTCCCTTTTATTCCACTTAAATTACTTAAAAGCTTTTCAATTGTAAATTGAAGCAGGTAACAAAGGTATCTGCTACCCAAAAGGGTCCGATATATATCTGAACTAAAACAAAAAGCCCTGTAAGTTTTCACCTACAGGGCTTTTCTGTTTACTCGCAGAGAGAGAGGGATTCGAACCCCCGGACCCGCAAAGGTCAACGGTTTTCAAGACCGCCGCAATCGACCACTCTGCCATCTCTCTAAATGTGATACAAAAGTAATGGCTTAATTGGTACCTGTCAAGTGCCCGCCTCGTATTTTTCTAAATTTTCGGGCAATTTCTAACGTCTACTGATTTTAACCCTTGAAAGTCAAAGCCCTAGAAGACAAAAAAAATTCTAAGAAAGTACGTTTTTTTCTGCTCCTGCGCTGGTCCAATCCTGTTTTGAGGGTATTTTATCTAAAACAGGCGTTAAACAGGCTACACCTTCCCTCTTACCAGGCGTTTGGTGAGGGCGTCAATGCTGATGTTCACCTCAAAGCCTACAATCAGGCTCATGCACACAAAATCCAGCCAAACCATTAAACCTATAAGGGCGCCAATGGAGCCGTAGAACTTGTTATAGGAGTCAAACTTGCCGATGTAGAGCGAGAAAAGCCAGGACACCAAAAAGATGAGCACCGTAGCCACCACTGATCCCGCGCTCACAAAGGGCCACTTGTCATGCACCGCCGGCACATAATAATAGATCATGGAAGTAGCCAGGAAGAAAAGCAAGGCCACTGCTACGTATTTCACCGAGACAATCAGGCCGTAGGTGAAGGCCTCGGTCACCACCTCGTAGAACACCAGCGCATCCAGAATATACGTCCCGAAGAAGATGGCCCCGATGGCCAGAAACAGGATCAGGGCCAGCGCGATGGTGAGCAAAGTGGCAATGAGGCGCTTGCGCAGGTAGGTGCGCTTCCTGAACGTCTTGTACTTCTTGTCGAAGGCGTCCATGAGGCTCATGATCCCATTGGTAGACAGCACCAGCGCGAAGAGAAAACCGAAGGACAGCAACCCGCCGCGGGGCTTGTTCACGATGTCCACAATGGTATCGGCGGCCACAGTGTAGATCTCGGCGGGCATAACATCGCCCAACAGGGTGAGGATGTCGCGGTCCAGGTGGCCCACCGGAATGTAGGGAATGAGCGTGAACAGGAAGATGATGGTGGGAAAAATGGCCAGCGTAAAGTTGAACGCCATGTAAGAAGACCGCTTGGTGAGCGAGTCCATCTTCAGTTCGTCTACCATCACCTTGAGCACATGGTACACAGACACCTGCTCCTGCCCGAAACGCATCCGCTTCAGGAGGACAATGAGTTTGCGGTACCACCGGTACTGGGCCAGGCGCTGGTAGATGTTCATGCCGTGAAATGCGGATCTATTTTGGCATGAATATAAGCAGGAATAGCCGTAGGTCGGCCGCTTTTCATGTCCACAAACACCATGACGGTCTCGCCTATGTTCAGGAGTTCCTGGGCCTCATTGTAGACCTCGTACTCAAACTTGATGCGCGCGCCGTGGGGTTTGGTTTTAAGCAGAAGTTTGACGGTGAGCAGGTCATCATAACGGGCAGGCCTGATGTACTTGCACCGCAGTTCCAGCACGGGCATCATCACGCCCTCGGCTTCCATCTCTTTGTAATTGATCCCCAACTGCCGGAAGGTCTCGGTACGGGCTACCTCATAGTAGGCCCCGTAGTTCCCGTAGTAGACGTATCCCATTTGGTCGGTCTCGGCGTAGCGTACGCGTATCTGCACGTTAGATTCAAACACAGTCTTTCTTCTTTAGGTACTTTCCGTTTAGGGTCTCCTTTTAAGAAACTGCCTTTAAACGGATGAGGGAGTGATTTGCCCGGTATGAAAAGCAATGTCTTTCCATGACCAGGGATTGGGTTAGTGAATCACCTGCTTTTTCGCTGGCAGTGGCTCTTCTGGGTTATAGGCGGCGTTCATGAGTTTGGCGTATTCTTCTACGGTGACTCTGAACCCGGCGGCCTTGCGGCGCTCGTTCACGTGCTTACTATCTTTTATGGGCCAGATATACATCTTTCCGTCTTCGCGGCCCATAGAGGTAGCCTGCGTTCCGTAGATCTGCTTCTCTCCCTCAAACATCAGTAAGCGGTCTTCCATCATGGCGGCATCGGTGGGACTGGCTTCCCCGTTCTGGGCCATTTTTTTCAAAGAAGGCAGGTACTTTCTGATGACCTTGGCAGGAGCATGCTGTACCACCAGAAACAAACCATCGGCGGCCTTCCCTCCTATCTTGCTTTGGGGCAACCAGCCATACTTCTCCAACATCCTAATTACCGCAATCTGATTCACGGAGTCTACCCGCTGCATCTTCGTGAAAAAAGCATTTCGGTCCTCTTCCTTCACCTGGTTAAACCCTTCCCTTACGGCTTGGTCTGTGTCATGGATCTTCTCTAATTCTGCCCGCAGAGCATCATACGGAACTGGCACCGGCGCTCTCTGTTCAGACTGCCCGCAGGCTGTCATCAAGACACAAAAGAAAAGAAGCACTAAGGAGAAAGCTTTTCCCATACAAAGAGGTTTTTATAAGCGTAAGCGGTTGGCTGTTTCCGGGCCGGTTTCAAGAAAAAGGCCCGGAAACAGGTTACTGCATGATGTTGCGCTGGTTCATGGCCGCGTGGAAGCGGGCAGCGTTACGTCTGTGCTCAGCCTCGGTCACGGCGAAGGCGTGGTAACCAGAGAAATCCTCCTTCGCGCAGAAGTACAGGTATTCGTGGTGCTCGGGGTTCAGGACCGCGTTGATAGAAGAGATGGCCGGCAAGTTGATGGGTCCCGGTGGCAAGCCTTTGTTCAGGTATGTGTTGTAGGGCGAAGGTGTTCTGAGGTGCACGTTGAGCACGCGCCGGATGGTGAAATCGCCGGTGGCATACACTACCGTCGGATCGGCCTGCAGGGCCATGTTTCTCTTTAAACGGTTGAGGTACACGCCGGCAATGCGCGGGCGCTCATCTGCGTGCACAGACTGTTCGGCCTGCACAATAGAAGCCAGGATGGACACTTCTTGCTGGGTGAGGCCCACGTCTTTGGCTTTGGCTTTGCGCTCCTCGGTCCAGAAGTTGTCGTACTCTTTTTTCATGCGCTCCATCATGTCCTGGGCCGAGGTGGTCCAGTATATCTCGTAGGTGTTGGGGATGAACATGGTGAGGATGGTGGTAGTGTCAAAGCCCAGTTTCTTGGTAAACGAGGGGCTGTTGAGCAGAGAGTCAATCTCAGCGGGAGTGGAGTTGATGAAGGTGCTCAGCTTATTGGCCAAATCCTTTTTCAGGCGCACGTTGGTGTAGGTCAGTTTCACCGCGTCCTGGTCGCCGGAGCGCAGTTTGGCGATGAGCCTATAGTTGGTCATGCCGTTTTTGAGTTCATATCGGCCGGGCTTCACCAACTTGTCATAGTCCATCAGTTTGGCCATGAACCGGAAAGAAAGCCGGTCAATGATCACCTTTTTGGAGTCAATGGAATCCATGGCCTGCTCATAGGTAGCGCCGTTGGGAATAAGCACATACACCGGCTCTCCCTTGTTCTCTACGTTGGCAGTATAGACAATCTGGTAGGCGTAGTAAGAGAAGCACACAAACAGGAACATGAGCACCACCAGGACATAGGTCCATTTGCTTGTCTTGCGAGGCTTACGCGGCCCCCTTGGACCACGTGTGACAGGTATATTTTGTTCTGACATAGGAGACAAAGGTACAAATTTAATGTGCTAATGGGGAAATGTGCTGATGTGCTAATTGGTGCTTTCAAATCTCTCTTCCCGCTGAGGTTCCACACAACTGAGGTCCGGCCTTATGTTTTAAGGCAGTTTTCTACAAATCGACTTAAAAACGGAATTTTGGGTTTAAGCGTATGCACTGAAACGTGAGAAGAAACTACTTTTTGAAGTTGAGGTTCATCTATAGGTCAACTGATTCACAAAACCTGTTAGCGGATTGCAAGCCGCATCCTAAATTAGCACATCAGCACATTTACTCATTAGCACATTAACCCATGGCACAAGCATCTTTCCTCCGGATTCACCCAGACAACCCCCAACCCAAAAGCATTGCGCAGGCAGTGGATATCCTCAAGAAGGGTGGTTTGGTGATCTATCCCACAGATACTATTTACGGCTTAGGCTGTGACCTGCACAACGCGCGCGCCGTGGAGCGACTTTGCCAGATCAGGGGCATTAACCCGGCCAAAGCGCACCTTTCTTTTATCTGCCATGATTTGACCCACATCTCTGACTACGCCCGCATCTCTACCCAGACCTACAAAGTCATGAAAAAGGCGCTGCCCGGTCCGTTCACGTTTGTGCTGGAGGCCAGCAGTAAGGTGCCTAAGATTGGCGGCAAGCGGAAAGAAACCGTGGGCATCCGGATTCCGGCCAACAACATCTCGCTCCAACTGGTGCAGGAACTGGGCAACCCCATTGTGTCTACCTCTATCCATGACGAGGACGAGGTAGTGGAATACACCACTGATCCGGAGCTTATCTATGAGAAATACCGCAACCTGGTAGACCTGGTCATTGATGGCGGTTTCGGGAATAACGTGGCCTCTACGGTGGTCAACTGCGAGAACGATGAATTTGAGGTACTCCGCACCGGAGCCGGCGATATTGAGGAGTTTTTGTAGCCGGAGGTTATAAGTCCTGAGTTATAAGTCCTGAGTTCTGAGTCTTGAGTTCTGAGTCAGTTTTGGGCCTCTTTTCGGGAAAATAAACAGGAAAGGCTTGCAGATAATTTTCCGCAAGCCTTTCCTGCATCTAATGCGCAGTTATAACTTCCATTCAGCCATAATGAGGGCAGTTCTGGATCCTCACTTGTGATAGGTGCTTGACCCCAGATTTGCCCGGAATGATGTATTTGGGCTGACTTTACTTTTCCGCAGCAAGTGCCAGAACTGTCTTTAGAACCCCATCCAGCGCCAGGGCCATCCGGTGCAGATCCAGGGTTTCCAGGGTATCGGTTTTCTCGTGGTAATTTTTGTTGCGCAGGAAAGCGGTATCGGTGAGCATGAGGGCCGGCATGTTGTATTTCCAGTAGTTGAGGTGATCAGAGAAGTCAATGCCCGGGATGAAAGCCGGCGCCGCGATAGACTTGGTTCTCACGAGCGCATTTTTCTTGTAGAGCCGCGTGAACCGCCGGGGGAAACTGCCGTTCCCGGGTTTGCGCACCAGCGTGATGTAGTTCCCCCGGCTACCGTAGAACAGTTTCAAAGGGGCTATTGGGTAATCCTGCGTTTTCTTCTCGTCTTTGAAATACCCCAGCATCTCCAGGCTCAGCATGCCCAACACCGGCACCTTCTGGTCTACCAGGGATTTGGCATGCACGTGGCTGCCCATGTCCTCGGTCCGGAAATGCGGCGGCTCTTCCAGAGTGTACGCCACCAGGTCTATCCTGAACGGCAAAGATTGTCCCTGGAGCAAACGGGCCAGTTCCAGCAAACCCACGGTGCCGCTGGCGTTATCATCGGCCCCGGCCTGCTCCCCGCAGACATCGTAGTGCGCGCCAATAATCAGCCGCGGCGCCTCCTGCGGCCCGAAGGAGCAGATGACATTCTGGTATGACTGCCCGTCTACCTGGTACACCTGCCGCTCTACCCGCTCAGTATGTCTCCGGAAAGTAGCATGCATGTAATCGGCTACCTGGTTTAGGGCCGCAGGGTTGGCGTGGTGCCGAAAACCGGGCGTCTGCAGAATCTGCCGGAAGTGCGTGCGGATAAGCGTGGTGTCACTCTGCGCTTGCAAAGACTGAAGTGGCGCAAGCAACAACAGCAGCAAAGCGCAGCCGGAAATTTTATTCATTGAGAGATGCGATTATGTTTCTGATTCGATTTATAAAAAACCGGCCTTAAACAAAAGCCCTGCAGTTTTATGCAGGGCTTTTGTTTAAGGCCGGTTTTTACGCCTCTCCTAATTTTAACCGGTGATGTAAACCCGTACCTCAATGGCCCGCTGCTCCTGAGGCGAATTGTCTACCATTACCCTGAAGAACAATCGAATCACGTCACCTACTGCTATGGTGGGCATTTCAGCGTCGGCCAGGACGGCCGGTAAATCTGTGGTGGAGATGGTGTAGGTCACGGTGTTGCCTGGCCCGCCCGTAATGGTATTGGGCAGGTTACCGGCCGTATTTCGGCTGATGGCTGAATTAGGCGCCATGTTAGCGGCGGCTGTGGACCCAGTGGGAAGCGCAGGGCTGTAGTTGGGTGCCACCGGCGTACCGTTCCGGAAGCGCTGGCCGGTGACCCGCGTCAGTTCCTGGATGGTGCGGCCCTCCGGCACTTTTATCTGCACCGAGATCTGTCCCTGCGCAATGGAGTTCTGCTTGATGATGTAGGCATTGTCCTCTATCCGGGCTTCGCCGTTAGACTCTACTGCCTGCGGAAAAGTGATGGAGGCCGAGGGCAGAGGATCTGTGTTCAGCAACCCATCATATTCATCGTTTTCACACGCACTAAAAGCCACAAGCACAATGCTTAGCAGGCTGAGGTATAGCTTTCTGGTTTTCATATCTTTCTATTGGGTTAGGTCTTTTATTTACTCCATCCACCAGACAGGTATCAATAAAGCAGCAGGATAAGGCTCATCATTGGGGATGGGAACGTTGTCTCTGTTAGACTGTATTTCACCCTGTACATAAGGCCATCTGGAGGGAATGCGGTTCACGCCCGCCAGGGCATTCTGCGGCAATTCCAATCTGGGGTAGCCGGTCCGGCGGTAATCATTATAGGCCTCGTAAGCATTGCCCGCAGAAGACACCCACTTGTCCCGGATGAGCACGTTCAGCTTTCCTTCGGTGGTGGGTTGGGCATTGAAAGCGGCCTCCCGGGCAGCGATGTAGGTCTGGGCGTCTGCCGCAAAATTGGCCGGGGTATACGTGGCCCCCAGGAAAGAGGAGATATCATCAAAATTCGCCTGTAGGGCTTGCCGGTACAGGGCCGCCGGATCACCGGTGGTGCCCAGGGTAAGCGCCGCCTCCGCAAGCCAGAAGTGCACCATGTAAGCCGTAATCAGCCGGAAAGGTGCCTGGTCACCGGGCACGGCCACGTTAATGGTCCCGTTGGCCGCGTTCTGGCCCTTGCCCACAATGTACAGCCCCCAGCGGGACCGGTTAGGGTTGGTGAAGTTCTGCAGGGTGTGCAAGCCGTTATCATAGCCTACATACGTTCCGCCAACTTGGGTGAGGATGGCGGGCAGACGGGGATCGTTCAGAGCCTGCAAGGAATCCAGGAACCGGGTACTGGCCACCATGTCATTGGGGCGGGTGAGATGGTTGTACTGGTACAAAGGATTCTGCGCCCCGGAGGAAGCGAAGAAAGGCACGTTGAGGTTATCGGCGTTGGAGGTGATGAGCTGGCCTGAGGCAATCAGGTCATTGATACCGGTGGTGGCCTCAGCGGGGTTTTTCTTCCGGCTCTGGAGGTACAGTTTCAGCTTGATTGAATTGGCGGCCCGGGTCCATTTGGCCGCGTTTCCGCCGTAGATCAAATCGCCTTCCCCGGCGCTTATTACATTGGTCTTGCCCAAATCTGCAATGGCGTCATTCAGGATGGTGAAGATGCCGGCGTAGATATTCTGCTGCGGATCATAGGCGGGTGTAGCAGACTGGTCAAAGTTGAGCGCCTGGGAGAAGGGCACATCGCCCCAGATGTCGGAGGTGACGGCCCAGACGTAGGCCTGCAGCACGCCCGCCATGCCGGCATGAATGAAGTTGCCTTCCTCCCTTCCCTGCACTTTCACCTGCTGCAGGTCATCCAGCAAGGTCGCGTACATCACATCCCACTCATTGTCCAGATCGGCGGGGGTTATGTTGTAGCGGTCATAGGGGTCTGACTGGGTACCGGTGCCGGCCATGTGCTGCACCCAAAGGGAATTCACGAGCTGAATGGTGTTCCCCATCACGAAACCAATCCCCAGCTCTGCTCCGGGCAGGATGTACTGCACATCTGAGGCCGGCAGGTTGTTGGGGCTGGTGTTCACATCCAGGAAATCATCGCAGGAACTGACTACCACCAGGGCCAGGGCCAACCAGAGGGTCTTGCATATTTTTAGATACTGTCTCATAACATTGTCCTCCCAGGTTTAGAAAGTGAAGCGAAGGTTAACCCCGTAGTTGCGCACCGATGGCGGAGAATTGAACTCAAACCCCCGGGTGTTGGCGCCCAGTTGGTTTGATTCCGGATCTGCGTGCTGCAGGTTGGGGGCGTAGAACAGCAGGTTGCGACCCGTTAAAGTGACACTGGCGGCTTTGAACGGGGTCTTGGCCAGCAGTGTGGCGGGGAAAGTGTAGCCCACGCTCACCTCCCGTAGCCTCAACACAGAAGCGTCAAAGACGGCAAACTCAGAGGCATTGTTGAAGGTGGTCCAATACTGCTGCGCCGTGATCTGGATGTTGTTGGGCGTGGTAGTGGGCTGCCCTAGCTCGTTGGCCAGCACGCCCTGGAACATGAACGGCTGATCCCGGTTTTCGGCGGTTTCCTCCAAAACACCCCTGAAACGGGCAATCTGGGTTTGCCTTGAATAGAAGTCGCCGCCGTGTACGTATTGCACCAGGGCACTCAGGCTGAATCCTTTGAAGGAGAACGTGTTGGTCAGACTGCCCCACCAATCGGCGTTAGGGTCTCCTATGATCTGGGGGTTGGTGTCAATGATGGGCAGCCCGTTGGTGGGGTCAATGATGAGTTGGCCGTCATCGGTTCTCCTGAACTTGGTGCCCTGCAATATCCCGAAAGGCTGACCTGGCTGCAGCAACGGACTCAGGCCCGAGAACCCTGCCCCGCTGCTTCCTGAGCTGGGGTCAATGTACCCGGTGGAAAGGTTGAATTGGTCCAGCCCGGGGGCCAGTTCTACCACCTCGGTTTCCAGTTGCGTGAAGTTAGCGCCTATATCCCACCGGAGTCCGGTTTCCATGGCCAGCGGCGTGGCATTGGCAGAAATCTCCCATCCTTTGTTGTCTATTCTACCGGCGTTGGTGGTAAAATCTGTGAACCCGGTGGAGCTGGGCACGGTCAAGCTCAGGATCTGGTCTGTGGTGCGGTTATTGAAGTAATTGACATCCAGGCTTCCCCTGCCGTTGTAGAAGGTGAACTCCGCCCCTATCTCGTAAGATTTCTTAGACTCAGGCTTCAGGTTCATGTTGCCCCGCCGGTCGTTGCGGGTAAAGGCCACCGTGGTACCGTTGAAGGGGAAACTGAGGCCCGCCACGTTGTTCCCGAAGCTTTGGGTAATGTAGAAGGTGTTGGTCAGGTAAGGATCGGTGTCGTTCCCCACCTGGGCGAAACTGGCCCGCAGTTTACCGTAGCTCAACACATCATTACCAAGCTGCAGGGCATCTGTGAAGACAAAGCCTAAGCTAACCGACGGATAGAAATAGCTGTTGTTGGCAGTGGGCAGCGTAGAGGACCAATCATTACGGGCGGTGAACTCGGCAAACAACCAATTCTTGAAGTTCAGGCCCAATTGCCCATAAACGCCCACTAAACGCCGCTCCGTCTGATAATTGGTGGCAAAGGTGGTGGAAGGCAGGTGGTTGGCCAGGTTGTAGAAATCCGGCACCAGCAGGTCCTCTGCGCGTATAGAATTGCGCTTGGTGTCTATCATATTGACCTGGGTTCCTACCAGGGCCCTCACGTTGAAATCCGGGGAAAGGTCCTTCTGGTACACCCCAAACAAATCATGGTTCACAGACAGAAACCGGTTGTCTTCATAGAGCTGAGATCCACGGCGGTTCAAAGCGGTGTTCCCGTTTGAGTTGTAGGAGCCGTAGCCGTAGGCCTGCAGCCGGTCATCTGAGTACTGGTCAATACCTACGCGGTAAGTGGCGGTGAGGTCTTTGAAGAAAGTGGGGTTATAGTTGAACGTGGCGCTCACAATGGACCGGTTCACCTCACTGTCATAGAAAGACTCTTTCACGCTCCACATAGGGTTGTCACGGTTCAGCTGCGTGAACAAGGAAGGCGCCTGCACCCCAGCCCGCAGTTTATAGGGCACGTTCTGGATGTCAAAGCTCCGGGGGATGAAGGGCAACGTGAACCATGGGCTGGACCCGGAGTTACCCTGCAAGGATCCCTCCTGATTTGTCTTGGCATAGAGCACCGAGGCGTCTATGGAGAAGCCGTGCCCCAGCGTGGCATTACCGGCCGCCCGCAGGGTGTACCGGTCAAGGCCGCTTTCCGGAATAATCCCCTCCTGGTTTGTGGTATTGGCGCTGAAGATATAGCGCATTTTCTCGTTCCCGCTGGAGAGCGTGATGCCGTTGTCCCAGATTTTACCGGTCTGGAAGAAATCTTTCACGTTGTCTGGGTAAGCCCGGTAGGCCAGCTTGGTCATGGGGTTCCCGGCCACGTTGGGCACGGAGTCCAGCCCCGGCGTCCCGAACCTAGGGCCCCAGCTGTCTGTGGAAGACTGGTTGTAGCGACCGTTGATGCCCTGCCCGTATTCGTTCTGGTATTTGGGTAGCCCATATACTTCCTGGAGGTTAAAGGAAGAGGTAAAGGTTATCTCCACATCCCCGGCCCGGCCCCGTTTGGTGGTGATAATCACGGCACCGTTCCCGGCCCTGGCCCCGTACAAGGCCGCGGCGGCTGGCCCTTTCAAAACAGTCATGGACTCAATGTCATTGGGGTGGATATCCAGCGCCCGGTTTGAGTAGGAAGCCCCGCCTACGGTAGGGTTAGAAGAATACGCCGTGTTGTTGCTGATAGGCACCCCGTCTACCACAAAAAGCGGCTGGTTATTACCCGTAGCTGAGGAAAGCCCCCGGATAAAAACCTGGGAACCTGACCCGGGCATACCGCTGGAGGAAATGATCTCCACCCCGGCTACTTTCCCCTGCAGGGCGTTCACCACGTTGGGCTCAGATTTCTGGGCTATTTGGTCGCCTTTCACGTCCTGCACCGCGTAGTTTACCTCCCTTCTCTGGCGTTCAATCCCCACCGCCGTCACCACCACCTCGCTCAACTGCTCAGCGTCTTCGGCCAAGGTCACGTTAATGGTGTTCTGGGTTCCTATGACCACCTCCCGGTTTACATAACCAATAAAGGTGTACACCAGCGTGCCCCCTTGCGCGGGGACAATGATGGAGTAATTGCCGTTTGCGTCTGTGGGGGATGCGGTGGTGGTTCCTTTTAGTTGCACCGTAACGCCTGCCATTGCCTCACCAGAGGGAGTGGTGACTTTGCCCGTTACGGTTCGTGTCTGCGCCCAGACCTGGCTAATCAGGCAGAACATCAAGACAAACTGGATGAGTAAAATTTTCTTCATAATAAAGGCTTTGCTCAATAGGTTGGATTTGGGTAAGAAGTGCCGGCATCTTCCGTGCGTCCGCAATGAATACAGACAGAACTTACAGACACACACAAGTACCCTTGCTTTGAATTACTTTCAGAGATGATTCAGCGAGCCATAGACGCGGGGTCAGCAGATGACGGGGTTAGAAGGGCACCGGTCCTGAACATCATGGGCAAGCCAGAAGACATAGAGGCACCTGCCCCGGTTGGTCCCGGATAACGGAAGCCACAATGCCCATACCAGGCATTGGCAGGCCTGTTTCAAACCAGGCGTTCCATGATTTTTGAGTTGGGGTAGTGAAACTTATTTTCCGCAGCTATCCATCCGTCCCCCTTTGAGAGAGGGCACCAATACGGAGGTCCAATATGAACTTACGGGCTTTTTGGTGGCTATCTGGCGCAGTTGCTTTCTTACCGGCCTTTACTTTATTACTGTACTGAGTGTTGATGTTGGTTATTGTTTGCCCGTTAAAGCTTCCCAGATCTGGAAACTTTTAGCTTTATATAGTTAGAGCTATACTCCTATTACCATATTTTCAGAAAAAAGTTATAAGGAATACGCACAGAAATTGTTAAATTTCTTAAGCCCTAAGATTTGACCGTCTACAGACCCACGGAGCTTGTCTTCCCGTCCTGCATACTGATAAACTTCGTTTAAGAGACATTTTCCAAAAACAGCCCGCAAACCAAAACGCTTCACGCTGCCACAACAACTGTTTGTTTTTGAAGCATATAGCCCACCACCAGCTTAGAAAACACAAAGCAATCACTATATATTTTTTATTTTATTTATCCACACGTGCAACTTTTATCTCATTAAAAAAATCTATAGATTTATATGGCTTAAAAAAGAACGATATAGATTTTATGTAAAATCCATATCCTCTCATTGGCTCCTCCCCACCGGTTAGCACTATCTAACCGGGACGTGTTCAATCCTCTTCCATCCAAACCAAAACACACAATGTTTACAAAATCTATTTACCCCCATGAAAAAATGCTTACTACTTACCCTGCTGGTCCTTGCCTGCTTTATGAGTCAGGTGTGGGCACAAGCCGTCACTGTTTCAGGTACGGTGACTTCCGCAGATGACGGAACCCCTCTTCCTGGAGTTTCAGTTGTTGTAAAAGGAACCCAGGTTGGAACCTCCACCGGCGTTACGGGCACTTACTCCCTCACGGTACCAGACCAGAACGCTACGCTTGTCTTCAGCTTTATTGGCTACAAGGCCTTAGAACGGGCCGTGAGCGGTGCTACCACCATCAACGTAGCCTTGGTTTCTGATGCCACCCAGCTCACCGAGGTGGTGGTGACCGCCTTAGGTGTAGAAAGAAGCCGCAACTCCCTCCCCTATGCCGCAACCCAGCTGGAAGGCAATACGGTTACGGCGGCCCGCAACCCCAACATGGTCAACTCCCTCTCCGGGAAAGTGGCAGGCCTAGCGGTAACCCAAACCAATACCATGGGCGGCTCTGCTAACGTGGTGATCAGGGGCACCAAATCCCTGACCGGAAATAACCAGGCCTTGTTTGTGGTTGATGGGGTTCCTATCAGCAACGATGTCTCCAACACGCTTGACCAGAGCACCGGACGGGGCGGCTTTGACTACGGTAACCCTGCCTCAGACATTAACCCAGATGACATTGAGTCTATGAGTGTGCTGAAAGGCGCCGCGGCCACCGCCCTCTATGGTTCCAGGGCTGCCAACGGGGTGATCCTCATCACCACTAAAAAAGGCAAGCGGGGTTTGGGGGTTACCCTCAACAGCGGCCTCACCGTTGGCACCATTGACAAAAAGACCTTTCCGGAATACCAGAAGGAATACGGGGCGGGTTATGTCATGAGATGGTCCAGGTTTGATGTGAACGGAGACGGCACCCTGGATAATGTGGTACGCATGGGCGATGATGCCTCTTACGGCTACCCGTTTGATCCCAACCTGCTGGTGTACCAGTGGGACGCCTTTGACCCCGCCTCGCCAAACTACCAAAAGCCCCGCCCCTGGGTAGCCGCCGAAAACGGACCCGAATATTTCTTTGAGACTGCGGTATCCTACAACAACAGTATCATTATTGACGGGGGCAATGAAAAAGCCAACTTCAAACTAGGTTATACCCGCAACGAAGACAAAGGGATTCTGCCCAACAGCGAGATATCCAAGAACATGATCAACTTTGCCGGCTCTCTGAACCTGACCAGTAAACTGTCTGCCAGCGCCGGGGTGAACTTCACCCAACAGGAAGGCCTGGGTCGCTATGGGTCTGGGTACAACTCCATCAACCCTATGCTGGGTTTCCGGCAATGGTTCCAGACCAACGTTGACCTGAAAGAGCAAGAAGAAGCCTATTTCCGGAACCGGCAGAATATTACCTGGAACTGGCGAAGCCCTTCTAACCTCACCGCTGCGTACCATGACAACGTGTACTGGACCCGCTATGAAAACTTCCAGAACGATGAGCGGTACCGCACCTTTGGGAACATAGCTTCCAATTACAAGTTCACCGAATGGCTGGATCTCACCGCCCGCTTTTCCCTGGACACCTATGATGAACTGCAGGAAGAACGTTTTGCCATAGGAAGCACCACCAATGACCAGGACCCTAACTACACCCGGTTTAACAGAACCTTCAGGGAGTTCAACTTTGATTTGTTCGCCAACTTTGACCGCAACTTCACGGAGGCTTTCAACATCAGGGGTCTGGTAGGTCTTAACCTGAGAAGGTCAAGACTGAACTCTATCCGGGCATCTACCAGTGGGGGCTTGGTGGTGCCTAGGCTGTACGCCTTGTCCAACTCTTTGAACCTGCTCCAACCACCTCTGGAAAGTGAACTGAGACGGGCCGTGGATGGCATCTTCGCCAACGCCACTTTAGGTTACCGGGAGATGGTGTTCCTGGATCTATCTGCCAGAAGAGACCAGTCCTCTACCCTGCCAAGAGGCAATAACTCCTACTTCTACCCCTCTGTGGCGTTGAGCTTTGTCTTCTCTGAAGTGCTAAAACAAGACTGGCTATCTTATGCTAAACTGCGGGCCAACTATGCAGAAGTAGGCAATGACGCGCCTTTTGCCGCTACTAATAAGTACTACAACAAGCAGGACGAGGAAATAGACGAACCTATTGGCACTTTCGGGGGCATTCCGCTGTACTCCGTGCCCAATACCCGCTATAACCCAGACCTGAAACCAGAAAGAACCAAAAGTTCAGAAATAGGTCTGGAAACGGCTTTCCTGGACAACCGCTTAGGTTTTGAGGTAACGGTGTACAAGTCCAATACCATTAACCAGATTCTGCCTGTGTCTGTGTCTGCGTCTACGGGGTATACCTTCAAATACGTGAATGCCGGCGAAGTGGAAAACCGCGGTGTGGAGGCAGCCCTCCGGTTCCAACCCATCAAGAACGATGTCTTCTCCTGGAACCTGAACCTTAACTGGACTCACAACCGGAACGAAGTGGTGGCGCTGGCCGAAGGAGAAAATATGATTCTGGCTAACTACCAAAGCGGTATTACTTCCAACGCCGCGGTTGGTCGGCCATTTGGTATTCTCCGGGGCCAAGGCTTTGTGCTGCATGAAAACGGCGGCCGCATAGTAGATGAAAATGGTGCCTATATGCTATCAGACCCTACCAAAGAGATCGCCAACCCTAACCCAGACTGGCTGGGCGGTATCTCCAACACCTTCTCTTTCAAAGGGCTCTCCCTGTACTTCCTCATTGACATCCGCAAGGGAGGCGAACTGTTCAACCTGGATACCTACTATGGGTTCGGAACCGGGCTTTACCCTGAAACGGCAGGCCTGAATGACCTGGGCAATCCTTCACGGCTTCCCATCTCTGAGGGCGGGGGTATCATCTTACCGGGTGTGAAGGAAGATGGATCGCCCAATGACATAAGGGTAGAAAACACCGAAGGGGTGCTGGGGTACTATACTCCTAACGAATTCCACGTGTACGGTGCCGGGTTTGTGAAATTGCGCGAGGCCTCTCTGACCTACACCCTACCCCAGCGGCTCATCTCCCGCCTGAAAGTCTTCAAGGGCATTGATGTGTCTGTGGTAGGCCGTAACCTCTGGATCATTGACAAAGATGTACCTTATTCTGATCCGGAAGCAGGCTTTGGGGCTGGTAACTTAGGCCAGGGCTACCTGAGCGGTGCTTATCCAACTCCCCGCAACATAGGCTTCAACTTAAGGTTCCAATTCTAATGAAGAAGACCATGAAAAAGATATTTCTATACAGCTTAGCGTCTCTGTTCCTGGCCACCTCCTGCGTAAACGACCTGGACGACGATTACAACTTAGACCCCAAACGGGCCACAGACGTGCCACCCGGCACCCTGGTGAGCAATGCGCAGTTCAACTTAACCAATGTCATTACTACCCCAGACTATAATACCAATGTCTTCAGGTATTATGTGCAGCATTGGGCCGCAGCCCAGTACCCAGATGAAAGCCAGTACAACATCAACACCCGCGAGATCAACCGGTTCTTTTGGACCATTCTCTACCGCGATGTGCTTTCTGACCTAAGGGAAGCCAAAACCCTTATCACGGCCAATAATGTACTGGCCCCTGATCTGAAAGCCAGCCAACTGGCCTGTATCGAGGTGCTGGAAGTCTATGCCTGGACCGTCTTGGTGAACACCTACGGTGACATCCCTTATTCCCAGGCCCTGGACATTAACAACGTGCAGCCAGTGTTTGATGATGATGTGGCCATCTACAATGATTTATTCACCCGGTTAGATGCCGCCATTAACAGCCTCTCCCAGAACTCAGACAATGCCGGGTTGGGCAACGCCGACCTGTTCTACGGCGGAGACCTGGAGAAATGGCTTAAATTCGCGAACTCCCTCAAGCTGAGAATGGGCATTACCATTGCAGATGCTAACCCGACCAAAGCGCGGACCATAGTGGAAGAGGCAGCGCCAAACGTGTTTACCTCCAGCGACGATGATGCTGAGTTGCCTTACACGCCCAACGTGCCAACCGCCAACCCCGTCTATGACGAGTTGCGCCAACGGGACGACAACGTGGCGGCCAACACCTTCATTGATATCCTGGTAGATTGGGAAGATCCCCGGCTCGACGAGTTTTTCAGACCTGCCCCTGAAGGGGAAAACGAAGGTGAATTTGTGGGCGGTGTCTACGGAGACCTCAACAACTACGTAGATGTGGCCCAGCCCAGTGACCTGGTGCGGGAGCCAGATGCGCCTGGCATTCTCTTGTCTTACACCGAGGTGGAGTTTCTACTAGCAGAGGCTGCCTTGAGAGGCTTCAATGTACCCGGTAACCCTGAGGAGCATTACACTGCGGCCATCACTTCCTCTATTGTGAATGACTGGGGCGGCACCCAGGCCGAGGCCACCGCCTATCTGCAACAACCCGAGGTGATGCTCAACACCACCAACTGGAGACAAAGCATAGGCATGCAGAAATGGATTGCGCTGTATAACCAACCCGTGGAAGGCTGGAAAGAATGGCGCCGCCTGGACTACCCTCAATTGGTGGCTCCGCCGCTGGCCCAATCAGAGATTCCGCTCCGCTTCCCATATCCGGCCACCGAGCAGAACCTGAACAATGCCAACTACACGGCGGCCGCTGCGGCCATTGGCGGTGATGTGGTCACAACCAGGGTTTTCTGGGATGTAGACTGATCTTTGAGATAAACTAAACCCAAGTGTAAAAAGCCCCGGCTGTTTTGGCAGCCGGGGCTTTTTTGTCAAAGAGAGATACCCTAATGTTGATGGCATTTTAAGCCTGATTTTGGAAAAACGAGCCCAAAAGAGATTGAAATGCTCTGGCACAGGGCATCTGTTTACGCTTCCAATTCGGGGTTGGGTTTCTTGTGCTTCCAGCGTTTGTGCGACCACAGGTAATCTGCCGGATACCGTTCTACCCAGGCTTGTAGCTTTTGGGCAAAGGCATCGGTAAGCAGAAATCCTTCCTGTGGTTCCTCGGGGGTTGGGGCCGGCAACAGTTCCTGAAATTCTATCTCGTAGTAACCGCGCTTGAGGTGACGCATCCCCACAAAGTAGGCGGGGAATTTAAAGGAAGTACGGAGTTTCTCGGCCCCCACGTAGAAAGGCGTATCCTGGTGCAGAAAGGTGGTCCAATACTGGATTTCGCCGTAGGGCGGTACCTGGTCAGAGAGCAAGGTAAAGATGCGGTGCTCCGCTTTGTGCCGGATCAGATGTCGCAGGGTGTCCTTCATGCGCACCAGGTTAATGCCGAAGCGCCCGCGCATGAACTTCATGAACTCATCAAAGAAAGAACTGGCCAGAGGTTTATACACGCCATCTACCGGGGCCTTGAAAATGATTTGGCTCGCCGCCGACATGTATTCCCAGTTGCCCAGATGAGCGCCCAGCATGAGCACCGTGTTGCCAGTGGCCACCTGCGCCTCCACCTTTTCATGGCCTTTGTATACAAGCCGCTCCTTCAACTGAGCCGGAGTAAGGGAAATCAGCTTCAGCGACTCCACGATGAGATCGGTGAGGTTCAGGAAAAACTGCTTCTCTATTTTCTGGAGTTCGGCGGGGCTTTTACCCGGAAAAGACCTTTCCAGGTTCTGCCGCACCACTTTCTTCCGGTACCCAATAAGCCGGTATAGCACCAGGTACAGGAACGTGGAAAAGGCGTACAGCACCGGAAACGGCACAAGGGAAATCCCCTTCAACAGCCACCAGAACGGAAGCTGGCTGAGTTTAAGGTTGGGGCGGGTAAAAGAGGATGTGGCTGGTTTTAACTGCATTTTCTGAAAAACAAGCCGAAAACAGCCAAGCCGCTTTCAACGCCTGCAAAGGTAATACCCTCTTGCAGATTTCCCTTGATAGAACCTAATTGATTCTTCCTAACCTGTTTGTAAAACAAAGCGGCTCTCTGCGCAGGTCTTTGGTTATCGCCAACCTGTGCAGAGAGCCGTATACATCTTTTTTTATCTGCAACGTTAGACAGACTTCTTGAAAAAATCTGAGGTGAGCTCATAAGAATGCAGGCGGGCGGCATGGTCATAAATACTGCTAGCCACGATCACCTCATCTACCTGCGTCTGATCCACAAACTTCTGCAAGCCGTCTTTCACTTTCTCGGGGCTGCCTACAAAAGAGCAACGCAGCATGTTCTGCACCGCATATTGCTCAGAAGCATCCCAGAGGCCATTCATGCTTTCCACGGGAGGTTGCATTAAACCAGCGGTTCCCCTGATCACCCCCAGGAAAGACTGGTACATGGAAGTGGCCAGATAGTCAGCTTTTTCGTCTGTGTCGGCGGCGATTACGTTCACACCGGCCATCACGTACGGCTCCTTCAGGCTACCTACCGGCTTGAAGCTGTCTCGGTACACCTGGATGGCATGGTGCAGCATGGTGGGTGCAAAGTGGCTGGCAAACGCGTACGGCATCCCTAACATACCGGCCAGCTGCGCACCGAAAGTACTAGACCCTAAAATCCAGATGGGCACATAGGTTCCCTCGCCCGGTACGGCGCGCACCTTAGAAGAAGGGTCTGGGTCTCCCAGGTAGTTATACACTTCCACCACGTTCTGCGGAAACTCATCTACTGACTGGTGCTGGTCACGGCGAAGGGCCATGGCGGTTAAGCCGTCGGTGCCAGGCGCCCGGCCAAGCCCCAGATCAATACGACCCGGGAAAAGCGTAGCCAGGGTCCCGAACTGCTCTGCCACCACCAACGGCGCATGGTTGGGCAGCATAATACCGCCAGAACCCACCCTAATACTAGAGGTCTCCCGGGCAATATGGCCAATCAACACGGCGGTAGCGGAACTCGCGATACCCGGAAAGTTATGGTGCTCGGCCATCCAGAAGCGTCTGTATCCCCATTTCTCCACGTGTTGCGCCAGGTCAACGGCGTTCTTAATGGCGTCTGCGGCTGTTTTTCCTTCCTGAATGGGCACTAAGTCCAGCACGGAAACGGATATATCTGATAATTTTTTAGTAGGCATAATGTAATCTGATCTAGTCAGTCCTTTTGTACGGATGATCTACTAAAAGGCAAATGTACCCGCAGAAAGTTCTTCCCTGCCTGCCCAAGGCCGTTACCTTTAGGAAACTACCTTGCGGTTTCAGCCCTGTTTTTCAGAAAACAAGCCTTATACCGGTACAAGACGAGACATCTGGAAAATAGAAAATATCCGGGAACCAAGTTTCACCGCCGTATTGTTACATTTAGTCGGGCAGAAAACGCATATCACCGTCCCAAAACACTGGAAACCTGCAAAAAAGACCAAACAAGTTTCTTTCCTTGGACAAGGGTTCATCCGTTAATCGTAGACCAGGGAGTACAACAATAGTTCTATTCCTGGCTTAGGCAAACATCAGCCTGGGAAAAAATTGAACCGGGTCCTAGATAGTCAGGCCGGGCAAAAGCAGGGAAGTTTCTTCAAAGTCACCGTAGGTGGCCGTACAAGTTTGGGATTTTTCCTTTACTTGCAGCCGTTCCATAATCCATTGCATGCAGTTATTAACCGAGCTACACTACAACCCCAGCATCCTCTATTTTCAGAAGGCTTTTGAAGCCGATGAATTATTGTTTGAGGCCCATGAGCATTACCAGAAACAGAGTTACCGCAACCGGTGCCACATCCTCACGGCGCAGGGCGTGGTGCCACTGTCAGTGCCCGTGGTGAAAGGCAACAGCAAGACGCTGATGACGGAACTGGAGATTGACTATAGCCAGCGCTGGATGGACATTCATTGGCGCACCATCCAGAGCGCCTACGGTAATGCGCCCTTCTTTGAGTTCTATGCAGACTACCTCAAGGACATCTATGACCAGAAGCCAGCTCTGCTTTTCCAGCTGAATATGGATTTGATGAAACTTTTCGTTAAATTCCTGAAGCTAAAGAAACCCCTGGGCCTCACTCAAACGTATGTTAAAACCTATGAGGCACCGGTGTTGGATTGGCGCGGGGAACTTCATCCCAAGAAGGAGCCTGACAATTTGCGCCTTATGCCATACCGGCAGGTGTTTGGCAAACAATTTGCAATAAACCTGAGTATACTGGATTTGTTGTTTAACCTTGGCCCCGAGGCATCTATATATTTACAGAATCCCGTGGATTTCTGTTGAACATTTGCCCCACTCATTTTGTTAATTTTTTAATGCGTAGCCTTGGCAACACAGTTGCAGTAATCGCACAACAACTATTTACTAGACAAGAACTTACATGGAAGCCAAATTCTCAAATAGAGTGAAAGAGGTAATCTCTCTCAGTCGCGAGGAAGCCATCCGCTTGGGGCATGATTATATTGGCACTGAGCATTTGCTTCTGGGAATGATCCGCGAAGGAGAAGGTACGGCTATCGCTTTGCTTAAAAAACTGGGGGTACCAATGGAAGAGCTTAAGTATGCGCTTGAGCAGGCAACCAAAAACACCGCCAGCCCTAACACCAATATAACTGGTAGTATTCCGCTTACTAAACAGACGGAGAAGGTCCTGAAAATAACGTATTTGGAGGCTAAAATCTTCAAGTCTGACATCATAGGTACAGAACACCTGCTGCTGTCTATTTTGCGGGATGAGGATAATATTTCATCGCAAACCTTAGCCAAATTCAACGTGAACTATGAAGCTATCCGGGATTCGTTAGACTATCATGCTAACAACCCTCTCGCCTCCTCAGATACCGATGACAACGATGATAACGACAAACTCTTTGGCTCTTCCTCTAAGGGAGGTGCTGGCTCAGCCGCCAAGAAGGGTGCCGAGAAATCCCGCACTCCGGTGCTGGACAACTTCGGTCGTGATCTGACTAAATTGGCCGAGGAAGGCAAATTAGACCCTATTGTGGGTCGTGAAAAAGAAATTGAGCGTGTGGCTCAGGTATTGAGCCGTCGTAAGAAAAACAACCCAATCCTGATTGGGGAGCCTGGCGTGGGTAAAACCGCTATAGCCGAGGGTCTTGCGCTGCGCATCATCCAGAAGAAGGTTTCTCGTGTACTTTTCGGAAAACGGGTGGTAACCTTAGATTTGGCCTCTTTGGTGGCCGGTACTAAATACCGCGGTCAGTTTGAAGAGCGTATGAAAGCCGTGATGAACGAACTAGAGAAATCTCCGGACGTGATCCTGTTCATTGATGAGCTGCATACCATTGTGGGTGCTGGTGGAGCTTCTGGATCTCTGGATGCCTCAAACATGTTCAAACCTGCGCTGGCCCGTGGCGAAATCCAATGCATCGGCGCTACTACGCTTGACGAGTACCGTCAGTACATTGAGAAAGATGGTGCCCTGGCTCGTCGTTTCCAGATTGTGATGGTAGATCCTACTACCCCAGAGGAAACTATTGAGATCCTGCACAACATCAAAGACAAGTACCAAGATCACCACCACGTGACCTATTCAGACAAAGCCATTGAGGCCTGTGTGAAGTTGAGCGACCGCTACATGAGCGACCGTTTCTTACCAGACAAAGCCATTGACATTCTGGATGAGGCCGGTGCCCGCGTGCACATCAACAACATTGTGGTGCCTGAGGATATCCTTAACCTGGAACAGCAGATTGAGAATATCAAGGACGAGAAGAACCGCGTGGTGAAAAGCCAGAAATATGAAGAGGCTGCCCAACTGCGTGACAAAGAGAAGAAACTTTTAGATCAACTTGACGCCGCTAAGAAAAGCTGGGAAGAGGAGACTAGAAAGAAACGTTACGCCGTGAAAGAAGAAAACGTGGCCGAGGTAATCGCCATGATGACGGGTATTCCGGTGAAACGTATCGCGCAGAAAGAAAGCCTCAAGCTTTTGAACATGGGCGAAGAGTTGAAAGGCAAAGTGATTGGCCAGGACAAAGCGATTCAGCAGTTGGTGAAAGCCATCCAGAGAACCCGCGTTGGTTTGAAAGATCCAAAACGCCCTATCGGTTCATTCGTGTTCTTAGGCCCTACAGGGGTTGGTAAAACAGAGCTTGCCAAAGTGCTGGCTACCTACCTGTTTGACAAAGAAGACGCCCTGGTGCGTATTGACATGAGTGAGTACATGGAGAAATTCAGCGTATCTCGCTTAGTGGGAGCGCCTCCAGGCTACGTAGGTTACGAAGAAGGTGGTCAGCTGACAGAGAAAATCCGCCGCAAGCCATACTCTGTGGTATTGCTGGATGAGATTGAGAAAGCGCACCCAGACGTATACAACCTGCTCTTGCAAGTACTGGATGACGGTGTGTTGACCGATGGTTTAGGCCGTAAGGTGGACTTCAGAAACACCATCATCATCATGACCTCCAACATTGGGGCCCGTGACTTGCAGGACTTCGGGGCTGGGGTTGGTTTCGCCACCAAAACCCGCCAGGAGAACATGGACGATATCATGAAAGGCACCATTGCTTCTGCCTTGAAGAAAACGTTCTCTCCTGAGTTCCTGAACCGTCTGGATGATGTGATCGTGTTCAACTCACTGGTGAAAGAAGATATCCATAAAATCATTGATATCTCCCTTGCCAAGCTGTTGACCCGCATCAAAACGCTGGGTTATACCATTGAGATCACTGACAAGGCCAAAGACTTTGTGGCCGAGAAAGGATATGACTCTAAGTATGGTGCCCGTCCGTTGAACCGTGCCATCACCAAGTATATGGAAGATCCAATTGCGGAGGAAATCCTGAAAGCTGAATTAGCCCAGGGAGACACCATCGTGATTGACTACGAAGAAGGCAAAGAAGAGCTTACATTCTCTAACCGCAAGAACGAGGATGCAACTCCAGATACCTCTGACGATCTTCCGGCTTCTTCTGAGGAAGAAACCACGCCTACTGATGGCAAGAAGAAAGACTAATTGATTATTCATAATTGGAAAGGCTGACAGACAAACTGTCAGCCTTTTTTGCTTTTAAACAAGATGTGAGAAAATATTAACAATTATTTTTCACTGCCCTATTCTTTCCTAAATTTGATTTCTTGTACCAACACCAAAGTGCTTCAATGTCAGACCAGAATAACCTGAATAGCAAATTTGAGACATTAGACCGCAAAAATGCCGAAGCCCTCTTAGGAGGTGGCCAGGCGCGCATTGATGCCCAACATAAAAAAGGCAAACTCACCGCCCGTGAGCGCATTGACTTGCTGTTAGATGAAGGCTCTTTTGAAGAGATAGGTAAGTTTGTGATGCACCGGTCAAAAGACTTTGGCCTGGATAAAGAATACTATTTAGGCGATGGGGTGGTAACGGGTTACGGCACCGTAAATGGCCGCTTGGTGTACGTTTTCTCCCAGGATTTCACCGTATTCGGGGGCTCCCTTTCTGAGACCCACGCGGAGAAGATTGTGAAGATCATGGACTTGGCCATGAAAAACGGCGCTCCCGTGATTGGCCTCAACGACTCCGGCGGAGCCCGTATCCAGGAAGGTGTGGTTTCCCTGGGCGGCTACGCCGATATCTTCTACAAAAACACCCTGGCCTCAGGCGTAATACCACAGCTTTCAGGCATTATGGGGCCATGCGCCGGGGGAGCCGTTTACTCCCCTGCCATCACTGACTTTATTCTCATGGTGGAGGACACGTCTTACATGTTTGTGACGGGCCCCAACGTGGTGAAAACGGTGACCCATGAGACCGTGACCTCAGAAGAACTGGGTGGTGCCAGCACCCACAGCACCAAGAGCGGCGTGACCCATTTCTCCTGCGCCAATGAGGTTGTCTGCATCCAGAACATCAAACAGCTGTTGAGTTACATGCCGCAGAACTGCGAGGAACTCCCTCCTGCCCTGCCATATGAACCCAAAGCCGATGAGACCCGAGAGGTACTGAACAACATAGTGCCGGAGAACCCCAACCAGCCTTATGACATTCGTGAGGTGATAGAGGGCATCATAGACACCGATTCTTTCCTGGAGGTACACAAGAACTTCGGGGAGAACATTGTAGTGGGGTTTGCCAGATTGGCAGGCCGCAGCATAGGCATCGTAGGAAACCAACCGGCAGTACTGGCCGGGGTACTGGACATCAACGCCAGCACCAAAGCCGCCCGTTTCGTGCGCTTCTGTGACTCCTTCAACATTCCGCTGCTGGTACTGGAAGACGTACCCGGCTTCCTGCCCGGCACCGATCAGGAGTGGCGCGGCATCATTACCAACGGCGCTAAATTACTGTATGCTTTCTGCGAGGCCACCGTTCCCCGTGTAACCGTCATCACCAGAAAAGCGTATGGCGGTGCTTATGACGTAATGAACTCCAAACACATAGGCGCTGACCTGAACTACGCTTGGCCTACCGCCGAGATCGCGGTGATGGGAGCCAAAGGCGCCGCCGAGATCATCTTCAAACGTGAGATTGCCGCCGCTGAGGACCCTGAGGCCAAACTGGCCGAGAAGGTGGCCGAGTACCAGGCGAAATTTGCCACGCCGTACCGGGCTGCCCACCGCGGCTTTGTAGACGAAGTAATCTATCCTTCAGAGACGCGCGCCAAATTGATCAGAGCGTTTAAGATGCTGGAGAACAAAGTAGACCAGTTACCAAAGAAAAAACACGGAAATATTCCGCTGTAAACAGCCACTGGAGGATGGGTTAAGAACCAGGCTTTTTTTTCCAGCAAATGGATATCAAGTCCATCCTCCAATGACTGATATACACCAATAAGCATTCAATATTTAATTGCGCCCTTGGTTGGTGACCTCAAAGCACCCCAGCCAGATACTACTTCAACTGACAAACAACTATCGGAGAGTGCTTTGCTCCACCTAATCAGAAAGCTATGAGAGAAGAAAGCTTTGAATTCCTGCAAACCTACCTTAACAACGCAGCCCCTACCGGCTTTGAGTCATCGGGCCAGAAGCTGTGGTTAGACTACATCAAGCCCTACATTGACGAGTATTTCGTAGATACGTACGGCACCGTGGTGGGCGTGATCAATCCCGAGGCAGAATACAAGGTGGTCATTGAGGCCCACGCCGATGAGATTGCCTGGTTTGTGAACTATATCACGCCTGAGGGCTACATCTACGTGCGCCGGAACGGGGGTTCTGATGCCGTGATTGCGCCTTCTAAGCGGGTGAACATCCACACCAGAAAAGGGATGGTGAAAGCAGTGTTCGGGTATCCGGCCATCCATGTGCGCAAGCCAGACCAGGACAAAGCCCCTACCGTAGAAACCATCTTCCTTGACTGCGGCGCCGCCAACAAGCAGGAGGTTGAAGACATGGGCATTCACGTAGGTTGCGTGGTCACCTTTGACGATGAGTTCTGGACCATGAACGAAAAATTCTACGTGGGCCGCGCTCTGGATAACAGAATCGGAGGATTCATGATTGCCGAAGTTGCCCGCATGCTCAAGGAGAACGGAAACAAGCTTCCTTTTGGATTATACATCGTAAATGCGGTGCAGGAAGAGATCGGCCTGAGAGGTGCCGAGATGATTGCGCACCGCATCAAGCCAAACCTGGCCATCATCACCGATGTGACCCATGATACGCAGTCACAAGGTTATGAGAAGAAAACCAACGGAGATCTGCACTGCGGCAAAGGACCTGTATTGACTTACGGCCCAGCGGTACAGAACAACGTACTGGACATGCTTATTGAGGTGGCCCAGAAAAACGAGATTCCGTTCCAGCGCGCCGCCGCCACCCGTGCTACTGGCACGGACACCGATGCCTTCGCCTATTCATCTGAAGGTGTGGCGTCGGCCCTAATCTCTTTGCCATTGAAATACATGCACACCACCGTGGAAACCGTGCACAAAGATGACGTGGATAGCATCATCAAACTGTTCTACCATTTCCTGATCCAACTGCAAAGCGGCCACGATTTCCGGTACCTGAAATAGGCGTTTTGGACTTGTTTTCAAATAAAAGGCCTAAAAGCAAATAGACAGCAAAAGACCTGCGGGATTCCAAATCCTACAGGTCTTTTGCTTTAAGGCCGTTTTCAGGAAAACAGGTCTTAAACAATTCTATTGTGACCATCATATAGGCCACGGAAACTTTTAGCACGGCAGAATACTGTTTATTATCTATCTTCACTGGCGATACCGTTTTGCCCCACCATGGAAATACATACCCCCCGGCTTTTGCTGCGCGAATTCAAGGAGGATGACTGGCATTTCACCAACCTGTATGAATCCAATGAGGAGGTCATGCGATACCAGACCAGCGAGGTGCGCTCCAGCAAAGAAAGCCAGGAGTACATTCGGCAATGCTTGGAAGAGGCCCGGGAGGAACCGCGCACACTTATTGACCTGGCCATTGTACTCCGGACCACCGATATGCTCATAGGCCGCGTGGGCATGAAGGTAGACTACGACGCTGAGGAGGCGGTACTGTGGTACATCCTGAATCAGACTTATTGGAACAAGGGCTACACCACTGAAGCCGCCGGCGCGCTGATGCACTTCGGGTTTGAGGACCTGCAACTCCACCGCATCTGGGCAGACTGTGACCCACGCAACGTTGGCTCTTACCGCATCATGGAGAAACTGGGCATGCGCCGCGAAGCCCATTTCAGGGAGAACATCTTCATCAAAGGTCACTGGTGCGATTCGTACGTCTACGCCCTGCTTGACCACGAATGGAGAACTCAAAACGGAGAAGTCAATTGGCAATCAAAAACCAGGAACTAGAAATTGCAGGGTATCGCAGTTGATTTTCTACCTGATTTTTCAAAAACAGCCTTAAAAAGAAAATCTGCCAAATTCAACAACCAGGAAGGCTTGGTTTGATCACTTTCAAGATGACCCTAATTCCTAATTCCTAATTCCTAATTCCTAATTCCTAATTCCTAATTCTACAAAAGTGCTTTTCCTTGACCAGATGAACCACCGCCTCCAGTTACCGCAGCCGCCCCGCCGGATTGTGTCGCTGGTGCCTTCCCAAACCGAGCTGCTGTTTCATTTGGGCTTGGGTGACCGCGTGGTGGGAGTCACTAAATTCTGCATTCACCCCCAGGAGCAGGTAAAACAGAAACAAAAGATTGGCGGAACCAAGAACTTCAACTTTGAGGCCATAGACAGACTGGAACCAGACCTGATCATCGGGAACAAAGAGGAAAACTACCAAGAGGGGATTGAGCGGCTACAGGGTAAATACCCGGTTTACATGAGCGATATCTACACGCTGGAAGACGCTTTTGAGATGATGAGGGGAATTGGGCAGGTGACCGACACAGAGACACAGGCCACGGAATTAGTGCAGCAACTACGGCAACAATTCGCCGGTTTAACACCAGCTGCTCCCGCCATACCTACTGCGTATTTCATCTGGCGAAATCCTTACATGGGCATTGGGAACCAGAATTTCATTGACCATATACTGGCACTTTGCGGCTTTGAGAATGTACTGGGGCACCTGGCCAGGTACCCGGAGGTGACGGCAGCACAACTACAGAAAGCAAACCCTAAGTTAATCCTGCTTTCCTCTGAGCCTTATCCATTTAAAGAGAAGCACATCGCGGAGTTCCAGGCCATTTGCCCCGAGGCGCTGGTAAAAGTAGTAGATGGTGAGTTATTCAGTTGGTACGGGAGCAGGCTCTTACATTCTGCACCTTACCTCCAGCGCTTGATCAAGGAAGTTTCCTCCTCTTAGGCCCTCAGAATTTTCTAAGCTTAAAAATCGATTATAAAAAAAGCCCTTTGCAAGATGCAAAGGGCCTTTTCTCACTAGACAAGTATTTACTTAGGGTTTAGTGGTTTTATCGGCTTGCGCCACGGCGTTTTTCAACTCTTGCGCCTCAGCCAGGTGCTCTTTCAAGACCGGTAAGATCTGGTCAATAAATTGCTGCACGTCTGGGTCATTCACTTCTTTATCGGCTTTCTCATAGAAGGCGATGGCCTCCTCATGGGCTTCCACCTCCAGGTTCGCGAAGGTCTGGTCAAACTCCTCTCCTTTTTTAGTCTCCAAGCTATCTACCAGTGCTTTTTTCTCGCTTCCCATTTGGGCCGGCAATTCCACTGCTTTCTTTTTAGCTATTTCTGCCAGCACGGGAGTTGTACGGGAGTGCACATGGTAGATTTTCTGTCCCAAGGCGCCTACTTCTCCTTTTTTGCTTTGGTCTTCGGCCATCATACCGGCCATCAACTGGAAGTTATCATTGGTGGCGGCCTGCTTGAGGAACTGTTCTACTTTCTGGTGGTCTGCGGCGCTGGCTTCTTTATCTACTTTATTGCAAGAAACCAATGTCATACTGCTCATAGAGAACAATGAAGCCAGCATCCAAACATTGATATTTTTCATAGTCGTATATTTTAGTACTTCTACCTGTTATCCCCTTTAAACGACCATCGGCACCATATGTTGTAAAAGTTCATATACAACTAGCTAATTCCTACTAATTCATAATTAATAAATTAAAAAAATACAAGTACAATCAACCAGAATATTGATATTATATTTATAATTTAATCAATAATACAAAGATAATTTACAGTATAAAGCTTTTGAGGTAATTCACAGAAAACAACTCAAAAACAGCTATACCACCCACACAAGCCACTCTTTGACATGCTCATCCTCTCAATTCGGCGGGCAAAAAAAGAAGCCTTCTGCAGGTGCAAAAGGCTTCTTTTTTTATTCCTTCCTTATTTACCGTACTTCTTCCACGGAAAAGCCGGCTTTTTGCAGTACGTCCCAATACCTCGGGTAGGATTTCCGCACTACGCGTGGTTCTTCTATGACCAGCGAACCCTTCAGGGCCAGCGGCGCGAAAGCCATGGCCATGCGGTGGTCTTCGTAGGTATGGATGGTGACTTCATTTTGCGGCCGATTCAAGAGAAACACCTTGAAAACGTCTGGGGCAACCTCGCGCAGTTCCGCGCCTAATTTCACCAGTTCCATCTGCAGGGCCGCAATGCGGTCGGTTTCCTTTATCCGGAGACTCTCCAGGCCGGTCATCTCCACTTCCACGCCCAAGCCAGCGGCCAGGGCGGCCACGGTTTGGGCCAGGTCCGGGCAGGCAAAGAAATCTATGCGGGCCAAAGGCTCCTGCACCGGCTGCTTGGTTAACTGCACACCCTCCGCCGAAAAAGCGGTCCGCACCCCGAAAGGCGCCATCAAGGACGGCAGCATGCTGTCGCCCTGAAGGGAATCGGCGCGGAGCGCGGGCAGGAAAAGATCTGCCTCCCCGGCTAGCGCCGCGATGCTGTACCAGTAACTGGCTGCTGACCAATCTGACTCCACGGTATATTCTTTGGCCTGGTATTCTTGTTTGGCTACAGATATTTGCTGGCCTTCAAAGGTAGCCTGCACGCCAAAGTGCGCCATCTGGGCCAGGGTCATTCTAATGTAAGGCTCCGAGCCGATCTTTCCCTCTAATGTCAATTCCAAGCCCTGCGGCAACAGCGGCGCAATCATGAGCAGTGCTGAAATGTATTGGCTGCTGATATCGGCCCGAATTGATAGCTGGTTCGTGCCCGAGAACTCAAACCCGTTCATCTGCAGCGGCGGGTAGCCTTCCTGGCCCAGATACTCAATCTGCGCCCCCAATTGCCGAAGCGCGTCTACCAACACGCCAATAGGCCGCTGGCACATGCGCGGGGTTCCGGTTAGCGTCAGCCGCTGGCCGGTGGCGGCGTAATAGGCGGTCAGGAAACGCATCACGGTGCCGGCATCCTCGGCGCTCACCTCCTGCCCCACGGGCGTGGAGAGCAACCGGTTCAGGAGCTGGGTATCGTTGGCGTCTGACAGGTTATGGATGGGGAAATCTTTCCCGGACAAAGCCCGGATGATGAGGGCGCGGTTGGCCTCGCTTTTGGAGGCTGGCAAGGTCACGCGTCCGCGCAACACGCCCGTGGGGTGCGATACGCGCACGGCAGCAGCTGAAATCATAGTAATTGGTAATAGCGCAAGGCACTCTGTACCTCGGGTAATGTAATAGGTTTGTCATAGAGGGCCTCCCCTATCTTCTGCAGCAAAGTACAGTTAATGGTGGCGCCGTCGTTCTTTTTGTCATGCAGGCAAAGGTGGCTGATGGCCTGAACATCGGCCTCCGGAATGGTCACCTTTTCATAGATAGACAGGATAAACGTCTCTATCTGCTCCAGCTCCTCCTGCGGCAAAAGCCCTTTCTGGGTAGAGAGCCAGGCTTCGCAGAGCATACCCACGGCAATAGCCTCGCCGTGCAGCAGGGTCTGGCCGGGTTTCTCCAGGTAAAAGCTTTCCACGGCGTGGCCGATGGTGTGCCCGAAGTTGAGGATCTTGCGCAAGCCGTTCTCCAGCGGATCAGCGGTGACCACGCGTGACTTGATGTCGATGGAATGGCGGATCAGATCGGTCCAGTCCTCCGTGAACATGCCAATGTAGCGCTGCTCATAGAACTTGTAGGCGTCCATGATGAGCCAGTGCTTGATGATCTCGGCGAAGCCAGATTTCATCTGCCGCAGGTCCAGGGTCTGCAGAAACACCGGGTTCACCAGCACTGCCAACGGCTCCTGGAACACACCTATATGGTTTTTGAAACCCATGAAATCAATACCGGTCTTGCCGCCCACGCTGGCGTCTACCTGTGACAAAAGCGTGGTGGGCACGTTCACGAACCGGATACCTCGTTTGTACAGGCTGGCACAGAAGCCGCCCAGATCTGTGAGCACGCCGCCACCCAGGTTCACGAGTAAACTCCAGCGGTCCAGGTTCTGGTCAGTGAGTTCTCGCCACACGTGCTCGCAGGTGGTTAGGTTCTTGTGCTCCTCGCCGCTCTGGATCTGCACCACGTAATGGTTTTCCGGCAAAAAGGACTTCAGCAACGGATAGCAGTGCCGATGGGTGTTCTCGTCTACCAACACCACCGTCTTTTTGAAAGCCCGGTTCTGCAACAAATCTTTGAGTTGCCCCACGGCCTCGAGGCCTATGAAAATCTCTTCGGTCAATGTATTTCTGTTTAATGCGTTTAGCGGCCCATTTATTTAAAACGGCCTCTAAACCGGATAATCCTCTAAAAAAGGGAATGTCTGGGGAGAATCAAAATAAAACCCGCTGAATGCGCTTGCCCCTCTGGGTTGCAAGGTACTGCCTGCCAGGTAAAACCTCCCTACTGATTCGGAGAATTCTTTTCCACAATCTCGGTCTGCACCCTGATAGACTCCAGATGGATGAGTTCATACAGTTCAGCGGCGAACTCTGGGTTGATCTGCATCTGGCGGGCCCACTCTTTCCGGGTCTCGAAAATGCTATTCCAGCGCTCCGGCTGCAATACGGCAATGTTATTCTCTTTCTTGTCCTCACCAATCTTCTCCACCAGGCGCATGCGGCGCGCCAAGGCCTCAATGATCTCGCGGTCGGCGCGGTCAATTTTCTGGCGCAGTTCCTCGGTACGGCTGATGAAAGCGGCATCAGGGAGGCTGCGCACCTGCAGTTTATCAAGTATCTCACCCAAAGCCTCAGGCGTGATCTGCTGCTCGGCATCCGAGAGGGCTTCTGCAGGGTTGGGGTGTGTTTCAATCATGACCCCGTCAAAGTTCAGGTCCAGCCCGGTCTGGGAAATGGGCAGAATCAGATCGGGCTGACCGCCAATGTGGCTGGGGTCCACCACCACTGGCAGAAACGGGTACATGCCTTTGAGTTGGATAGGAATCTGCCAGAGCGGCTCGTTGCGGTACTGGGTGACCTCATAGGACGAAAACCCGCGGTGGATGGCCGCCACGTCCTCAATGCCCGCAGCCCAGAGCCGTTCTACCGCACCTGCCCAAAGGCTGAGATCAGGGCTCACGGGGTTCTTGACCATGACCGGCACCTGGGTGCCGCGCAGGGCATCGGCGAGTTCCTGCACCGCAAAGGGGTTTACGGTGGTGCGGGCGCCAATCCAGAGCACGTCAATGTTGTGTTTGAGGGCGGTTTCCACGTGGTGAGGCCGCGCCACCTCCGTGGCCACCGGAATACCGTACTCCTGCCGGACCTCGTGGAGCCACTTCATGCCCTCGGTACCCACGCCCTCAAAGGTACCCGGCTTGGAGCGGGGCTTCCAGACACCGGCCCTGAAGATATCTGCCTGCAGGTCTTTCAATTGACGGGCCGTATCCATGACCTGCTCCCGGGTTTCGGCGCTGCACGGACCGGCGATTACCAATGGTCGGCGGCGCAGCTTGCTCAGCTGGTGAAAATAATTGTTTTCTTTTTTCCGTTCCATGGCCAATTGCACGCGTTACAGGGTAGCGGTTCATAGGTGGTTTTCGCAAATCGCCTAAAAAACAACTAACAACCGTTTTTACGTTATCTTTGTACAGCTTAAATGTAGCACTTAATCTATGACTCCTGCACTAAAAGTTTCTTTTGAAGATACCGCCATTGCGTTCGCTGATAAATCTGATGCAGAACTCTATAAAACCTACCTCCTGTTTGCGGCCATGAACAACAACTCCATGGTGAAGATGGGCGGAGGCCTCATGAAAAAGGCGCTGAGCTGGAACCTGCCGGTGAAGTTCCTTATTAAGAAAAGCATTTTTGAGCAATTCTGCGGTGGTGAGACCATCCAGGAATGCAAACCCACTATTGAGAAACTAGGCCGGTCAGGCATAGGCACCATTTTGGACTACTCAGTGGAAGGCGAGAGCAACGAGGCCAGCTTTGACCACACGGTGCAGGAAATCATCGCTACCATTGAGATGGCGGCCACCTCTAACCACATCCCGTTCAGCGTATTCAAGGTGACCGGCGTAGCCGATTCTGCCCTGCTGGCCAAAGCCCAGACAGACCAAGAACTCACGAACCAGGAGAAAGCAGCCTTCGGGCGGGTACGGGCCCGGGTGAAAGCCATTTGCCAGCGCGCGTTTGAGCGGGGCGTGCGTGTGTTCATTGACGCCGAGGAAAGCTGGATGCAGGAAACCATTGACCAGCTCTGCTACGAGATGATGGAACTCTATAACCAGGAGCGCCCCATAGTCTACAACACCTACCAACTCTACCGCCACGACCGCCTGGACGTGATCAAGCGCGACTTTGAGCGGGCCCAGCGCGAGGGTTATTACCTGGGCGGCAAACTGGTGCGCGGTGCCTACATGGAAAAAGAAGGCCGCGTGGCCCAGCAGCGGGGCATAAACAACCCCATCAACCCTACCAAAGAAGCCACCGATGCCCTGTACGATGAATCGCTGCGGTTCTGCCTTGAGCACATTGACCGCATTGCCATCTGCGCCGGTACACACAACGAGCAGAGCTGCTACCACCTCATAGAACTAATGGACGAGTTCAACATCCAGCCCAATGATGAGCGCATCTATTTTGCGCAGTTGCTGGGCATGAGCGACAACCTCTCCTACAACCTGGCGCATGCCGGCTACAACGTGGCCAAATACGTTCCCTACGGCCCTGTAGAGGCCGTGATGCCGTACCTGCTGCGCCGCGCCGACGAGAACACCGCCATTGCCGGCCAGAGCAGCCGCGAGTTCTCTTTGGTTAAAAAGGAACTAGAGCGCCGCAAGCGCAAGGCCTAAAACAGAAAAGCGTTTGGGGCCTGTTTTCTGGCAAACAGGCCCCAAACGCTTTTTTCACGAACTCACCTAAAAAGTAAAAGCGTCTCTTACGCAAACTGTATGAGACGCTTTTATCTTGTCCTAATCAGGAGGTGTGCTTACGCACACCGCTTAATTACTGAGCAGTAGTTGCAGTTGCAGCAGTGTCAGTACCGGCAGTAGTACCAGTAGTTGTACCAGCAGTAGTAGTGTCAGTGGTAGTAGTAGTTGAAGTAGTGTCGCCTTCAGTTGCAGTAGCATCAGTAGAAGTAGCTTCAGTAGAAGCACCTTCAGTACCTTCAGCAGATTTAGACTCGCAAGAAGCGAAAACGAACATACCAGCTACCAGGGCAAGAGAAAATACCTTTTTCATTGTAATAGGTTTTAAGGGTTTTAGCGTTAATTTCAACCTTAATACCACTACCCCCCGAGAGGTAACCCACCTTTTTCAAAAAAAAATTTATTTTTTTCTGTGGGTTACTAAATGACTGAAACTGTATTAATTGACGAGCATGATTCAAAAGGCGCTAGTGACCGATGCGGCCATAATAGAAGGGATTCTTCAAGACGATGATGCGGCACTGAGTAGGTTATACAAACTCCACTTTTCCATGGTCTTGTTCTTTGTCCAGAGCAACAGCGGGACTGAGGATGACGCCAAGGACATTTTCCAGGAAGCGGTGATTGTCTTCTATGAAAAGATCAAGGCGGGCCAACTGGAACTGAATTGCCAGATAAAAACCTACCTGTATTCTATCTGCCGCCGTCTTTGGCTGAAAAGGCTGTCAAGAAGCAGCCGGTTCAGCCATGGTATGATTGAAGACACCGAATCTGAGCTGGCCCCCCACGTAGACGCCGACGCCGAGCAGGCTGAGCAGAACGAACTCAAGTTTGAGGCCATGGGCAATGCCCTGGGTCAGTTGGGCGAGCCCTGCAAAACCCTGCTGGAGGATTTCTACATCAGGAGCATGGGCATGGCCGAGATCACCGAGAAGTTTGGTTATACTAACGTAGACTCGGCCAAGAACCAGAAGTACAAGTGCCTGATGCGCCTGAAGAAACTGTTCTTCCTGGACTATCAGGTTCCTTCTTAAAAGGAAACGCGTAAAAACAGACATCCGGCACCGGATGCATTTCTATATATGAGTGACAGGGAATTATTGGAATTGATTGAAAGGTACCACCAGCACCAGGTGACCTCCGCTGAGCGCCGCGCACTGGAGGAACGCATGGCCGCCGATCCGGTATTCGCGCAGCGGGTACGGGAGGTGGAGCTGTTTACGGCAGCCTTGCAGAACCATGGCCGGCAGAAATCACTGCGCGACCGCCTGAACCAGCACCACCAGGCCTGGCAGCAGGAAAACCAGAAAGTGACCACCCCACCGGTGCTCAAGCGCCGTACGCCCGTGCAGATTTTCATGCGCCGCTATGCCGCTACCATGGGCGTAGCCGCCACCGTGGCCATTGTCACGGTATTCAGCAGTTTGTTGGGCATGGAGATGTGGCGCTCAGCCACGAAGCAGCAAACGGCCCGCTACGTGGAGCTGCGCCGCGAGGTAGATGACCTCAAGCGGAAACAGAATGCCTTATTGAATACCAACCCGGCCGTTACGCCTAAAGCCAGCACCCTTAATCCGGGTCAGTTCTCGGGAACCGGTTTCGTACTCACCTCAGACGGGTATTTCGTGACCAGCTACCATGTGATTGAAGGAGCCGACTCGCTCATGATTGAGAACAAGAACGGCACCAAGCTCAAGGTGGAGGAGATCTACTCAGACCAGGTGCGTGACCTTGCCCTGCTGCGCGTCACAGATACCTCGTTCACCGGTTTCGGGAAGTTGCCTTACTCTTTCAAGCAGAAGGAAAGCGAACTGGGCGAGCGCGTGTTCACCCTGGGTTTCCCCAGAGAGGATGTAGTGTTCGGCGAGGGTACCTTGAGCTCCAAATCTGGGGTGTACGGCGACACCGCCTCTTACCAGATCTCTATTCCGTTGAACCCTGGTAACAGCGGCGGCCCGCTCTTGGATGACCGCGGCAACATGATTGGCGTGATCAGCGGCAAGATGCTGGGCGTAGACGGCGCGGCCTTCGCGGTGAAGTCTGCTTACCTGCTCACCCTGCTAGACCAACTGCCGGAGCACCGCCTGCCCAAGCCTATTTCACTGCCAAAGGTGAATAACCTGGCCGGCAACCCACGTCCGCAGCAGCTGAAGAAACTGCAGGATTTCGTTTACATGGTGAAAGTTTATAATTAAGCTCCATAGCTTTTATTTAAAGGCTGATTTTCTGAAAACACCCCTTAAACGCCTGTGCCCAGCACGGGCGTTTCTGTTTTATATCCGGTGGGTAGATGTAACTAATACGTATGATTTGCGTTAAGCTAAATCTAATTGCCAGTTGCCGGTTCCGTCACTGGCCTAGTAATTACCACTATGTTACATCTACTAAATATTAAGCAAAAGACTATGGAAAATCGCACTGGAAACACGCATAATTCTGGAATGTTGACAGGTATGTTCAGAGACAGAGAAAGTGCCGAGCGCGCTTACAATTCTTTACATAACCGTGGCTACAGCAGAGATGATATTAACGTGATCATGAGCGATGATGCCCGCAAGCGTCACTTCTCTGACAACGATAACAATAACACAGAACTGGGCAGCAAAGCCTTAGAAGGTGCCGGTGCTGGTTCTGCCATTGGTGGTACCCTTGGTGCAATTGTGGGCGCTATTGCCGCAATTGGTACTTCTATTGCGCTTCCAGGACTTGGCCTGGTGATTGCTGGCCCGTTAGCGGCTGGTCTGGCCGGAGCCGGTGCCGGTGGCTTAACAGGTGGTTTACTAGGTGCCCTGGTAGGCTCTGGTATTCCTGAGGAGCGTGCCAAAGTGTACGAGTCAGGCATCAAGGAAGGAAATATTGTAATGGGCGTAACTCCTCGCTCTGCTGAGGATGCCGAATATTTTGAGAATGACTGGCGCACCAACCGTGGTGAGCATATCTACCGTTAATCAGTAGAAATAATCACATAAAAAGCCCCGGCTCTTAAATAGAGCCGGGGCTTTTTTGTTTGAATAACATCTTGAATTCAATTAAGTATTTAAGTTTCTATTTAAGGGCTATTTTTATTGAAATGGCCCTTAAATAGAAACCTGTTTTTAAATTATAATTCCTTTATTTATTTCAGCTCCAATCTGATGGGCAAAGTCATGCGCACGGGTACCGATCTGCCGTTCTGGTAACCGGGTTTCCAGCGGGGCAATTTATGCACCACCCGCAGGGCTTCTTCTTCGGTGCCGTAACCCAAGCCCTTGAGCACCTGCACATCGGTGATGTCTCCAGTGGCGGCCACCACAAAACTAACTACCACGGTGCCTTCTATGCCACTGGCCTGGGCCGCTCTGGGGTAGCGCAGGTTCTTGCCAATGAACTCCATCAGCTTAGGCAGTCCCCCGGCAAACTCTGGCATTTGCTCTACCCTCACAAAAATCTCAGGCGCTGCGGGCGCAGTCTCTAAACCGGCACCATCCCCAACTCCGGTTCCGGTACCCGAGCCTATTTCGGGGTTGTTCAGGTTGCCGTCACCATTTCCTTCTGAGGTCACCAGCCCAGAGCTGGCGGTCTGAAGCTGTTCCTGGGTGGGGATTTCATCGGTCACTTTCCTTGTGTCCTCCACCACTTTGGGCGTAACATTCTTGACAGTGGGTCCGGTGGGCGGGGAGGGAGCAGCAGGTGCAGTTGGTTTGGTTTCTTTCACCTCTTCAAGTTGTGGAGGTTCTACATATGTCATACACACAGTAGGATTCTCAGTTACTTTTCTTGCAGGGGCCTGCTTACCAAAAAGCTTGTTCACCAGGAAGGGCGCAGAGAAAAATACCAGGGAAAGCGCGATGGCGTAGAGCACGGCCTGGCTGATATGCTGATTGTAGAGTTTGCGTAAGACATAGGCGCCGTAGGCTTTGTTGCGGCCCTCAAAAATCATGTCATCCAGGGTGGCGGCGTAAGCGTGGTTCGTTTCCATGAGGTTGGCGTTTTGTTTGTGGTTTGGGTGTCATTTTCCTCATGATGTAGCCGCCTGCCAGTTTCCATATCAGCCTGCCAGATTTAAATAATATATAAAATTGCCTATTTTGTTCACGATTGAGAATCAGGGAGAAACAAATCCGGGGCTCCCGATGTTAAAAAAAAGAGGGCCAAAAAGAACAACTACTGCCACGTTCTGCTTACTTGCAATTCTTTAGCAAATAATCTCAGAACGTTCACACCTTTCTGGCACTTGCCTACGTTTAACGTAAAGTAATGCACCCGCAAAACAGGCACTACTTTTGTTTATACACTAACAGACATTACTAGAGACAAAATATGTTTTCATTAAAGACTAAGCTGGTCGCATACGGTACTGCCGCCTCAGTGGTGTTTGGCATTGCCTCCTACAGGCTTCTGGAGACAGATGGCGCAGTTCGGGATCAGAAAAACGAAGTGCTTACCAAAGTCCTCATGCAGGGCTTGAGCTCTGCGCACTACAAGCCGGAGCGTTTAGACGATGAATTTTCAAAAAAGGCCTTTAACCTCTACCTGGAGCGCCTGGACTACAACAAAAAGTTCTTGCTGCAGTCAGACGTAGACCAACTCAGGGCTTACCAGACCCAGTTGGACGATGAGTTCAAGAACGGTTCTTTCAAGTTCTTTGACCTTTCCATGAGCGTTTTCCAGAAAAGGCTCAAAGAGGCCGAAGGCTACTATAAAGAGATCCTGGACAAACCTTTTGAGTTTGAGAAAGAGGAGACCATTGAGGTGAAACCAGAGAAACTGAAGTTTGCCTCCTCCCCTGCTGCCCTCAAAGAAGAGTGGCGCAAGTACCTCAAATACCAGGCGTTGATAAGAGTGGCCGATGCGCTGGACAGCCAGCAGAAGGCAGACTCCGCGGGCTCCAAAGAGGCCAAGAAAACCATGCCTGAGATTGAGGCCGATGCCCGTAAAAAACTCAAAGACAACTACGATGATCTGTTCAAGCGGATGGGCCAGTTGGAGAACGAAGATTACCGTTCTTCTTACCTGAACTCCTTCGCCAACATCTATGACCCGCACACCGAGTACTATGCCCCCAAAGAGAAAGAGGACTTCGACTATGAGTTCTCCGGACGTCTTGAAGGCATTGGTGCTTTATTGCAGGAAAAAGACGGTCTAATCAAGGTTTCTGAGATCACCCCAGGTAGCCCTTCTTACCTGCAAGGTGAACTGAAACCCGGCGACGTGATCTTGAAGGTGGCCCAGGGCAACCAGCAGCCGGTGGATATCTCCGGCATGCGGATTGACAAGGCCGTGACCCTCATCAGAGGTAAGAAAGGCACTGAGGTTCGCCTGCACGTGAAGAAAGTAGACGGCACCATGAAGGTGATTCCAATCATCAGAGACGTGGTGGTACGCGAAGAAGGTTACGCCAAATCGCTTATGATCAAAGGAGCTAAGCCTATCGGGTACATCCATCTGCCTGCCTTCTACGCTGACTTCAAAAACGCCGGTGGCCGTAACTCCGGTAAAGACGTAGCCGAGGAGATTCAGAAGCTGAAGCAAGAAAACGCCCAAGGTATTATCCTTGACCTGAGAAACAACGGTGGTGGCTCGTTGCAGGACGTGGTAGACATGGTGGGTCTTTTCATCAAGTCTGGTCCCGTGGTACAGGTGAAATCTGCCAATGGCCCGGCCGCGGTGCTGGAAGACAGAGATCCGCAGGTACAGTTTGGTGGCCCGTTGGTGGTACTGGTGAACGAGAACAGCGCCTCGGCGTCTGAGATCATGGCCGCCGCCATCCAGGACTACAAGCGTGGGGTGATTGTGGGTAGCTCTACCTATGGCAAAGGCACCGTGCAGCAGTTCTTTGACCTGGACCAGGTATTGCCAGCCTCTTTTGACGCGGTGAAACCCCTTGGTCACCTGAAACTGACTACCCAAAAATACTACCGCATCAGCGGGAAAACCGTGCAGCTGCGCGGCGTAACCCCAGACATCGTGCTGCCTGACACTTACACTTACCTGAAATACGGCGAGAAAGAGCAGGAATACGCGCTTCCATTTGATGAGATTCAGTCGGCTAAGTTCAACACATGGAGCAGCCCTAACTTCTCTATTGAGAAGCTGAAAGCCTCCTCTAAAGCCAGAGTGGCCGCCAGCCCGACCTTCTCCTTAATCAACCAGAGCGCCATGCGCCTGAAAGACCGTACCGAGGTGTCTACCCGCTCCCTCAAGCTGAGCACGTACTTAGCCGAAGAGCGCCGCACCCAGGAAGAGTCTAAGAAACTGGAGAACCTGCGCAAGACCATACCGCAGTTAGATGTGGCCGGCCTGAAATCAGACTTGAGTAAGTTATCTGGTGACACCGCTGCCTCCGCTCGCTTCCAGGCTTTCACCCGTAACGCCAAAAAAGACCTCTACATTCAGGAAGCAGTCTCTATCCTGAAAGACGGGTTATAATAGATCCTAAACTTCTAAGAAAGGCCGTTGCTAAAGTAACGGCCTTTTTTACGTCCTTTTCAGAAAGAAGCCTATAAACAGCTTAGCCCTTCATTTTAGAAAACGCCTGATCCAGGTCCTTGATCAGGTACTCGGGGTCTTCCAGGCCAATGTAAAACCTGATCAAGGTGAAGGGCAGCGAAGACCGGTAGTTTCCCTTATTGTGGGCCGCTGCCGCAGGGTAGATCAACGACTCATGCCCGCCCCAGGAAGCCGCCATGAGAAAGTGCTGCAGACTATCGCAGAACCGATCCACTTCTTTGATCTGGTCGGTATTCAGTTTGATGGTGAATTGCCCGGTGTTGTTGCGCATCTGCTTTTTGGCCAGTTTGTACTGCGGATGCTCGGGCAGGAAAGGCCACAGAATCTCAGACACTTCTTCCCTTTGCTGTAGGTAAGCCACCACCTGTCGGGTGGTCTTGGCAATGCGGTCCATGCGCAGCGGCAGCGTACGGAGCCCCCGCAGCAACAACCAGGCATCGTGCGGCGACAAAACGGCTCCCAGGGTCATGTATTCGGTACTGAAGATCTGGTTGATGCGCTCCCGGTCTCCGCAGACTATGCCGCCCATGACATCGCTGTGGCCGCCTATGTATTTGGTGGCGGAGTGCACCACCAGGTCTACGCCCATGGCTGCAGGGTTCTGAAACAGCGGCGAGGCGAAACTGTTGTCAATGACCGTGCAGATGTTCCGCTCTTTGGCATACGCCACTATCTGGGCAATATCCTGCAGTTCAAAGGTGAAGGAATTGGGACTTTCCAGATAATACAGTACGGTGTTCTCCTTGCTGGCCTCGGCAAAGTTGCGGGCATCGGTGCCGTCTACCATGGTCACCTCCACCCCAAAACGGGGCAGGAAATTACGCATGAGTTTGTTTGTCCAGGTGTAGGGTTTCCTGATGCAGACCACATGGTCACCGGCCTTCACCTGCGAAAGCACCGCCGCCACCACGGCCGCAATGCCGCTCCCAAAAGCAATGGCATGCTCAGTTCCTTCCAGCGCGGCAATTTTCTTCTCCAGCATGTCTACCGTAGGGTTGTTGCCCCGAGTGTAGAAATCCACCTCAAACTCATGCTGCAGCATGTAACGCATTTCATCCACGGTTCTGCACGCAAAGTTGCTTGTCTGGATGATGGGTGGGGCCACAGCGTTAAAATACGCCGCCCGGTCTTCGCCAAGTTCGTTCAGGATATAGGAGAGGTCCATACAAGAAGAAAATAGTTTCTCCTTCTACTCCCAGCCTCTGGAAAGGGTTGTTGGCTCTAACCGCGTTTGAAATGAGCACCAAAGAAAAGGGCTTGCCTTAGGCAAGCCCTTTTCTTTGGTGCTTTATTATCTTTTAGAACCGGATGCGCAGGTTAGCTTCTACCTGAGGATCTGGTTTAGCAGTTGTAGTGGTTTCCTTGGTTAAATCAAAGGAAGTGGTGAACTGCACGTTGTCTTTGAGGTTGATACCGGCATTCACGTTCCAGGGGGCAGTTTTATCAAACTGGCCGCGGTAGTTAACGCCGGCAGTCAGGAACTTTATGTTGGCCATGGTCCCGAACTGGTACTCCTGCTTGCCGTCTTTCAACGGTTGGTTCATGAAGAACGATGGCGTCAGGCTGAATTCCGGGGCGAAAGCGATTTTATAACCGGCGGTCACCAGTAATTCTCTGATGCCTTCATGCTCGGCATCGCCTACCAGGTTATAGTTAGGCGCTAATAGACTGGCAAAAGTTGCCCCGGCGTAGAAATTGCGCACGTTCAACCAAACCCCGGCGTCTACATCGGGCCGAAGGTCGTTGTCATGGCCTACCATCTTCTTCTCCTCGTTACGGGTTTTCTCCGCCAGGTCTACGTTGAAGTACTCGGCGGCCAACTGCGCCCCGAAAGCCAGGCTGCTTTGCTCTCCCAATCTGAAGCGCTTGGCGTAGCTGAAGCCCAATTTACCTAACCAATAAGGCCCAAACTGGTCATACACCGCCACAACACCAATCCCGTTAGGGTTCTCCTTGCTTACGTATCCCTGGTAATGGGCAATCACGGACAAAGGAGCCGAAGAGGCCGATCTGTTGATAGAGTTGAGGTGCCCGTTCACGCCAAGCTCTCTTCTTCCCTCAGAGCCCGCAAAGGCCGGGTTCAGGTAAAAATAATTCTGTTGGTAAAGGCGCGGGATCACCATGCGTTGCGGAGTAACCTGGGCCTTAGAAACGCTAGCAGCCAGCAGTAGCAAGCTGAATACAACAATTTGCTTCAGATTCATTGTCTAAGGTTAATAGAGAAAACTTAAATTAATTGTGCAAAAGGTAGAAGTAAAGAATAGAAATTCGGGTTTTGTGTATTTCTAATTGATGTAGAGACAACTTCTTCCTGCAAATTTAAGTTCATAAAATGGTAACCTTCTATATTAAGGGATATTAATATTTATTCCTCAATTGCCCTTCACAGCCAGATTACACATTTTTCGCCTACAAAAATTTTAAATTTCCTGGCCCACGCATTCTAAAAACAGTTCAGCCTTTATATTTTCCTGAGACAATTAATACAGGGCACTCCCCCATAAAGCAAAGGAGAATTAGATACTTTTTCAAGAAAACAGGCCTGAAACAATACCTTGTTTAACTTCTGGCTATAATGCATGGTCTTGCTTTTGGCCTGTTTTGATAGAACCGGGCCTAAAACAGGAAAGGGCCATTTACCTGATAGTAAATGGCCCTTTCCTGCTAAATTATTTCTTGCGCTTTAATACCCCATGGCGGTGTCATCTCCCCGGGGATCAGCTCCTCCTTCCCAAAGTCCATTCCTTAGCCGAAGGATGCCATCCACCGCGCCGTAGTTTGATCTGTTCTGCAGCGTATGTCCCCGCTTCAGGAGCTCTTCCCTTACCTCAGGAGACAAAGCCGCAGCCTCGGGTTCTACTCTATCCGGGAGCCACTGGTGGTGGAAGCGCGGGGCGGCTACGGCCTGCTGCATACCCATGCCGTGGTCTACCACGTTCAGGATAGCCTGGAAAACCGAGGTGATGATGGTGGACCCGCCGGGAGTGCCTACTACCATAAACAGCTTGCCGTCTTTCTCCAGGATGGTAGGTGTCATGGAGCTTAACATGCGTTTACCGGGGGCAATGGCGTTGGCCTCTCCCCCAATGAGCCCGAACATATTAGGCACGCCAGGCTTGGCGCTGAAATCGTCCATTTCGTTGTTGAGGATGAAGCCGGCGCCTTCCACCACTACTTTGGAGCCGTAGCCCCCGTTGAGAGTGGTGGTGATGGAAGCGGCATTCCCCCACTGGTCCACGATGGAGTAATGGGTGGTCTGGTCGCTTTCATGGGGCTGCAGTTTACCCGCCATGATCTGGGTAGAGGACGTAGCGTGCTCCATGTCCAGGTCCGTCAAACGGTTCTTGAGGTAAGCGGAGTTCAGCAGATCAGCCACGGGCACTTTCACGAAATCAGGATCGCCCAGGTAAGTGGCGCGGTCAGCGTACACCCGGCGCTGGGCCTCGGTCATGACGTGCACGGTATTCGGCTGCTGCCAACCCCATTTCTGCAGGTTGTAGGGCTCCACCATCTTCAGCAGTTGCAGCAGGGCTATACCTCCGCTGGAGGGCGGAGGCATAGAGATCACCTTGTACCCGCGGTAAGAACCCGTAATAGCCTCACGCCACACAGAATGGTAATCCTTCAGGTCCTGGTGCGAGATAAGGCCTCCTCCCCTTTGCATTTCCTTCACCAGCAGATCGGCGGTTTCGCCTTCATAGAATCCGGCCCGGCCTTTGTCCCTGATGCGTTCCAGCGTGCTGGCCAGTTCTGGCAGGTATAGCACATCGCCTTTCTGCCAGGGCGTGTTCCTAACCACCATGGGCGTGAATTTATTCGCTTTGATAAAGCTTTCCTTCGCGCCGTTGAGCATGTGGGCTTCGCGCTCCGTCAAGACCACGCCTTTGTGGGCCAGGTCAATGGCGGGCTGTACCACCTGCACCCAGGGCAGACTGCCTAGTTTCTGGTGCATGGCCACCATGCCGTCTACCGCGCCCGGCACTCCTACGGCCAAATGCCCCAGGATACTTGCATCGGGGACCACATTGCCTTGGGCATCCAGGTACATGTCGCGCGACGCGGCCTGGGGCGCCTTCTCGCGGTAGTCCAAAGAGCCCACTTCTCCGTCTTGTTTCCGGTACACCAGAAATCCGCCGCCGCCAATGTTGCCCGCCACCGGGAACGCCACGGCCAGGGCAAAGCCGGTGGCCACTGCCGCATCAAAGGCATTGCCGCCCTTTTGCAGAATCTCCAGGCCAATGCGCGAGGCCTCTGGGTGGGCACTCACCACCATGCCTTTCCGGCCGGTGGCTCCCTGTTGCTGAGGCAAAGAAGAAGCAGGCTTATCAGCGGGTTTGCAGCCCACTACCTGCCATAGAATCCATAAGAAGATGAAAGAATAGGAGATGCCTTTTTTCATGTTGTTTTAGCGGAGTTTTGGCCAAAAGGGCCTCTAAGCGGACGAATCCAAATTGAAAAGTAAAGAAATATATCGGCATAAAAAAAGCCTGCCGGAGAAGATCCGGCAGGCTTTCCTGGAAGGCTCTGGAGCCTATTTCTTGATGATTCTGGTTTGGTAAGCCTGGTTACCCGCCTGTACTTTCACCAGGTACATGCCGGCCGCGGCCGAGCTTATTTTCTGCGAAAGCAGGTTGTTGAGGGTTTGCTCAGAACCAGCCGCTTTCAAGAGAACCTCGCCGCGCAGGCTGTACACCGTTACAGATAGTTTCTCTTTGGCTACTCCCTCAGGCAGACGCAAGGCTACCGCCCCGGTAGTTGGGTTCGGTGACACGGTGAATCTACCTTTCACGTCACCTTTCACGCTCAGTGGATCGCTGGTGTTGAAGGCGAAACGGGCGTACACCGGCAAGTGGTCTGAGGTGGTGTTAGAGTAATTGGTCACGTAGCTTCTTGGGTCTTCAATGGTGATAGAGTTCTCAAGGTATTCATCGGTGAGCTCATTGGAGATGATGATGTGGTCCAGGAAGCTGTTAGAGCTCGGGAAAGAGAAGCCGCCGTTCTGGGCCAGAGTCTGGGTAAGCGCCTTGTAACTGGCTACATCGGTCACAAAAGCGTTGTAGGAAGAAACGCCGCCATCATTGATAGAACCTACCACGTTGTCGTTGAAGTCTCCTAGCAAGATCACGTTGTCATTGGCGTAGTACGCATCCAAAGAATCTTTCAGGACTCTCAAGTCGGCCACGCGGCGGTTGTAGTCTGTGTTGGCTGAACCGGATTTGGCGTGGATATCAATCACTCTTACGCGTTTGGTGATGCCGTTTACCGTCACATCAAAAGTACCCATGTACGGCAATCTACCCGATGACCAGAAATCGTCATCAATAAGGTTGGTGGTACCAGCTACGGCTTGTCTGTACAGGCCTTCAAACATCACTCTGAAACCAACCGGGGTAGTAGTAGCGGTGTTATAGATAAAGCCGATTTTCTGGGCCGGGAAAGGCGTGGTAGAAGAGTTCGGTTTGATGGAATATGAGTACACCGGCGAAAGCTGCTTGCCATAAGTGCCTGGCAAATTGGTCACCAGTTCTTCCAGAGAAGCCTCATCACTGATTTCCTCAATCCCGATGATGTCTGCGTTCAAGGTTTGTACTACGGTAGTGGCATTGGCAATCTGCAGGTAAGCATCGGCAGGACCGTAATTGCCTGCGATCTTGGTGCCGTTCCCGAAGAACTCCATGTTGTAGGTGGCTACGTCAAAGGTCTCAGATTTAAGGTAAGAAGAGCCAGACAGATTGATTGTCTTGGTGTCTAAACCGGTACCCGCAAAGGTTAAGGTTCCCTCTACTTTCAGCTGTTTGACGGTTGGCGCAAAACGTACCTGCACGGTTTTGCCGGCAGCCGCCGCAACTTCTGCCTCGGGGATGGTCACGGAAGCGGCAAAAGCATTGCCATTGTCCATAGACACCTCAAAGCCAGCTGATGCGGTTACTGTGATGTTGCCGTACCCTACCGCTCTGAAGTTAACAGTCTGCGCGGCAGATTTGGCACCTACTGCAGTTTCACCAAACACCAGAACTTTGGAAGGAATGGTATTGTAGCTGCTTAAATCCTGGATCTTGAAATCATCAACGGTCCAGCGGGAAGCGCCACTTTCTGAGGAGGTGTAGACAAAAGCCACGTATTTGGCTGTCTTAGGCAATTCAATTCCCTGCGACAGGGTCCAGAGGTTGCTGTTAGAGGCAGGGAACACGCCCGGCACCTCGGTCCAGGTGGCATCTTTCGGGTTGCCGGTACCGGTATAATCTGCAGAGTACACCAGTTTCAGTTGGTTTCCGGCAAAAGCCGAAATGGTCCAGAATTCCAGCACCGGGGTATTGGTGAAAGAGGCCAGATCCAGTTGCGGAGAAATCAACCAGTCTTCGTTTGGTACGCTGGCACCACTCACAAAACCGTTGATCTGGACAGCCTTGTTCACGGTAGAAGCATTGCAACCTGTAAGGCAGTCGCGCCCGAAGTTGGTGCTGGCCCACACCTGCGCACCGGCCACGCTGTACTGCATCCAGCCGCTGTTGGTTAGGAAAGCCGGGTCGTTGAAGTTCTGGTTGTAAGGATCAACTCCCAAACCTGAAAGATTTACGGTAACAGCCTGGGCACCGGCAGAAGCTTGGGAAATAGAGCCAGTGTTGTTTCCTAAAGCGGTAGGCGTAAAGCGCACGTATACTTTCTGGGTAGTAGCCAGTTCTTCTTTGGTGAACACCAATGGTGTAGAAGCATAAGAACCATCGGTCTTAGAGATGGTAAATGGACCGGTTACCGTCACAGTTACAACACCGGTTAGGTTTGAGGCAGACAGGTCATATGATCTGGTTATGCCTTTGTTTAAGGCCGTACCCGGAAATACAATGGAAGTAACGGAAGAGGATAGCACCGGTGTAACGGCTGCGGCCGTGGTGAAGGTCCAGGAAGACCCAGACAGCCCGCCGTAGAAATTACCGGCTGCATCTTTGAAGGCGGTGTTCTCAATGAAAGCCGTGTAAGTTGTGTTAGACTGAAGGGCAGTGTTCTTAATGGTCACCGTGGAACCTGAGTAAACCACATCTGCATCAGTGGTGAATTTTGTAATGGGGTCTCCACTAGAGGTAAGGCCCACTTTACCCGTTCCGGCCACTACCGGCTCACTGAAAGTCAGAACGAAGTCAGTGTTGGTAGGTACGTTAGTGGTGTTATTTGCCGGGGTAAAGGAGGTTAAGGTTGGAGGGGTATTGTCTGCCACAGCGGCAGGGGTTACATCAGCCCAGTTGTCACTAACTCTGATGCCATCCACAGTTAAATTAGCTCCAGAAGATGCTCCCCCCTGACGGAGCGCCACTGAACCAACAGAAGTTACTTCACCGGCAGTGGTAACTTCGGCCTTTGCCAAATAACTAGCAGGTTCGGTTCCGCCTAGGTCAGGGTTCACGAAGATTTCAGCTACATCATTACCTGTACCTTCAACTATTGTGTATTTCAATACAACCAAATGGGTAGTATTTAACGCAAGAACTTGGCTTCCATAGGTAGCAGCGGGCAATGGACTTGAGTTTGTCGCTTTGCTTACGCCCAACTGAAAACCACCTTCTGCACTTTTCACCCACACCCGGCCAACATAAGTTGAGCCTATAGAAGGGGCGCCCAAGTGAAAGAAGTAATCCCCGGTACGTGCTGTTGCTACATTCACTAAAAAAGAAGCATACACGGTTTTCCCAACGCCATAAGTAGTTGGAAGTACCTTATTGATATCGTCACCATTTGCATTAAGCACAGCGGCGTTCCCCTTGTGTGACGAAGGAGAGCCCGAATAACTTAAGCCACTTGTAGAAACCAAAATGGTTGGAGTAGCGGCAGTACCCGTCTGCATCCAACTGTTTGTTCCTTTTAGTTCTGCTCCAGCAGGATATTCAAAATCCTCTGTAAACACTTGCCCAAAAGCATTTCCACTACTTCCTAAGCAGCAGAGTGCAATTAGAAGAAAAGTAAATTTTTGTAAAGGTTTGATCATAAAATAGAACTATTTGAAAAGATGGAGGAAGAAAGAGATGACATAAGAGGTTAACAAACAGCCGATACTGAAGACCGGACCCGGAAACAAAAGTAACCATAAGCTTTGGATGAAAGGTTACGTTTGGATTATTTTTTACAAGCATTTACAACCTCCTTTTATACCCCAAATAAATTCTCTGATTTAATCCATTTCCATGGTATCTAACCGCCTCATACCCAGCTGTTTTAGCACTTAAAAAATTCTTGCTAATTATTTTATAAATCATTAATTATCAACACCTTATATATCTAAAATAGTTAGCAAATATGCAACTCTATAGCCCTGAATTCTGTTAAAAAAACATGAAGAAGGTAATAGATGAAAATGTGATTCCGCTCTTTCAGGAGGAGCAAAAACCGCAGGATTCTGCCTGGCGGAGATCCATTCCGGCCCAAGTGTTTCTAAACTACTTTTTTGCGATCAACTACCATATCAGCCATAGCTCGGAAGAATCTGGCCTGAGAAACAATGCCTTTTTCAGACAACATTCCGCCGACTTGACGGAGCAGGATCTGGCAGCGATTGCCAGGATACTGCACAACAGTTGGAGCACAGAATATGCACTTAGAGCCACCGCCGAGTTGGGTGATGAGACATACCTGCGCAATGCCCTGCACTGGACTTTCCCGCAGGCGTATTATTCCATATTTGCGGGACTGCAGGCTTTCCTGTATACGCTGGGCACCAAAACCAACAATGAGGCGGCCATCAGAAGAGAAGCCGGTAGACTGGTGGTGAAGAATGCCTATCCCAGAGCCATTGGCTACTATGCGGCTGGTCCATACAATGACTACAGCATTCACAGGTTGCCCTTAGCAGGCTACAAGGCAGGGCTGCAGATTGCCGGCAAAGAGATTGAGGCGCAAGCCCAGATTGGGCAGTTTCTGCGCACTACCAGAAAGCTCACGGCTAACGCTATCCGGCAACAGGTGCAGAGGAACCCGGCCACGGCCATTAAAAGCACAAAAACCGGCAAAGTGCTGGACAAATGGTCGCCGCAGCATTGGCAGCAGATCACCTGGCGCATGGGCTACACCACACTTTTTGATCTACTGAGCCGTCTGCGCATCTCTTCCACGCAGAAGGAGATTGAGCGTTTTGTGGAGGCCGAGATTGACTTCAAACTCTTCCATGAGTGCCTGCTATCTATTGTGAGCTACATGAATGGCTTGCACGAGAGTTACGTGGCCCAGGCCATAGGGATAGAGAAATACCGCAAAGTGGTAGCGGAGCTGCCAGAGCACCTGAGCAACAGTTTCGTAGAGAATCGCCTGCGCGCCCAAGTGGAGCCTCTGTTCCTGGATGGTTCCACCCTCCAAATGGCGGCTGCAGCGTAATCTTTGGAGTATGTGAAAAGGAATGGATGATTGGATATTTTACACAAAGCTTTTTCGGCCTGTTTTCCCAAAAACAGGCCGATTTCATTTTTGGGCAAACCGGTTCATCTCCTTACATCTCCAAATTTCCAAATCTACACATCCCCAAGTTCTACTCGTGGCTGAACTTCTCAATGTGCACGCCCTTAGCACCCGCGGTTTTCAAGGCTTCTATGGCACAAAGGTTGATCTGGTGTAGTTTCAGTTCGTGGCCTTCAAATAGGGCCAATACCTCGGGGTCTACTGATTCTGGGTCTGCGGCGGCCTGCATGTGGCCCGCCTGTTCAATGGTAAAGCACATGGACTTGATCTTCTCCCCTTTCACCCGCACCTGTGAGGCGTTGAACTTGATGAGGTTCTGCTTCAGGTAGTCGCGCACGAAATCCCCTTCGTCAATGTCGGTCTCGGCCAGGCGCACCACCTCCTGGTAGCTGCGTTTGTGCAAAAACTCCTTTAAAGTAGGCTGCAGCATCTTGCGCACGGGCGGGTCGCTGATCTGGTGGGCGTAAATCAATATATTGAAGATCCAGCGCAGCGTTCCGTCGTTTTCCTCGAAGATCAGGCTCAATTCACATTTCATAGTTGGGGGATTTGTTTCTGTCTTAAACGGCGAAAGCTTGTGAAGGATTAGGATTTTCGCCCCGGCGATTTCAGCCTGTTTTTCTGTTTCAGGGCCAAAACCAGGAAAGACCAGACCTTACTTTACCTTAGCGTCTCTCCGCGCTTGGTTAAGTAAAACAAAACCGAGGTTATTCCGGTCACCAGCAAGGCGCCGGCAGCTTCTTTGCCTTTACCAAAAGAAGGTTCTTGTCAGCCCACGGAAACATCTCTCCTCACAAGGGAGGGTTGAAACAGGCTTCCATCGGTGATAGGCATCCCACTCCCGCTTTTAAACCGCATTGGAACAGCTTAGTATACTCCGCACCACCATTGCAATATTCTATTTCCTGAACCTAGTTCTTTTCTTTGGGTTTCGTACATACAGGTAGGTCGCTTTCAATGGCAGACTGAACCGAAATCAGAACTTAATTAAAGCAAAATGGAATACAGAAAATTAGGAACCACAGACCTGGAAGTATCAGTGCTGACGTTTGGCGCCTGGGCAGCCGGCGGCTGGATGTGGGGCGGCACGGAACGACAGGAAGCTGTAGACGCCATCAGAGCCGCCTATGAACACGGCATGACCTCCATTGATACCGCACCCATCTACGGCCAGGGTTTGAGCGAGGAGATTGTGGGCGAGGCCATTAAAGGCATTCCGCGCGACAAAGTGCAGATCCTCACCAAATACGGCATGCGCTGGGATCTGGCCAAAGGTGATTTCGCCATGAACAGCGAGGACAACCAGGGCAAGAACATTGACATCTACAAATACGCCGGCCGCGAGAGCATCATCAAAGAATGCGAAGACAGCCTCCGCCGTTTAGGCACTGATTATATAGATCTGTACCAAATTCACTGGCCAGATTCTACTACGCCCATCCAGGAAACCATGGAGACAGTGGCGCAGCTCATCAAAGAAGGAAAAGTGCGCCAGGCCGGGGTAAGCAACTACAACGTGGCTCAGATGCAAGAAGCCGAGAAGTACCTCACGCTGGCTTCTAATCAGGTGCCCTACAGCATGGTGCACCGCAACATTGAAGCCGATGTGGTGCCGCACAGCCTGGAGCAGCAGATCGGGATTCTAGCCTACAGCCCGCTGGAACGTGGTTTACTCACCGGCAAGATCAAACCCGGCCACCACTTCAACGAAGGCGACCACCGCGCTAGCCTGCCCATCTACCAACCCGAGAACCTGGTGAAGGTGAATGCCTTCCTGGACAAGATCAAGCCACTGGCCGATGACAAGAACGCCACGCTGGGCCAGCTGGTGCTCCGCTGGACCATTGCACAGCCCGGCATCACCATTGCGCTGGTAGGCGCCCGCAACGCCGAGCAGACCATCCAGAACGCCAAAGCCATGGACGTGCAGCTCAGCCAGGAGGAAATCACCTTCATCACCGATGAGCTGAACAAACTGGAACTGCCCAAGTAAGAGGTGATAGTATTTTCTGTTGAAATCGAATCGGGGCTGTTTTCTAGAAAGCAGCCCCGATTCGATTTTTTTTCCGGTATATGGATTTATTTCTAGATATTCTTACCTCACGAAAGTTGCAAACTTCCGGTCATTATAGGTCCAAGTCACATACTTGAACCATAATAAAATGGAATCCCTACCCTTCCGAGGAGGGGAATGCGTGGTGAAGACAAGGCAGTGCCTAGTCTCTATGGGGGTTCTGAAAACGTCACAAATGCTGCTACTTTCCATGTTTCCAGTCTTTCGGGCGAGCGCCTAAGCAGGTTCCGGTGCCGCAGGCATTGCGACCATAGGGAGCAAAGGAAACTGGTACAGCGCGAGCGCGGAAGACGGGGCCTCGCGGCCGTGAGCGCACGGAGCATAGCAATGAAACAATAAAGCTAATGCACCCACGCAAACAGCGGTCCTTCGCCAGCAACAAACAAACTGCATGGGCCAGAGCAGCCATTAACCACAAAAGCAGTATGCTATACATTACCTCAGGATAAAAACGAATGAAAAGGTTTACTCCCATCCTTCTCTATGTATGGGAATAATTTCCGAAATTCGCGGTTTGATTTTTAGAAGACACTGAAAGACCGTTTCCATGCATTTAAGCGAACAGGAACTACGCCGGCGCCATGAGCGCGAAGAGCTCCAGAAGATGGGCATCAACCCCTACCCTTCCGAACTTTTTGACGTGACTGCCACGGCCAAGGATATAAAGGACAACTACGATCCGGAACAGAACAACTACCAGGAAGTTAGCCTGGCGGGTCGTCTCATGAGCCGCCGCGTAATGGGCAAGGCCTCTTTTGCCGAACTCATGGACAGCTCGGGCCGCATCCAGATCTACGTTTCCCGCGATGACATCGCCCCGGGCGAAAACAAGGACCTCTATAACACCGTGTTCAAGAAAATGCTGGACATAGGAGACTTCATTGGGGTGAAAGGCTACGTGTTCAAAACCCAGGTGGGCGAAACCTCGGTGCACGTTACGGAGCTGACCCTGCTGGCAAAGTCTTTGAAGCCGCTGCCTATTGTAAAGCGTGAGGTAGACGAGAATGGCGTAGAGCACGTGTACGATGCCTTCACCGATCCTGAACTGCGTTACCGTCAGCGGTACGTGGACCTAGTGGTGAACCCAGAGGTGCGTGACACCTTCATCAAACGCACCAAGCTGGTGAACACCATGCGCGAGTACCTGAACGAGCGCGGTTACCTGGAGGTGGAGACGCCTATCCTGCAGCCTTTGTACGGGGGCGCCGCCGCCCGTCCGTTCAAGACGCACCACAATACCCTGGACATGACCTTGTACCTGCGCATTGCCAATGAACTGTACCTGAAGCGTCTTATCGTGGGTGGTTTTGACGGCGTGTACGAGTTCTCCAAGGACTTCCGGAACGAAGGCATGAGCCGTTTCCACAACCCTGAGTTCACCCAGGTTGAGTTGTACGTGGCCTACAAAGACTACTACTGGATGATGGACCTGGTGGAAGAGATGGTGGAGAAAGTAGCTTTGGCGCTGCACGGAACCACAGAGGTACAGGTTGGCGAGAACGTGATCAACTTCGCGCGCCCCTGGAAACGCTTCACCATGTTTGAGGCTATCCAGCACTTCACCGGCATTGATATCTCTGAGATGGACGAGGCCCAACTTCGCGAAACCGCTACTAGCCTGGGCATTAGGCTGGACCCGAACATCGGGAAAGGCAAGATCATTGACGAGATCTTCGGGGAGAAATGCGAAGGGCAACTGATCCAGCCTACCTTCATCACCGACTATCCGGTGGAGATGAGTCCGCTGGCCAAAAAGCACCGCAGCAAAGAAGGCTTGGTAGAGCGTTTCGAGGCGATCTGCAACGGAAAAGAGATTTGTAACTCCTTCTCTGAGTTGAACGACCCCATTGACCAACGCGCCCGCTTTGAAGAGCAACTTGAACTGGGCAAACGCGGTGACACTGAGGCCATGGTACTGGACGAGGACTTCCTGCGTGCCCTGGAGTACGGCATGCCACCAACCGCCGGTCTGGGCATCGGAATTGACCGCCTGAGCATGATCATGACCAACTCACAGTCTATTCAGGATGTGCTGTTCTTCCCGCAGATGAAGCCGGAGAACAATTAATGTGCTAATTTGATAATGTGCTGACGTGCTATTGGCAGTCAGCATTCATATAAAACGGAAAGGCCGCCCCATTGAGAGCGGCCTTTCCGTTTATGGACAGTATTCTGAAATCTGGGTACGAAACGCATATGAAGTGAAACCATAGCTTTTGGACGCTGGCGCGAGCGTCCCGCTCGTGTCCGCACGTATTGCTGGTAAAAAGCCCTATTCTCTTTTGTCATCCTGAAAAGATCTTGGGACAAGCGGTAAAGTCGTTTCTTCAACGCTTTTATAGTTCGCCCACAAGATTTTTCCAAGATGACAAATAGGAGGAGAAGCACTTTGAAGATCAAGCAGAACACCTGGACCCTGAAAAGCAGAAAGCAAAAGTTTCACAGCAATGCGTGCGGACACGAGCGGGACGCTCGCGCCAGCGGAATAACCATAATTCTTTGCTCGCACTAGCATAGCAACCGTTTAGGGCCAATTCCAAGATAATTCCCCAAAAACTAGAAACCCGTAAATGCAGAAAGCCTTCCCCGGTTGGGAAGGCTTTCTTATATTGGTTAAATAACTTCTACTCGCTAACTGATGTGACTTTCGTCTGTGTTACTAAGTTATCCTAGTATCCCTTAAAAAGCTTAACCTATTGGTCAATTTTATTTAAGTTTCAACGTCATCAAACAACTTTGCGTTACTTCATCTGTTTCGCAATTTCTTATTTAACCAATCATACTTTCTATTCTTTAACGAGCCTGCTACCAGAAGGTTACAAAAACATTAAGAGAAGAAAATAATTTTACGCTGAGGCATCTGATCCGGTGCCGGTTGACCCGGATTTAGAAGCGCCTTTGGCTCTGCTGGCTCTTTTGGGCTTGGTAGTGCCGCCGGTGGTTGTACCCGCGCTGGTAGAAGTGGCGTTTGCATCGGTATCTGTACCCAGCGTTCCGGCATCAGCGCCATAGGCTCCGCCGGTTACCCCAGCCCCCATGTCTGATGGAGCAGTTCCGGTGGCGTTATCACGAGGATTGTCGCCAGTCATCAAGTCCACGTTGCCGCCCGTTGGGTTGTTGTCCAGGTGCGAAGTAGGCGTAGAGTTAGATCCGGTATTCACCACCTCAGGGTCGCCGGAAGATTTCCGTCCGATGAGCGCGCTGGCACTGGTACCTAGGGCCTGCACTTTTGAACCCAGGTTAGACCCCAGTTTAGAGGCAGATTTTTTCAGGTTGCCACGGGTGGTCTCACCCGCCTCCGGCGCCATCAAAACACCAGCTATGATACCGGCACCGGCGCCGGCGAGCATAGCCAGAATGATTTTTCCATTATCGTCTTTCATGAGCTTTATTTTTATAGGAATTATGGTTTAAATTAAATTACCCAATTCTCCTTAACGATAGTAAAAAACATTTAGTTATGCCTCTCCTGCAGCCAAACCAAGGGTGCTAAAAAGCTTAGGACTGCGCGCCAGCGTTGTCTGAGGCAGCAGAGGCGTTGTTATCAGAAGATTTGCTGGCACCGTTTGCGCCTTCAGAACCGCCCAGCAGGCTGGTTAAGCCGCTCAGTTTCTCCAGGTAAGGGGCAATTTGTCCGTTTACGCTATCAGCTAACTGACCAGCGGCTTTCAACAGACCATCGCGGGACTCTTTTCCGTTGCTAGGGGCTAACAGGATACCAGCAGCTAAACCAGCGGTTGCACCAGCGGCAAGGGCGATCAGGACTTTTGAATTGTCATTTTTCATAGTAAGAAAAGATAAAGGTTGATGTTTTATAAATGTTTATGCAGGCACATCTGTATAACGCAGGTACTTGCATCGGCAATATGCTAAACAATAAATATATATTGTAACATATATTCAAGCGGTTTACGCATTTATACGGAGGAGGGTTAGTTGTTTTTAACCCATTTTGGGAAATAAATCCTAAAACCGCTGGTGGAAAACCCAATGCGCACGCAACTAGCTTATTTACGTATATTTCACCAGACAATAAGCACTATGAAAAAACACCTTCTGCTTCCCGCATTTTTGCTGTGCGGTGCCGTTTTCAGCTGCAAGAGCAACCAGCAAACTGCCACCGCCTGCATTGACCCTGCCAAAATAGATAAAGAGCGCGCCTGCACCATGCAATATGACCCCGTGTGCGGCTGCGACGGCAAGACCTACGGCAACGCCTGCACCGCTGAGATCTCTGGCGTTACCTCCTACAACAAAGGCGAATGCCCCACTAAAACCACCAATAACTAAACCCTATGAGCGAGAAAAAATACTACTTGCAGACGGCGCCCTTCAGAGTGCCTACCACCGATGGTAAACTCATTGAGGAGCACTTCGGACTGGCCAGCACCCGCACCGAGGGCTTTAGCGTGGCCCATATGGTGGCGCCGCCCCATTGGAGCGAACCGCATCAGACCCCTGAGTTTGACGAAGTGACCATTGTGCTAAGGGGCAGAAAACAGATTGAGGTCGACGGTGAGCCGGTGGTGCTCTCGGCGGGCCAGACCCTGCACATCAAGGCCGGCGCCCGCGTCCGGTACGCCAACCCATTTGATGAGGAATGCGAATACTGGTCTATCTGCGTGCCCGCCTTTGACATCAATACCGTGAACCGCGAAGACGAGTAATCAATGGCTTCCAAGCCGATGATACCCTACTCAGGTGGTCCGTTTAGGACCTGTTTTCTAAAAACCAGGCCATAAACGGATCACCGCACTTATTAGTGACCTTTCTTTAAAAGGGTACACCAAACGAACAATCTATGACACAAACTTACTTTTCTATTTCTAAAAGGGTCCGGAGATTTACCGCATTGGGCGCTTTGTCTATCCTGGTATTTGGCAGTTGCAGCAAACCTGCTGCAACATCGCAGCAAAGCACACCTGCCTCCGCCACCAACCCGCCGGCGTTTTCCGTGATCAGGGAGGACGATCTGCGGCGTGATTTATTTTCTTTAGCCAGCGATAGCCTGCGCGGCCGCCGGGCCGGGGAAACTGAGGAACTACGAGCCGCTGCCTGGATGGCCGAACGCGCCCGCGAGGCCGGTCTGCTGCCTGCCGGCGACGATGGTACGTATTTCCAGTTCTTCCCGCTGCGCCGCACGCAGGTCTCTCGTCAAAGCCACATCACGATCAATGGCCGCAGGCTACTCCTGAACAAGGAAGTGTGGGTGACCTCGCCGGTAGAAGGTGTAGCGGAAAGCACACCCGTTTTCCTTAATTCTTTAGCAGACACCACCCGGCAGAACCTGCGGGGTAAGATCGTGGCCATGCGGATGCTGCCCCCTACCAACCTGCCGGCTCCCGGCATGAGCCTCTGGGGTTATCGCTACATTTTATCGGCGGTACGCCAACAGGGAACTATTCTTACACGGGCCGGAGCCGCCGCCATTGTGCTCATCGCGGATTCCACTACCCAGGCCAGCCTGGCTTTCGCGGGTCACGGGTTTGAGGAAGGCAGCTACCAACTGGAAGGTCTGGTAGCCACGGCCCAAACTTCCTCCAGAGCGGTTCCTACGCTTATTGTGCTGCCTACGGCAAGCGGTCAATCCATGCAAGACAACCTCCGCAAGCCCTCCGGCACTTCCAGAATCCAAATTAAGGTAGACAGCTATATCTATCCATCTGCCAACGTGGTGGCCCGGGCGCCCGGCGCCGATCCTAACCTCAGAAACGAGTACGTGCTTTTCAGCGGGCACCATGACCATGACGGAGTGGGCACGCCCATCAATGGTGACTCCATCTGGAACGGGGCCGATGACAATGGAACGGTAAGTGTGGCCATGCTGGCCATTGCGCGCGCCTGGAAACAGAACCCCGGTCAACGCTCCGCTTTGTTTGTCTGGCACGGCGCCGAGGAACGCGGCCTGCTGGGCTCCCGCTGGTACGCCGAGAACCCTACGGTAAAGAAAGAATCCATTGTAGCGGTACTCAACGGCGATATGATTGGCCGTAACGCCCCAGATTCCGCCGCGCTGTTGGGCTCCATCAAACCGCACAAGAACTCCACCGCCTTGGTAGACATGGCCCTGCAGGCGAACCAAAACTTCACCAAATTCAAGCTAGACACCTCCTGGGACGAGCAGCGTCACCCCGAGGGCTGGTATTTCCGGAGCGATCACCTGCCCTACGCGCGCGTGGGTATCCCGGCTATCTTCTTCACCACCCTCCTGCACCCAGACTACCACACCCCTCGCGATGAGGCCCAGCGGATAGACATCACCAAACTGGCTAAGATGACCCGATGGATGTACGCTACCGGTTGGGCTATCTCCAACACCCTGCAGCGCCCCACCGTGGACCCAGATTTCAAATTGGAGAGGTAATCATTAAATAGTGGCGACCTAGGTTTGTTTTGCAGCTGATTTCACCCAAACAGGCCTTAAACAGAAAACCCCCTGCAGTTCTGCAGAGGGTTTTCTGTTTTATAAGAGCGTATAAGCTACATAATCCGATTTTCCGTACGTCATCGTCGCATGCCGTTGTTGGTGTTATCACCAACAACTGGAATGGCGGTGGTAACCGGAATGGGCAACCACAAGGGATTACCCCTACTTGAGAATGCTTTGATTAGCAAATGGAAACATCCCTCTTTATCTCCCTCAAGGGGAGAATTTGCAAAAGGGCGAGTCACTTACAGTTTTCGTGGCCAAACGTTTTAGAACCCTATACTAAAAACAACCCTCAAACAACTCCACACATCAGGCACTCAGCGCCAGCAATTCTTTCGCGCTTTGGAAGGCGTTTTCCGATGGGTTGGCGCCGGCGATCATCTGGGCGATCTCTACTACGCGTTCTTCGTGGCTCAGCTGACGCACGCGGCTGATCGTGCGGTCGGCGCGGTCTTCTTTGTAGACGAAGTAGTGCGTATCGCCTTGGGCGGCCATCTGTGGAAGGTGCGAGATACAGATCAACTGGTGCTTCTGTGACATCTGCTGCATCATGCGGCCCACTTTCACGGCAATCTCGCCTGAGATACCGGTGTCGATCTCGTCAAAGATGATGGTAGGCAAGGCAGTTTTGTCGGCGAGCAGGTACTTCACGCAGAGCATGAGGCGGGAGAACTCCCCACCCGAGGCCGCTTTGCTCAAGGTCTGCGGCGCGGCGCCTTTGTTCGCGCTGAACAGAATGTTAACCACGTCAATCCCAGTAGGAGCCGGCGCTGAGACCTTGTGCTCGAAAACTACCCGTGCATTTGGCATGCCCAATTCAAAGAGTAGGCTGTGAAGCTCGTCCTGGAAAGTGGAGAAGATACCGGTGCGGCTCTGGGACAGTTCCTCGGCGCGGGCTTCTACTTCCTGCAAGGCAGCGGTCAGGGCTTTCTTGGTTTTCTCAATGGCTGCATCCAGGTTGTGGACGCTGCTCACCTTTATTTCCAGCTCGGCCTGCAGGGCCAGTAGTTCTTCCACGGTGCGTACCTGGTGCTTGCGTTGCAAGGTATAAATGAGGTCCAGGCGCTCCTGCAGTTGCTCGGCGCGCTGCGGGTCGGCCTCGGTCTTGCGCTCGGCGTCCTCCAGTTCGCTCCCGATGTCGTTGAGCTCAATGAGGCAGCTGTCCAGGCGCTCTTTCAGGATCTGGAAACTTTCGCCGTATTCGGTTACCTGACCCAGCAGGTGGCTGGCGTCTTTGAGGGCACCAGCGGCGTTATACTCGCTCTCCGAAATATACTGCAGGGCTTGGCTAAGTTTCAGCTTGATTTCCTCGGCGTGCTCAAGTTGCTTCAGTTCCACCTCATGGCTTTCCTGTTCCTCGGCCTGCAGATTGGCCTCAGACAGTTCATTCAGCAGGAAGGTATTGTAGTCAAGTTCTTTCTGGCTCTGCGCCAGTTGGCTTTCCAGGTCTTTGTACTCGCGCTCCAGCTTTTTGTAGGTGCGGTACGCCACGCCGTAGCCGTTGCGCAGTTCCTCGTTCTGGGCGTACAGGTCCACAATGTTCAGCTGGTAACCCTGGTCACCTAAAAGCAAAGTATCATGCTGCGAGTGGATATCCATGAGTTGATCGCCTATGCGGCGCAGTTGGTCCAGGGTCACAGGTGTGTCGTTCACGAAGGCCCGAGATTTGCCGCTGGGGCTGATCTCGCGGCGCAGCAGGCTCACGGGCTCAAAGTCCAGGTCTTCCTCCTCAAAAAAGGCGGCCAGGTTGTATTCAGAGATGTTGAAGGAGCCTTCAATCACGCATTTCTCGTTCTGGTTGAACAGCAACTTAGAATCTGCGCGGTTACCCAGCAGCAACCCGATGGCTCCCAGCATGATAGATTTACCAGCGCCCGTTTCACCGGTAATAATGTTCAGCAGCGGCGATGGTTGCAGCTCCAGCTGCTCAATAAGGGCGTAATTTTTTATCTTAAGATCTACGAGCATAAAGTAGGAATGCCTCTTTCAGTTTGCGTTGTGTTGGTGTACTCCAATAGACAAAGATGCTAATTTATTTAGTTTCAAGACTAATAAATATAGCCTAAATTATTTCCTGAAAATCGCTGCCGCGATGGGAAAATCCTATATAAGCCAGGTTCCTATTCCAGTACGTGCGGCAGAGGTAAACGGTGCAGGTTCTCCCCTCCCGGTTAAGGAATAGGTCCGGACCCGAAATTTTCAACAACACCAACCGCCTCTCTGTTCCAGTCCTCGGCTTAAAACCTCAACCAGGTTTACTACCTAACTGCTCTTGTAAAACTGCCTCTAAAGAAACGTGATTTTTCCTTCATTGTAAAGCCTTCGTCACTTGGTATAAAAGGACAACACATATTTAGCCGCAAGAACAATCTTCCTTTGCATCAGGCCAGAAACGAGAGAAGCCTTCCCCAGTTTTTGCGGGAAAGGCTTCTCTCGTTTTAAGAATGTTATTGTAGAATATGCCCTAAAACGGGAATATGCTTTATCTGTGTTTTCCTGAAAACAGGCCCTAAACGGAAGTCTAGCGTCTGGTCAGGGGCTCGTATTTAGCCCGGTTGGTGGGGTCTATCTGGGTGAGCAATTCGTAGGCCTGCTGCTTCTGGGCGGGCGTGGCCGAGGCAAAGGCGTTGCTCAGCTCGGTGGCTTTGGCTTCAAAGAAAGACCGCAGAGCGGCGCTGCCGGAGCGTATGCGGGCCACCTGTTGGATGTTCTTCAAGGCCTCCAGAATATTCTGCCGGGCTTTCTCGGGATCCTGAGACATTAGGTCCAGTCCCTGACGGTGGTACAGGTAGATGGCCGAACGCAGGGGCTCAAACTGCGGGTCCTGCAGGTTATTAATAAGCCAGTATCGGTTACGGGTATCGGCGGTAGCGCTCCATCCGCCGCCGGCGGCCCCCGCAGAGGTCACCAGGTTCAGGATGTTGCTGGCCTCGGCTAAGGCATTGGCCCCACCCAATCGCGAAAAGCTGTCATTGTCCATGCCAATGATAGTATAGGCGTAGAAAGACAGGATGGCGGTCAGGTTGGAAGTATAGGTATTGGGCGCGTATTGCAGCGGCTGAGCCGGGTTGTACTCAAACTCAAACTTGGTGTCCACGAAGGAAAGCACGGTGGTCTCGTAGCCAGTGCCGTAGGTAGGGCGGCTGGAGATGATCTGCGTGTTAGCCTCGTAGACGCCAATCTGCGGCATGGCCCGCAACGTGATGAACATCTTGCACCGGATGCGCTCCTCGTTCTGGTACACATCACTGGTCCAGCGGGTGTTGTTCATGATCTCAGAGATGGCGTTCTGCATCTGCTGGAACACCTGCCGGTCGGTGGCCTGTACCTGGTCGCTGTTCACGGTGACCTCGCAGCGTAGTTCCTGCGCCATGGCGCCCAGCGGGAACAGGAGACAGAGTAAAACCCAGCCTATTTTTTTTGCAAACATGCCCATTCAGCTTTAATGGATTCCAGAATATCTTGTGCTACCTCGTCTTTGGCTTTCAGGTTATACTCCTCTACGGAGTTGGCCTTCACAATGGTGATTTTATTGGTGTCGTGCTTGAAGCCAGCACCGGGGTCACGGAGCGAGTTGAGCACCACCATGTCCAGGTTTTTCTTGAGGAGTTTGCCGCGGGCGTTCTCCAGTTCCTGATCGGTTTCCAGGGCGAAGCCTACGGCAAACTGATCAGTGCGTTTCTCCTTGCCCAAGGTAGCTGCTATATCAACGTTCTTCACCAACTCAATAGTAAAAGAAGCATCGCTTTTTTTTATTTTAGAGGTAGCGGTGTCCTTGGGTTTGTAATCGGCCACGGCCGCCGCGAAAATCCAGAGGTCGGTTTCCGGCGCTTTCCGGGCGCAGGCGGCGTACATCTCATCGGCGGTCATCACGTGCGTGATGTGTACCAACGGGTGCTTCAAGGTAAGTGCCGTAGGACCGGCCACCAAATTCACCTCGGCGCCTTGCTCGGCTAATTTGCGGGCCAGGGCGAAGCCCATTTTGCCGGTGGAGTGGTTACCGATGAACCGTACCGGGTCCAGGGGCTCATAGGTGGGCCCGGCCGTAATCAGGACTTTCTTGCCGCTAAACAATGTTCTGGGAAATGAAATACTGTTCTAAAACCTGGATGATTTCTTCGGGCTCTGCCAGGCGCCCCTGCCCTACCAATCCGCTGGCCAACTCGCCGTGCCCTGCTTCAATCACGTGGTTCCCGTAAGAGCGCAACAGCCTGAAGTTCTCCTGCACGGCTGGGTGCTGGTACATGTCCAGGTCCATGGCCGGGGCCACAAACACCGGGCACCTTGCCGAGAGATACGTCGCCGACAGCAGGTTGTCACACAATCCGCGGGCGAATTTCCCTACGGTGTTGGCGCTGGCGGGGGCCACTACCAGGGCATCGGCCCAAAGGCCCAGTTCCACGTGGTTGTGCCAGAGTCCGGATTGGTCATCGCGCACGAACTGGGTTAAAACCGGCTTCTTGGAAAGCGTGGCTAAAGTGACAGGGGTTATAAAAGCAGAAGCAGAAGTGGTCAGGATTACCTGCACTTCTGCTTCTGCCTTGATGAGGAGCCGCACCAGCAAAGCCGCTTTGTACGCCGCTATGCTTCCGCAGACCCCCAGGATTATTTTCTTATGCCGAAGCATTCAGAAACGTTGAATTAAAGCGCGGAAGAGGTTTGCTCCTCGTCATCGGCGTTCCGGAAATATACTTTTCCTTCTACAAACTCTTCAATGGCCATGTTGGTAGGCTTAGGAAGACGCTCATAGTATTTAGAGATCTCAATCTGCTCGCGGTTCTCAAACACTTCCTCCAGGTTGTCCACGGTGGTGGCAAACTCGGCCAGTTTAGAGTTCAATTCCTCTTTCACCTTCACGGCAATCTGGTTCGCGCGCTTAGAGATGATGGAGATTGACTGATATACGTTACCGGTCTCAACTGCCAGGTCAGATATGTTACGCGTTACGATGGATGCTGGTACTTGGGCCATATGTCTAGTGAATTGGGTTTTACAAAAATTAACTTACTTGTTTGCCGTAGCGGCTGCCGCAGCGGCCGGGGTTTTGCTCAGTTTCTCCAGCGCTTGGCGGCTGGCGTCATAGAGGTTCTCGGCGTTACGTAAAAACTTGCTCTGCGGATAAGCGTCCACAAAGGTCTGGTACATGGTGATCACCTCGGCGTAGCGGTCGCGCTGCTTGGATTCAATACTTTCCTTCGCGTAGTTGTACTGGGCATCAATGCGCAGGAAAGCCGCCTCCTCGTTATACACCGACGACGGGTAGTTCTTCCGGAAGTTCTCCAGGGACACTACCGCCGCTTTGTAATACTGCGGATCGTAGTTGGTGAGTTTGTAGTACTGCCTGGCGTTCTCAAAGGCTTTTACCTCAATCTTGCGTGAAAGCTCGTCGTAGATCTTGTTCGCATCGGCCATGTACTTGCTCTGCGGATAGCGGCGCATGAACTCCTGCAGGGCCGCCATGGCTTGCACGGTGCTCTGCTGGTCCAGGTTCACCGACGGCGACTCATTGGTCAATGAGCGGGCGTTCATGAAAGCTGCCTCCTCTGCATACTGGCTGCGCGGGAACGTCTGCGTGAACGAGATGAAGTGAAAAGAGCTTTCCAGGTACAGGCCCTGGTGGTATTTGGTGTAGGCGTAGAGGAAGTTGGCTTTCTCGTACTCGCTGCGGCCTTTGAGCAAAGGCATGAGGTCTTCCAGCAAGGCGCCGGCTTTCTCGTACTCCTCTTTCTCGTAGTAAGAGAGCGCCGCGGCGTATTTCTTGTCTACGTCGTCGCTTTTCAGGATTTTATTGTATTGCCCACAGGCGCCCAATAGAAAGACTACGAGCACGATGGGCAAATAAGAAAGAATGCGTTTGGTCATAAGCGCGCAAAAATAACACTTTTTTTTATATGTAACAGAACGGATGGTCTTTCCATTCAGTATAGGGCCTCAATTATTTACCAAGCTCGACTTTGGCCAGAGGCTTTTTAGCTTCTTTATTCTGTTTAGGGGCCGGTTTTGCTTTTTTATCGGCTTTCTGGTCTTTCTTTGACTTTGCCGGGCCAGCCACGGGTTTAGCCGATGTGGCCTTTTTCTTAGGACCTCTTTTGGCCAGCACAAAGGCCCGGGTAGGCTTTTCATCGCTCCGCCAAATAAAACCCTTCAATCGTTTATCTGGGTCTTTGAGCTCATGCGGCGGAATGAGTTTGGCGTCTGGCTGCTCCAGGAACGTGATGTACTGCACCTTGCCTTCGTCAAACATCATGCGCATGTCACTACTCACTGCCCGGTTCATGCCCATAGTAGTGGAATCGCCCTGCAGGGCGAAGTAAAGGCTCTCAGCGTTGCCGTTCACGTCAATGCGCCTGATCTTGCCGTTGGCGAACCGCGCGATCATCCTGCGCCCCTTGACCTGGTTGTAGTTGTCCAGCGTGTCTATGGAGATGGCGAAGGAGTTGCCGTACATGTGCATCTGGTCAATGGTGTTGTTGCGCAACCGCAGAATCACGCTATCTGCGGTCATCTGGTTTTTATTGGCCCAGAGCCTTGGGTTCCGGCTCATGTAGATGGTGGAGTCCTGCTGGTCATAGGTCAAAGAATCGCAAAGACCCTGCAGGTCAGACTTGAAGATGCGCACATCGTGGTAAGCGTAGAGTTTGCCTTTCTTGGTTTTGTCTTTCACGTTCTCCACCGAAACCAGCGTATCCGCGGAGAGGTACATGGTATCGCGCTTCTCAATGGTACGCATGACCGGCGAACCGTAGACCTTGGCCCTGCCCCTCGCCCGCCAGTACAACGCCGTCTGCCCCGTGATGATGGTGGTATCTTTGATGGAGGTCATGGAGACGTTTCTGGAGGCCGTGTAGTATTCCTTCGTTTTATCGTAGGTTAACACCTCTCCTTTAATGAGGTAATCCGGGGTTTTGATGCTGGCATTACCCCTGAAGTTAGATTCCCGCGTGACGGTATTGTACGTGCCCCGGTTGGCGTACAGCGTGCCGTCCGGTGATTTGATGGTGGTAGGCCCGAAGAACTCCACCACCTTGGTCACCGTGTTGTACGACATGGTATCGCTTACCACCTCGGCATTCTGGCCAATGTATTTGATGTTCTTCTTGAACGTGAGCACCTTATCCTCGGAGGTATAGGTACCCAGCTGGCTGTTGATGGTGTAATCCGGGCCCACAATGTTTCCGACCTCGGTATAGTAGGCGCGCTTGGCGTTCAGGTCGTAGTCCAGGGAGGGTGTGGTGAGGGTCATCTGCTCATCACGCAGGGTAACATTGCCGCGCATGTTGGCGATGCGGCGGGTACCGTCATAGCTGGCCGTGGCGCTGGTGGCGTCCATGCCGGGCTGGGTGATGTGTACGTTCCCGAAAACCTCCAGCTTGTTGCGGTCGCTGGCGTACTGATAGGCTGAGTCTGAGGTAAGGGTGGTCTGACCCTGGCGCATGACCACGTTGCCCAGCAGGCGGCGCACCTCCTCGCCTTTGTAGCGGCCAGACTGCAGCGTGCTCGCCGATACCTCCACCGGCTGCCCGTTTCCTGTCGGCGCCGGAGCCGGCGTACCCTGCCCAAAAGCCAAATTAACCCAGAACAGGGAGAAAAGAGATACTAAACCTATCTTTGTGAACTTCATCAATGCCAATAAGAGAAACAAAATTACTAAAAATACCCTTCCTTTACCGATGCTCGAGAAAGTTTTACACTATATAACCTCCCACCAGCTTGCCTCCCCTGAAACCCGTATTCTGGCCGCCGTGAGCGGAGGTCTGGATTCGGTGGTCCTAGCCGATGTCCTGCACCGCCTCAAATTCCCGTTTGCGGTGCTGCACTGCAACTTTGGGCTGCGCGGTGAGGAGTCAGAGGCCGATGAGCTGTTCGTGCGCAAGTTGGCCAAACAGTATGACGCGCCTTTCTACAGCGAGCAGCTCCAGACCCAGGCCTTCGCCGAGCAGGAAGGCATCTCCATCCAGATGGCGGCCCGCACGCTACGGTACCAATGGTTTGAGCAGATGCGCCAACAACTGGGCTATGACGTCATCGCCACGGCCCACCACCAGTCCGATGCCTTGGAAACCGTTCTTCTGAACCTGGTGCGCGGCACTGGTCTGGCCGGACTTCACGGAATTCTGCCCAAAAACGGAAACCTCATCCGCCCGCTCCTGGGCCTCACCAAAGACGACCTCTACGACTGGCTAGTAGCCAAACGCCTGGCCTGGCGCGAAGATTCCAGCAACGAGAGCCGTAAGTACAACCGCAACCTGGTGCGCCATGAGGTCATTCCGGTGCTCAAGAAACTTAACCCCAACTTGGAAGAGACCTTCACCTCCACCTTGGAACGCCTGCAGGGCGCCGAGGCTGTATTTCAAGCCTCTTTTCTGGAAATGAAGGCCAAAGCGCAACGCGAGGAGAACGGAACTACTTATCTTTCTATTGCCCCCCTGCAAGTCAGTCCTGCGCCAGTAGTTCTGTTACATGAGTTTCTGAAACCACTAAATTTCTCCTACAGCCAGACGCAGGAGATAGCAGCCTCCTGGGAAGCCCAATCCGGGAAAACCTTCTCCTCCCCTACCCACGTGCTGGTAAAAGACCGCGAGGACCTGGTCATCACCCCCAAGCCGCTAGAGAAATTCGGGAGCGTGACCGTGCCCGAGGAAACCACCGAACTGCGTTTCGGGCCTTATCTGGCTAAATTCACCCGGAAATCCGCCGAGGGCTACAAGGTGCCGCGCTCCAAAGACGTAGCCGCCTTAGATGCGGACCTGGTGAAGTTTCCGCTGAAACTGCGCCCCTGGAAAGAAGGCGACTGGTTTATCCCGCTGGGCATGAACGGCAAGAAAAAAGTGAGCGACCTGCTCATCGATCGCAAAGTTCCCGCCAACCTTAAACCCGATGTCTGGGTATTAGTCTCGGACGCGTCGCTCACGTGGGTCCTGGGCCAGCAACTGGACAACCGCTTCAAGGTCACTGAGAATACCCAGGAAGTGCTGGAGATCAGCGTCAGCCGCGCTTGATTGATTGATTGATTGATTGATTGATTGATTGATTGATTATTAGGAAGTCATCAACTTAAGTTGAGTGGTTTTGAAAATTTTGCAGACAAGCCGTTTCACCGCTGTTTCTAAGAAAACGGGCCCAAAACAAACATCAACAATTAACAATCGGCAATTAAAAAGGGGAGCAGAATTTTCAGGTGCCGGCCTTTTTCCTAAATTCACCGCGTAGTCTAGTAAGTACATCAACCTAACCAAAATAAAACAGAATGAAAGTAACCGTAGTTGGAGCTGGTAACGTTGGGGCCACCTGTGCCGACGTTTTAGCGTACCGCGAAATCGCCAATGAAGTAGTGTTAGTGGATATCAAAGAAGGCTTCGCCGAAGGCAAGGCGTTAGATATCTGGCAGAAATCGCCGATTAACCTGTATGACACCCGCACTGTGGGGGTTACGAATGATTATACCCGCACCGCCAACTCAGACGTGGTGGTAATTACTTCCGGTTTGCCCCGCAAGCCCGGCATGACCCGCGATGACCTCATCAGCACCAACGCCGGTATCGTTCGTTCTGTGACCGAGAACGTGATCAAGCACTCGCCCGAGGCCATCATCATTGTGGTGTCTAACCCGCTGGACGTGATGACCTACGCCGCGCATATTACCTCCAAACTACCCCGCACCAAAGTAATGGGCATGGCCGGTATTCTGGACACGGCCCGCTACCGCGCTTTCCTGGCCGAGGAACTGAACGTCTCTCCTAAAGACATCCAAGCGGTCTTGATGGGTGGCCATGGCGATACCATGGTGCCGCTTCCGCGCTACACTACGGTTGGCGGTATTCCCGTAACTGAACTGATTGACCCCGCCAAACTGGACGCCATTGTAGACCGCACCAAGAATGGCGGTGGCGAACTGGTGAAACTGATGGGTACCTCGGCCTGGTATGCTCCGGGTTCAGCCGCTGCGCAGATGGTAGAAGCCATTGTACGCGACCAGAAACGCGTATTCCCGGTTTGTATCAAACTGGAAGGCGAATACGGCATCACTGGCACCTACCTGGGTGTACCGGTAGTGTTAGGTAAAAACGGCATCGAGAAAGTGATCGAGCTACAGTTAAACGAGGACGAGATGGCCTTGTTGAGAGCTTCTGAGAAAGCCGTGCGCGAAGTAATGGATGTGCTGGACAACATGCCCGCCAATGCCTAAGCGACTGCTTTAGGACAGCATTAAAAAATGGAAGCCCGACCAATTGGTCGGGCTTCCATTTTTTAATGCTGTCCTTTGGAAAATGACAGAGAAACAGAGCTAAATGACTCAATTCCCTCTCTTTGTCATCCTGAAAAGGATCTTGTGGGCCATCTGCAACTCAGCTGGCTATGTACAAGAAACTCATTTTGGGGTTTATTGGCTTTATCAGTTCCTCTTTGGCTTCTCTGCTCATGAGCTTCAATTCCTTTTCCCTTGCAATGGCCTGCGCTACGTTAGTGTAGCGTTCATAATACAGCAGTTGGTAGCAGTAGTACTTGCCGGCAAAGGTCTCCGGCTTTCCTCTGTTTTTTTTGTGTTGTTGCAGCCGAACTTCCAAATCATTTGTGACACCTGTATAAAGAACAGTCTTCCCAGGGTTGCTGGTGATGTAGACAAAGTAATTGTGGTCTTTCATAGCTTCGGCTTGTCTAGTTCGCCCACAAGATCCTTTCAGGATGACAGGGAGGGGATAATGGGCATAGGTTAAACCCTACTGCTTATAAACCACCCCATCCTTCATCACAAAACTCACCTGTTGCAGCAGATTGATATCCTGCAACGGATTCCCGATCACCGCCACGAAATCGGCGAACTTGCCTTTCTCAATGGTGCCCAACTTCGCAGACATGCCCAGCAGCTCAGCGGCGTGGACGGTGGCGGCTTTGATGGCTTCCATGGCGGGCATGCCGGCTTCTACCATGTACTCAAACTCCTTCGCGTTCCTGCCGTGCATGAACACCCCGGCATCGGTCCCGAAGGCGATCTTTACGCCTTTCTTGTATGCTTTCGCGAAAGTGCCCTGCAATTGTGGTCCGATGGCCAGGGCCTTGGGCGTTACCAGCGCCGGGTAGTAGCCTTTGATCTTCGCAGAATCGGCCACGGATTTACCGGCGGTGAGGGTGGGTACGTACCAGGTACCGTTCTTCTTCATCAGGTTCATGGTTTCCTCGTCCATCAGGGTGCCGTGCTCCACTGAGGTCACCCCAGCCCGTACGGCACGTTTCATGCCTTCGGCGCCGTGGGCATGCACCGCCACTTTCAGCCCTAGATCCCGGGCAGTTTCTACGATAGCCCTGATTTCTTCCTCGGTGAATTGCGGCGCAGAACCGTCTTTGGCCACGCTCAGCACACCGCCTGTGGACGCTATTTTGATCAAGTCTGCGCCGTTTTTGTATTGGTAGCGCACGGCTTTCCGGCATTCATCCGGGCCGTTGGCCACGCCCTGGGCCGGGCCCGGATCCCCCTGCAGATCGGCGCGGTAGCCATTGGTGGGGTCCATGTGGCCGCCCGTCGCCGAGATGGCTTTTCCTACCACAAACATCCGTGGACCTCTTACCAGCCCCTGGTTGATGGCGTTGCGCAGTTGCACGTTCACGCCACTGCCGCCTAGGTCCCGCACGGTGGTAAAGCCGGCCATGAGGGTTTTCTCGGCGTAGTTGATGGACCGAAACGCAATAGTGCCCTGGTTCAGGGAAAGCGCCTCGGCGTAGGCAGTAGGGCTGGTTTCACTTTCAAAATGCACGTGCATGTCCATGAAGCCCGGCATCACGGTTCTGTTTTTCAGGTCGATAATTTTGGCCCCGGCGCTCGGAGAGGTGTAGCCTTTCTCCACGCCTACAATCTGGTTTCCGTCAATGATGACGGTCATCTCGGTCTGGGGTTGATCTTTGAGGCCGTCAATGAGTTGGCCACAGTGCAGGTAGGTTCTTTGGGCCAAGGCCGCCGATCCGGAGAAAGCCACCAACGCCGCGGTAGCCAGAGAGTAAAAGTATTTCTTCATAAGGGATGGGTTGAGCAAATTAGTTTGGGCACACAAAATAGTAAAAATCCGCTGATCCGGCTGGTTCTGCCGAAAACCTGTTTTAAGGCCGTTTTTCTGAAAACGACCTTAAAACAGGATGGCTTTCCTGTTATATTTTCCCGCAACCAACGACTAATGGATTAAACAGCATTTGTTCTTAATAATGAGTAAATTAAGGCAGTAATCAGAGAAAAAAGATGGGCTTAGAATTGTGGTGGTTGTGGCTTATGGCGGGCATCCTGCTGCTGGTAGCGGAGATGCTGACAGGTACGTTCTACCTGCTCTGGCTGGGCCTCGCTGCCCTGGTGGCCGCCGCACTTTCTTATTTGTTTCCCGAGAACCTGTGGCTTCCGCCCGTGGCTGCCAGCGTCTCGGGGTTGCTCCTGACCCTGCTCTCAAAGCCTCTCACCGCAAGGGCCCGACTGGCCCGCGGTTTCCAGGACCCAGCCCACGATCTGGTGAACAGACAAGGTGAGGTTGTGGAGGCGCTGATTCCCGGAAAACTGGGTATTGTGCGGGTGGGGAACGAAACCTGGTCGGCGAAGGCGCCCGAAGAACTTGCCCCGGGTCAGCGGATACTGGTGGTGCACCAGAGCAGCACGGTTCTCCAGGTGGTTCCTATCAAGTAAATCTCCAATGGATATTCATTCTTCAGATAAACTCACTCACTTCTAATGCGATGACTACTTCCCTCATTATCCTTGCCGCCGTGATTGTGCTCATTGCCCTCTCCGTGCGGATTATCCAGCAACAGCGGGTGGCCGTAGTGGAACGCCTGGGCAAGTTCCAGCGCATCATGCAACCCGGCCTGAACCTGTTCATCCCCATTGTGGACCGGGTGCGCGTGTACCACGACCTGCGCATCCAGCAGACGAACGTGCCGCCGCAGAGCGTGATCACCCGCGACAACGTGCAGGTCCTGATTGACACCATCGTGTTTTATCAGGTGGTGGGCCCCGAGCAGGCCACCTACGGCATCTCTGATTACGTGCTGGGCGTGCGCAACATCACCACCGCTACCATGCGGCAGATCATAGGTAACCTGGAACTGGACGAGACCTTATCGGGCCGGGAGCGGATCTCCGCCGAGATCAGGACGGCACTGGACGAAGCCACCGAGAAATGGGGCGTGCGGATTGAGCGCGTGGAGGTCATTGATATAAAACCGCCCATAGACATTCAGGAAGCCATGGACAAGCAGATGAAAGCCGAGCGGAACCGCCGCGCCATCATCCTGGAGGCCGAGGCTGCCAAACAGGACACAATCCTCCGCGCAGAGGGTGACCGGGCCAGCAAGATCCTGCGGGCCGAGGGCGAGCGCGCCGCCCGCGAACTGGATGCCCTGGGCCAGGCCAAAGCCATCTCTGACATAGCGGAGGCCGAAAAATCCCGCATCCGGTTGCTGATTGAGGCTGGCCTGGATGAGCGGGTCCTTACTTACCGGTCCTTCGAAGCGCTGGAAAAACTAGCCATGGGCCCCGCCAACAAGATTTTCTTACCTACTACTGCCGTAGAAACCCTGGGCAACATTGGCGCCATAGGAGACATGCTCAAAAGCAGCCGAGACAAGGTAGATTCGGGGCTGGTTTCCTCAAAACCGGCCCAAAACGGGAATAAGGTTTCTTAAGAGAAAGTGAGCATGTAAAAAGAAGGCCTCGCAGTTAAGATCTGCGAGGCCTTCTTTTTTGAATTCACGAGTAACAGTCATCGGCGAAGCTCATAATTCTGAAAGTTTAACATTCATACTCATGCATTCCGTCCCCCTTTGAAGGGGGGTAGGGGGATGACAAGGCCGTGTCAAGAACCGATAGCTGGTGGCAATAGCAAGGGCAACCACGAGGGATTGCCCCTACATTTTCGGGAATGCCATGACCAGCAGGAGTTATCATCCCAGGCCTTCAAAGGGGGACGATATGCGTCAAAGCCAATTAGAATTCATCAGGCCTAAAACAGAAAGATAGTTTTCTGTTTTAGGCCTGATTTAATAAAAACAGCCTTAAAACGCATCACCAGCCACTACACCTTACTTCTGGCTGGCTTTGAAGAGTTTCTGCTTTTCTTCCTTGGTAAGACTCTCATACCCAGAGACGGAGATCTTGTCCAGGATCTGGTCTATTTCCAGTTGTGAGGGATTACCGGGGATGTTGGAGGTGCCGGTCATGGAAGAAGAAGCCGAGGTGGTGTACGGGCGATTTGGATTCTTGTAGGCTACTTTCAACGGGGAGCGGCGCTGGAAAATACCTCTAAAAAAGCCCAGGAACGCCTGCAACGGCCGGCCCAAATCTGAGCCACTTTGCAGTTGGCGCACGTAAAAAAAGCCAAGGATAGCCCCGCCCAGGTGAGCGATGTTGCCGCCCGCGTTTCCGCCGGTGGCGCCAGAGATGGAGAGCAGTACCATGACCAGGGCAATGTACTTGATCCGAATGGGCCCGATGAGGATGAGGTTGAAGGTGTAGTTGGGCAACAAGGTAGCGGCCGCCACCATAATGGCGATCACACTACCCGAGGCACCCATCATGAAAGACCCCTCGGCGCGCAGCTGCAGGTACGGAATGGTGTTGTAGCTGATGAGGTAAATCAGGCCGCCGGCCAAGCCGCCCAGCACGTAGAGGTTCACCAACCGTTTATCGCCCAGGTACTCTCTTATCAGCATACCAAACCAGTACAGGTTGAGCATGTTGAACAGAATATGGAAGAACTCCAGGTGGGTGAAGAAGTAGGTGATGATGGTCCAGAACCTGAACGCGAAAAGCTGCAGGTTGGAGGGCATGCTCAGGAAGGTCATCAGGTAGGCAAACATGCCCCCAGACCCGCTCAGCGTCATAACCGTGCGCAGGATAATGAGCACCGCAAACACCACCACATTGATGAAAATGAGCTGGTGCAGGGCATTGTTCCCCTTGGTGAACGCCGATCTTATATCGTCAAAAATACTGGTCATAGTTTAGTAAAAGTTGTTGCGTTGTCGTTCCCAAAGTTTCAGTAAGATATACGCAAAAAGCATCCCTCCCAAATGTGCATAATGCGCCACATTGTCGCCGGGAGCCCGGTTTAATCCCGAATATAATTCAAAAGCGCCGTACATAAGTACGAAGTATTTGGCTTTGATTGGCACCGGGAAAAACAGCAGCATGAGCTCAGTGTTGGGGAACAGCATTCCAAAAGCCATCAGAATCCCGAACACCGCCCCCGAGGCGCCCAGCATGGAGCTGTCTACCACCACTTCAGACATACGGGAAGCCAGAGATTTGGCCTGCATGATCATCTGGGCATCTGTTGGATTACGGTTAAAATCAATCAAAAACCCTTCCAATGACCTCACATTAGCGCCACCCTTCTCCAGGAGGTTTCTGAAATCTATCGGGTCTGGGTTCTGCATAAAGGCCGCAGCACCGTCCAGCACCTGGGTGATCTCATAATGATGCACCAGGGAATACATCAGACTCGCGCCCAAACCTGTGATGAGGTAAAAGGTGAGAAACCGCATCTCCCCCCAGTACCGCTCCAGCATGGGCCCGAAGATAAACAAGCTGAACATGTTGCTGAACAGGTGGCCCAGGTTTCCGTGCATGAACATATGGGTCACAAACTGGTACGGCCGGAAAGCGTCTGAACGGATATCGTGCAAGGCAAACATTTCCTTTGGGAACAACCTGTCGCTTAAGAAGAACATCAGCACGTTCAAAATAAGCAGGTTACGCACCATGGGCGTGATGGGTGGCATAGAAGGACGTTAAGTAAATATACAGTTTAAAGGAAACGAAAAAGCCGGGCAAAACCATACGGCCTAACCTTTTCTCCTTTGGTAACAGGTCATGAAAGTAAAGGTTCTGCTTTCAACAGTACGGCAGAAAGCCCCCTTATGGTATCCAGACCCTCCTAAAAAATCTGCAACCCGCTCATTTCCTTCCGTTTGATCTATCAGGCGATAATTAGCCCCGCAGAAACAGGTCCTGGAGTTGCTCAGTCTGCAGAATCACCAGCGTTTTCTGGCCACCAGGCGTGTAGTTGGGCATCTGGCACCCGAACAACCGGTCCACCAGCGCGTTCATCTCCTGGTCGCTCAAACGGCCGGTGAGGCGCGAAGCCACCCGTTTGGCCATGGCGCGGGCCAGGTTCTCCTGCCGGTCTACCTTCAAAGCCGATAGGTTGTTCTTATACTGCTCCAGCAATCCTTCAATGAGTTCTTTCTCGTCGCGCAGCGGAATCTCCGCCGGAATACCGTTCACCACCAGTGTGTTGTTCCCGAAATCATTGAACACGAAGCCCAGTGCCGTGAACTCCTCAGACAACTCCATCACCAAAGAGAAATCGGCGGGCGAGAGTTGCAGAGTCTGCGGAAAGAGCAGTTGCTGCGAGGCCCCGGTGCGTTTACCCAGGGCCTGGCTGTATTTCTCGTACAGAATCCGTTCCTGGGCCGCCTGCTGGTCCACCACCATCAAGCCCGATTTCACCTGCACCATAAGGTATTTCTGGTGTACCTGCAGGGTCTTGGAGCCGCCCGTCATGCTGTTTTTGGCCGGCGTGAAAGAATCCTCCTCCTCGGGGAAAAGGGTCGTGTCCTCAGAAGTGGCCCGTGAGACCTCGCGAGTAGGGGTAAAATCTGAATAGCTGTCGTCTCTCCCACCGCCGCCCGAAGCCCGGGAAGGAAACGTGGTAGGCTGGCTTGTCCTGGCCGATGCCCTTGGCGCCAGTGCGGGAGCGGTCTCAAAGTCCATGGAAGCCGGGAATTTCATGGGCTGCAGCGGCATGTAGTTCACGTCGGCGCCAAAATCCAAAGACGGAGCGATGTTGTGCAGGCCCAGGCTCTGCTTCACGGCCGCGCGCACAATGGCGTACACCGTTTTCTCGTCCTCAAACTTGATCTCGGTTTTGGTGGGGTGCACGTTGATGTCTATCGTTTCCGGCGCGATTTCCAAAAAAAGCACGTAAAACGGGAAACTGTCCTTGGGCAGCAGGCCCTCAAAGGCGGTGAGCACCGCGTGGTTAAGGTACTGGCTCTTGATGTAGCGGTTGTTCACGAAGAAAAACTGCTCGCCGCGGCTCTTCTTGGCAAACTCGGGTTTGCCGATGTAGCCTTTCACTGTGAGGAAGGGTGTAGTCTCCTCGCAGGCGGCCATCTGCTCTTTGTACTCCTTCCCGAAAATGCTCACAATACGCTGGCTCAGCTTGCCGGCGGGCAGGTTCATGACCTCCACCTCGTTCTGGTACAGGGCAAAGGCGATCTCGGGGTTGGCTAGGGCGACGCGCTGGAACTCATCCAGGATGTGGCGCATTTCAACCGGGTTAGTCTTCAGGAAGTTGCGGCGGGCGGGCACGTTGAAGAACAGGTTCTTCACGCTTACCACCGTTCCCTCGGCCATGGCCACCGGCTCCTGCTTGATCACCTCGTTGCCCTCAATGGTGAGGCAGGTGCCCAGTTCAGCGCCACGGGCGCGGGTTTTCAGCTCCACCTGCGCCACCGCGGCAATAGAGGCCATGGCCTCACCACGGAAGCCCATAGTCCGGATGCGGAACAGGTCTTCGGTGGTTTTGATTTTAGACGTAGCGTGGCGTTCGAAGCACATGCGGGCGTCGGTCTCGGTCATGCCTACACCATCGTCCACCACCTGAATGAGCTGCTTGCCCGCGTCTTTGATGATCAGGGTTACGCTACTGCTGCGCGCGTCTACGCTATTCTCCAACAACTCCTTTACCACCGAGGCCGGGCGCTGCACCACCTCGCCGGCGGCGATTTGGTTGGCCAGGTACTCGGGTAGTAGCCGGATGATATCTCCCATATAGAATTTGTCCTTAAAGCCTTCAAGCGTAAAGTTTACGCCTTTTCCGGTGCGCGCATTTAAACGTGCATCCTCTCACCGCAGCATACCTTTATCAACTTCGCTAAGAATTAGCATTGATAGGATGTAAGCAAAACTGACAGCGGGTTGTTTCCCCAAATAGGCACAATCACTTATATGGGCTGCGAAACTCAAAGCATGTAGCAAGCACCTTACCATCAATGGGCTCAGGCAGACTGCGGGAAGGCGAAGTTCGGCAATGATGGTACAAAAGACAAATTCGCTTTAGACAATAATAACTATGCAACAAGAACATTCTTCTGGATTTAGAATAGGGTTCTTCAATTTAGTATCTATAGCAAATCCAACGCTTACACTCTTCAAGAAACCTTAAGAAAACTACTTATTGCAAATACAAACACAAGGAAAAACGAATAAAGAAACACATAGCTACCTTTCAAGGGGCTACAATGGCAGGTTTACCCACACTATAGCCCCTGATAGGTTTCGCAAAACATTCCTTGCTAGCTCGTGCCTTTAACTATTATAACAGACCTTTTCACCTAATGCCGCAAAATCAGACCTCTTCCTGTTCGTTCCACTCCTGGAAATGGTACATGATGTTCCATATCTGACCATAAACCCCATACTTATCACCTTGAGCAGGTGTTTCCGCAATCATATCTTTGAAATTATTATAATCAATAGAGTCGGCTAGGGCCTGAAACACCAAAGGAATTTCCTGAGCTATCAGGATCACTCTGTAACGATAGTCTGCCTCGGGCCATACCTGTATTGGTTCTGCAAGATTCACAGCCGCCATTAGCTGTTCAAGATCCTGTCTTACCCGGGCTCTTACATGAAACCCATCTTTTTTTGCGACAATAGAGAAGAACCCGAATTTTGAAGCTATCCACATAGTTTATAGAGATTGATTGATTTACGTATAAAAAAGGAACCAAAGACGAAGCCCTAAAAGCTTTTGATTTCAGACTGAGTAACACCATCATAGATCATGTACTGCCATTCTACCTGCTCATTGCCCTTTACTAGTGGCAACAAAACCAGGTACTCGTCTTGTGCCCTTTCTGCGACTTTGCTCAATCTTTGCTCTATAATTTCCTTGTATTGCTCCTGCTCCGCTCTCTCCAAAACAGGCAGCACCAACACCTTTAGCTCCCCCTCTGCTTTAATCAGTTTTGATAATACCCGCTTCAATTCGGCTTTGTCATGCGCGCTTGCAACCTGCAGCACCTCCACGTCTTCAAGGGCCTGCCGAACTGCTCCTGCCTCGTCATTGTGGTGCACTTGCTCGGGTTCCAACGCATAACCAGTTAAATTAAAGTTTGAGAAATAGTCAGTGGCAGCAATGTCTAATTTTTCACGAAGGCAATACACCAACAGCGTCTGCCCAATCACCTGGTAGTTGTTGAAGTACAAAAGGTAATCTAGCCAATCACTATTCCCTTTTTCATATTTCTGAAGCGCCGCACGAACAATGCCGCTCTCCAAAGCGACCTCGCTGAAGCTCTTCCACATCTCTAAGAATCTAAATGCGTTTACCTGTGTTGTAATACTTTTTTCCATTTCCATTAACAGTTTGTAAGTTGAAACTAATCCTTCTAGTGCTATCGCTTTGGCCTCTTAACCTTAATCTTAATTTTAATCATGGTACATGCAGTAAATTTCATCTGGGATTTACAAAGGCTATGCCAGCAGCAAAAAAGCTTATAACAACCGAAAAAGAGCACATCATTCTTCAATTTTAAACAGCATATATCAATTATTGACACAAACTCTTCATCCTAGATAGGTTGGCTAAGAAGATAATTCCTTCGCGAAGTACAACCCCAGTCAATTAAGAAAGATGAGGCTAAGATTGCTTATTTCACTTCCACAAATATCCTACACCGCTTAGCTTGATTAAACCTTAAACCGAAATAGAAGCACAATAAATCTTCCCTTCTAAGAGAACTTTTCAAAGCATTAGCTTTAATTTTCCCCTTCATTTTCTAGCAGCTCTTGATACAATAAATCTTAAATTGCCAGCTTTCCTCGCTATGATATCCTCTTTCCAATTAATCTTATTAAAATGATTTCAAAAAAATCATTTACAATTCAGGCAGTTACAAAAATTCAGATTAACCATATATCACCTTTTAGAATAGATTCCATATAATTGGCATCTTTCATGCAATCAACCCAACTATTATCACCTATTAACTACACTATGCTTTAAGATAACCTGCTCAAAGATTTAGCTATTACCCATTCCCAATAACCATTACTGAGGTCAGTAACCGGGAGTGGTATGTTAAATCTTTACTAAAATTTAAATGAGCAGAGAAAACTACCTCAACAAAAAGCCCGTCCGGACAAACCGCTTCCTGTACCATGTCACCCCTTTTGACACCAGAGATGCCATAGACCGCTTGGGCATCCTTTCCCGAAATGACATCGGCTATGGTCCAAAATTTGGCTATCCTCCAGCCGTTTTCGCCAACAACACTTTTGTTGATGAATACTATATCTGGTGGCCTATTGTAGACTATTACATTGATTACCTGTTCTCAGGCAAAGATCCAGATCAACTGCTCTGGGAGTATGATGTCTGGGAGATTGACACCAAAATAGCCAATACCAAGTGGTACGAAGACCCAGGAACCGGTTCAAACAACAGTTCCGTCTACGCTTTGGATGACATTCCCCGCGAAGCCATCAGGCTGGTCCGGTTGGAAGGGGCTGAAAGAAGAATTCGCTACAGCGATGGCGTGGCATCTACTTACATCTGGAGCGGCATTACCACAGTACTTCCCCGCCGGCCCAGGTACCTGCTACCCTGTGTCAGATAACATCCTAGCTTCCGGCAGGCATGCTCCCCTGCCGGAGCTTTCTCTACTAATTGCTTAAAGCATTATTATATACTTTTATGAAACAACTAATTCTACATATCCCCCATGCCTCTACTAATATCCCCTTTAAAGAAGGCTATATTGTCAATGATGAAGTTTTGAATGCAGAAATGCTAAAACTGACCGATTGGTACACCGATGATCTGTTCCACTCAGAAACAGACATTTCCATTATGGCTAACTTCTCCAGGATTTTCTGTGACCCTGAGCGGTTCTCTAATGATGAGCAGGAAGTAATGTCAAAGGTGGGCATGGGAGTGCTTTATGAGAAAAGTGATAATGGGCAGATCATCAGAAAAGTTACCCTAGAACTAAGAGAAAAGATATTGAACCAGTATTACTGGAAACACCACAAACAGCTAGGCGCCGCAGTTAAAAGCCAGCTTGAGATGTATGGCCAAGCTTTGATCTTAGATTGCCATTCTTACCCAAACAAGCCTTTGTTGAGAGATTTACATCAGGAAGCAGGCCGGCCGGATTTCAACATTGGTACAGACCCATATCATACTCCACAATCCTTAATTGATATTTCAATAGAGTACTTCAAAAGCAAAGGCTATTCGCTTGGGGTTGATTGGCCCTACAAAGGTTCGATTGTGCCTATGGAATATTACAGAATGGACAAAAGAGTTCAGACGATTATGTTAGAAGTAAACAGAAAGCTTTATTTAGATGAACTTACTAAGGAAAAGTCTGAACAATATACAAGGATAAGGGAAATCATAAAGGCATACCTACAGAATTTAAAGAAACTTTAGGCAATTGAACAGCAAATCTGATTACAGCTTAAAAATTCCCTTGAAGTTACTTTGAAAGTGGATTAGCATTTACTGATTCTTTAACTACCCTACCTTAAAAAGAATAAATAAAAACACCCTTTAAGATGCGCTTATACGTTAGCTACTCATAATAAAATAATTGAAATGGCTGACGTACATTCAAAAGAGACCCGAAGCTATAATATGTCCAGGATCAAAGGCAAAAATACTAAGCCTGAGATGATGGTCCGTGAATATCTGCATGGTAAAGGGTTCAGGTACAGGTTACATGTAAAGCAGCTTCCTGGAAAACCAGACATTGTACTGCCTAAGCACCGCACCATAGTCATGGTGCACGGTTGTTTTTGGCACGGTCATGAAGGGTGCCGGTTATTTGTAGTACCCAAGACAAGAACCGATTGGTGGATGAGTAAGATAAACAGAAACAAGGAAGTTGATCAGCGCAACAACCAACAACTGCAGGAACTTGGCTGGAAAGTACTGACTGTTTACGAGTGTGAATTAAAAAAGGGGAAAGTAGAAGACACTCTCTCAGATCTTGAAAAAAACATTCGTTCTGATAATTAAACACTTAGTATTAATCCCCCAAACACAACACTAAAACTATTAGCATTCTTTGGTAAGTAAAATACTTTATATTAATTTGTCATAAATTGACAAGTAAAAATAAACAAGTCATACTTATGCAAAGCTTCGGGGAATTTGTCCGGGATCTCAGAAGAGAAAAAGGACTGACTTTAACACAACTGGCAGCTCAGCTGGAAATAGATTCTGCAAACCTGAGTAAGATAGAGAATGGCAAGCGGGAGTATGACGAGAAACGCCTTCCATTGCTCTGCAATATTTTCAATCTTGACCTTGCACAGATGAAAAAGGAACTGCTCAGTGAAAAATTTGCAAAGAAAGCCTATGAAGACCATTTGGACACAGGTGTGTTTCTATTAGCCGAGAAAAAAGCAAAGTACATGACAGAAAGTAACAGCAAACAAACCAGCCTGGAATTTTAATTATGAAATACAATACCACTATCCTCAGTGAGATCCTGGTTGAAGATCAGCTCTCACTGTTCAATCAGCAGGAAGACTGGCGACTGAAAGAGTTCTCAAACCCTAATGCCCACATCCGGCTGGGAACCCTCTTCAGCGGTATTGGGGCAATAGAGCATGCATTAAAAAGATTAAATCTCAGCCACTCCGTTACTTTTGCCGGAGACATAGATGCTCATGCTAGAAAAAGTTATTTCGCCAACTATGAGATTGGTGCTGAAGACTGGCATAATGACGTCACCCAGTTTTCTGCAAAGAAATACAAAAAAGAAGTAGACCTGTTGGTGGGTGGCAGCCCCTGCCAGGCTTTCTCTATGGTAGGCAAAAGACTTGGCCTGGAAGATATAAGAGGTACTCTGTTCTATGACTTTGCCAGGGTTGTGTCAGAAACCAAACCCAGCGTATTTATCTATGAAAATGTAAAAGGACTGATAAACCATGACAAAGGGAACACCTGGAAAGTTGTTCAGGACGTTTTCCATGAACTGGGTTATAAAACCTATTCACAGGTACTTAACAGCAAGGACTATGGCATTCCTCAGCACCGCGAGCGGATTTTTGTGGTAGGCTTTAAGGACCATAGTGTTGAGTTCACCTTCCCCAAAAAAGTAAAGCTGGAACATACCATGCAGGATTTCCTGGAGGACTATACAGACTCCAAATACTACCTGAGAGACAAAGGAATAAAGTTCGTTACCAGCACCAAAAACAGAAATAAAAGATATACCCAGATAAACGGAGATATCGCCATCTGCCAGAAAGCAAATCAGCAGTTCAACTGGCACGGCGACTTTGTTTTTGAACCAGCTCTAGAAGGGCAGGATTTTGATGAATTTATCTTTGATGTAAGTACTGTGGAAGAGAAATATTACCTGTCAGACAAGGTGCGGGACTATGTGTTAGCAGGTGGTACTAAAAACTTCAAAACCAGTACTAAAACGGATCTTGAAGTAGCAAGACCACTTCTGCAATCAATGCATAAAATGCACCGGGCTGGTGTTGATAATTATGTAACGCACAACAAGGGCAGGATCAGAAAACTTACTCCCAGAGAATGCCTGAGATTGATGGGATTCAGGGACGATTTTAAGATTCCAGTTAGTGATACTCAGGCTTACCGGCAAGCAGGCAATAGTATTGTAGTTGATGTATTAATTGCCTTATTAAAACAAATTGATATTACACGTCTAGTAAAATAAAATGGAAGATTTTTCAGACACTAAGGAATCCGAACCAACTCCAAAAAATATTGGACTCGAAGCAATAGGCCCTCCAATAGCTACATGGCGAAACGTAACAATAGATAACTTTAACTTTTTTATAGAAGTTCTTCCCAAACAAAAAATGAGTTGGAAGAACGCTAAAGAGGCAATATTAAAGAACTGGGAAAATACAACACACTGGAAGGATAAAAAGCACCCTATTACAACCACTCCAAATAAAGAGTGGAATACTGCCTACCAGTTAGCTACACAACTTGGTTTATATTACGTGGATAAAGACACCTATTATCCTAGATTTACTGATGATCCAACTATAACAGAGAAAGTACAATACATTAGAAATTGGCTGAATAAATATTTCTTACCAAATCCTTACACGGAAGGCTTTAAACATTTTGAAGACCAACCACTACTTGTACATAGCAGATACTGCTCACTCTTTTTAGAGAACAATGGTAGTGTTCGAAAAGAACCGATAGATTGGAAGGAAGCCACAGAAAGAGTATTTGAGGGAAAGGTTGGGCGAGATGATATATTAAAAAATGCAATAAATACCTGGTCTGACATTCTTCAGGTGGAAAAAAATAATTTAAAACTAAAGTACAATATTTCACCAAATGATTTAAAAAGTATAACGGAGTTCAGCTTAAAGGATTATGTTTGGAATGATAAAGCTAAGTTTTTCCAACACTTTAGGGTAGATTCTGATACTTCTCCTAACAACAGTTATACATCAGCTACTAAAATTGTTAATCCTCATAACTGGCTGATATATGGAGCTCCAGGAACTGGGAAAAGTCATTTTTTAGATAAAGAATCTAAAGCCTTTCAAAATAAATTTACAAGAGTAACATTCTACCCTGATTATTCTTATTCAAAATTTATAGGAAACTATAAACCAGTATCTTATTATAAAAACCCTGCTCCTGCAACTACATTTCATAAAACTAAAAAATCAAACGATCCTTGCTCAATAATTAATGAACCTGTAATTGATTATACCTTTTCACCAGGGCCATTTTTAGAGGCATTAGTAGAATCCATAAAGTCAGAAGAACCATACCTTCTGATTATAGAGGAGCTTAACCGTGCAAATGCCGCGGCAGTTTTTGGTGAAATATTCCAGCTACTGGATAGAGATAAAGGAGTAAGCAGGTATAAGGTAAAACTTTCCAGTGAAGCAACAGCTTATTTAGAAGAAGTGTTAGGAGGGAATTTCACAGTATTTGAAGAGGATATATTTATTCCGGCAAACCTATACATTTGGGCCACAATGAACAGTGCTGATCAGGGGGTTTATCCTTTGGATGCAGCCTTTAAAAGAAGATGGAGCACCAAATACATGCCTCTTAACCCAGCATTTGAAAGTAATGAAAGGCTAAAAGATGCCCAGATTGAATTTGATGGAGTAACTTATTGGTGGGATAAATTCAGAAAAATCGTTAATGACTTCCTTTCAGGACCATTAAAGGTAGCTGAAGACAGATTGATCGGTCCTTATTTCCTTTCAGAAGAAGAAATGAAAGATGCTAAATCTGTAAAATATAAGCTTATCCTGTATTTGCGTGACGATGTCTTAAGGCATAATCACAGTCGCTTCTTCGTAAATGGAGAAACTTTTCAACAGATAATGGATAGTTATGGGAATGGAAATATTTTAAAAGATGGTATCAAAGAGCTACTCCAGGATGCTGTTATTCTAGAACCAATATCAGCTTCTGAAAGCTCTACTCCGGCAGGCAACATTAAAACCACTGGCGAAACAACAGATATACCTCAACCAAAATCAGGTGCTAATGAAGCAGCCAGTGAAATTAATAATGATGTGGAAATTAGGGAAGAGGAAAACGACACTGAGAACGCAGTTAAACAGGACTAAGAATAAATTTCAGTGTTTGTATCAGATAATAATATAAATTTCTTCTTCGAGCAGGTAGAATCAAACTCCATATCTAATGTAAAGGAATGGCTGGGAGATCTATATTCCTTATTTTTGGAGAAAAAATTTATCGTAGTTAAAGATAGCAGGGTAGTATTTACCTATGTTGGTGTGGCATCCGATAAAAAGAAAACCCTGTGTATTTTACCAAAGTATCTCAAAAGTTCAGCTCCTGACTCACAAAATAGACCTGAGCTAAATGATTTTTATCACAAACATGCTCAAACTCTGATTTCTGTACTTAAAGCATATGAATTAAATACAGCTCAAAACATCTCTGATTTTGAGTTTTACAATTTATCATCTTCCTCCTTCACGAACGAGATAACGTTAGCAGACTTTCTTTTAAACGATTATGTACAGAATGGTTTGTGGTTCCATACCAAGAAAAGAACAGTCATAAGCACAGAAGGTGAAATAATGTGGGAGAGAACAATTGACAATCTGCATCCGGTAATTTCAGGGGGTGTCCCATTCTACTTTGAGGCTTATACAACTTCAGAAGAGACGGTCTACAATAACCTGATTACCGCTATCCACACCAGGGCTTTAAAATACTGCTCTTACAGGTATGCCAGTATTCTGAATGTCAATTCAGATGCCGATTTCCTACACGATTTTGATCTATCTGACCTTGTAGAAGGTGATTATCTGATCAGTATTCTTCTTGAATTAGGCGAACCTGATTATCTGACCAGTATCCTGGAAAGAGAACTCAGGGTAACTTATCAGGAAAGAGAAATAAAACTGCTTAAAGCTCTGCTTGAACTGATCAATATCAGTAATTATACTGGGAACGATCAATACACCCTGTACGGCAAGAATAAGTTTGAGCATGTATGGGAAGATGCTATCTCTTTTACTTTCAAAAATGAATACAGTAAATGGAAGCATCTTATTCCTTCACCAGAATGGAAGAATGCTGATGGCAGCACTCCTGATGTTAAAGAAACGTTGATTCCAGATGTACTTAAAATTTTTTCGCTTTTACAGTCTGATAAAAAAGCCTTGCTTATACTAGATGCCAAGTATTACCTGCTCAAGTACAAAAAGGGCAATCCAGAAGGTACTACACCTGGCGTTGGCGACATTGTAAAGCAGTACTTTTATGAGATGGTTTTACATCGTCCTGAAATATCCAGGATAGACAAAAACGTGAACTGGCTTGGGAATGAATCAGAATGCCTGAATATTTTAGGTTACCCTGCTAAAGGCAGCCTTAAGGGTCCCTTACTGGTCTCCGTTACAGGACAGGTTAGCATTGCCAATGGCTTTATTGACAAGCCTATTATTAACTGCGCTTTAAATGCTGATTATATTTTTGACAGTTATACTGAGGGCAGACAATTTACAGAAAAGGAAATAAACAACAAGTTAATAGAACCCTGTCAGACTTACCTTAAAGCAAGTACAAAATAGACAGGTTAATAAAATGCTCCATAAAATGAGAACAATTAATATTACCAACCAAAATTATGTGCTCCTGGATACAAGAGACAAAATAACGGTTGCTGATTCTTTTGTGCTAAACCCAAATAAGATAGGCGGAGGGAATGGAGAAGCAAAACTCTATGTAGGCAATGATAATTCTGAACTCCGTAATTTCTTCGGCCCGAAAGGATTCAATATAAATTGTTTTATTCTGAAGTCAGATTTGCTCAGGTATCTGAGTGATTGTGAATCAGAATATAAAAACCCTGTACAGGAATACAGAGGTAAAACTGATTTACCTTATCTATGGGATGAAAGAGTAACCAAAGTATCCTGTTTTCCTAATATCCTGTACTTTAACCTGGAAGAACAGACACAGATTTCCGGTCCTAGAATATACGTAAAATCAGATAGCCTTTACTTCAGCCTGATCAGAGAACTGTCCCTTCCTAATATCACCTACCTGTCCGTTCTTAAACTTCAGAACAATTTGGGACAGACAAATTATTACTTAAGACTATTCACAGATTTTTTTGGGGAACAGCAGCACGCATCTGAGCTGATCAGAGAGCACACAAAACTGAATGAGGAGGTATTGGATGAGGAAGAAAAAAATCAGATCTTAAAAGCTAATTCAGGACAGGGTAAGTTCAGAAAATCTATTTTAGACAAGGATGCTCTTTGCCCAATTACACTAATAAATGATGAAAGGCTACTGATTGCAACTCATATAAAGCCATGGGCAAAATCAGGCACAAAAGAGAAAACAGATCCTAAAAACGGAATTGCTTTCACTCCCACCTTCAGTCATCTGTTTCAGAATGGATTTATATCCTTTACTGATGATAAAAAAATACTGGTTTCTCCATGGGTGGCAGATTCAACCTGTGCCCAATTAGGAATAGAGCACTATAAAGAGTTTCCATCATTTCCCATTGAAGGCCGGAAACAGTACCTTGAGTATCACAGAAGGAATATATTCAAAGGATAGATGAATTTTAATCAGGAAGTCATATAAGGAGACTAAAATGTGCATTCTACATACATTTTAGCCTCCTTACACACCCAACAACCTTTGTTAATTAGTAAAGATGCTCAGGCAACTGCTTCTTCCACCATTTCAAATCCAAACTCCTGCGCTTCCCTTAATAAACTAATAGCCCATAAGGCCTGCTTAGGGGTCATTTCACGCCCTCTCTGAATGTGGGTACCCATCTGGAAAAGAAACTTTCTGGCTTTACCATCAAACATGTCATTATTAGCTGCCCAACCAGCTAATGCATACAGAACCTCGGGCCTCAGGCCTGCTGCCTGCTCAGCATTCCTGTCTTCTACGGCCTTATACTTTTCCTTCATCTGCTCCTCCGTCAGGGAATACTTTTCCATAACTTTTCTGGCGGGTGTAGAGCGGAAAAAATCTGTTACTTCCTTACAGGTTTTAATGATCTTCCACAATTCCTCTTTTTTAGCAGCTTCGCTGGTATCATCACTGGTTCTGTACTTCAGAATACATTCATTTATCAGCTTCAGTAATGATTTTGCAACCGTACTGAAATCAGCTTCCAGCTTTCCGTCTGCACAGATTCTTGAAAGATCCAGTGTGCTCCTATAAGGTTTTTCAGAGGTAATGTTCCTGGAATAAAAGGCAGAGATGGCATAAGGGACAGTAGCCGAACGTATCTGACCAATGGCTGCACTTCTTGTGCCGTAAAGTTCCTCAAACTCCCGGAACAGGATTACCCTTGCAACCAGGTCTTCAAAAAATATCTTATCCATATGTTCAGGAGAAGGGTATTCCTCCTGTATCATGGTCATAAAATCTTTAAATACCTTCTCCCCTCCTTTTTTTACCAGAAAAGGCTTTTGGCCCCAGGCCACGTAATACTTGGCAATCTGCTCTTTAGACAGTTTTCTGTCTTTAGGAAATTCCTTTTCTGCTGCTCTCCTGTTAGAAACAGTATTAAGATGAGTAAAGTATTCTCCCTTTGCCCGTTCAAAGAACCATTTTTTACCATCCCTGGCTATATAGGATAAAGACAGCTCCTTTATTCTTAGCAGATGAGGGTTTCTGGATCTGAGATCCACACTTGTGACTTTGGTCTGAGTGTTGGATGATAAGGAAATACTGGAAATCAGTTCTTCAAGATCTTCAGCAGAATCTGTTTTCAGAATATTGATTTTAGCCGTTACTTTCACCTTATCTATATTTACTCCTTCCTTACCGGTAAAGAAAATAGAAGCCGTGGTCTGCCCTCCGTTTACAATCTGAAAATCAGATAATGAGTCTATGTATATTCTGCCCCCATCAGTACTGAATTCAGCATCAGAAGCAGTTATGGTAACACCATTGTTATAAGCCAGAAACCGCTCAGGGTTCTTTTTGATGGTGTCCCTCATGTTTTTATTAGCTCCTCTGAAGTTAAGGAAGGCCCGCACGTTTTTTTCCAGCAGACGGCTGCTGTAATCACGGTATAACTGCCAGAGCACTTTTCCAGGGATTACTGCCAGATAAGAAGCATAATTTGTCTCCCGGGCAGCTTCAATACACTCCAGCGGGAACTCATACCTTTCTCTGAATCTGACCTCCAGCGGCTCTCTGGGCTCATTGGCAGATTCTATTCTCTGCAGAAAGTTGATATCAATCAGCTTCTTTTTTATCAGAATATCTTTTTCAACTTTAATTCCGCTATTTGATGTCTCCAGGCTTATAATTTCTTCCTCAAATTCAAATGTCCTGGCCTTCTGTTCTTTTCCCCTGTTATCTACAGAGATAGTTGCGCTAAGTAAAAAAACCTCAATTACATCAATCTCATTAATTCCTTCAAAAGAAGATAATTTATTGATCAGGGGTTTAACAGGTGAAACCGCATGGATGCTTTTCAGTTCTCCTTTACAGGCCGATCTGACAAATCTTGTACCCATCAGAAAAAGATTATCATAATACTCCCTTCTGGAGATAAGTACTGAACTTTCATCTATGGCCTGAGGAATGTCTGATACAAATAACTGAAGACGCTCCCCAGACTCATTGAACAGATAACCGTTTATTTTAAGAGGGTGGCCCTGGTGCCTGCTCTCATAGTAGGCATCATTATATTCATCTGATTCCGTTATTTTAGATGAATACATAAAATAAAGGCACTCACTTACAAAGTTTTCGTCTTCCAGAAAGCCTTCATCATCCTGAAGCTCATTAAGCTTCTGCTCTCTGTATTTCTGTAATTCGTCTATTGATATCATATATTTCTGTATTCCAGCTCCCGGACAAAACGTGCAATTTTACCCAGCTCAATGTTGTAGGATAAATTTTTTATACCCTCTTTAATTCTAGATTTAATAAGAACAGGGAACTCCTCATGATCTGCTTCATAACATCTCATCCCACAGAAAGCAAATCTGTAGTGTTCATATTTTTCAAGCATCTGCTCATTAACACCCTTCTCAGCCAGGGCTTTCACCAGTGAGTGCAGTTCTACACCACTCTTTATGATGTGTAACTTAATCTCAAGATACTTTTCTCTTAGGCTGAAGCTTTTCTGATCTGTAGGATCTGCAGTATTCAGTTCAATAACTACCAGATACAGCTTTTTTTCACTGACCGGCTCCAGCTGATATTCACTGGAAATTTTCACTTCATGCCCTGAAGATGAAATGGCTTTTATTTCAAAAACATGGTCTTTTAATATAAAGTCTTTATCATCTCCATACACCCCGCACCAGCTCTGAAGCACCTCCTCTTTGTTTATTGTAGTGTTCTGCAGCAATGACTGTAAAAAAACCAGCTCGCCGGCAAGCCCTTTTATTTCTGCCTGTGACAGATCAGTGGTACTGCTCTTTTCAAAAAATGAACCCCAGTCCCAATAGGTACTGATCAGCTTTGATGTATATTCTTTTTCATCCTGAATAGCAGCAATTCTTTTAAAGAGAGAGAGAATAAGATCATCAAACAGCTCAGCCATCTGAGCGTTTTTTAGTTTTATAATCAGTCCTGCCCCATGTTCAAAATAAGAAAAAGCAATTGACAGATTGGCATGAGGCTTTGGTCTGAAGCCCGCATAATTTTCGTGCAGATTCTGGGGCAGGTATAAAACCAGGCAGCGTTGATTTTCTGCATCCAGTGCAAGATACAGTTCCGCATAGCACTCACCAGGAAACCTTATTTGCCTGAAAACTTCAGAACCTGCAGGTTCCAGCTTATCCCATCTATTTTTAAGATCCATTTATTTAATCAACAGATACTGGTTCATCTACATTATCAATGAAATCAAGCTCATCAGTTTCCTCCTCTTCCCCATCATCAGGCTGCGTTTCATTTACAAGGAATTCTCCTCCCGGATCATTATCATTTGCCGGAAAACTAAACCCGAACCCTATGAGTGGCACGGAGAAGTCAAATCCTTCCTTTACAGCTTTTTCCTGCAACTTATCATCATGGAAGATTTCTTTCACATTTAGCAGATAAACCAATAACAGTCCTTCGTTTGCGCTTCTTTTCCGCCTGAATATACTTCCCGGGAGAGTTTTTTTGTTAGCCTTCGCCAGGGCTTCCTGGAAAGATATCTTCTCAGTTTTGATTATTTCATCTGCCTGCGCCTTTTTGAACTCATCAACTGCTGCTGACTTCAGCTCCTCTGGCAGATTAACTGCTTCATCCAGACCTGTGGTCACAATACGTCCTGAAGCTACACGAAAAATATTGTCCAGGAGGAGGTCATTATAATAATTTCCTGGCACTCCTTTCTTATTTTTCCCGGGCCCGGATCTTAATGACAAATCTACATCCTGAAGCACCTCGGATGTTAGTTTACCTCCGCTCCCGCTCATTTGTATAGCAATAGTCCAGTTCTTTAGAAATCCATGGTCATTTGCCAAATTGATGTAAGCCTTTATCTCTCCCAGGGTAAAACTATCTGTGGCAATAAACGAGTGCTCCTGATCAAGAAACCGGAACAAACCATCCTTATCTGTTCTGATTTTATAGAACTTTGTGGCCTTCCCATCGGTTTTAGACTCTTCAACTTTCAGGTTATCAGCTGCACTATACTCCTTCAGCAAAGCTTCAAACTGTTCCCAGCTTCTCTTTAGTTTGTCTGCCTCCAGCTTAAACCTGTAGGTTTCCACTAGTTTCTCCCTGAAAGTAAACCTTACAGTATTAGCATTCTTAAGGATTGCTGGTCTGGTTATTCTTAATGTATCATGATCATTCCGGATTCTCAGTGCGTATCTGGCTGGTGACAACCCTTCGCGGTTCATGGTTTCTATCCGGTCTTCCAGCTCTGTGAGCGTACGTGTAATGAAGTTAAATTTATCCAGGGAGTCAGAATCCATGAATACCTTACAGGCATCTACATACCCTGGTCTGTATCCAAACCACCGGCCCATCTGTAGCAATGTATCAGCATGGCTCGTACACCTGATAAAATAGTTGACAGATAAACCTTCCAGGGTAAAACCTCTTGATAACCGGTTACCACCAACAGCAATGTATTTTTTCCCTTTTCCATTACTATCAACTCTATATTCCAGTTTATGACCTCTTTCTGAATTAACAGCTTTTATTTCAAGATCCTTCACGGAAGCAGGCAGGAGAGCAATTATATCCTTCCTGTACTCCTTGGCAGTCAGAGTCTGGTCATGATAGTCTTCTGGTAAATGCAGGTGAATATTTTCTACTTCATAGGCAAAATACCTGTTCCACTGCTTTTCAAGACGAGCATATATTCCATTTTCGTCATTCAGTGAATGGGAAGCAATATCCTTTTGCAGGCCTTCTAAATACTCTGCAATTTTGTCTGCAGCACTGTTCTGCCAGTCTGTTAACAGGGAAACATGAACCAGCATGGTATGGTGCGGATTGTACCCTGGTGTATTGACCAGCACCTTCTCCCGGCTTAGTCTCAGAGCAATTGAAAGAACAAAGCAGTCAATGGCATCCTTAAGAGACTCAGGCATACCTGCAGGCTTGTCCTGTCCTTTCTTAGCTTTTGGAGGAAAGTGGATACGGTAATCACCTATAATACTGATGATAGGAAGTTTTCTTTCTCCTTCTTCCTCCTGTCCATGTTCAAACATCAGCTTAGGACCAACGTAATTACTGGGTGCATTCAGTTTGAATATAAAATCATCGGGGAATAAGCTTTCGGTAAGGGCATGTTTATGCACAATTTCTTCCTTTCCTCTTCTGTACCTGATTTCCCAAAAATCACTTATTCCTTCATTCTGATCCTGCAGGATATTGGCAAAAGGTGTAGCGGTGTAGCCCAGGTAGGACTTTTTATTGAAAAGACCCATTAAAGCTCTTATATGCCCGTTTACTTTACCCGCATATTCTATGCCTTTATATCCAAGATTATTAAGAGAAGCATTATCAGCCTCGTCATCCAGAACAAGTAAAGGTACATCCATGCGCTCATGCCCTTCAGGAATGGAGGTATGAATCCAGTATATAAGATTGGCCAGGACACTGTGGTTCTTCTTGCAGACCAGGATTTTAGTATTAGCAAAGGCAAAATTCGCATCCAGCAATCTCCTGCTGAAATCGGTATCGCAGGAGGTAATAGATTCTACCTGAAAAATCCCTGAGTCATTTCCAAACTCTCTGATTTGCCCAACTCCCTTTACTCCCTGAGCACTTTTTGTTTTATTTGTGAGGGTACCCCAGCCGATAACATCCTTTTCAATTCGGTCCTGAGTCTGTGCTCTCAGGTCATCCATAATACCGGAGAAAACAATAATTAATTTATACCCCAGGTCAATGGCCCGGTTTATAACTCCGTTAAAATTACCAGTTTTGCCTGACTGAACATTACCTACCACCACTCCTTTGGTGAAGTATGCATTTTTAGATAAAGGGTCACCTAAAAGCTCTGCAATGGTTTGGGTGCTTTTGTCAAGCTCCTCCAGTACATCAAACGCTCTTCCCTGCCTTCCGAGATATTCCTTATACCTTGTCCAGTAATGCCACTGATCATTTCTGATTCTCTCTTCGGTAATCCAGGACGATGCGTTTTTACCTTTCAGCAAAGTTCCTGGTTTATTGATTGTAACAACAGAGCTTCTGATTTCTTTCGCTACTTTATCAAACAGTGATTCCACATCAGAAGCTTCCAGTAATTCAAGTTGTCTTCTGATATGTCTGAAGGCTGAAATACTTTCCCTGATCTCACCAATTATTTGCTCCAGTTCATCCTGATTAGGTTTTCGGTCAAATCTGCTCAGCAGATCATCCAGTTCCATCCTGTACAGGGTAAGCACATCATAAAAAAGCTTCATACAGCTATATTTTTTTATTTAAAATGATATCCACCTCTTCTTTTCTGAATATTGAATATAGAGTATTCAGTACCCGATCTTTACTGTAGTTCTTCTTTTGAAACATCTCCATATATGCGATTATATCTTTTGAAGTCTCTTCATCAACAACAGTATTAAGCTCCCGACTACCCTGATTATCTTCATAACCTAAGATCAGTTTTAATTGGTTGTTAACTGCCCTGATCAGCGTATTAAATAATCTATGTGAGCTATGATCAAGATGCGGCTCAATCTCCTGTATTAATGAAAATTCAGGGTTTATCCGATACTCGGCTCCTTTATCTGTGATCACTTTTATCAGCAAAGGCTCTGCGCCGGCTTTCTTACCTTTTTCTATAAGTTCATTATTTATTCTGTTTCTGTACTCCTTATAGGATTCTTCCTTTATTTCAGCAACAGCTCTCAGAAACGCCTGCTTCAACTCAAAAGGTATTTTGAGACTGGACTTGGAAACATTCAGATGAAAAAGGGCATCAAGTTTATTGCCGATATCAACTTTAAGCCTACCTAATTGGAACTGTGGGGACTTCTTCAGAAGTCTGTTCCAGCCACCTGATATAATCAACCTTCCGTTTCTGTACACATAAATACCTTCCATATCTGTCAGACTTCTTTTACCACTAGTCCATACAGAAATACCTTCTTTGCTTTCCTTAATGCTTCTTGCCGGAAGCACATAGCCCTTTATTTTTACCGGATCACCTTCATGTATCTTGAAGCTTCCGGCAAGTGCCAGAAGATCAGGTTCTTTTTCGGGAAATGGATCAAAGGAATTTACCAAAACATTATTAATTCTAATGGTGAGCCTGCTGGTCTTACTATCAAGAAACCTGTGGAAAACCATTCCCAAATGGTCTGCCGTTTCATCATGAAGCTCATCAGCAAGGGCGCCCTTTCTGAAGCTCATGTCATTCCTGAGTCGTTCAATTTTATACAACCCGCACCAGATAATAATTGTACCTGGCATGAAATCTTTATCATGACCAATATATTCCTCACTAAGGTTTCTGTACTCCTGAAGCAGGCATTCAATCTCTTCAGAAGTATTAATGATAATGCTCCAGTTTCCGGTTTGTCTCAGATAATCTACATCCCAGGTTCTAGCTGCGTAAACAGCAGATCCCTGAGATCGGGACAATACAGTAAAGCATCGGGTCTGTGAAAAAGAAGCAGTTTTCATACCCAGGCCAAACCTCCCCAGGTCTGGTGAAGACCTTAAATTGTCTGGATTATTACTTGGAAACCTCATATTAAGATGAAGCTCCTGCTCAGTCATACCATTGCCATTATCTGCTATGAAAATTCTGAACGGTTCTGAACTGACATCACTCAGAATTTCTACTCTTGAAGCATCTGCTGTTATGGAATTATCTATAAGGTCTGCAAGGGCAGTTGATAAGGAATACCCTTGCTCAGATATCGACTTTATAAATGAAAATGGTTCAGGGGGTAATTCTTCAGAAAATCGTTTCTTCATTTATAATCTGTGATTTGCTCCTGTAAATTTTTGTTATTGTAGTGATCGCATTCTGATACTTCTACTCTGACTATACTATGAGCTTGTCTGATTCAGCTGATTTACACCAATACTCCCAAATCAACACCATCGCCAATGTGTCCAGATGGCAATAGCGCAGAAGCGCATTTTTCAAAGCTTCTTTTTCATTTGGGTTATTTTTACAGGTGCCATACAGCATGTGTTGGTAGGCGCGCATTGCTTCGGTTCCCTCCTTCACAGTGATGGCTTCACCATTGATTACAATGGCTGGCAGAAGAGAATAGGGGTTTACTACATCTCCATCAGAATTCTGCACAAATAGGCAATGGTCTTCAAGAAGCGCTTTGGCCTTCTCTGTCCCCATGGCTTCTAATACAGCTGGCAGGGTAACCTTTATAGAGGTTCTTCCCCCCATCCCAGGGTGAAAGTAGTGCAGCTTGGCCAGTTCATGTAAATCAAGAATGCGCCCTCTGTTCTGAAGAAAAGCGTCTAACCAACTCTTCAAATCTTCTGATGCACCTACCCTCTTATCCATGGACCGCCTGATAGCTTTTAGCGTTGACTCCTCAAAAGCTGACCAAACCAATACAGTACCTTCATCCCCTATGCACGCACGCAATGCTTCTACAAATTCAAAATTAGGATAGATGGTATCTGTATTAATCCATTCTGTATGTGTAAGCTTAGCTCCGGGATATTCTATAGTATGGCAACTCCACTGAAAACATACCTTTTCATAAGTATGCATTCCGGCATGGTAGGGTATGGCCATCTGTGATGTTTCGAAATCAATAAAATGCAGCGGGTAAGCTATACAAGATGTAGCATTGACAAAACCATCTCTCTCAAAAACCTCTTCTTTTTGATATACCTGGTAATATGGCCGGTTATTATACTTACCCTCAATAAGCTCTACAGGTATATCCGTTTGTAACACCCGTCCTTCTTGAATCAAAGTATCCATGGGCTTAGACTTGGCTCTATTAAAGTTACCTAACTGTGCCAACTCCAGAATATGGGGTTGCTTATTAGCAAATTCATTCCAGCACTGCTCATATCCGCTCTGTGGAAACTTAGCATTTTTGACCGTATAGTCACACTTACTGCAGGCTATTGTAAGCGGTTCAATAATTCTTTTCCTCTCAAACAAAGCTTTTTCAAACAAAACAGCCTTGTTGAAAACGTCCTTTGTCATTTCAGGCGTTAAGCAACTATCTATACATACCTCAGTAAGGATATGCCCTGTATGTAACCGGTCAATCTCACCTGTAAAGTTTACTATAAGTTTTCTGAAGCCATCCTGCTCTACTGTTTCCTGCAACTCAAACCATGAAGCCAATCCCTCTATGTCTGTGGTTTTGCTTTTGTCAGGCATCATCAACCAGGCTTCGATTTCGGCTTCCGGGTAAAGCTCAGCAAGCACTAGTTTTTGAAAAGCTACATCATTAAAAACAGGTTCCCACTTGTCTTTCCAACCTGTTTTAAAATAGTTGTCTCCTTCTGCTTTTTTAGATGCATGCAGATTACTGTCATAGGACTTAGACTTTACTTCAACTATTCTAAATCTGTTCCCTTTCTTCTCCAGAATATCTACTCTTGCAAGTTTGGCACCTGCCTTAATCGTTGCTTCAAACAAAATGATGTTCTCATTTTCCAGTAAAGCCTTTGTAGCTTCTATAGCAGCTGCATGACCGCAATCAGTGTCAATAAGTATTCCATCAGGATATAATAGCTGTGCCATCTTACCCACCATAAATCCTCCATCAGCCAGCAATCGAAGGTAATCGTTTTGTCCATCAGATGTGGGCATCCCTAACTTCTTGTAATATAACTTTGATGAGCATTCCTGAGCTACCAAAAAGTCAGATTTAGTAAGTGTGCTTTGCATAAAAAAATATTTATAGTTAGGGATCAATATAAATTTATATGAAAGAGGCTTCTTTTTCGCAGGACGAAAATTGCGGTTTGTGTTACTGTTTGAGAACATCTGTGATTCCAAATGCTTTTTCTAGAAGCTTTGAGGCCAGTTGGCTAATCTCCTCTCTATCGGTCAACAAATTCAACCACTGCTTGGGAATGGCCTGCATCCCGTAATAGGCACCGGCCAGTTGCCCGTACACCGCTCCTGTGGTATCTGCGTCATCACCCAGGTTTACCGCCATCAGGCAGCCCTCCTCAAAGGTGCTGCTATTGTAAAAAGCCCACAAAGCAGCTTCCAGTGACTTCACTACATACCCACTACCTTTAATGAAAGGTGGGTTGTGTTGTTTGAAGGAGCCTTTCGCCACTTCCTCTACTTCAGGGGAAAGTTCATACTGCTGCCAAAACCCAGGAACGGGAGTATACAAAGGCTGCAACAGTTCCTCTTTACTTTTCCCCTGTAGGGCCCCCATTAATAAACCAGCCAAGTACACACAGGCATCAACCGCTGTCTTTGCCCCGTGAGTGGTTCTGGAACTGTCTGCAGCATGTTGCAGCGCCAGCTCAGGAGTTTGGTAGTAGAAAAGAGGCACGGGTGCCAGGCGCATAATGGAACCGTTACCAGCACTGCAGGGATTCGTTGATCCGCTAAAAGGGTCTTGGGTTTGCTCAAAGCGGCTCAGCGCCTGGTACGTAGCATTTCCTATATCAAAACATTCGCCACTGCTGCTTCTGTATCCTTCGCGGTACCAACGCACGTAGCGCTGCATCTGGTCCTTAGCATCAAAACCATTGCAATGGAGGAGGCTGTCTGCCAGACACAGGGCCATAGAAGTGTCATCCGTCCACTGGCCAGGCTTCAGGTGGAAAGGTCCACCGCCAACCATTTCTGTGATAGGTTCAAAATGACCAGGCTGTGTAAATTCTAAGGTGGTTCCAAGAGCATCGCCGGCAGCAAGTCCTAACAAACTTCCTTTGAATCTTTCTATGGTTGAGATCATGCGGTTATAATGGTGTGATTTAATTCTGAATAAAATTACTGATGATGCCAGGAGCCGGCAATTTGTTTCTCTTTTAGATTTTCTTATAGCAATTTTCTAACTCCTTCGTCTTCGCTTTACAACAAATGGGAGGTAGACTATGTGTTGTCATAAAATGAGTTTTTTTAACTTAACTAAGGGAGACAGATTTCCATTTTCGCTCCACTTTTGGCAAAACAGGTCGAAAACGGAAATCTCAGGTAAAGCCCTTTCTGTAAAAAAGAGAGAAGTAGCTATTAGCTTACCTATACTGTCTCAATATTCACATATCCGTTATTGGCTATGATATAATCAAGCAGTTTACTGTAGCTGGCGCTGGCTCTGATGACACTTTCACACCCTACGAGTACCACTTGTTTTTTGGCACGGGTTAACGCGACATTCAACTTCCGGTCTACCACTCCATCATCTGTAAGGGACTCCAGGAACTGCATCTGCTTGCCGTGGTTTACCGCTAAAGAGATAATGATCACATCCCGCTCACTGCCTTGGAACCGCTCTACCGTATCTATTTCTACCTGCTCCATGATTTTACCTTCCACATGCCCGCTTCTTTTGATTGTGGCAATCTGGGATCGATAAGGAGTAACCACTCCAACGCAATCCGGGCAAAAATCTGGGCCATACACTTTATGGACCGCTTTAATGAAGCCGCCTACCAATTTGGCTTCCACAGAACTTACTTTGGCTACTGACTCGCGGGGAGCCGGCACAAAGATAATCCTGGCCTTGGCCATAGCGCGTTCATATTTGCTCTCTGAATGAGGATTAAAAGTTATATGGGGAGCAAATTGATCTTCTCTGACAGGCTGCAATTTTCCATCGTAATACTCATGACTCACGAAGTCACAGATGTCATGATGCATGCGCCCTTGCCTGGTGAGCATACCATAGGCATCGTTCCAGCCATTTTTCTGGCAAATGGCCAATAAACGGGAGAACAATGAATTCTTGAGGGAAGTAAGCTGAATCCCTGTCAGTTCAGGAGATTGCACTTTTGTGTATTTATCTGCCTGGGTAACTACCGCTGGCAATTGTTTTTCATCCCCAATTAAGATAAAACGTTCAAACAAAGGCAGAATACCTACTAAGTGAGGCTCCAGTAACTGTGATGCCTCGTCCACTATCACAGTATGGAATTTCTTAAACTTAGTTAGCTGATTGAAACCTCCAAAGGATGCTTGGGTGCTGACAAAAATCCGGGTTTGCTGCACCAATTCATGGAGTTCACCCACTGTTTTTTGCTTGGCTAACTGGTGGAAACAATTAGAGGCTGACCCACTCCGGGACAAACGCAGATGGGGCAGACCTGCGGCGGTCAGGTGCCGGCAAATCTCCTCCACAGCACTGTTGGTAAAAGCCATGATCATGACATTTTCCTGAGTGCTGTTATACAGATTGTGCACCATATTGCGCAGCATTCTGGAGGTTTTACCGGTACCAGGCGGTCCTTGCAATAAGAAATAGTTTTTGGCACTTAACGCCTGGGCCACCAACGTACGCTGCTCCTCAGTAAGATCTCCGGTGATAGCATAAGGCACAGGAGAAAAAACGGGTGCCGCTTTCCCAAACAATAGGTCTTTTTTAGCTTTTGGCGCCTGCAGAAAAGAAGCCATGGATTTGGTCATGTCATCAAATCCTTTTTCCATGAGGTCCCGCTCCAAAGCCCAGTAAGGATACTTTTTGAAATACCCTGTATCCATAGTTTTAGATCGCAACGCCACTACTACTTCCCGATCCGTTATTTTCTTGATGTTACACTTAAGAATCTGGGTTTTGATGGCTGCTTGCTCATCATCTTCAATCAAGGGGTAGAGAATGGTGATGTCACCTTCGCGCAAATTACTCATCTTGTCAGAGAGCATCCCCCTGCTCAGATGCACTTCGCTGTTCTCAGTTAATCGAGAAAACTCCAGATAATCCAGGATGGAGAAATTATTCCGCTTGTCATTACGGGCTGCACGCCAAAGTGCGGCAAAGCCTGCCACGCCCTCTACCTCGTCACTGCCAATTTTAGCAGTTCTTTGCTCCCGGGCAATAAAACCAACGAATTCTCTAAAGTACTTCAATTCATAAAGTGATTCATTTGAGGCGGCACTTTCAAGTCCTTGCCTAAGTTTAGCCAATGCTTCTCTATCAAAGTCAGGTAACGGTCCAAATGAAGCGGGATTTAACTTAGGCAATACTTTCTCGGGTTTCTCTGCCAGCATAAAATCATACAGCACCACATAATTGCGTACCGTCATGAGCTCCTGCTTCAACTGCACAGACTCAGAATGGTTACGCAGGGGCTTGCCTTCATTGCTGCTGTTAGAATACAGAATGGCACTATCGCCGGAACGGCCCGGGAAGGTAGATTCCAACAGCATGTTGTAGCATTGTACCTGCGCTTTATTGTTGCCCCAAAGCCCTCCATTGTAATGGATGCCTGGAGCACTGCCACTTTTTAATTCGACGATATTCTTACGGTTTGAATCTTCAGGGTCCTGCGCCATCATATCCAAACGTCCGTGCAGGCCATATTTGGTAGAAAAGTAAGTGGGTTCTATTAATAGGGTATGTTTTCTGTATTGCTCCAACACCCCTTGGATTACGGCTACATGGGGAGCAGCATCCAGATGCATTTTCTCCAGCAATGTGGGTTTATGGGCACCCATTTGCTGCGTCACACATAATAACCCAAAAGCTTGTTCACCCATGGGTTCATGCCGCACATCCAGTTGCTGCTCCCCCGGAGACAGAGCCAATCTGTCAAGTATGCTGTTGACCACGTTCCCCAGCATCATCTTCTCATTTGTCTCTGACTGTTTGAATTTCCCTAATAAGTATATGTTAGGATTAAGTCCATTCCGGTCAAAGCACTCGGCCAGCTTAGAAGCCTCGATCAGGTAATCTGGCTCCACCACCATGACGGTCTGCGGTGTGGTGCTGTATACATTTTCAGTTCCTTCGTTCAGCTGAATATTGTAGAATGCAACATGTGCGTACTTCCAAAGCTGCTTCCCAACGGCGGCAAAACCGTTGCGCATGAGGTCCTTTTCCTCTTTGGGGTTATACAGGTTGACAACAATATTATCCTCTTCACCCGCACTTCCAAAGAGTGTAGTACGGAATGGGGTGGCTGGATCATGCTCCACTCTGAGAATTGTGAGTTGAAGCTCCTGTACGTGGGTATGATTCCGTTTCTTCTTTCGTTTGAAAGTGATTTCGGGCCTGTTTTCGTAGAAAGCAGTTAATTCTGCCGGTTCCGGCGTGCTTCCAAAATGACTCACCGCTAATGCCAGGGCACGCACTCCCGCCAATACATCATCTTCTGACGCGTTTGAACCGGCATTATGGACGATATCATTGGCCCTGATGCGCAATCCGTGCACTTCTTCGCGCAGATCAGGAGTTACATCGTATTTGTCAAAGATGAAGTTTGAACGGCTGAATGTATTCTGGAAGAATTGTTGCTCCTTGCTCGTTAGCTCCTTGAACAAGGAGTCAAGAACACCTCGTAACTCTATCAATTTCCCTTTAGCCGGTTGCTCAGCTATGCCATTGATAGAGGCTAATTTTTCAAAATAATACTGTGCTGAATCTGTAGAAAGTACACTCATACGCTAGTAAGCAAGAATACGATATTTTATAAAAGATATAAATTTTAGTTTCTAAATATTGTTCTTTTCCATCCTTATTACAAATTGCTTTATTTACATTTTACCATTTAATTGTTAATCACTTGACAGTAAGGCCCAAATTTGCACTCTACTCTTAAATACTTTGCATATTTAATTCATTGGAGAGTGGCATCACCATGGAAGAACTCTGTTTCAGGCCTTGTTTTTTAAAACAAGGCCTGAAACACTTAGCTGAATAAAGACTAATTCCTAACCACCATTCTCCCCGATCTCATTGCAAGTAGACTGCACATTATTCCAGAACAATCTGCTGAAGATGGCCTGAAACAGAGGGGTAGGTACTTGCTCCTCGTCAAGCTTCAAACCAGCTAACAGGAGCATTGCCGCCTGAAAAGTTTCAGCTACTTCCGGGCGCCTGATCATGGTCAATTCTTCTCTGGCGGTCAAAAACATCTCTGTGAAACGGGGCACGGTGCTTTCTATGTAAGACATTACTTCCACTAGCCTGCCTGGTAATTCTTGTGGGGCAGTAGCCTGCACAATGTTGTTGAATTTTAATAGGTCAGGTACCACTGGCCCGGCTACCTGCTGACTTCTTTCAATGTCTGATAGTCTTTTATAGAGCAGCAGCGAAAGGGCCAGTGACTGATGAAGGCTCATTTGCTGCAAAGCTGAACTTACTCTTCCCATCACAGAAAACACATAGTCAATGACAGCTCTCTCTGTTCTGCTCCATGAGCTCAAATAAACAAAACCCTTAAAGACGGAGAAATAAGCCGGGCTCCCCATTGTCTCTTCTTCAATTTGAGCTACCAGATCTTCGCCGTCTTCATTTGTCACAACTTTGTTGGCCCGCAGGAAATACGCTAACTGGGTGGCAGTCATTGGGCACTGACGGTGATGCAATGCGATCTTAATAGCTTCTGCTAGGTTCATAAAGGAAGAATTGGTTCTCCTCCTCTATTCCAATAAGAATACCAATATCAAAAACACGGATTCTACGCTCTAATCAACACTTATCTCTGTTCCCGTATATCAATTCTACTTTTCACCCTATCAATACCTGACATTTAACTGGCTTGCACCTCTTCCTCCTCCATTTCCTGGTTCTGGAGAACCCCATAACTTTTCAGCTTAGCTTTTAAGGTATTAAGAGCTACGCCAAGGCTAAGGGCCGTTTGCCTTTGGTTCCCGCGTTGCATTTCCAGTACTTTCAAGATATGTTCCCGCTCCACATCTTTTAACAGGAGAGAATGTTCCGGAGCTACCTGCCGCATACGCCTAGGCAAGTCCTGGACAGATACTTCCTCGGGGCAAAAAACATATAGAGATTCTATCAGGTTTTCAAGCTCTCTTATGTTTCCGGGGAAAGGGTACTGCAGTATAAACTGGCGGGCTTCTTTATTCAGTTGCAGTATTCTTTTCTTATGTAGGTCGGCTTTCTTTTTTAGCAGAAAATGGTCCAGCAAGATTGCGAGCTCATGGCGTCCTCTTTCCAGCAAACAGGGCAATTCTAACTCTGCCACACATAATCTGTAATATAAATCCCAGCGAAAGCTAGCTTCACGGCAGAGTTTTTCCAGTGGAGCATTGGTTGCTGCTATTACCCGCACGTCTACTACTTCCGGTTTGCCGCCAATTGGTTGTATTTCCCGCTCCTGTAACACCCTCAGCAGTGCTTGTTGCATGCCCGGTGTAATGTCTCCAATTTCATCAAGAAAGATGGTACCACCATTGGCTAATGAGAAAAAGCCAGGCGTATCCTGATTGGCTCCCGTAAAGGCTCCTTTCTTGAACCCAAATAACCTTGACTCCAGTAAATCCTGTGCTAAAGCAGCACAGTTAACGGCAATGAACGGGTTGTTTTTTCTTACTGAGTTGTCATGAATGTACCGGGCAAGGTGCTCTTTGCCCGTACCACTCTCCCCTCTTATTAAAGCAGTTACTTTATCGGTTTGGGCTACTAAATAAGCGCGGTTGTATACTCCGGCTATGGAATCAGTCACCTTATACTCCGCTTCCTTTTCCCCTACTCCAAATAGACGGGTCTCCTTCAGAATAGCGGTCACTGGCGTTTCAGAATGCTGCACCTTCACTTCCATCAACTCCGGCTTACCATGAGAACTAAATCTAGCCGCTTTGGTCTGGATGAGCTTGGTCTGCAACCCTAAGGTTTGATGGCAAATGTACCAGCTCAATTGCATGATAGAGGTACCCGGTGAAAAGAAGATATCCAACTGGTCGTGTGCGTGCTTTAAGAGAAAACCTTCTGACTTGGTTTTCACCTCTTCCAGGCTTATAATATCCTGTACTTGCAGCAGTTCATGCTCTACTGAATGGCCCTTAAAGACTCCCCTTAGCTTAATAGCGAGTCTTTCCGCAAAGCCTTCCTGTTTTGGTGAGGCATACAATAAAATGTGTTTATCATAACCACCCTCTTTAAAGAAATGCTGGTGAAACTGGTAATGGGGCCCATCACTGTTCACATCTATATATGCTCCTTCCGGAGTTTTCAAAAAGTCATTATTATAGGCAATCCAGGAGATAAGCAGTTTGGCCATAAAGTATATTTATTTTTTATATAGAATCCTTTTACTTCTAGGTAATTAGAATCATAAAGAATACAGGCGCATGACAGCCTTGCATATTATGAAACCACTATATCAGAAATTTTAATCATTTTTCAATAACTGATACACTCAATTGAATCACCCCACAACCATTATTTATACAAACAAAAGAATATCAATCAATTAAAATAAACCCTCCAACTGACATTATCACTGGCATTATATTACCTAATGATTAAGCCGAACCTTATACTAATTAATCCATGATTTTATTCTTCGACACAGAAACTGCAGGTTTACCTAAAAACTGGAAAGCACCAGTATCCGACACAGCCAACTGGCCACGCATGGTACAACTGGCCTGGCTTGTTTTCACCCCACAGGGGCAACAAGTATCAGGCGGTAATTATTTAATTCGCCCTAATGGATTTACCATCCCAGCTGAGGCCAGCAAAATCCACCGTATTACAACAGAGCGCGCCTTGACAGAAGGCACAGCCTTGCAGGAGGTCTTAACCCAGTTCGCCGTCGAGCTGAGTACTTGCACCCATGTAGTGGCCCACAACATAAACTTCGACAAGAATATTGTGGGTGCTGAATTTGTAAGAGCTGGCATTAATCACCCGCTTTTTCAGCGACAGCATATTTGCACCATGCAAACCACTACAGATTATTGCGCTATCAAAAATAAATGGGGCTACAAATGGCCAACGCTTTCAGAGCTTCACTATAAGCTCTTTTCTGAATACTTTGAGGAAGCACATGATGGGTTTGTGGATGTGAGTGCTACGGCCAAATGCTTTTGGGAACTTCAGCGGAAAGGCTTTTTCAATAGCCTTCTACCTTCTTCTGCGATGCCTGTTAACTAAACTACTTTAATTCGTATCCAGCTTAACTTTCTTTATATACTTAGTGGAAGAGTAGGTATGTCTTAATCATTGAAGAAGCCTACTCACTTTTACATCTCTTTTCACCCATCTTTATGAACCAATACCAGGAACCCAGCTCTGCTGCTGAACAGCTCCACCACTTCTACTATTCTTTGGCCCATGTTGTATTACTAGAACTACTACAATTATCAAACAAGCCTACTGGATCTTTAGCTCTTCCACCTGCCACTGCTGGCTCTTTGGCCTCTGAAGAGGAAGATATTGATTGGAACAGTTTATTTACAAAGGAGGATGGGCAAAAATATTTTACTTCTTCAAAAGTAGAATATATCCCACCAGGAGGAATAAGCAACGAGTTAGAATCAACAGAGACTCCTTTTGCAGATAACAATCTTCAATGCAATGATCCTTGGGAAGAATCAGATTTGAATGACCACACTACATCCGAGAATTCGGAATGGATCTTTTCTGAAGATGAGGAAGAAATAGATCCAAAGTTAGCTCTCTTGATAGCAGATCTAGATGAGGAACTAAATAATGTTCCTCAAATTGGGTATGAAAATCAATTTCTCAATCTCCTTCCATTTGAAGATTGGTCTGACAATGAAATATTAGAAGTAAGTTGGAACAAAGCCTGGCTTTCCTCAGACCTTAAGGATTTGCCACCACGTGGCAATTATCTACTGGAACGAGTAACAAGAGAAAGTATTGAGATTTTGCTCTTCAGTTTTCCAGATCCAATCCGGATGCCTGGAGCTTGGATGACTGCAGCATTACACCAGCAGGATGATTCTTACCGATATTTCACACTTGAAAAAACGGCAAACCTTGATAAAGACGAGGCGGAAATGGCTATGTTGGGTGAGTGGAGCGCCGGAGGTGTTCACCACAACTATGGTCTTTTTAAAGGAGATCTTAGAAATAAAGAAGAGTTTCTTAATGCCGTTCTGGCCCAATATTTTGCAGACTTAAAGTAAGTACAAACCCATACTTCAGGCAAGGAGCGGTGATTGTTTCAGATTATATCTGCTATCCAAAAAGGAGCCCAGAAACATACGCCTGTACTACCGAACAGAACTTCAATATCTAAGCTTTTGTCACTGATTGCGCAAAGAAATTGATTTAGGCGCAACCTACATATTACTGTGAACAGTCATCCCTTACGTAATAGACTTCTCTTCTGAGTCTACCCTTGCCTTTGAATATCAATTTCAAGAATCAGCACCACCTATTGCACGTGTATAGCAAGTATTGACAGATCATTTCAAAAAAAGATACCTGCAACCTGGCATAACTCATCATTCCAGCTTTCTCAGGCAATGGCACACCCTTTGCCTTCCTGCAGTCATCCACCAACTCACTTATTATCTATGAATAACGCTACTACCATCTCCTGCCCAAAATGCACGCATGAATTCCATCCCGAAGAGGCCATTGCTTTCAGAATAGAGCAAAGGCTGAAAGCTGAATTCGCTGAGCAGGTAAACCAACTGCATCAAAAAGGAGAGCAGCAACGCCTAGCCCTACAGCAGGAAAAAGATCAACTGGACAGAATGCGCTTGCAGCAGGACGAGCTTATTAAACAGCAGGTAGCACTTGAACGGAAGAAGGTAGAAAATGAGCTACAAAAAGAACTCAGCACCAAATTCAATGGCACCCTAGAGCAGCTTATGGAGGAGAAAGCTGAAATGGAGCAGAAATTGAAAAAACAGCAGCAGAATGAGTTGCAGTTACTGAAGAAGCAACGCACCTTGGAAGAAAAGGAACGCGAACTGGAATTGGAAACTGAGCGCCGCATCGCTTCTATGAGCAATGAACTGGAACAGAAAATAAGAAAAACGGAGAGCGAGCGCAACGAAATGAAAATACGCGAGAAGGACAAGCAACTGGAGGACATGAAGCGCATGCTGGAAGAGGTGAAACGCAAGAGTGAGCAGGGATCCGTGCAGCTCCAGGGGGAAGTGCAGGAGTTGGCGTTGGAAGAAAGTCTGCAAACCGCGTTTCCTTTTGACCTGGTAGAGGAAGTTGGAAAGGGAGTGAGAGGCGCCGATTCCATCCAGACGGTAAAGGGGCAATACGGGGAAACCTATGGTACCATCATATACGAGTGCAAACGCACCAAAACCTTTGGCACCGATTGGATTGAAAAGTTGAAAGCAGATGCACGGGCAGTCAAAGCCGATATAATGGTATTGGTGACAGAGGTCTTCCCAAAGGGGATGCAAAGATTCGGTCAATATGAAGGAGTGTGGGTTTGCACGTATCATGAACTGATGCCCTTGGTTTATGTACTAAGGGACTGCCTGATGAAGATCTCCGCAGCTACGGCAAGCCAGGAAAACAAAGGAACTAAAATGCAGCTGCTGTATGATTATCTGACCAGCAATGAGTTCAGTAACCAGTTTGCGGCAGTTGCCGAGGGAATCTCCAGCCTGAAAGGCGGAATCACCAGAGAGAGGGCCCAAATGGAAAAACTCTGGAAAGAACGGGAAAAGCAGCTTGACAAATCCCTGCTAAATATCTGCGGAATGTATGGCTCGGTGAAAGGCATCGCAGGAGTAGCAGTGGCCGATATTAACCTGCTGGAGGGCAAACCTGCACCCGCTGCACTTCCCCATGGTTTCGCACTAGAAGAATAAAAGGATTGCACCTGAACTTGAACCTTTGTTGGCTTATTGTAACAACTTCCAACATATAGTACAACTCTTTATACTCTACTTAACTCACTCATGATGAATAAAAAACAAATACACAACCTGATCATATTAGATGAAAGCGGCTCAATGGAGTCTATTAAACAGGCAACCATCAGTGGTTTCAATGAATTAGTTCAGACGATAAAGGGTTCCACAGAACTCTACCCGGACCAGGAACATTTTATCTCCCTTATCACCTTTAACGGCCTGGGCATAAACACAAAACTGTTCAGGCAACCTGTGGCCGATCTGGAGCAAATAGACGAGCGAATCTACCGTCCCAACTCTCTTACCCCTTTGCTAGATGCCATTGGCCAAAGCGTTATTAAACTAAAGTATGCACTTGATCAAACAAAGGAGCATCATGTACTGGTTACCATCCTCACAGATGGGGAGGAAAACGCATCAAAAGAATTCTCAGGCGAACAGGTAAGAAGGATTGTTGAAGAGCAGAAGCAGAAGGGCTGGACCTTCACCTATATCGGGGCCAACCATGATGTGGTGAAAACGGCCTCCGCCATCTCTATCACCAATACCCTAGTCTTTGAATCCTCAGAACAGGGAACAAAAGCAATGTTCAAAAAAGAAAAATCCTCTCGCTTGTCGTGGCTTTACAAATTGGATAATAATGAAGATGCGCAGCAAGACTACTATAACGAGGGTAGTAAATAGGGGGCTATTTCCTCTTTATTCCAACTAGAATTCACTTCAGCATTAAGTTAGATAAATTCAAAACTCTTCTTCATCGATTTGCCCTGTACTTTTCTGAATGATTCAACCAAAACAAATTTAAAGCCTATTTCTACAAAACTGAAAACCCAGGAAAACTTACGAAGCAAGAATTACTCCCAAAGGAAGACAACCATTTACCATTAAGGTAAATGCAATTAATTCATTTGAAGCAAAAGGATGATGGAAGGGCAATATCCCGGAGCTTTGATCCAATTCTTTAAAGAAGTCGGGTAGAAGCAAGATTTATCATTACTGTTGGGAACAGGTTTTAATTTCAATCAAAGCAGGCCTTGCAGCGATAGTGCTCCCAGAGCAAAGTTTCTTTTCCAGAAATGCGGAATGAGCAGTTTAGGTCCTTTATAATAGAAAGGGGCCACTCTTCTTTTATCACTTTTTCAGATTAAAGATGTGTCAAATCAAATAGTTTGCCTTTCGAATGGTAAATTAATTGATTTGGCACTTCTTCATTTTCAAGCTTAAACTCCTACTTTAGCATTCATTAACTTAATCTTATTCAATCCCGAATGAAGCAAAACAAAGCTGGGTAGACTTCAGTACAGTCACAAACTGCTTAAGCTTCCTTCCATAAGTTTAACTTTCCCCACTCATAATGGGTGAATGGGTATGATATAGAAAAATGAAAGATCAACTATTTTTAGATGCTTGGGCAACTATCAGTAAAGAAATTATTTGTAAAGACATAGGCATGGCTTCCAAATTTAACTTTGGCCCTGCTGCTGTCGGTTTCCTCTTCAAACTTGGTTTACCTTCAGATATTGAAAACCTGGTATTCCTTCCCAAGGAAGGAGAGTTGCGCACCCTCAACCAAGAAGAGGAAATGGATGATCCCGAATTTGACAAATACTTTGCATTCGGGTTCTTAACAAATATTGGAGTCGATTCAGATTCAGGGAATGACTTTTTTGCACAATCGTTTAATCCGGTAGTGCTGAACCTACAAAATCAGGAACTACTCTTCCTTGTTGCAGATGATGGTTATTCAAGTGGATTCATCAATTCCAACTTAGAGAGATTCGCCAAATCAGTGATAAAATTTGAAGAGTTTAAGAAAGGGCTTAAGAATTTTGACGCAAACTCTCTTGAAAAAACTGAATTCTCCGATGAACAGTTTGATTCATTGATTGAAGACCTGCAAGCAATAGATCCTAAAGTGTTTACTAATGGGTACAATGCCTGGTTACCCGAGTGCAATTATTGGCACTATGTTTTAAGTGCTCTCATCTGGAAGCGAGATAACGAGAGGGAATTTACAGTAGAGTAGATAAGAGACGTAATTTGCGACACCCGGTAATAAACTCAATTAATGATATCCGTAGAGAAGTCAATTAAACAGGAAAGAAACAAAGGTTGCCCAAGAGTCCCTTGATCTTTCTACTACTAATTTAAGACTCTCGCCTTAAGACACGCTGTAACTAAAATTTCAAATTTACTAGCCTAAACTTACAAGGCCAGATTGTTTCAGAACAATCTGCCCTTGTAAGTTTAGGCTAGTATGATGTTTTATTCACTCTCATCATAATACCCGCTGCTTATGTCCTCATTGTTATTGAGTTTCCTTAGATACTCCATTCGTGAGGTTCTCTCCCTTGAAAATACCCCAGTCGTACCCTTAGGAGTTGATTTGAATGCAATAGAGTTGGGAATTGAAATGGAGGTGGCAACATGCTCTACATCATGGTTCGCCCCGATATAGGTGAAGGTCCAGCCCTTCTGCTTCTGCTCCTCTATAAGCCGCTTCACCTGGGCTCCCGTATACTCCCGTGAAGCATTCTCTCTTCCATCAGTTAAAATCGTGACCAATACATTTGTATTGGCCAAATCTCCTAAGTCATCCCTGAGTTTTGAGACACTTGTACCAATCGCATCAAACAGGGGAGTTTGAGAATAGGGCCGGTAAATCTTTTCATCGATTTCTTTAAGTCCCTTCACAGGTAATTTATACAACCTGGGCTTTATACCTTCTCCATTAAAGGTAAAGAGGGAAATAAAATGCTCCTGCTCAGGAAACCTTCCCTTCATTCCTTTCAGGGTTTGCACCAGTTCATTGAAACCGCTCATGGTTTCTTTTTTGATTGAATTCATGGAACCACTTTCGTCCAAAATAATTAAATTATGTATTTGCATATAGATTTAGTTTAGAGAGGTTTATAAAAATTGAATAAATTGAAGACGTTAGTAAAAACCTGTAACAAGGGGCATACCTCAGGACAGTACATACATGACTCCCAGCCCCTGCACACGGGGCGAAGGGTTAACATGATTTTTCAAAGGTCAAACCTAATATGATTATAGTTGCCAGTGGCAGTACACAACAAAGGGAGATGGTTCCAACACATGGATCAAACCATCCGGAACCCGCACCTTGAATAAATAAAAGTTCAAGTCTGTAACTATCTTTCTGTCTTTGGAGAAGATGATTTTTTGAGATAGTAAAACATTGTTTTGCTTCTTTTTCAGAGTGAAACCATTTACCGCATAGGAAAGGCGCCAGTCTTTATTCTGCCGGAAGGCAACTGTTTTTAAATCTCCCGTTTTCATGCCGCTCAAGGCGAGTTGCACAACAGGGGAGCTTCTCATATAATTTGGCTCCAAGTACAGATCAGCCCCCTTCCCATACAGGTAATGATGAAGCACCTCAGCTGCTTCCGGGTAGAATAACCACCCAAGGTAAATCATACTGTTGTACAACGCTTTGCATTGGAGCTTGTCCATAGAAGTCAGGCTTCCTCTTTCCCGCCTATCATTCATCTCACTGAAATGAACGCTTAATGCTTTGCCCATCTCTTTGCCAAACAGGAACAGGAGAAACAAGGAAACAGAAACAACCAGCAGCAATTTTTTAAGAAAATTCAGGAAAAAGGTTTTCAAAGTATAGGCTGTCAATATAGTGGAGCTTTCCAAAACTAAGTGGCAGTATAAATCAATAGTCATGTATTTCGGTTTCCCTGTCTACCTCAAACCAGGTATTTCCCTCTTCCCAAAAACCGCACCTTTCCAGCACCTGCCTCAACTTCACCAGCAGGCTTGCCAAAGTCTCCACTTCCTTCCCCTCTGGTAATATCCCCGTACTATTTTTTCGGAATACCCCGTTAATCCCAATGGACTCCAGGGTTACACTGGCTTTTTGTTTTTCAAAACCTGACTCAAGTAAATGCATCTCCATCTCCGAGTAGCAGTTCTGCAGATTCTCGGCTACCCTGGCTGCCCTACCAGACGTGATGAAACTGAGCCCCCTGCCATGTGGATACACAGTGGGTACCCGCAACCCTATGACAAGCTGGAGGTTCATTTCCTCATCTTGCTGAAGGAAAAAGAACACCGTTGATTGTATTTGGCGGCGATTTTTTCTACCGCCAGCAGGGTGAAGCAATTTTGAACAGAAGGCACTCGTACCAGTCCTGAAAATTATTGAGTCGTTCAGCTTTGATTCCATAGTAAGGTAGCGATAGCTATAGCGTTGTTCCATTGGCTTCCTAGCCTGGAGTTCCTCTAGAACCAGCTCCAATGGAACCGCTATCGGCAGGTCTTTTCCTTCAAATTGGCGCATGAACCGATTTAGAATGCCGACAAGCTCATGTCTTGGGATCCCTGACACAGGGTACCTGCACGCAAAACCGCTTTCCTCCTCCAAGCGTTTTGCTTCCTTCGCCAAAGAAGGATCAGAGCCCAAAGTATCGCTTGTCAGCAGAATCATACCCGCAGTATTTACCGGCACTTCATTCCAAAACTCAAGCAAAGCTCCCAGCGGTATGGATTTCGATACTACCCTTTCCATGCCAGCACCCTGTATCCTGCTGTAGTAGTAAGGTGGATGGCCAATGATTTCTTCTGAAGAATCGAGGAGGAATGACAGGTGTTCAAACAGTAATTGGATGTTTTTCATTTTAGGGTGATGAAAGAAAAAGATGGACAATCAGGAAAAGGAAAGCACCTTGTAATCCAGCCTGCATCCGGTTTCACCGAAGCTCACAGCCACGATTCGGTCATCCGGAAGTTGAACCAACCTATCAACTGTCTCAAACCCAACGGGCTTAAAGAATCTGCCTTCACTTTGTCCCTCCCTGGCAAGGTTTTTAATAACCCTGGTAACTTCCCAATAGCTGTTCCCCTCAGCGGAAGCTTCTAATACTGGGGAAACGTCCTGCTTCCCAGACTGTGAATCCTCCTTCTCACTAATGGCATTATCAAATCTCTGCGGCTGAACAGGTGAGTACTCTTCCCATAACTCCTGAAGGGAATAGGAAATGATACCATGGTGCCCGCAGGCCACAAGTAACACGTTCCCTGCCAAAGCAAAGTCACTTATCCTTACCTTACTTCTAGCTTTCGTCAGTTCCTCCTTCAGGTCAAACGGTTTTCCCTCGTTCCACCCTTCAAGGTCATGCTCCACATCATGCAAAAGATGCACGGTCAGCACCTGTTTGTAGGATGGTAGCCGCTGTACTGTTACATAATTACACACCCCCCTTCGACCTACCCCACTGGAGTATAGTGCCATCCAGTCTTTGTTGATACAACCCCTGTAGATATGCTCATAGGTCCCGTTATTGGGCAGGTTAATGGTTTTTGTAGAACCGGGCTTCAGAGGATTCGTGATATCGTATTCAAAGAGGTACTTCGGGAATTGTATGTTGTCCACCAGCACGAGCTTTTTATCATAGATTAGTATGTCATCTATGCTCTTTCCAGCATTCATTTCCACAGGAATGGGCAAGCGCTGCCACTTGGGCTGTTCTTCCAGCAAATTCATGAAACCAGCTATTTCTCCCCCTCCATAGTTTTCGCTGTGACTACTTCTGCTTAAATGGCCGCCCATATACACCACATCTCCTGAAATAGCCAAAGTCTTATTTAATTCTAGCCGGGGTAAATAAATATTAGGGAAGCGCTCAAGATTGCCCTTCTCATCCAGTCTGGCTCTGTACAGAAACGGAGGCCTCATCTGCTTAAAAATTGTTATTGGCTCTCCCAACTCATCAAGTTCATGCCCGCAAAAGGCCAAAATCCATCTATTTCCCCCAAATACATGCTGATTCTTTGTAAAATTAAAATCTAACTCCTGCAGCACTATTATCTCATCACCCGTCACTCTGCAAATGACTGCATTGCTTTTGCCAGGTAAAATAAGCAGGTCACCGGCAGTAGTGGTTTTCAAACCATTAGTCATGTTCGTTCTGATTAATCTTGATTAAAGAGGGTTACTAGTTCAAAAGCGCCAGCACCTCAAGATAGCTGTCGGTTACCGGTGAGAAGTAAAGCAGGCTCTGCAAGCCCTTTAACTGATGGGCTTCGTACAGGCGGTCGATAGTTCCGGCGGATTCGATATAGTCAGGGAGCGAGGCATACCAGGGATCAATAGTACAATTACCTTTCTGATCATACTTCACAAATCCATTGGCATGGCACCATGCTAGATAGATCAGGAACCTGGTTAATTTTTCATTAGTGGCGGTATCAAAAAAGCAGTTAAGGTGTCTTATGAACTTACCTTTGATAACAGGAGGTATGCCTGTATAGTCGTAGTGTTTATAGCTTGGTTCATCCCATTCCAGATTGTCTGAAGAGCATTCTGATTTTTCAGATACATTTTCTTCTTCTGGCCCTACCTTATGGGGGACAAGTACACCTAAAAAGTTTTCCTCATCAATTTCCTTGTCTGCCTCTGTTAGATAATCAAAGTCAGATAACTTTCCTGTTAGCACAGAATAGTATTCATCTTCATAAAGGCAGCGCTGCATAAGGCGGTTTACAGCCTCTTCCTTCTTCTTCCCTTTGTAATTTCTTATTTCACCGTTCCGCGTTATCACAATAATCCCCTCTGGAGAAAGCACTAATAGACGATCCCCTTCCCACAGCAGGAAGTCGCATGTTTCCAGATATTCCTTAGTCTTGGTGAAAACCCCGGGATTGGAGGTAATAAAACGAGACCTCGTGACCAAGGTATCCTCCTTGTTGTTGATCAGCCGGAAATAGGGTACCTCTGCACATAAGGTTGGTTCGTACAGTATTCGGTTCTCAAGCATAGAATAAATACCAAAAAGGCTATCCTGCCGGAATGCGACAAGATTCTTTGCGATCCGCCAAAGCTTGTTGCAAACACAGGGAATCACATCTTTCCCCTGGTACTGCAACCCGAAATAGTATCCGTTAGAAGTTACCTGATAGGCATGAGGCATAGGCTATATACAATTAAATATGAGCTCGATATAAAAGAGTAAAATGTTAAAAGAAGGTGGAAAGCAATTTCAACCCATAACTGTTTTTCAGACTCCCATGGCCACCACAATAACTGCAAGTGTCTTTTGTTTTAGTTTTTATGCAATTACAAACTGAGCTCTTGATGATGAAAGATCTCCACTCATCTTCTTCCTGTTTAGTAAGCTCAATTCTTCTCCCTTTCAGGTCTATGCCAAAGTATTGCTCCAATTGGTCCACCACCACGAAATTCCCCTTCTCGAATTTGAATAAATGTAAAAACATGGGCTCCAGAAACGTACCAGCAGTATTGCTATGTACCCCATACAGGTCTTTAACGGTATCATAGGTTTTGTAAAAAGTACTGCGTTCAGTCCGATGCAATACTTCATTAATGAGAATCATCAACATTCGCTTCTATTTATTATCTATGCCAGAAGTACCTAAACTATTTAGCCTTGGCAGGGAAGGATCCTGAAAAGTTCTGATAAGGCCAAGTAATAAGGCTGAGTCCTGTGCTAACTGAATTTTCAATTCTGATGCAAGGCTTTCATCATTCAAAAGAGAAACCATGGCTGCGGCTCTTTTGCATATGGCCATTCTGATATTATAAAGCAACGCTGAGAAAAGCACTGGGGGTAGGGCCACGCGGCCGGTCTCATCTGGTTGAGCGTTCAGGTATGTAGCTATACTTTCTTTGGAGATCAGCGCTTTCTTTGCTTCCTCTGGCGCGGAAAGTCTATTATTGATCGTGGTATCCAATTCTGGCATACGCTGTTCCAGAATTTCTCTGATTAGGCCAGACTCATGCAGATTAAGAGGTACAATAGGGTTATTCATAGTTTTATTCAAGTTAAAGTGAATGTATTAGATTGTTTGACGCTTAAAAGCCTATGCTACCTGCCTTTGACCGTTTAATGGGACACGAACGGAAGGCAGTACTTCCCATTGTACCTGGGCGGCGGCTCTGGCTATTTGTTCCACAACTCTGATATTTACATACTCCTGAGTACTGTGTTCATTCCACACTCCTGCTGAAAGATTAGTGCATTCAGGAATGATATCTGTAAAAACAGCCGTATCAGTGTATATACCAGTAGGATCTGCAGTATATTCTACTCCTTGGAGTCCGAACTGATTGGACAATGTCTTGGCGAACTGATCACTGCAGCATCTTTCTCCTCTTTGATGCGTGATAATGGAACCTTCCTTCTTCCTGTCAAAAGCTACTGCTCTTTGGAATTTAGAAAAGAACAGCTCATTACCACGCAATGCTGCCCTGCTGCCAATTGTACCCCTCTCCTCTCCCACAAAGAAGAAATAAGTACCTGGCACCCTTTGACTGATCAGGTACAGCAATATGGTGACACCAGCCTTATTATCACCTCCCAGGATAGTTGTTCCATCCGTAGCAATGATGTCTCCATTTATAACATGATTTACCTTCTCTCTATAGTAAGAGCAAGTATCTAAATGGGAAGTAAACAACGTTGTTGACTCTCCAATGCTGATAAAGAAATTACCGTTCAGGTCTTCTTCTATGCCCTCTGGTAAGTACTGTTTGATGGTATGTTCCTCTCCATAAGGAACTGTGTACTGTGTAAGATTCAAAAACGTGCTTTTGAAATTGAAGAGATTGGTTTTAGTCATGGAATATCTTTTAAGATTAAAAAAACAGGCATAGGGACTCTGAGCAGCCAATTGAAAGCCACTGAAACATTTCGCAAATGCAAAGTCAGGAATATGAATATTTATATATGTATCACCACCAATAAGGTGGCCTCAGACTTACAGTCTAGTGTTAAAAGCCTTGGCTATGAATAGTCCTTAAAGTTGCAGAGCTACTAAGAGCTTTTGAGAAGCAACTCTTGTTAGAAGCTATAAACTCGGTTAACAAAACCTGCTGTTGAAGCATGATACAAAGGTATAAGGTGCGCTTCTTATTTTGAATTTCCCGCAAGCTTGCAGGATTGACTGCCTTGGTTACAATCGTCGGATTCTTTTCCGCATGGCATACAGCATGCCACACATTGATGAAATCGTATTTCCTTCCAAAACCTCATCAATGGAGGAAATCTGTCTGGTGAACCTAACTTTGGCCCAATTGGTCCGTGAGTCCATCACATTGTGGTGGGTAAAGCCGGCTTCCATGGCAAGAGCGGCAAGGTCCTTCCGGGTTTCTGTCACCATATCATTCAACTCGACGGCACTTCCCCCAAACACCAGCTCTTTTTTCTCCCTATCTGACAGTTCAAGGAGTATAATAGCATGTACCTGTATCATCAACTGGTAATTCACCCCCTGCTCCAAACTGTAGGCAAGGTCATGCTCCCCTTCGCTCCTGATACCAGAGATGGCACCTACAGATCGGTAGAAATCCTCCCTTAAATTCAGTAGTCGGTAACTCTCCCTTTCTTCCACCGGTTTACCGGCCTTGATCTCTTCCACTACTTGTGACAAGGGGATCCCCAGTCCTTTTATGGGGTTAGTCTGGATAAATGCCCACATGGGATTCCGCATATAGGAGGTGTGCATTTTCCCAACCGGGACCTTTTTCACCAGCACTTTATCTGCCAGGGAAAGCCCCAGGAACTTATAGATGGTACCAAACATTCCAGATCCAATATACAGGGGAAGGATAGCGGGCTCAGGTGATTTTTGCAGATATTGATGCCAAACCTCTACGTAGGCTCCCATGAACATATTCTGCTCATACCATTGTCCTCCCAGCCTCCGGGGGTTCTTTATGATTAGTCTGCTGAAGGTATAGGGTGCATAGGTTTTAATCTGCTCGCTATGCTGTAAGATTAATTCAATGTTGTTACTCAATAAAGACAGTTCGCCCATGATTTGCTTTAAAAATTAAACATAGTTGACCTAAGACCCAAACTGAAAGGCTGTAAAAGCCTGCCGGGATGAGCCATGGCACTTTTAAAAGGAAAGCTTTGGGCGATGTAGCGCTTACAGCTTTTTTTCGGCAGAAGCCGCGCATTGCTTTGGCACCGATGGAGCTTAAACCCGGTTGCCGTACCTAAAGGCACTCTTAATGCTTTGTAGAATGCTGTCACTGGTTTATTCAGGACAGTCATAAATTATAATACAAATATAGCGAATTAATATATATAATCAAAATAATACTTACATTTACTAGATTAGCTCCCTAAGTAGTATTTATTTGTACTTACCAATCTCAAATATTCTTAAGTCCAGCAATAATCGGTCTAAATCATTAGTTAACGCAGCTTTCACAGGTAAAGAAGCTATGTTGCTGATTGAAACAAATTATAAATATACCATACCTGTCTAATTCTTCAATCTCGTTTATCCTTCTGAATTCATGGACATCCTTTTTAGAGCAATCCCAAAACACAATTTTGATCCAAACAAGATATATCATGGATTGCAGACCCGTAGGGTTCCGAGCAACGTGCCATATTTGATTGACAACATCTGGGAGCTACTACGCCCAACCGAAGCTCCCAACCGACGGCATTCGGTTTATGCCAGCCCTTCCCCTGAACTTGCTTTAAATAGCGCCAGCTCGGGCAGCAATGACCGAAATGACTACTTAACTTGTCAGGTTGAAATAATTGGTGAGATCAAACTTGCTCATCTTAATATCGAAGATGCCAAATTCCACCAGGACATAAAGAAGCTATCTAGATTAGTCCCGCAATTATTACACGAAAACTTCAGTGAACTTCCAGTGGAGGAGAAATCAAGGTTTGCTTCGCTTTACTTACCAGTTGTTTCCAAAGAGGAACTCTTAAGCACATTAGATAACACTAGATCTGGCGAGATTCTAAAATCTTTAGAGGAAAACTCTACTTTCTGGTCAGATACTAACTTCACACTGCAAGATCACAAAGGTGAGTTGTTCTTTGAACTTTTAGACGGTGCTTACTACAAACTTCATCCAATAAGTTAAAGCCTATTACTGGATCACCTTAAATGGAATAGGAAGATTAGCATAAATTAATAGTAGCAAATCTTACTATTCCATTTAGTCAAAAACTTCGTCGATGATGAAGCCCAGCAATATTTGATCAATCACTGAGAGCAATTCTCTTCTTCCATCTAATCACGGCATCATCTTCTTCAAACCCTTCCATTGCAAGTTCCATGTTCATTTTATTAAAAATATCAACAAGACCATAAAGTGCACTGCAATTCCTATTTCTACTGTCTTCACAAGGATAGGGGAAGAAAGTCCAGGTTTGAGTTTTGCCATACTTCTCATTCAAATAGTCAAGATAACTCTTCCAGTTAGGTTGACGGAACTCAATGAAGTCTTCGCCACAAAACCAGCCTTCCTTTCCCTGTTGTTCCGCAAAGGCACCACCCAAAGAACTCGTTTCGGCATATTTAATACCAGAATGTTTATCCCCCGCTGGAGAGGAGTTTTTATCACTAAATTCTGGTGAAAACTCCACAGCATTATACTGTTTGAATTCTTCCACGAAATTCAAATGCAGGTAAGTATCCTCTCTGATTAGTTTCTTAAAGGTCTCTTCAATAACTTTTGACCTTTCTTTTCCGGTGACTGATTCAGGGTTATTCAACATCATAAGATATGAAAACAAAAAGGCACTGGGCTTTACAAGGGTATCTACCCAATGTATTTGAATTTAATTGAAGATTGATTATTTCCGAAGTTTAAATTTAGAGTATTCCTCTTCTAAAAAACTCGCAACTGGCTCCCATAACGTTACTGATTCGTCCATTCTTTCAAACACCTTCGCATGATTTTTATCCCCAAAGTTGTGCATTTGGGTGAATTTAAGATGGAATCTATCAACTGAACAACATCTTTTAAACAAGTTCAAGAAGAAATCAAATGATTGACAATAATTGACTAAAGATATTTCTTATACCAAACTATCAATATTTAACTTTATTTTGCAGAGAGCTGAGAAATAAACTCATAACAGCCTGACTGTCTAGTTTTACTGCTTTATTTTTGTTCATTAGAAATTGGTTGCCTGCAAACTGTTCATTGTATTCGCCTCCGACTAAAGATGGGTAAAGGCAACCTAATTTCTTTTTCTGCTTTGCAGCATACCGTACCGATTCCATAGTGCCTCCGCTTAGGTCGGTCTCTAAAATAATCACGCCTTTGCTTAAGGCTGTCTGCAGGCGGCCTCTGGCAATGTAGGTGCCTCTTCTGGCCTTCTCTCCATAAGCATACTCACTCAGCAGCAATCCCCCCTCTTCCAGGATCCTTTGGGAAAGGTTTTGATTTTCCCCAGGCAGTATGTCATGCAGGCCGCCAGCCATCACTGCAATGGTTGGAGCATGGCTTTCAACTGCTGCCCTATGGGAAATAGAATCACAGCCTGCCGCAAGACCGCTGACAATGGTGAAGCCTTCCCTGGAAACCAACTGCGCCACTTTCGGCCCTTCTTTCCGGGTGAAAGCAGAGGGTTCCTTTTTCCCCAGGATAGCGACGGCCTGGTTGTTCAACACCTCCAGGTTTCCTTTGACATGAACCAGCAAAGGCATGTCTTCCATCAAACGGAACGCCTTTGGGTAATCTGCGTCAAAGCGGGAAATGATCCTGATTCCGTTCTCCCCGGATAAGGCCATAATACGTTCACTGACTTTACGCGCAACCGATATAGCTTCCAGGGGAGGCACCATACAGGTTCCGTACCGGTTATAGGCCGCCGCAAACAGGCTAACCACTCCCCTGTTTGCACTCGGAAAGCCTCTCCGATACTCAGTTAAGAACCTGATGACAGTTTCAATAGAACGGGACGTGATACAGGAAATATTCTCCAGCAACAGTAAATTGGAAGGTTCTATCATATTTTTTTATTTAAGGTTTGAAAAGACATTCCCTCCTATATTGCACTTTGGGGCTTTCCATGATAAGGAAAACAGGCCATTTTACCCGAAAGTACCGGGCTTAGCCGTCAGTTTACCGCAAGCTTGCCAAGCCCGTTATAACCCGGAATAATTCCAGATCTTGCGTTCACAGACATTGCCTGGTGACATCAACTGTTGGCCTACCACAGGCATAGGTATTTTCAATCCCTTGGACAAAAACCAATATGGCGGACTACACAGACCAAATTCTAAAGGAAGCCCATCGCAGAAGCCTCGGAAACCTGAAGCAGGTAAAGGAGAGCAGTCTCTGTGGCTGCTTCTGCTGCACCAGAATCTTTTCCGTCACTGAATTCCCCGAAGGGTGGTTTCCAGAGGAAGGAAGTAGGGGTGAAAAAACAGTTCAGTGCCCTTACTGCTGCCTGGATGCAGTTTTAGGAGATGCGTCTGGTTTTCCAGTAACTGACCAGGGCTTTATCTATGCCATGAACAGGAGATGGTTCGGTGGGCGGGTGGGTTGAATTCTTTTTACCATATCACCTTTACTTACCTGGTACTAGGCGTAAACAATCCTGTACCCACCGTTTATCTGCCCCCAATAAAAAGGACAGGTCAATACACTTTCTCTGGTTTGTGTGTTCTCGAGAGCTCTTTCTCACTTATGAAATAGTAGTAATCTGTTTTTTCCTTCACACATGATGCCCAGGTAGTCTCAATCAAAAACCGGAAACCCTCCACCTCCACCATATTCCAAGCATGGTTTGTTATGGGGCTATTATTCGCCTTCCCTACTACCCGAAAGGCTTTGATTCCAGCCTTTAAGCACATTTCCTGAAAAAGGTAACTGAAACCGCTGCACACCCCTTTGTTCGCCTTGAAAGTTGTCAGGCCATCATAAATACGGTAGTTATAATCATAGTAGATTTTGTGCACGATCCATATATAAATGGCACGCACTTTCTCGAAATCATATTTTAACTCTTTGGTTAAAGCCCAAGCCTGATTTTCAATACTGGATTGCTTTTCTACCAGCAACGCATCTCTGTCTACCTCTGCGTAATCATACTTCTTTATGAATTCCCTGAGTGCTTCTTTATTTGCAAGCTGCAGTGCCTCTTTTGTTGGATATACCCGCCAATAAGCCGGAACCGTGTCACCCTGGAGTGCCAGGACGTCCACAAGCAACTTGGAAAAGGCTAGTTGATTTCCTGCAATGGCTTTCTCCAGGGACTCTATTATATGTTCCCTGAACTCCTGATATTGCGGTTGCACCAGAAACTGCCTAGCGCTGTCCAGCACCAGCAATCTTCTATACAATCCTATTGATTCCTTTAACGAACCTGTTCTATTTGCAAGAAGCCGGCTTGATAATTTGTAATGGTAATACCGTACCTCGTTACGCATGGAATACTTCAGGCTGCCTTCTTTACCGAACCTTCCTTTCTCCAGCAACCTGATCTCTTCCAGTACTTTTTCATATTGCCCCCTGACAAAAAGCCTTTCCACTTTTCTGAAGGAATAGCTTTCAGACGCCGTAGCAAATTGGCAATACCCTGCCATACCAAGCACCAGCATGATCACTTTCAACTTTGGAATTGATTTAGCCATGACTCTCGGTAGCATAGGTTAAGGTTTTATTTCTATAGGGGTGCCAATGGCAACAGCGTTATACAATTCCTCGATTTCCTCATTCGTCACCGCCATACAACCGGCTGTCCAGTCATAGAGAAGGTGTAGCCTACCCAAAAAAGGAACTTTATTGGGTAGGCCGTGGATCTTGATACTCCCTCCGACCGGCTTGCCAAGCTGGGCGGCCTTACGCCTGTCAGAGGCATTAGGGTAGGAGACGCCCAGGTTCCTGTGGTATCCACTGTGGGGGTTCTTATCGTTTATGGTATAAAGACCCTCCGGCGTTTTGTTATCTCCCTCAAACTGTTTATCCCCGACAGGCTTTTTACCTAAGGAAATTCTGTACGTTTTCACCAGCTTACCGCCTGAATAAGCCAGTAATTGCCGTTCTGATTTAATGACAACCAATTTGTGTATTATAACACTATTTGTTAAACCTGAAGAACCAATTCCTTTGCTTATAACATAAAAGAAAACAAACAGGGCAAAAACAACCGGAACAATTCTTTTCATTGAATATATGATCGATTAAAGGGCATCATTATCTTTTACACTACATCAACTGATTATCCTACTTTATCAAACACATTACTGTCACAGGTGATGAGATTACGGTCAAGCAATACATGCCTTACCTTTGTACCCTTTCCTCCTATAGCATAATATTTGGCTGTTTCTTCCCCTAGTTCATCTACAAGCTTCCTGTTTATTCTGGAAACTTTTTCACTGAAAGAATTTTCCTTCGTGATTACCAACAGGTCCACGCTTTCGGTAAATTTTTCAGTAAACTCCTTCAGGGATTCATAGTTTTCTGATGAACTTTCTTTAGGGCTGTACACATTCAGTTTTTTATAAATAGACTCTATCTCTGGCTTCAACTCACCTCTTTTGGATATAATAATTCCTTCAGGATGCCTGAGAAACAGAAAGTAAATTGTTTTCTCCAGCGGGGAAAGGTCTATCACCTTATTCTGGTAGTCTACCAGGTGAATCACATTCCCCTTAGATATATGCATCCGGCTGGGAAGCTGTTTGAATCTCTGCCGGAATAACATCTCCTTTCTGACAAGCTCAAATAAAGCAATTGCCTGGTTGATGATATCCCCCTGGACACCTACCTCCACCATTCCATCAATACAATCAGGGCAGATATCGGCAGTTCTCAGCTTGAAAAGAATTTGTGCCTTCTCCCGGCAAAAGTCATTCATACACCCCTTGGGCTCTTCATGGGATTGTTCCAGTTTCCTTCCCACGCTCCCATAGAATAATTTCTGCAACACCTGGGACATGACCAGGTACGCTATAGGGTACACAGAACTACACGGCAGGTATTCCCCCCATTCATCTGTATGGATGAAAATGTCTTTTGATTGATCAGCAAAGGAGCAAAACCAAAAATTGGGATTGGGAATTGGGGTAAGGAATATAACAAACTCCTCTTCTGGAATCTTATAAGTTTCTCTATAGATAGAGCACAGGTTAAAAAGGTCAGACCATTCCATAAACGTACTTTCCTTCTCTTCCCTTTCATCAGAGCTGTAGGAACCTGCCAACTGACTTACCCTGCCCTGGTACTCCTTTCTTAACTCCTCCTCTTTCCTCCATAATGACCTGTGGCCCAGCTCAGGGCAGGCTATGAATTTCAGTGGCCCGCCGGACACGGTCTTTAAAAGCATCAGCACCTCTGTATAGCTTTCTTTAGAAAAGGAACTGGAACGAAGAAGGTGAATTTTCATATTAGCAGGATATTTTACAGGTTGAAAGAATAGAAGAAGTCATTAGTACCAGGTCAACGGGTGAAAAGCTAGTGGGCTTTTCTCCTGTTGAAGGACACCCTAGTAAGGGTCAACTTTTCTGTTACATAAGGCACCTTCTTCCTGGAGAGGTAATTAGTGATGGTATATTCATTGTAATGAGGGTAATACTCCAAAAACCCTTTCAAAGAGCTGAACACCTCTATGTCACCTGTTCCGATCCAATTAGCTACAATCACGTTTTTCATAGTTTAGTTATATGGTTTTAAAGGTTAAAAAAGACATTTGCGCCTTCCTGATTCCTGTGCAACAGGCATAAGGATTAGGAATATACACTCAAGGTTGGACATCAGGTGTTTAACAAAGATGCTCTAAGACACCTCCCCAAAAGCACATAGATGTGCCGAGCACGGCCGCTGAATCCTTTAAAGCCCGGAGTGGAGGCTTTAGGATTAAACATGGTTTGCCTGAGACTAAACAGAAAGACAAACAAGCCTGACTGTAAAAGTCATTGAAATCTAAAAAAGGAAAGCTTTGGGCGATGATACACTAAAGCTTTTTTTTCGGCAGAAGCCGCGCATTGTTTTGGCACCGATGGAGCTTAGACCCGGTTGCCGTACCTACAGGCACTCTTAATGCTTTGCATGAATTGAATTCCGCACATCTAGTGGATATTATTCAATTATGATGCAAATATAGAGGATTTGAATATATAATCAAAGCAATATCAGGAATTTTATTTTTATTCTTTGGAAAAGTCTTTCCCTGTGTCATCTATAACAGGCAATCATATATAAGGTACTGGCATGAAAGTTCTATACATTGCTTATATTGATTTGTGGTATAAGATGAATGGCCTCCCCTTTGTACATCCCTCCATCAGCTTAGGCTAACCAAATAACTCCCGTAGTACCTTATTGATAAAGTGACAAAGTACAGACAAGTCATAGTGCGACAATGGAGATTAAAGAAGCAAGCAGAAAACATTCATTTATTCTTAACTACAATTCCGCCGGAAAGCTAGGCTAATGGCGAAGACACGCTGATTCCACAAGCTTGCGGAGAAATCATTATTAAAGGGTTTTACTGCAACTTTTTATCACCTTAACATAAATAATGTTTAATTTGCCTCCACCCATAACCCTTTTATATGCAAAGAACCTCTATCGAAAAGTCTCAGCAAGAATTACATTCATTGACACTTCTGCTTAGAGAGCGCCTGCAGAGCGGCCGCAACCTGGTATACTATGCCTCCGGAAGGGAAGTCAGGGATGCCTATTTCGCACTGCCATTCGATCATGTGGTTCTAGTAGATTACTGCTTCCAGAAAACATTCAATATTAAGAAGAACGTCATCACCATTGGTCTTACTGCACTCCAGGCCACAGCAGTTTTTAAAGAGGCAGGCATCAGGTTTGATGCTTTTGTGTGCATCAACGAAGGATTGTGGGAAGGTGGGGGATCCTATCCCATCAACGGAAATTGGAGCATGGGCACCATTCTGCCTGTCCTGAAGGAGAAATACCTGCATATCTCCTGTCCAAAGTATTACGGCCACAGGCGATGGAAAAAAATGTTCAATCTTCCGCATCAGGCAGTATTGCTTGACGACAAAGCGGAGGGATATATAAACCCAACCGTGTTCTCGGACTACCACCATAACGGGAACGGGTTCTGCGTCTGGCAAGTAACCAAACAACCGGGCTCTCCTGCTTCTTTTCTGGCCGGCAACCGAAAGGTCACTGTCCAGCGGAAGAATATTTGGGATGACTATGATGTATTGAATTCCCTTCTGGTACGCTGCTCCCCGCATGAAGCCCGGAATTTGCAGAAAGTTGCCCCTAAAGCGTCTCCCCTCATGAAAACCGACAGCAATGAGCAAATCCTAAGTTATTGTACCCTTCACAGGATAGAGAAGCTGGGCCTCACTCCCTGGCGTGGTGGACAGTATAATTCCTTTATCAATTTCCTCAAGGCAAATGAAACAAGGTTTCCCTATCCTAAAGAAGTATACTTCTATCACCTGCACCAGAACGATTTCAAACAGCTATATGAATTTGCGGGGGTGAGGACAGAGCTTGACACAGAACTGGAAGAAGAGTTAGTTGAGTTGTCTCTGCCCGAAACAAACCAGGAGGCAGAGGGGAACGTTTTCTCCGATTCCGCCAAAACAAAGATCTTGTACCTGCATGGATATGGAGGTTCACTTATCCCTTCTAAAAGAGAAATACTGGAGCAATACGGAGAAGTGATTTCGCCTCCCATTGCCTACCTAGAAAAAAAATATTTTTGCCGGCTTTTAGAGCTGGCCAAATCTGCTGACATAATCATAGGCTCAAGCTTCGGCGGGCACACTGGTCACTTGCTGTCATGGTTATTTGATAAACCAGCTCTGCTGTTTAATCCCGCTTTCGTCACCAGCACACCGAGGCCTGATCTGTCCGGCATCATCTTTCCCTCTTTCAAAAACAGTAAAACCTGCATCGTGCTTGGCAAAAAGGACGACGTGATTGTTTACCGAGACAATCTGGAATACATCAACCGCAGGGTAGAACAACAAGGGATGTCATTGATTAGTATTGAGGAAATGGGGCACCGTATCTCGGAGGATGTCTTTGCTGAGCAGGTGGCCACGTTTATGGAAGTCAAGCCCGGACCTTAGATAAACTATCCAGACACTTTTCACAATGCCGAACCCGTGGTCACGGCTTGAGCGGTTTAAAAGCCACCATTTGTCTTTTCGGAACTATTAGATAAGTAGCCTGCCAAAAGTTTTGTCTACGCTGATGAACTGGGGTTCGGCTTTGGAAGGATACGGCCGGGTATTGACTAGCCTTATCGGTTTAATGGAGTTAAAACAATTAAAAACTCATGTTATCCCTGCATCCATTGCAGAGGTAAAATTTTGTTCTGTCAACGATAGCCCCTTTGCCCTTCGCGTCGTTCATGAAACAGGCGGTCACCCCAAAGGAACAGTGGTTAATTCCCAGCATATGGCCCACTTCATGTAAGATCACTTTTCTGAATCTGGCCTCCTTGCCTTTCATCCTAAAACCGGATACAATACCTTCATCACCCCCTAAAAACGCCAGACCCATCACTCCCCAGTGTACATTTCTACCTTCTGTTTCGATGTCCCTCTCGGTTAATGCCAACAGCTTATAATTACAGTGAAACAGTTCACCAGGATTCATGCCTTTAAGATGATTAAGGACGCGTAGGGCAACGTATCTTTTCCTGGCTGAACAGTATGCCTCTTCAGGCAGTTTGTTCCTCCCAATAAACTTCACCCTGAACCCATAGAATTTCTCTATCACCCTAGCCGCATCTTTCACTTTTTCCTGTGAGACAGGTCCCATGGTGGTCAGGTATAGAACCTTTTCCCTTTTATAAAAAAAATCACGTAAATCGTTGACGACTAGCTCTTTACAAGAGGTCAGGCAGGTGGCAAATAGCAACACCAATGGTAATAAATGCTTTATCACCTTAGAATCTTATAGTTTTTTTTGCGAAGGTGGGCTGTCACAGAAATTAGACTTACATTTGATGTCAGAAGTAACCCAACTTTAGGAAGTAAAAACAACCTTGTCATCTAGATAAAATCGTATAAGCCGGAAAGAAACACACTATTGCTTATCTTTCCGGAAAGCCCGTGGCCACCAATGTTACCTGGATATTATCCCCTAGGGATGGATCTGTTCCGTGACCGAAGATAACTTCCGCCTCCTCCCCTGCTTTTATCTGGATAGCATCTGTTATCTCTAACAACTCCTCCATTTCCACTTCTATCTCCGCACCTGACATTATGGATATCAAAATCCTTCGGGCGCCGAACAACTCTTTGCTGAGATTTCCCTCAAATTCCATGGTTTCTTTTATTACACGGGCAGAACGTCCCGGGCCAGAAGCCTTGGAAGTACCTAAGAGGGCGACACCCGCATTAACTAACACGTAGCGCACATCCTCCAGATCAACATTCAGGTCGGTTCTCACATCCAGGAGATTTACGAATGCTTCCACCAGGGACATTACAGCATCCCTACCCTGCTGAAAACCCTCTTCAGCAAGGGGATTTCCCCCAACACCTGAAGATGCATCAGGTAACATGACGAAAATCGAATCAGAACACCTTTCAATTTCGGACAGGACCTCCTTCGCAGATAATCCTTCAAAATTCTCTTTCGGGGAAAAAGGCAGAAATACGACACTGATGGTGAGCACCCTTATTTCTTTGGCTTTCCCGGCAATCAATGGAGCAGCCAATTCTGAATAGCTGTCTTCAGGATCAAAGACCACGAATACTATATCAGTCCCTTGTTCCAAAAAGGCCTGTACCCCCGGCAGTACCTGATTAATAACAGATCCCCTGCTCCAGTCAATAGCATCCCATCCTTCCCCATCAGGCACAATCCGAAGCATTGGAATACCTGATGGACCGTTTTCCGATAAAATTGCCAAAGGTGAACCGAAGGATTCAGGACAATTGCCTTTAGAAGGCGTTCCTTTAAAGTTCTCAACCCCTCTAGAAAAAGCGTTTCCCACTTCGATCAACCTGATCAGTGGCCTCTTTGAAAATCTCATTTGGTTATACCTCCTTTTTCTGCATAACGGATCCGCCGTTCCGGTAAAGGGTGATGGGCGTAGTGACTTTTCTGGTCTCTGATTTTGGGAGAAGATAAGAAAGGGCTCATAAGCATCCTACAATAGGCTTGGCTCAAAGGTACAGATGAAGGCAACCACTACTGCGTTTATGCAAGCTTGCAAACTTCCTGCTGCAGGAATTGGATAAAGCTGGGTGTGTACTAAACTCAAAGGTAATCCTTTGCTAGATTCAAGTAATTGTGAGCAAAATGGCGATGGTATGCATGTATTTCACCCGCAACTTGTGGCCTTTTATCACCCGCAAGTTCACCCGCAAAGGACCACAGACTGTCAGGAAAAAAGAAGTTGGGATTGTTGAGAACCTTTATTCAGGACTTGGAAAACACAACCATCCAAATCAATGGTTTCTGCCATACAAACTTCCCTGCGTAGTGTTTATTTTCATCTTCGGGGGCTGCCTTTCCGGCGGTGAACCCAGGGGGTTTCGCCAACTTTTCAGACACCGAAGCAAATTTTTGAGTAATATTACCAGCTTAAACGGCGGCCTTACCTCCCTAACCTTCTGGCTTTTCGCTCTTTTTCCGGTTCTTTTCCAGTCCTGAAAGGACAGGGATTCACTGGAAACGGGGTTAGAGCCTAAATGGGGAGGAGTCGTTCTGAACAAATCCTGTTTTATGCCGTTTTTTCAAATTCCGGCCCAAAACGCTTCAGAGCCACTCAGCCGCGGCTAGTTTTCCTCTGCGAAATTAGCCCTATGAAACAGTTATTCAAATTAAATTACGCGTTGCGAAATGCTAAAGCGATATAGCCTGTGGCTACTGACCGTAGTAATGGGCGCCTGGATGGCTTTATCGGGGTTCGGCCCTAAAGGCCGGGGCAACATTTCTGAACAAGAGCAACATTGGGTAGACAGTGTCTATCAATCTCTTACCCCTGACCAGCGCCTTGGTCAGCTCTTTATGGTGGCAGCGTACTCCAACAAACCGCAGAGCCACATCCGCGAAATCGAAAACCTGATCACCCAGTATGGCATTGGCGGAGTCATGTTCATGCAGGGCGGTCCCGTACGCCAGGCCAAACTCACCAACCGTTACCAAAGCCTCGCCAAAGTTCCCTTGCTGGTAGCCACCGACGCCGAGTGGGGTCTGGACATGCGCCTGGACAGCAGCATGCATTTCGCCAAGCAGATGACCTTGGGGGCTCTTCAGGACGACCGCTATGTGTACCTTATGGGCCGTGAGATTGCCTTGAAACTCAAGCGTTTGGGCATCCATGTGAATTTCTCACCGGTAGTGGACGTGAACAGCAACCCCAACAACCCGGTCATTGGGAACCGTTCTTTTGGCGAGAGCAAAGAGCAGGTAACGGCCCGCAGCATCGCCTACATCAAGGGTCTGCAGGACCACGGCATTATTGCCGTAGCCAAGCATTTCCCCGGCCACGGCGACACCGATGCTGATTCGCACTTCTCTTTGCCCGTGCTCTCCCACGACATGGCCCGCCTCACCGAGGTGGAGTTGTACCCCTTCAAGCGCTCTTTTGATGCCGGAGTGATGGGCGTGATGGTGGCGCATTTGCACGTGCCTAAGCTGGATTCCATCGCCAACCGGGCCGCCACTTTGTCGCCTTACCTGGTGAATGACCTCCTGAAAGGCCAGATGCAGTATGAGGGCCTGGTTTTCACCGATGCCCTGAACATGAAAGGTGTGACCCGCTACCATGAACCCGGCGAAGTGGATGCCCTGGCTCTGAAAGCCGGCAACGATGTGCTCTTGTTTTCAGAAAACGTGCCCAAAGCGTTCGCCAGCATCAAAAAAGCCATCGCGGACAGCACCATCTCAGAGCGGGACATTGAGATCAGGGTAAGAAAGATGCTGCACGCCAAGTACTGGGCCGGCCTGAACCAGTACACACCAGTGAACCTGGAGAACCTCTCACAGGATTTGAGCCGCCCGGTAAGCCAAGTGTTGCAACAGCAGTTGTATGAGCAGGCAGTGACGGTAGTGGCCAACAAGAACGACCTGCTGCCTTTCCGGGTGCTGGACACCACGGAGTTCGCCTCGGTATCGGTGGGGGCGGGCATGAACAACGTGCTCACCCAGACGCTGGACAAATACGCCTCGTTCAAAAAGTTCGCGGTGACCAGCCGCACAGCGCCAGACAGCGTGTACGCGGGTATCCGCCGCGATCTGGCCGGCACCGACGTGGTGGTGGTCTCCTTGCACAACCTCAACAACAACCCCGGCAACAACTACAATTTATCGGGCAACGCCCTGGGCTTTATTAGAGAACTGCAGCGCGACCCCACGAAGAAAGTAGTGGTAGTGGTCATGGGCAACGCTTACAGCCTCAAGAACTTTGAGAGCAGTGACTGGCTTGTGTGCGGCTACGAAGACAACGAGGTAACTCGCAAAGTCATCCCGCAGGTGCTTTTTGGGGCGCTTCCGGCCAACGGCCGCTTACCAGTGACCGCTTCGCCCAAGTTCAAGGCTAGCTTCGGGATCTCTACCCCTTCTTTAAACCGCCTGAAATACTCGGTACCCGAAAGCGTGGGCATGAATTCCAGCATCTTGAAGCAGATTGACAACATCGCGCTGGAGGCCATTGCGTACGCTGCTACGCCGGGTTGCCAGGTGCTGGTGGTCAAAGACGGGACGGTGGTCATGGACAAGGGCTACGGCTATTACACCTATGACCGTACCCAGCCGGTAACCGAGGAAACCATTTATGACTTGGCCTCTATCACCAAGGTGGCCGCCACCTTGCAGGCCGTAATGTTCCTCAAAGACCAGGGTCGCCTGAACCTGGATGCCAGGCTGGTGACTTACCTCCCCGAGTTGAAAGGCTCCAACAAAGCCAACCTCATCGTGCGCGACGTGCTCCTGCACCAGGCAGGTTTGGTGGCCTATATCCCCTTCTGGACCAAAACCCTTAAAGACGGCAAACTGAACCCTATCTATTATGACAGCCTGCCTTCTGAGGCGTACCCTAACCTGGTAGTGCCCGGAATGTACAGCAACAAACGGCTGGAAGACTCGGTGTGGAAGTGGGTGATAAAGTCTGAACTGGCGGGCAAGCGCCTGCCTAACGGCAAATTTGAGTACCGCTACTCAGACCTGGGGCTGCACATCATGAAACGCATTGCCGAGCGCCTGCTGAATCAACCCCTCCCTGATTTCCTGGAGCAGAACTTCTATGCCCCGCTGGGCGCCGCCACGCTTACCTTCAACCCACTGAACAAATTCCTGAAAGAGCAGATTGCGCCCACCGCGCCCAGTTCCCAGTTCAAACCGGGGGTGCCGCTGCAAGGCACGGTGCATGACGGCAATGCAGCCATGCTGGGAGGTAAGGCAGGGCACGCAGGTCTTTTCTCCAACGCCAACGACCTGGCCATTCTTATGCAGATGGATTTGCAGAACGGGAAGTACGGCGGGCAGCAGTACTTCAAAACGCCCGTTGTGAGTGAGTTTTCTGAAAACGGCAGCAAAAACAGCCGCCGGGGCATTGGCTGGGACAAAGCCGACCCAGACGGGAACGGCCCCACCTCCACCCTAGCGCCGCTGAGCACCTTCGGGCATACGGGTTTCACGGGCACTGGTGCCTGGGTAGACCCCGAGAACAACATCATCTATATTTTCCTCTCCAACCGCGTCTATCCAGACTCTGAGAACGATAAACTACTCAAATACAACATCCGCACCCGGATTCATGACGTAGTATATCAATCGTTAGAGCCTAAACCGTAACTTCGCGGCAAACACATACGCGCATGAAGATTGGAATTGTATGCTACCCTACTTTTGGCGGTAGCGGAGTGGTGGCCACAGAGTTGGGTAAAGCCTTGGCGCAGAAAGGGCATAAGGTGCATTTTATCACCTACAGCCAGCCCGCCCGCCTGGACCACTTCAACGAGAACCTGTTTTACCACGAAGTAAATATCCCCAATTACCCGCTGTTCCAGTATCCGCCGTATGAACTGGCCCTGGCCAGCAAGATGGTAGACATTGTGCAATATGAGAAACTGGATGTGCTGCACGTGCACTACGCTATTCCGCACGCCTCGGCGGCGTACATGGCCAAGCAGATCCTCAAGACCAAGAACATAGACATTCCGGTCATTACCACCCTGCACGGCACTGATATCACCTTGGTGGGCAAAGACGCCTCCTACGAGCCGGTGGTGACCTTCAGTATCAACCAGTCAGACGCGGTGACCTCCGTTTCCGAGGACCTGAAGCGCGAGACCTACGAGTACTTCCCCATTGACAAGGAGATCGTGGTCATCCCCAACTTCATCAACCTGGAGCGATTCCAGAAGCAGCGCAAAGACCACTTCAAATCAGCCATCGCACCGTTCGGCGAGAAACTGCTGGTGCATACTTCCAACTTTAGGGGCGTGAAGCGTATTGGCGACATCATCAAGATTTTCTCTAAGGTGCGCGAGCAGATTCCGTCCAAGCTGCTTCTGGTGGGCGATGGTCCGGAGCGTCCTAAAATGGAGAATCTCTGCCGCAAACTGGGCATCTGCGCCGATGTGCGTTTCCTGGGCAAACTGGAAGCCGTGGAAGAATTGCTCTCCATTGCCGATGTCTTCCTGATGCCCTCCGAGAAAGAGAGTTTCGGGTTGGCGGCTTTGGAAGCCATGGCTTGCGAGGTGCCCGTGATCTCTTCCAACGCCGGAGGCCTGCCTGAGCTGAACGTGCACGGCGTGACCGGTTTCGTGAGCAACGTGGGCGACGTGAAGGACATGGTCAAAAACACGCTCTTCCTCCTGCAAGACGACCAGCTGCCCAAGTTCAAAGCCAACGCCCTGGCGCGCGCTAAGGAATTTGAGATAAGCAAGATCGTGCCTATGTATGAGGAAGTCTACCAACAAGCCGCCGGGGCGGTGCGCACGCACGTTTAAATCAGCTTTCCCAATTAAATAAGATATTCATAATGTCGTTTAGGGGCTGATTCTGCGAAAACAGCCCCTAAACGACGGTTACACCCCGGCCCTAAACGCAAGACACCATGCACTTTGAAAAACCACACCACTCAGAAGAGAACCCCTGGAAAACCTTAGACTCTAAACCTATCTACGAGAACCCCTGGATCAGCGTGCGCGAGGAGCAGGTGATCAACCCGGGGGGGGGACGGGGCATCTACGGCGTGGTTTCCATGAAAAACAAAGCCATTGGGATCATTCCCATTGATGACGAGGGAAATACCTGGCTCGTGGGGCAGTACCGCTATACGGTGAACGAGTACTCCTGGGAGATCCCCATGGGCGGCGGCCCGGTTGGGATTGATCCGCTGGAATCCGCAAAGCGGGAGCTGAAGGAAGAGACTGGTTTCACCGCCGCCGAGTGGACGAACATCGGCCGAATCCACACCTCCAACTCCGTGACCGATGAGGAAGGCTTCATTTTCCTGGCCGAGGAACTGACCGCCGGCGAGACCGAGTTTGAGGAAACCGAGGACTTGAAAATCTGGAAGTTACCGTTGCACGAGGCCGTGCGCATGGCCATGGACAGCGAGATCACCGATGCCATCAGCATTGCCGGTCTGCTCAAAGCCGAGAAAATCCTTTTGACCCGCCGCCCCAAATAACCTCATTCAATTGGCACTAAGTCATCGCGGAACGCGTTTGCCGTTTTGAAGCCGATTTGCTGGAAACAGGGCAAAATCGGCTTTGCCGCGGGCACATGTGGTGCTTTTCTTATTAATTAACTAATTTTGGGAAAGATGAACAGGTTAAAAGGAATCGGCAAGAAGGTTTACTCCGTGTGGTGCACCGCCTGGTTTGTATTACCATTTCTCACCTCGTATCCCCTGTTCCGAGTGTTGATTGCCAGGCCTAACCGGCTCAAGCACGCGCACCACCTCAATCGCCTCTGGTCTAAGTTCCAGCTGCGCATGTACCTGATGCCGGTGACGGTGAAAGGCGTGGAGCAGCTTGACCCGAATCAGAAATATGTGTTCGCGCCCAACCACAGCTCCTACATTGACATCCCCATGATTTTGGCAGCCATTCCTGGTTTCCTGAACTTCGTGGGGAAGAAATCTTTGACCAAGGTGCCGTTGTGGGGCAAGATCTATGACGCGCTGTACATCTCGGTGGACCGTGACAGCCCCATCAGCAGCGCCAAGGCCTACATTGCCAGCAAGCAGAGTCTGGAGGCGGGCCGCAGCATCGTGATTTTCCCCGAGGGAAAGATTTCGCCGGAATCGGGCCGCAAGCTGTTGCCTTTCAAAGACGGACCGTTCAAGCTGGCCATTGAGAAACAGGTGCCCATTGTGCCCATCACTATGCCTTACAATCACCTGTTTCTGCCCGATGTGAAAGGCAAACTCATAATCCGGTACCATCCGCTGGAGATGATCATTCACCGGCCAATCCCTACCCAGGGGCTGACCATGCAGAACCTGGAGTTCCTGAAAAACCAAACGTACTCCATCATTCAAGAGACTTTAGACCAGAAAAACCATGAGCACCAACATAGAGACCTTACGCCAGCTGGCGCACTTAGCCCGGCTTGAGTTTGACGAGACCAAAGAGCAGGAAATGCTCAAAGACCTGAACAACATCCTGGACTGGGTAGACCAACTGCGCCAGCTGGACACCAAAAACGTGGAACCCCTGATCCATATCTCTGAGGAACTGAACGTGATGCGGGAAGATGTGGCTCAGAACACCGTGCGCCACGAGGATGCCCTCAAGCTGGCTCCGCGCAAGGACTCAGATTATTTCAGGGTTCCTAAAGTACTGGAGTAGGCCTGAATGAAGCTTTTTTCGTTCTGGCCCCAGGTGGAGCCTGGCCGCCGCATTCTGTATTTTCTTCTGGCCGTACTGGTGCTGGGCACGGTAGGCTTAGGCATTTATGGTTACTTTAACGGGCAGCAGTTGGTGTTTCCGCTGGAGAAGCAAGCAGAGCTATTCCCCGCCGAGGCACACTTAGACCCTTCCTCTCCCCTGCTCACGCCCATGCGCGTGGAAGTGAACGCCTACCTGGTGACGGAGCGCTACGCCATGGGCGATATGCAGCTTCCGCTCTGGGCCACCTGGGTTTATTTCGCTGGGTTGGCTGTAGCGCTTACCTTCTTCTGGACGCTGGCCAGCACCCTAAAGCGCATTCCTTATTACGCCGCCGTAACGCTGGGCATGCTCTGGCTTTCCACGTTCAACCTTGATTTACTGGGCGTTTTCTCAGAAACAAGCCGAATCCTGCTATTGATTGCCCTGGCCGTTCTGAGTCTGGGCAGTTTTGTGTTTCAGGCGTTCTGGACACGGGTGTCCTTTCTGGGCCGTTTCCTGTTCTTTAGCGTGGTCATCCTGCTGCTGAGTCTGGCCCTGTTCCGTTTCTCTTCTTTGCCGGCTCCGCTGACCGCTTTGCACGTGGTCCACTACAGTACCCTGGCCAGTTTTGTGGCATCGGTGCTGTTCATGGTGCTGGTGGCCTATGAGAACCTGCACGGTCTGCTGTGGTTCAACACGCAGGCGCAGCAACCCCAGCGCCGCTTCGGGCTGGTGCAATTCGTGCTCATCAGCTTGCTATACCTGGGTAACCTGCTGCTGTTGTACCTGCGCCAGACGGGAATGATCCAGTTTGATTTCGCCGGATTGGATGCTTTGGTGGTTTTCCTTTGCTCGGCGTTGGTGGGATTATGGGGCCTTAAGCAACGGCAACTCCATTACACCCGCTTTTTCCGGTTTGAGACTGAGGCTGCTCCGCTGTACCTGGTGTTGGCGCTGCTCACGTTTTTGAATCTTGCCTACGCTTTCCTGCTGGCCAATGACCCGCTGGTAAATGCCTATCGCAGTGCCATCATTGTGACGCACCTGGCCTACGGCGTTGCCTTCTTTATCTACGTGCTGGTGAATTTCGGGCCGTTGATCAAGCAGAAGCTTCGCGTTTTCAAGGTGGTGTATGACCCGCGGCAATTGCCTTACTTCACCGTGTACCTCATGGGAACCGTGCTGTTGGTGGTAATGGTGCTGCGCAGCAATTACGCGCTCTATTTCCAGCACCAGGCCGGTTATTACAATTACCTGGGCGATGTGTACCGCCAGACTGAGGAAACGCCGTTGCTGGCGGAGCAATTCTACAACGAGGCCAGCGTACAATCCCGCAACAACCAACGCTCCAGCTTTTCCCTAGCCGATATGTACCACCAAGGCGGCATGCGTTCCCTTGAGATGAACCGCCTGCAGGAAGCCCTGGAAAGAAAACCTACCCCGGAAGGCTATCTGCGGCTGGCCAGCCTGTTTACCTCCTCCTCAGACCTTTTTGACCATCTCAAGGTGCTGCAGGAAGCGGTAAAAACTTTCCCGGACCACGCGCCGCTGCTCAATAACCTGGGAATTCTCTACGGCACCACCGCCTTCGCTGACTCAGCTGGTTTTTATCTAGATGCGGCACTGGCCCAAAGCCAGGAACCCGAGGTGATCCAGGCGAACCAGTTAGCGTTTTTGGCCAGCCATAAGTTTCCGCAACAGGCCAAAGAGTTCGCCAACCAATACGCTGGCGGTACTTACGGCCCGTTGCTCACCAACCGATTGGCTATTTCCCTGGCCTTGGGTGGCTCCAAACCGCAGAACCTGCCGGCCTTGCCCCAGGATAGTGCGTTGTCTACCCAGACCTTCGCCCATTTCTATAACAGGCAGCTGCTCCCGGGTAATGCCAAAGACAGCACGGCTACGTTCTCGCGGCTGAACACGCTGTTGCGGCAGGAAGAAAACCAGGCTTTCCTGGATGACTTGACTTTGATCAAATCGTTGCTGCTTAAGCAAGGAACCGTTTCCAAACCCCAGCCTACCCTAGCCAAAGTCACCCTGGAGAACCTGGCGGCGAACAGCGGCAGCACAGGGGGCTACTACTATGACATTCTGGGCCAATGGATGCTGCAGGGCAAACTGTACCCCTTGGCGGCCGAGTATTTCCAGAAAGCCCGGCAGGCCGGTTACCGCGATGCCCACCTGCACGCCGTGGTGGCTTATGCGCTGGCAGGAAATTACGGTCAGGCCACGGAGATAGCCTTAGGCGCCTCCCCTTTTCCGGATGTAGCCCAACGGACCGCCGCCACACAGATCGCTATCGCCACCCAGTTGACTCCAGAACAGGCAGTCAGCGCCCCGGATTCCTTGAAAGTACGGTTCCTTCAACTGAAAGCGGCTTCCTTACCCCTGGCCCAGGTAGAGAGCGTGGCCAACGGCATCACTACGCCGGCTTTGGCCCCCGTCGCGGCATTGCCGCTGGTGGCGCGATACCTTCAGGAAAACAATTTCAACACCGCCCAGAACCTGCTGAGCATCCATTTTCCGGGCAGTTTTCCCAAAAACGGCCTGAAATCAGAAGCCAACACCCTGCAGGCCGAGCTTTGGTGGAAAAACCAGAAATGGGAACAACTTAGCACCGAACTGCCTAGCCTCTTTTTTACCCCGCAGGACGCGGGCAACAGACTTTATTACCAGGCCTTGCTGGCCCAGCGTAATAATAACGCCAAGGCCGCGACTAATCTGTTCAACGGGTTACTCCAAAGGGCCCCGTGGTCAGAGGCAGGGCAGTTGGCTGCCGCCGATTTCTTTGTGCAGCAGAAACAACCCATGCGGGCCTATGACCTTCTGCTGGAGGGCATCGGGTATAATCCTACCTCGGTGGCGCTGCGGAAAGCCTACGTGAAAGTAGCCCTGAACCAAGGCCTCCGCGACTACGCGCTGCAGGGTCTGGAGCAACTGGAACCTTTGGTAAGTCCTCAGGAATACCTTACTTTTAGACAAGAAATAGCGCCCCAATTGCAGGCCAGCGACGCGCTCCAGCAAGAATGGCAATAAGCGAAGCCGTATGAGCACCATCATCAAAACCGAGAATATCTCCAGGATGTACCAGATGGGGAATGAAACCATTCATGCCCTGCGGTCTATTTCCATCGAGATCAAAAGAGGCGAATATGTGGCGTTCATGGGGCCTTCGGGTTCAGGTAAATCCACGCTCATGAACATTGTGGGCTGCCTGGACACTCCCACTTCAGGCACGTACATCCTCAACGGCAACGATGTCAGCAACATGGCAGATAACGAACTGGCTACTGTCCGTAACAAGGAGATCGGGTTTGTGTTCCAGACGTTCAACCTGCTGCCCCGCTCGTCTTCTTTAGAGAACGTGGCTTTGCCGCTGGTTTATGCGGGTTTTGGGAAATCTGAGCGTGAAGAGCGGGCCATGGCGGCCTTAGACAGCGTAGGGCTGGGCTCCCGGGCCAAACACAAACCCAACGAGCTCTCAGGGGGGCAGCGCCAGCGTGTGGCCATCGCCCGTGCCCTAGTGAACGATCCCAGCATTATCCTGGCCGATGAGCCAACCGGTAACCTTGACACCAAGACCTCTTACGAGATCATGGGCTTGTTTGAGGCCCTGCATGCCAAGGGCAACACCATTATCATGGTTACCCACGAAGACGACATCGCGCATTACGCCCACCGCATTGTGCGCCTGCGCGACGGACTCATTGAGTCTGATGAAATGAACCTCAACATCACGGTTCCTGCCCTTAAAGCGGCCGCTTTGAATACCTCTGAATGAAAATCTACACCAAAACCGGTGACAAAGGCGAAACTTCCCTTATTGGCGGAACCCGCGTAAAGAAATCACACCTGCGCATTGAGGCCTACGGCACCGTAGACGAACTGAACTCTTTTCTGGGCGTAGTCCGGGACCAGGAAGTGAACCAGAAGCGCCAGCAAATCTTCTCCGAGATCCAGGACCGACTGTTTACCATCGGGTCTACCTTGGCCACCGACCCCGTGAAGGAAGGCAAGGTGCAGACCCCGGACCTACACCTCACGGATATCCAGTTTCTGGAAGAACAGATGGATTTGCTGGACGAACAGTTGCCGCCCCTGCGTAACTTCATTCTGCCCGGAGGCCACCAGGCGGTCTCTTTCTGCCACGTAGCCCGCACCGTTTGCCGGCGCGCCGAGCGGCTGGTCATTGCCCTACAGGAAGAATCCCACGTAGATGACCTGGTAGTGCAGTACCTTAACCGGCTCTCTGACTTTCTCTTTGTTTTGAGCCGTGCCATGGCCCTGGAGCTTGGCGTAGAAGAAATCACCTGGAAGCCTCGGATGTGAGGCTTTTTTTATTCAGAATCACCAGAATTGCGTATACTTATTACCTATACATCTAACCTATGCAAACAGAATCCATTTCTATCCATACCACGGTTACCTCGGCAAGCCAATTAGCCGATCTTGACCTGGAAAACCTGCAGTTCGGGAAAGTTTTCGCGGACCATATGCTGGAGGTAGACTACAAAGACGGCGCCTGGCAACAACCGCGCATCCTGCCGTACGGCCCTATTGAACTGAGTCCGGCCACGGCTGCCCTGCACTACGGTCAGGCCATGTTTGAAGGGATGAAGGCCTATAAAACCCAGGAAGGCAAAGTGGTACTGTTTCGCCCGTTAGATAACTGGGCCCGGATGAACAAATCGGCAATACGCTTGTGCATGCCGGAGATTCCGGAGGATATTTTCATGGATGGCCTGAAACAACTCGTGGCCCTGGATGCGGATTGGGTTCCGCAGCGCCCTGGTTACTCACTGTACATCCGTCCGTTCATGTTTGGGTCAGAAGGTCTGTTGGGTGTGCGCCCCGCTACAGAATACAAGTTCATGATTTTCTGCAGCCCTGCCAGCGGCTACTACGCTGAGCCAGTGCGCGTGAAAATTGAAGAGCATTACACCCGCGCCGTGGAAGGCGGTTTCGGGTTTGCCAAGGCAGCCGGTAACTATGGCGGCTCTCTCCTGCCAGCCAAACTGGCCCACGAAGAAGGCTACCACCAGATCATCTGGACCGATGGCCGCGAGCACAACTACATTGAGGAATCCGGCACCATGAACGTAATGTTCGTGATTGACGGCAAACTGGTCACCCCTGCCCTGAGCACCTCTATCCTGGCCGGTATCACCCGCAACAGCGTGCTGCAACTGGCCCGCGACTGGGGTGTTGAAGTAGAAGAAAGACGCATCAAAGTACAGGAGATCGTAGACGCCTACCAGGCCGGCAAACTGGAAGACGCCTTCGGGACTGGTACGGCTGCCACCATCGCGCACATCAAGTCCATCACTTTCAGAGGTGAGGAAATGGTGTTACCACCAGTAGCCAATCGTACACTGTCCAACAAGATTTCTACCGAGTTAGACAACATCCGCTACGGCTTGGCGCCTGATCCGCATGGATGGGTAGTGCCCGTGGTGTAACCTAAATTGTTTCAAAGTAAAAAGCCGATTTTGTGCTGTTTTTGGTAAAAAAGCACAAAATCGGCTTCTCTGTTTTAGAGGGTTTCAAGGAAGCTTGCAGGTGAAGGCAAAGTCCTTTTTTACTCTTCCTGGGCCGCAGGTTGCGGGGTCAGTTTGTTTTCAACGGTAACTTTAGTGGCCCCAGCCCGAGACACAATCACCTCCTTGCCCACATCCGTCAGTCCTTTGCTCTCATAGATTTTCATGGCAGTGGAAATGTCAATGGCTTGGCGGGTCTGTTCGTCCAAATCAAAGGTCAGGGTAATGAAGTTCAGGTGCACGCCCAATGGCTCCAGCACTTTGTTTGACTCCACCAGCAACTGGCTTTCCAACTCAGCCTGATCCAGTTCCACAATATCCTCCTTCAGGAAGAGACCCTTGCTCACATCTCTGATCCTTTTATCAATGACCATATTCTCGGCACCCTCAAAGGATGCCGGATCCAACGCTTCCCCACTATCGGCATGGGCATTGGCTTTCCCCAGAAACTTGGCTTGTTTGATGAAAGCCAGGGGCTCTGTAATGGAATAGTCGTAGTCAATATGGATGGAGGCCCTTACCCTATCTTTCAGGTTGGAGATAAACCGGCTATCGCCTTGCATAGGGAAATTAGGGATCACCACCTTCATAAAGCAGGGATTGCCCATTCCTTTAGGAACGGCGTCTCCGGCCTGGATTTTCTTCCAGTTCATGCCGCAATCATCTGAGGTAACCACCTGCTGGTTAGACTTGGCATAGTTGCAAGCCTGCAAAATCAACAGCAAGGCCAGGAAAGTGAATCTGCTAACGTTTTGGTTAAACCTTGAAAAGGAAAGAGCTTGGTAGAGTTTACTCATGTTTTTAAGATTTTTCTGGAATGTAAGTGTGGCAAAAGTTAAGCAGGTTCTGCGTTTATAGGTTGGACTATTAGTAGTCTCTGACTCCTCAATATTACAGGCCGCCTTATAAGTTATAAAAGGGCTCCAAAGCAGCAGATTTTCAGGTGACTTCATTCCTATGGGTTGGAACAATCTATTACCCGCTGTTTTGAGGCTGTTTTTCTGGAATAGCTGTTAAACTATCTGGCCCCAATATGGCGTTTCATAACCTTTTCCGGCTTCTTTGCTTATAACTATTATCTTTGCAAAAACGGCTAATTCCCCTGTTTACAATTAGCACACTTCTGTTATGACCCAAGAACAAGTAAAAGAATTGAAAGGCCGCGTAGAGGCGTTGAGGAGGTATCTTTGACTACGATGCCAAGAAAGAACAAGTAACTGCCATTGAGGCCCAATCTGCCGCCCCCGATTTCTGGGACGATCCCAAAAAAGCCGAAACCGTTCTGAAAGAGGCCAAGACCCTGAAGACCTGGACCGATGACTTTGAGAACACGTCCAAGGCGGTGGAGGACGTAGAGGTACTCTTTGATTTCTATAAAGAAGGTGATGTCTCAGAAGAGGACATTAACGCCGAATTCAAGGCCGCGGAGGGAACCGTGGAAGGACTGGAGTTCAAGCGCATGCTCAGCAACGAGGAAGACCAGTTGGGCGCGGTGCTAGAAGTGAACTCAGGTGCCGGCGGTACCGAAAGCCAAGACTGGGCCGAGATGCTGTACCGCATGTATCTCATGTGGGGCGAGCGCAAAGGCTACTCCGTGAAGCAAGTCGATTTCCAACCGGGCGAGGGTGCAGGTATCAAATCGGCCACACTCCAGTTTGACGGTGATTTTGCCTACGGGTACCTGAAAGCCGAGATTGGCGTGCACCGCCTGGTGCGCATTTCCCCGTTTGACTCCGGCGGACGGCGGCACACGTCCTTTGCCTCGGTGTTTGTGTACCCGGTGGTGGATGACACCATTGAGATCAACGTGAACCCCGGCGATATTGAGTGGGATACTTACCGGGCCGGTGGCGCTGGTGGCCAGAACGTGAACAAGGTGGAGACGGCGGTGCGGCTTCGGCACAAACCTACCGGCATCACCATTGCGGTGCAGATTGAGCGCTCGCAGCTCATGAACAAGGAACACGCCATCCGGATGCTGAAATCGCAGCTCTACCAGATTGAGATCAACAAGCGCAACGAGGAACGCGACAAGGTGGAAAGCACCAAAAAGCGCATTGACTTCGGTTCGCAGATCCGGAACTACGTGCTGCACCCGTACAAACTCATCAAAGACATCAGAACCGGCGTGGAACGCACCGATGTGCAGAACGTGCTGGATGGTGACCTGGACGAGTACATCAAAGCTTTCCTGATGCAGGCGTAATACCTGCCTTTATAAAACGAGAGCGCCTTTCCGCATGACAGCAGAAAGGCGCTCTCGTTTTAGGGCTGATTTATGAGAACTATACATTATGAGATTTATACTTTACCCAGACCTTTTCAACCCCTCAATGCTATTCAAAGGTAGTCCGGCAACTGACTCTAGGACTTTCATATTGTCTGGAAAAGTTAATAAGCTTTTTATTGTCCCTGCTTCCACCTTGTTGATCTTTCCGATATTCTGTTACCGAGCTCCAGTCCTTCTGGCCCTGCAAAATCATCCCATACCCCGTTTGGTAAAAACCATTCGAATATTTGGGTTAAATCCGTTTTATTATTGAACTCTAACCAATCTATTTCATCTATCAAAGCTTCTCTAAATTTCACAACAGAGTCAACACTACCCGAACATCCACTAATCTTTGTCGCGAGCAATTCTTCAGCCGCATGGAGGTCTTCTAGTAGACCAAACAGGTCCCACTTTTTGTAATATTCAGTTTTGGTAAGCCTTCTCTGTTTCTTTCTAAATAGCTTCTTGAACATTTTTCCAATTACAGATTACACCAAACTTCCTCTTTTGTAAACCTGGAAGGATCTTGTGGGCGAACCAGACAAACTTTAGCTAAGAGCCCAATGTGTTGCCTTTTTCAATCTCCTTTCACCAAGCAACTTCTCAACAGAGGCGACTTACTCACTTCCCCTGGCAGGAGCTTCTGGCTCTGTGGGCAAGGGTAGCACCTTGTAGCGCTTCTTAAGCAAGTGGTACTTAGTCGCGGATTCATCTACCTTATGGTTGGGAATGTCTTTACGTTTATTGGGGTATTTTGCCATGGGCATGTTGCTGTAGAAAGGCGTCTCCTCTTCCCTTATCTCCCCAAATTCCCTCAGGATTTCTGGTGCATTCTGCCCCGGAAGCTTAAACCTGAAGGTTGAGTCTCCTGGTTTGTGCTTGAACTTTAAGCCGGGCCTCAGCTCAAGCTTTTCTTCTGTTTTAATGCTGTCAGCAGGTGTCTGGGCAAAGGTGGTACCAGCCGCTGAAAGCAACACTAACACCGCTAAGATTCTCTTTTCCATATCAGATACTCCTTTCAAGTAATCGTCATTCATCAAAATCCAGCCAACTACACTTTCACTGGTTAAGATATCGTTTTGGGGCGAGGCTGTCAAGTTTAAAATCTCTCCTGGTCTGGCACTTATCTGGGAAGTCCTTTCTAGCCTCTTTTTTAAAATTCGGTCTTAAAACGAAAGACATTTGTTTGCACTTCTACTCTTCTTATAAACGAAAAAGGAAGCGGTAATGGCATTGAACCCATCGGTTTAACACCATGTTAACCAAGCAGAGCCTCCTATCTTTTCAAGGAGCAGACCTTCAAAGCTTTAGTAATGAACTTGTCATATTTTGCTTCCCTTTGTAAGCGAGGGATACATATATTATCTATGCGGCATCGGGCTTCTATTCTGGCCATGGTTCTGGTGCTGCCCTTGCTGCTGGCGATGGGTGGAGCCGGTCAGCCGGTAAAGAAGCAGGAACCACTGGTGCTTAAATCTGAGCAACTGCCTTTCCAGACGAAGGAGTTCTACGTGGCCGAGGTGGTGGATGAGCGCCCGAACCCGAAGGCGGTTGCCATGCTGGTTTCTGCGGTTACGCCTACCGGGGTACCGCAACCCGTGGATTTCCAGGGAGGCAGCGTTATGGCCATCAAGAAATACATAAAGGAGAGCTTCGGCCACAACCCCAAGGCCCGGCCTATCATTATGCGCCTGAAAGAATACCAGGTGGTGGAGAAACCTATGGCCGGCGGAAGGGCCGAAGGTCAGATTCAGATTTCGGCGGCGTTTGAGGTACAGCGCGAGGGCAAGCGCCTGCATCTCTTCAACTACAAGAGCGGTGCCCGCTACGCGCGTCCGGTGAACAGCCTCAGCGTGGTGGAGCCTACCCTCCGGAAAACCCTGTCTGAGTCCCTGCGCTATCTTACCGGTTGGATTGACAAGGAAGCCGCCCACAACGAGAAACTGGCCCGGGAGATAAAGGTCACTTTTGAGGACCACCGGGTGCACCTGGACGATGACACTTTGTTCTATGACCCCAACCGTCCACTGCGGTGGAGCGATTTCCAGGGTGGGTCCAGGTTGTCGCAGAACTTCGCGGCCTCCGTGTTCCCCGGCCTTTCCAACGACATCCAGTCTACGGTGGAGAATGGCGTGATCCACATCAAAGTGAACACCAAACCATACATTCTGCGCAGCCTCTCCAAGGTCTTGCCCGATGCCCGGAACGAGTACACCCTCAACCACGAGCAGCGCCACTTTGACCTCCTCAAACTGGTTACGGAGCACTACAAACAACGGCTTCGGCCCGAGAAACTCAACCTGGAAGACTATGAGAGCATTATCAGATACCAGTACCTGGAGGCGCTCTGGGAAATGGACCGCCTGCAGAAGGCGTACGACGGCGAAACAAACCACGGACTTAACCGGGCGGTCCAGGAAAAATGGAACCAGAAAATAGACCAGGAACTGCGCGAACTAAAGATTAAGATGTAACCGGCCCGGTAAAAGAAAAAGGCGGATACTCTACCTGGAGCATCCGCCTCTTTTATGGCTGTTTTTAGAAAACCAGGCTTTAAAAGCCCAGACTTACTTACCCGAAGATCTCGTTCAGGACACCGGCTAGGCGCACGCCGCCTTTCAGGAGCTGCTGGTTGAGGGTGTCTACGTGGTCAAAATTGTAGCGGTAGCTCAGCTTCTCCTCGGGCTTGGTGATGCCTTTGTACAGCTGCTGGGCAATCTGGTAAGACTCAAAAAACCAGGCCGGGGCCAACTGCTTCTGCCAGGTCTTCACCTGGTTTGTGGAGGCGAAGTTGATGGCCGTGGCGTACTCGGTGTAACTCAGCTGCTGGTATTCAATTAACTGGGAATCCCAGACGCGGTGCAGGTTGGTGGGCTGGTTAAACCACTCCAGGCGTACCCGGTTACCGCCCAGATCCTCCGGACGGCCCACGTGCATGGGTTGGTGCACATCGCCGATGATATGAATGAGCAGGCGCAGGTTCATCTGTTTTTTGTCCTGGGCCAGGTCTTTCTTCTTCAATTCAGAGATGAGGTAATTCAGGCGGGTGTAGGCATCGGTGGCGGTATCTGCGTGCAGATGCTTCTCTACGTCTTGGAAACTCAGGCCTTCTTTCAGGTTCACGTAGTGCCAGGTGTCCAGGTAGTTGAAGTTGGGGTCTGACTTGATGAAATCGGGCCAGTTGCTGGCCATGGCCAGGGACTCGTTACCCAGTATTTTCCTGATGTTCTTTTTGGCCTTGGAAGAGATGTGGCGATCGGCGATCTCGCCCACAATACGGTGCCCGATCATGCCCCATCCCATCGACTGGAATGGCAGGTACAGAAAGAGGCAGAATACAATCAGTTTTTTGAAAACGCTCATACTAAGGTTGATGGTTTGAAAACGGAATCGCAAAAGTAGGGCAAAAAATCGGGCTGCCCCACTCCCTTCTCCGTTTCTCGGCCGATTTGGGAAAAGGCCCTCCAAAACACCCTTAGAAATCTCGTACTGAGCACACCACGTTTTGGGCCAGACTTGGCTCTTCCATCAACCGAATAATTTTGCGGGCCACCACCTCCGCCGAGACCAGGGCTCCGGTTTCCTTATAGTCCCTGAACTGCTGTACACTGCTGAACTGGTCCGTATCCGCGTCCCTGATCTGTTCCTGCATATCGGTGTCTATGAGCCCCGGGGACAAGGAGAAGACCCGCACCCCTGTGCCCAGTTGCTCCTGCTCCAGTTGCGCCGTTTTGGAGAGCATGTCCAAAGCAGCTTTAGAGGCACAGTAAGCAGCCCAACCGTCTATGGGCCGCTGCCCGGCCCCGGAGCTGATGTTCACCACCATTTTATCTATGTTCTGGCGGTGCTGGTAGCTTTGCAGGAACATGTTCATGAGCATGGCGGGCACAATCACGTTCACGTCAAAGACATACTCAAAATGCTCGTTCTGGCTCTGCCCTATATAGCCTATCTCCCCTATCACCCCGGCATTATTCACCAGCACCAGTTTCTGGGCATTGTCAAACGGCGAGAATATCTTGTGCAGGTTGTGCTCCACCCCGGCGATGTCAGAAAAGTCCAGCGGCTGGTGCCGATAGCGGGGATGGTTGATGGTGCTGTTGCGGGAAACGCCCACCACGCAATTGTTCTCGTCTTCTAACAAGGCCTCGGCGAGGGCTCTCCCCAACCCGCGACTGGCTCCGGTGATGATGTAGTGGTTCATATTTTTAATTTGGAATTTAGAATTAAGAATTAGGAATAGGCAGTAAGGGCACTAATTCTTCTGCATACGCAAAAGCCATTAAAAAAAGCCAGCTTTAAGGTAGGTGCACCCTACTCACAAAAAGTTTCCAAGTTGTTAGAGGCCTAGTGGATACTGGTCAGGTGTCATTTCCCAACAGCTCTTTCTTCAGGAACCTAAACCCATGCCATTTACAACTCCCGTCTCTAAACTCACTGATCTCCTTCTTATAGGAGATTTGATAAGAATCCACGGTTGTACAACCCGCCCCTCCTATCAGTTTGGTTTGCTTCTCAAATTCTCTTACTGCCTCAATCTGCTTCTTTGACAGATATAACTCCCTTGTCTTATATCGTGCAATCAGTTTCCCCTCTTTTTTTGAAAACGTAAGCGAATCATCTCTTAAATGGAAGCATCCTATTGAGGAATATTTTATGGTAAAGCACTCCCCATCTCCAAGTCGGTCAACTATAAGGCAGGAAGCTTCTCCAAGGAAATCTGCCTTATCTACATAGAGAACTATGGTGTCAATGGCCGCACCCGTGGCTTTAATGCTTTGGCTTACAGTCTGCCCAAAGATATTTCGGTAAGTCAATTTATAGCTTCCCCGCTCATATCTGCCAAGCCAAAGATCTGTTGAAGGAAATTCTGGAGAAACAGTTTTCAAGGTATCTGTGTCTTTTAGCAAGGTGACAGCAGGTATAGCCACAAATTTTGACGTATCACGGCTATCCTTGGCGTTGATAAAAAGCACACTCGTATTCCCAACTGGGAGCATTTGAGGGCCTTCATGCTGGCAAGCTGAAAGAACGAGTAAGAATGCCATCATTGGGACTAAGTGCATCTCCAGTTTGAAAATAAGGTCCATACAGCCGATGTTTATAGTGTTGCCTATCTAGAGCCATGATGCTGTTTCTGCCCTCTTTTCCATAAAACATATCTAAAACAAAAGAGCCGCTACAGAAAGTAACGGCTCTTTTGTTTTAGTCATCCAGGAAAGACTATGGTGAGAAGGGCAGTAATTCTTACGTAATGCCTTTCTAGTACGCTCACAAGATCCTTTCAGGATGACAAAGGGAGGTTGGTTCAGGGAGAAACTAATTCCTAATTCCTAATTACAAAATATACTGGCTCAGGTCGCGGTTTTTGACCATGTCGCGGAGGCGTTCCTCTACCAGGTCCGGCGTGATCATGAGGTGCGCGTTGGGCGGAATGGTGTCCGGTACGTCAAACAGGATATCGTTCAAGAGGCGACTCATGACGGTCTGCAGGCGGCGGGCTCCTATGTTCTCTACTTCGGCGTTCACCTCAAAGGAGATTTCCGCGAGCTTGTGGAGGGATTCGTCCGTGAAGGAAAGTTCCACGCCTTCGGCGCGCAGAAGTTCTTCATACTGCTTGGTGAGCGCGTTTTTAGGGTACTTCAGAATCTGGTAGAAATCGTCTTTGCTCAGGCTCTGCAGCTCTACCCTGATGGGGAAACGTCCCTGCAACTCAGGAATCAGATCTGAGGGTTTGGCCACGTGAAACGCGCCGGCCGCGATGAATAGGATGTGGTCGGTTTTGATGACGCCGTACTTGGTGTTCACGGTGCTGCCTTCCACAATGGGGAGCAGGTCGCGCTGCACACCCTCGCGGCTCACATCCGGACCGCTGCCGCCTTTGCCGCTGGCGCTGGCCACCTTGTCAATCTCGTCAATGAAGATGATACCAGCGTTCTCGGCTTTATAGATGGCTTCTTCCTTCACCTCGTCCATGTCAATGAGCTTGGCCGCTTCTTCCTCCAAGAGCAGCTTGCGGGCCTCGGCGATGGTCACTTTCCGCTTCTTCGTCTTCTTAGGCATCATGTTGCCGATCATCTCTTGGATGTTCATCATCGACATCTCGTCCATGCCCGGGCCCACTACGCCCACCCCAGAGGATGGGTGCTGCGAAATCTTAATCTCGATCTTGCGGTCTTCCAGTTCACCGTTCCGGATTTTCTCGCGGAAACGCTCGCGGGTGCGCTCGTTCAGTTCCTGATCACTGTCCGGCATATCAGAAGAATGGTTGTGGCCGCCAAAGCCCACCATGTCACGCGCGCCCGGCTGGTTGATGGGCGGAATCAAGGCATCCAGAATGACTTCCTCCACCACCAGGGCAGCCTGCTGTTTCACGTCTTCCTTTTTGCGGGTCTTCACCATGTTCACGGCCTGCTCTACCAGGTCGCGTACCATGCTTTCCACATCACGGCCCACGTAGCCCACCTCAGTGAACTTAGAGGCCTCCACTTTGGTGAAAGGCGCATCCGCGATGCTGGCCAGACGGCGCGCGATCTCAGTCTTGCCCACCCCCGTGGCCCCGATCATGAGGATGTTGTTGGGCACGATCTCTTTCTGCATCTCGGAATCTGCGTGCATGCGGCGCCACCGGTTGCGCAGGGCAATGGCCACATTGCGTTTGGCATCATGCTGCCCAATGATATATTTATCCAACTCGGCTACAATCTGGCTGGGAGTTAAATACTTGGTTGAGTCTAACATTTTCTAATGAGTGATTGAGTGAATGAGTGCTTGACTGAATCTAAGCTGCTCCTCCTTTAAACTGAATTATTTTTCTTTAAAACGGTGAAACACCGGTTTATTTATCAAATCTTCTCTTGTCTGGCGCTTTTCTGCCTTAACGGCTCAGGTTAAAAGTTGTTGGTTGGAATCTTGCATCAAGGCCTCCTCGTACTAAAAACAAACCTGTTTTAGACCTGTTTTGCAGAAATCGGCCCCTAAACAAAAGCATTACACCTCTTCCGGTTCTCTACCGCTTGGGAGGCGCTTTCTCAGGTTGCCCACAAGATCCTTTCAGGATGGCAGCTGGGGAGTGTTATCCGCGCATCTTCAAATTTCCCAATCCCCACATCTTCACATCCCCATTAATCCAGCTTCTTTTTCAAAAACCGGTTCAAATCTGTGTTGAGGGTGAGGTAATTGCTGGCGCCCGCCACGTGGTAGTTGGCGTAGGTGTACTCAAATCGGAAAGCATGCACTTTGACAGAGGCCCCGAAGGAAAATCCAGCCATGCCGCCTACGTTCTCCACCACCAGTTCTTTCCGCCGCAGGTGGTTGTACCCGCCCCGCAGCTGAAAACCGGGTCCCAGGATGAACTCGCCGCCCACCACAAAGTGCCGGGCCAGCTTGTCACCGAAGGTCTTTTTCTCCTTCACCTCCTGGTTGTTTTCGTCCAGGGTGCCGGGTTTGTCGGGGTCCAGGTAGACGATGTCAAAGCGCTGCAACTGGTGCGCCGTGATAGATAGCCGGAAAGGCGCGTGCTCTGGTTTATAGCTCGCACCCACCTGGATGTCTAGCGGCATGTCTTCGCGCTCGCCGTTGTCATAGGGTTTCAGCATCACGCCCAGGTTCCGGATGGCCAGGCCTACCACAAAATCGCGCTCAGGGTGCTTGAACGTACCACCCAGGTCTACCAAGGTGGCTACCGCCTGGTTTCCGGCGATGCTGGAGATGGCTACTTTGGCCGTGGCACCCAGGGTGAAATGCTCAATGGTGGCCGCGTGCGACAAAGAAACCGCGTAGTCCCGCACCTTGAACGTACCCTCCTCCATCCCGGCATCGCTGGTCTGGGTGAAGGTGCCATAGTCCAGGTATTGAATTCCGATGGCGTTTCGGCCCCAGCGGCTGCTTTCAAAGGTGTAGCTGAGGTTGTTCTGGCTTACATCTGAAAGGTAATTCAGGTACGTGAGCCCAAGGTGGTTGTCGGTTTTGCCGTGCATGAGTGCCGGGTTCGCGGAGACCGCATTCACGTCTTCCAGGCCAGAGGACACGTTTACGCCGCCTAGCGCTGCCTGCCTAGCATGCGTGGGCACATTCAGGAAACGGAAAACAGAACGCCCTCCCATTTGGGCAAAGGCCAGTTGCACCAGGGCAAAAGACAAAAGACCCAAAAGGAAAAGGCGTTTCTGCATCGTTTTTCTATAAACAGGCTAAAATCAGCTTTCGGCTGGAGCCGGCACTGCCTCCTCGCGTACCCGCAGGTCCAGCGGTTTCTTCACTTTCTCCGGCAGGAGGGCAAATTCCAGCACCTCGTCCACATAATCTACATAGTGGATGTTGAGGCCCTCAATGTAGTGCGCCGAAATCTCGTTCACGTCCTTGCGGTTCTTGTAGCACAGAATCACGTCTTTGATGCCCGCACGCTTGGCCGCCAGAATCTTCTCCTTGATACCGCCCACCGGCAATACCTTTCCGCGCAGCGTGATCTCGCCGGTCATGGCCAGATGCGAGCGTACCTTGCGCTGGGTGAACACCGAGGCAATGGACGTAAATATAGCGATACCGGCGCTAGGTCCATCCTTCGGCACGGCCCCTTCGGGGAAGTGGATGTGCAGGTCGTACTGGTCAAAGAGGCGGTAGTCAATGTTCAGCTCGTCGGCGTGGGCACGCAGGTAAGAAACCGCCGTGATCGCTGATTCCTTCATCACATCGCCCAACTGACCGGATAACGTCAACTTGCCCTTACCGCGGCTCAGCAAGGATTCAATGAACAGGATATCTCCGCCCACTGAGGTCCAGGCCAGGCCTGTTACCACGCCTGCGGTCTCGTTGTCCTGGTAAAGCTCCTTGTCGAAGATTTCCGGACCCAGAATGCGTACTACGTCTTTGGGCTCCAGTTTCGCCGGCCATTCCTCTTCCATCGCTTTGGACTTGGCAATGTTCCGGATCACCGCCCCCAATTTTCGCTCCAGATTCCGGACGCCCGACTCGCGGGAATAGTCTTCTATCACTTTCTGGATAGCTGCCGTGGAGAACGCCACATCTTTGGGTAGCAGGCCATGGTCTTCCTTCTGTTTGGGAATCAGGTGGCGCTTTGCGATCTCCGTTTTCTCCTCCACCGTGTAGCCGGTTACTTCAATGATCTCCATCCGGTCTCTCAGGGCCGGGTGAATGGTATCCAGGGAGTTGGCCGTGGCAATGAACAGGACTTTAGAAAGATCATACTCCACTTCCAGGTAATTGTCCACGAAAGTGTGGTTCTGCTCGGGGTCCAGTACCTCCAGCAAGGCTGAGGACGGATCGCCTCTAAAATCAGAGGTCAGTTTGTCTACCTCGTCCAGAATCATGACAGGGTTGGAAGAACCCACTTTCTTGATCTGGCTAATGATACGGCCCGGCATGGCGCCCACGTAGGTTTTGCGGTGCCCTCTTATCTCAGCCTCATCCCTGACCCCGCCCAAGGCAATGCGCACGTATTTGCGGCCCAAGGCCTTTGCTACGGAGCGGCCCAGCGAGGTTTTCCCTACACCCGGAGGTCCGTAGAGGCAAAGGATAGGCGCTTTCATGTCATTCTTCAGCTTGAGCACGGCCAGATACTCCAGAATGCGCTCCTTCACCTTCTCCAGACCGTAATGGTCGGCGTCCAGAATCTTTTTAGTGCGCTTCAGGTTGAAGTTGTCTTTGGTATATTCGCTCCAGGGCAAATCCAGGAGGAATTCGCAGTAGTTCAGAGAGATGGGGTACTCAGCGGCCTGCGGGTTTAGGCGACTCAGTTTGTCCAGTTCCTTGCTGAAGTGCTTGGCAACGGCTTCTGGCCATTTCTTTTTAGCGGCGGTGGCACGCATTTTCTCCACTTCCTGCTCCGGGCCGTCCATGCCCAGTTCATCCTGCAACACCTTGATCTGCTGGCGCAGGAAATAGTCGCGCTGCTGCTCGTCAATGTCGGTGTGCACTTTGGAGTGGATTTCCTGCTTGATCTCCAGCATCTGGATCTCGCGCATCATGAGTTGCAGCAAGGTGGTACCGCGTTCCACACCGTCGTTGATCTCCAGCAGTTTCTGCTTCTGGGCCACTTCCACATTGATGTTGGAAGACAGAAAATGGGTCAGAAACGAAGGACTGTCAATGTTGTCCAGCGCCACCTGGGCCTCCTGCGGAATCTCGGGATTCAGTTTCAGGATCTTGCCCGCCGCTTCTTGCAACGACTCCACCAAGGCTTTCACCTCTTTGCTTTTCTGGTTCGGGAAGGTCTCGGGGCAATGGGACACCTTGGCCACCATGTACGGTTCTTCCTGGGTCACTTCCTCAATCTTGAAGCGGCTCTGGCCCTGGATGATGATGGTAGTATTACCGTCTGGCAGCACCAGCATCTTCAGGATTTTGGCCATGGTACCCACCTGGAAAAGATCATCCGGGGTAGGTTCCTCGGCGGACATGTTCTTCTGGGCCACCACACCAACGGTTTTGTCACCGCGGTAGGCTTTGCGCACCAGGCGCACCGATTTCTTCCGGCTCACCGTGATTGGGATCACCACCCCCGGGAAGAGGACGGTGTTTCTAACGGGCAGAAGCGGTAAAGATTCGGGGGTATTTTTTTCAGCGCCCTCGGCGTCGTCCAGCTCTGAGGTGATGATGGAGATGATGTCTCCGTTTCCATCGTCAGATAAATCAGACAACATGAGTTGCTGTATCAGGTTCTCTTGGGTATAATTCATACGTCGTGTCTCTGAGGATGCCATTTTGGCAGCAATCCTCCCGTCGGTTCTGTTGTTTGTCTATAAGATATATACTTGTCAAGTCCTGTGCCAATATATCACCGAAATTCTATAGAATAGGGATAATTTCACCACAGAAAGAACTACATTTGGTACCGCATATTGAAATAATGCTTTTCAGGTGCCCCTTCTGTTATGTTGCGTACTGGCTCTTTACTTATTTTCCTGCTCTCCTTTTTCCTCGGGTATTCGGCTCTGGGACAGACCAAACCTGCCCTCCGTCTGAAGCAAAAACCCGTGACCGACTCTCTCCGGAAGAAAGCCCCGGAAGCGGAGATCGTGCTGCAGTTCCCCAACCTCAACCGGGTTCCTTACTACCACCACAAAGCCAAGTACGCCACCATCCAGAAACTGGAGAAGAAAAAAGCCTGGGCCAAGGTACTGCCTTTGCTGGAAGAATACGTGGGCAACTTCGGGATTGACAATTTCTATAAAGATACGAAACTTCTCTGGCGTTTGGGGCAGCTTTATGAACGTTTAGGGCAGCGCGAAAAAGCCGTGGCCTATTACCGCCTGGTCCTGAAACACCACCGCACCGACATCCGGCAAGTACAGCAGTACTATGACTCGCTGGAGGAGAAGAAAAAGGACCTGTACGTGCCCCTGCAGTATTACTATGAACTGGTGGAGTACCGCAAATCGGTGGCCACGTTCAAGCCGCCGCGCGGGGTGTACACCAACATGGGCGATGCCATCAATTCCAAAGCCGAGGATTACGGCCCGGCCGTGCGCTCAGACGAGGAACTCTTCATCTACACCTCTCGTCGCAAGGGCGTAAAAGCCACCGGGACCGACGAGGACCTGTACTTCTCCCGTTTCGAGAACGGGTTCTGGCACGAGGGCGAGTCTTTTGGCAAACCCATCAACAGCATCTACAACGAGGGCTCCGCCTGCCTCAGCCGCGACGGAAAGACCCTTTTCTTCGCTCGCTGCGAAAGCCCCGATGGGTTAGGAAATTGCGACCTGTACACGGCAACCCGCCTAGCCGATGGTTCCTGGGGCCAACTCAAAAACCTGGGTGGCAACGTGAACAGCAAGGCCTGGGACTCACAACCCACTCTCTCGCCGCAGGAAGACACCCTATACTTCGCTTCAGACCGCCTGGGCGGGTTTGGTATGAGCGACATCTATTTCACCCACAAGCAAAAGAACGGCCAGTGGGCGCCGGCGCAGAACCTGGGCCCCATCATCAACACCCGCGAGAGCGAGGTGAGCCCGTATTTCCACCCGCTGTACCAGGTTCTATACTTCAGCTCACGCGGGCAACTGCTCAATTTCGGGGACTTTGACATCTACAAGGCCTACCGGATCAAAGGCAACTGGCAGGAGCCGCGCAACATAGGGCCGCTTGTGAACGGCAAAGGCAGCGAGTATTACTTCACCATCAACGCCAACTCCACCAACCTGTACTACGCCCGCTCAGAGCCCACCGATCTGAAGAACCTGGACCTGTTCTCGTTCCCGCTGCCCATGGAGGCGCACCCGTTGGCGGTGACCAAACTTACCGGTGTTTTGATGGATTCTACCACCAACAAGCCCCTAAACGGCATTATCTCCATCATTGACCTGGACAACGGCATTGAGGTAGCCTCTAAATACCTGCGCGAGGACGGTTCCTTTGACTTTGACCTTATTGACAACAGCCGCTACATGATGCTCATCCAAAGCTCAGATTTCTTCTCTATTGAAAAGGAAATCAACCTGAAGGAAGACACCGTGATGAAGATCATGACCAGCCTCATTGACTACAGCATCCCATTAATCTTCAAGAACCTGGAGTTTGACGAGGGCAAAGCCGAGATTAAGGACGCCATGAAACCCACCCTGGACCGCATCGTTCTGTTCCTGGTAGACCATCCGCAGGTACGCCTCAGCATAGAGGGCCACACCGACAGCAGCGGCGACCCCGACGCCAACCTGGAGCTCTCCCAATGGCGGGCCGTCTCCATCCAGAAGTACCTGGAGAATAAAGGCAATCTGGCCAATGGCCGGATTGACGCCGTTGGCAAAGGCAGCTCGGAACCCATCAAACCCGAACTCACCATTGAAGACCGGGCCGTGAACCGCCGGGTAGAATTCAAGCTGATCAAGCCCAAAGAAGGTGTCGGCAACGGAGATTGGTAATCTTGCCGGATTGGATCAAGCGCTAGGGGGCTGTTTTGTTGAAAACAGACCCCTAGCGCTTTTGACTTCTAAGAGAGCAGTATTTGCAGTTCCATCACTACGAATAGTCCAGTTTTGCTGTGATTTACCGAAAACAGACTCAAAATAGGATTATCTGAGATAGCCCTGATTTTGTTCCTTCTGCAAAGTGCATGGCATGAGGTGTTTCCGTGAGATGCGTGACAGGATCGGCATTAATCGCTTGCCCGTGAACCCATCCCTACCCTCCCAATAGGAAAACTCCCCAGTGCGTTAGACAGTAGTTGTGCTGCAATTTTGATTGTTAGTGACAACACCAACAAGGGCGTGGAACAGTGTAAGTGCTGGAGTAAAGTAAGAACAGTTAGATTACTCCACCCCGTCCGCCAGGACGATGCAGGCATTGCAGCGGCTCTTCAGGCAAGGCAGCTAACATGCAGGGAGGCGGAGGTTGGGCGCGTGCGTAACCCAACCTCCGCCGAGCGCAAGCAGTGGCTACACAATTGGCAGTGACGCAAGTTCACCATGCAACAATGGGCGGTAGCGGGGTGTCACAGAGAATGAAGAAAAGACTGTCTGAGCGTCAGCGAGTTTCTTTTCTTCTTGATTCTTTTGGTTACTTTTCTCATCAAGGAGAAAAGTGACAAACGTGGGCAGGCCGCGACTGCAGCCAGAAGGTTAGAAGGAAGGCAGTTGGAAGTAACCCCGCCAAAAGTGCCTTTGAGGCTGACGCCTCACTGAAGTTGCAAACTTCAGACCATGGTAGGTCCAAGTCACAGACTTGAACCAGAAAAGAGGTATTGAGAAAGCGACCATAAAAAAAGTGTTTCAAGGCCCTTTTGAAGAAAACAGCCCTGAAACACTTTATGGCAAATACCACCTTTACAGCTTAACCTTTACAATTTAATTGTATTGCCTTTCTTATTCCATTTAGGCAGCGGCGGAATGGCCGGAGTTCTGTCTTCTGGCTTTGGAGCATCCTGCTTCAGTTTCTTGCCACCTACGTTCACAATAAACCCAATGCTGAAGACCGAGTTACCGGCCGTCATAAACTCACGGTTCTTGAGCCCGAAGTTGCTGCCGCTGGTGTACTGCAATTGGATAGAAGGCGTCAGGGACATGCGGGTGTAGAAGATAGGCTCAAAGAAGATGTTGTCTTCGGTGGGCTGCTTGATGTCGTTGCGGATGAACTCGCTCATGTTGAGGTAGCTCAGGCGCAAGGCGGTGCCGTAGTTGAGGAAATGCTCGTTCCCGAACAGTTTCAGCATGCGCTTTTTCTTGGAGGAGTAGTTTACCTGCAGAAAGACCTTGTTGAAGGAAGTTTCCTGGCGGTCATAGGTGGTAAGGCCTTCGGAGGTTTTGTCTTTAAAGGTGCGGTCGCTGCTGCCGCGGCCTACACCAGCGTACACCTCCAGCACCCGGTTCTGGTTGGGTCCGAAGGTGGTGAAGTAACCGCCGCCGGCCTCTAACAGGTTATGGCGGAAGTCTTTCTTTTTGTTGTCATTGTTCATCATGGCGCCGCTCAGCAGCACGCCCACGTGGTCGGTGACGGCGTAGGCCGAGTTAAAGCTGGCGTTGCCTTTCAAGGTGATGTGTCCGCTGGTGCTTAATTCTCCTTTAGACGTTAACATGGGTGTGTTAGGCACATTGGGCATGTACACCGAAGAGCAACTTGTAGCCCCCAATCCCACCATTAAACCCATTACACGTAGAAAGCTTTTTCTCATAAAGTGTTTTAAAAATTTTCCTTAACCTGCCTCTTCGCTCTTCCTCTAAACCACCCGCCTCTGCGAGACAAAATAAACATCATCATCCAAATCTTCCCTGCAAGAAGCATAGCCAGTACCTTCTTTTCTGTCTCCTTGCGGGCAGTCTACACAAGTTCCAATTTATTGGGGCTCCCCCTTATATTTCTATTTCAAGGGCGTTTTTACAAAAAGCCCCCTTTTCAGGTCTCCTTAAAAAGATAGGAAAATTCAGCCTCACCCCTACTGCGGGTAAAGTTAAATCTAAAGGAAAACTAAAGCGAAACCGTTTGCTGCGTTTCACCGGCCCGGCAGAGCACTGAGCGTTTCTTGCCGGCCACTTCCAAGTTCAGGATATTGGTCTGGTCATCGAACACCTCCATCAAGAGCGCGTTCTGCACCCAAAGCTGTCCGGTGGGCGCTTTTCCGGCCGGAATCTCCAGGTACACCCAGATGGCATCGGCTTCTTCCTGAGCGCCAATAAACTTCTGGGCGGCGCGGGTGCCTTTCACCGTGGAGATGGCCAGGTGCGTTTGCAGGTACTCGGCCAGAAGTTTATTTACCCGCTCAGAGCGGTCAAGCCGTACGGTGGCCTTGTGGCGACGGGTCAGTGCCTCCTCCACGTCATCGGCGTACAGCCGCACGGCTAGCTCGTAGGTCTGGTTCTTGGGGTTGTACTTGGCATCGGTGATGCTGGTGTGGAACTCATGCGCCCAGGCCGCCAGCGGAAGCCAGAAGCCCAGCACCATTACTAGCCAAAAGGCCCCAACTGCTCTTTTCATCATTTGAATATTCTACTCTCCCTGTAAACAGAGAAAGACGCAGTTATCTTGCGTCTTCTCCGGCAATTTTTTATCAACAGTGCCCCGTTACGGGCGCTAACTATTTGAACAGCAACTTAAAGAAGTCGTTAAAGATAGCAAACCCCATCAAGCCCAGCAACAGCACCATGCCTACTTTCTGGGCATTCTCCAGAAACTTGTCTGATGGTTTGCGGCCCGATATGATTTCATAGGTCAAAAACATCACGTGGCCGCCGTCCAGCGCCGGGATGGGCAGGAAGTTCATGAACGCCAGCACCATGGAAAGCATGGCCGTGATGGCCCAGAAATTGATCCAGGAGAACTTGCCCCCGAAGATCTGCGCGATGCCGATAGGGCCGCTCAAAGCTTTGGAAGCCGACACCTCGGCCCGGAAAATCTTCGCAAAGCCTTTGATGTTGGTGGTGATCACCGAGAAAGCCTTCTCTGCCCCTACCGGAATAGCACCTATCAGGCTGTACTCGCGCGTGGCGCGTGGCAGCATCAATTTAGGGTAGAACCCGATGGTGCCGTCCTCGTCTACGGTGGTTTTCAGGGTCATCGGCTTGCCGGCGCGCTCTACTTGCAGGGCTACCTGTTTGCCTTTGTAGGTCTGCAGTTTCTGCTGGAACTCATGGAAGAACTGCACCGGTTGGTTCTGGATCTGGGTGATGCGGTCGCCGGGTTGCAGGCCAGCCGCCGAGGCCGGGCTTTTCGCTTTCACCGCCTCTACTGCAAACGGCTCGCGGGCCATAATAAAGCCTACTTTATCACCATCGGCTAGTTTGTCAATGAGGTTGGAAGGTACCGGCACCACCACTTGCTGACCGTTGCGCTCAACGGTATAGGAACCGTTTTGGCCAAGCAACACATCGGGGTTATACACGTCCTGAAACTCCACAAGGGGCTTGCCGTTCACGGCTACAATCTTGTCACCGTCGCGCAGGCCCATCTGCTTGCCGATTTCGTTTGTCACGATGCCGTATTTCGCATCCTTGGCCAGCAGGTAGCTCTCACCGTACAGGTACGTCAAGGCCGCGAAGATGATAATGCCCGTGATCACGTTGAAGATAATGCCACCCATCATTACAATGAGGCGCTGCCAGGCCGGTTTGGCCCGGAATTCCCAAGGCTCCGGCTCCTGGTTGAGGGTAGCCGTGTCCAGCGACTCATCTATCATGCCGGAGATCTTCACGAAACCACCCAGCGGGATCATGCCAATCATGTACTCGGTCTCGCCAACCTGTTTGCTTACCAGTTTGGGCGGGAACCCGATGGCGTATTTCTCCACGCGCATCCCAAACCATTTGGCCGTAAGCATGTGGCCCAATTCATGTATTCCTACCAAGATGGTCAGGCCCAGAATTAACTGGCCGGCCATTACTAATGCTTCCATCTACGCTGTTTATAAGGTCTATACTGAGGCAAAAGCGAGTTCTGCCCCGGTAGTTTGTAAGTCGGTTGTTTTGGAAAAAGATTACGCCTGCATGAGGCTTAAAGCCAATCGGCGCGCCTCGCGGTCGGTTTGCACAAAGTCATCCAAAGAAGGCTCCGCAATATAAGCAACTTTAGCGAGACAGTCAGAGATGAGGTCAGACATCTCCAAAAAGCCCACTTCCTCGCGTAAAAAGGCCGCCACGGCTACCTCGTTGGCTGCGTTGAGGATACAAGGCGCATTACCGCCCCGTTCCATGGCGGCAAAGGCCAGCCCCAGATTGCGGAAGGTCTCCAGATCGGGCTTCTCAAAGGTGAGTTGCGGATAATCCAGGAAATTGAACCTCGGGAAGGTGGATTTTAGGCGGTGCGGATAGTTCAAAGCGTATTGGATGGGCAGCTTCATATCGGGCAGCCCCATCTGGGCCTTAAGCGAACCGTCCTGGAACTGAACGAGCGAATGCACAATAGATTGCGGATGCACCACCACTTCTATCTGATCATTCTGCAACCCAAACAGCCATTTGGCTTCAATCACCTCCAACCCTTTGTTCATGAGCGAGGCCGAGTCAATGGTGATCTTGGCGCCCATCTCCCAGTTGGGGTGTTTCAAAGCCTGCGCCCTGGTTACCGTCTGGAGATACTGGCGATCCCTTCCCCGGAATGGTCCACCTGAAGCAGTCAAGACGATTTTCTCAATGGGATTATGGAACTCGCCGGCCAGGCACTGGAAAATAGCGCTGTGCTCTGAGTCTACCGGATAGATGTTCACGCCTTTCTCTCTGGCGAGCTGCGTAATCAGTTGCCCGGCCACCACCAACGTTTCTTTGTTGGCTAAGGCGATGGTTTTACCTGCCTCGATGGCTTTGATGGTGGGCTGCAGGCCCGCGTACCCTACCATGGCGGTGAGCACGATGTCTACCGTGTCCATCTGCACCACGCCGTTCACCGCGTTCATGCCCGCATATACTTTTATGGGGTAGGCCTCAAGCGCATCGCGCACCTGCTCATACAGGTCCTCCTGCGTAATCACCACCGCATTGGGCTGAAAAGCAATGGCCTGGGCCACCAGCAGGTCCACGTTGGAATGGGCTGTGAGCACTTCCACCTCAAACGCCTGCGCCTGGGCCTGAATTACCTCCAGCGCCTGCGTCCCGATGGACCCCGTTGAGCCAAGAATGGCTACTCTTTTCTTCATGTAATCTCTGTAACGCCGTTTTAGGGCTATTTATACAAAATTAGGTTAAAAACAGGAGTCTATTCCGATTTCTCTAGTTTAATCACCTGGAAGCCTCCCGCTGGAATGGAAGTCTCCAATCTTTTAAATCCCGCCTTCTCCACCACTACGCTCATGGGCGGGCAAGAGAATCCACCTGATATCCCAGCAAGTTCAAATTGCCCCAGTGAATCGGTTTCGGTTTTAGAATTCTCCTTGACAGGATTGGAAACAGAAACATTCTCTAAAGGCAAGCCACTTTTCAAGTCCACTACTTTCCCTTGCACCCTTTGGTAACAGTCACAAGATGTAAGAAACAGAAGAGAAGTAATGAATATGAATTGATAGCGGGGTTTCATGAATTATAGGGGAGTGTAGTTTTACCGAACAAGCTCTCTAATGTAGTAAGAGTTACAAGGTAATTAAGGGTTATTTCCCTTTGCCATTCAAGAAAGCCAAAGCCTTCTCCAGGACAACATCTGTTTTAGAAGCAGCCGGTTCGCTGATGAAATCAACCAGGATAGCCGGCGTGTAGGTTTCTCTTGGTGAGCCGTTCACGTGGAAAAGTTTCTCCACCGGGAAAGAGAACCCGATGTTGGTGTTGGGCATCTGGTAAGAATAGATGGCGCCGTTGAGTCCGGCCATTCTGGTGCCCACGGTGGTGGCCCGCTGCAGGCCGTCAAACGCAATGGTGATGCCCTCGCCCACGCTGCCCGTCCAGTGGCCCACCAAAACCGCCATGGGTTTTTCATAGGCTTTTCCCCTGGGCGACACCACTTCCACCCAACTGCGCTTCACGCCGTACTGCCGCTCCTCGGCGGTGAGCTCGTGTTTCTGATAGAACTGGTCTTTGGTGATGAACCTTCCCAGAATGGCCCGGGCCACCGTGGTGTTGCCGCCGCTGGGCGTTTCCCGAAGGTCCAACACCAACGCCCTGGTGCTTTCCAAAGAGTTGAGCACGCTATCGAAAGCCGGGATGAGCGTATTGTCAAACAGGCAGTTGTTGATCTTGATATACCCGATGCCGTTGATAATCCGACTCTCCACATTAGCCGGGTACCGGATGTCCTCCAACAGCATTTTAGGGACATCAGGGTAGAAAGTGCGGCGTTTGCCTTTGTCCTGCACGGTGATTTTTCGGGGCTGCACGTGGTTTCCAGCCAGCAGCAGGCGGAGGGCAAAGTTCTGCGCTTCCGGGTCTACGGTTTTGAGCGACTTTCCCAAAAACGGCCTCAAAGCGGCTTGTACCGGCACATCGTTCACAGACACAATCTCCATTCCGGCGCGCAGGCCTACTTTCTCGGCACCCAGCCCGTTTCTTACCTCCAGCACCATCGGCTTGCCGTTCACAAACTCGGCCCAGACATCGGTGCCGGAGGGCACCAAGCGAGAAGATTGCGGGGTGTTGGTGTTCAGCCCAGCGTGGTGGTCATACAGTTCATTGAAGACCCGCTCAAGCAGGGAAACAAACTGCCGGTTGTCCGTAACGGAATCCAACTGGGACTGGTAAAGGGCGGGCACCTTTGGCCAATGGGTCTGTTTCTTATCAAAATAACAGTAGTCTTCCCCAATGGTTTTCCAGAAGTATGTGAAATCTGCCTTGTACTGCTCTTTGGTGAGTTTTTTGGCTTGGCCAAACAGAAAGGCAGACTGAACCATGATTATAGCCAGCATGACACCTACTTTAATGGCTCCAGTTTTACCTAACATCCGCACTCTCCCACAAAAGGAATTTCTGAAGAAGCACCCGTTTTCAGGTCTTTCACCAACAACACACCTTCGGTCTTGAAAACTTCTTCTCCACTGGGAGAAGACTTCTTCACGATGGCCCTGAGTTCATATTTGACGCTGGCGTCCCGGTACGGGGCATCGGTTTTGACACTGTCACTTTTATCTATGCACTCAAGTCTCACCAGCTGGCCTCCAATGGAGACAAACGCCAGATTGGCATAATTATTCATGTAAATGTATTTGCCTGCGGCAAACTCCTGCTTGTTCCGGGAGAAATAACAGGAGCAGCCCTCTACCTCCTCCGGGAATTCAGAATAGGAATCCAGCACAATGGCCTTTGGCCTGGAAGTGGCAGGCTCCTGTGGCTGTTCTACTGGAGGTTGTTCAAGCGGAGCGGAGGCCTGCGCGGGTTTATTTTCTTCCGCTGGGGCAGGTTTCTGAGTACAAGAAACAAACAGCCAGTATAGCAAGAGCAACCCGCAACACGTTTTCATCATGTGAGGCTACAGTGAGAGGTTAAGCGTTTCTAACAGCCCCTCGGCTAAGGTGCGGTCATTGCTCAGGCGGGGCACTTTGTTCTGGCCACCCAGTTTGCCCTGGCGTTTCATGTACTGCTGGAAAGCATCTGGTGGCAGGGCCGTCACTTTGAGGTTGGCCAGGATGTTGCCCGAGATCAGGTCGTCATAGTAGCTGTTGCGGCGGCGCAGGTGCCAGTTCAGGGCTTTGGCGAACCGCTCGGGATCATGGGGCGGCGTGTCATAAGCAATGAACCACTCATGGTAAGAAGCGCCCTCGCCCTGGCTCACGTACGGCGCCACGGTAAACTCGGTCACGGCTACCTCGGGGAACTCCTGCATGGCATCATTCAAAGCGCCTTCCACTTCTTCGCCTATCACGTGCTCGCCAAACGCCGAGATGAAATGCTTCAATCGGCCGCTTACCACCAGTTTGTGGGGGAACAGCGAGGTGAACTTAACGGTGTCCCCTATGGAATAGCCCCAGAGCCCGGCGTTGCTGTTGATAATGAGCGCATAGTTCACCCCGGTTTTCACCTCGCCTAAAGTGAGGCGGCGCGGGTTGGGCTGGTGGTACTCCTCGGAGGGGATGAACTCAAAGAAAATGCCGCTGTCAGCAAGGAGCAGTAGGCCAGGATCATCCTGCATGTTCTGGTAAGCGATAAAGCCCTCGGAGGCCGGGAACGTCTCTATGGAATCCACCTTGCGCCCGATGCTCTCTATCAGTTTGGCCCGGTACGGCGCGAAATTGACGCCACCGTAGACAAACAGGTTGAAGTCCGGGAATACGTCTTTGATTTGCTTGCCGGTGCGGGCCATGATTTTGTCAAAGTACATCTGCACCCACGGCGGAATGCCTGAGATGAGCGTCATGCGCTGGTTTATGGTCTCGTTCACAATGGCCTCCAACTTCGTTTCCCAGTCTTCAATGCAGTTGGTATCGTAGCTGGGCAGTTGGTTTGTGCGCAGGTAGCCCGGCACGTGGTGGTTCACAATGCCAGAAAGCCGACCGGTATTGATGCCCGCCACCTGCTCCAGCACCGGGCTGCCGCTCAGGAAAATGAGTTTACCGTCCAGAAACTGGGCGCGGCCGGTCTCGTGGATGTAATTCAGCAGGGCGTTCTTGGCGCCGTTGATATGGTTGGGGATGGAATCCTGGGTAATGGGAATGTATTTTGTGCCCGAAGTGGTACCCGAGGTCTTGGCGAAATAAAGCGGCAGACCCGGCCAGAGCACATTCTGTTCACCCTGTTTTAAGCGGTCAAAGTACGGGCGCAGGCCTTCGTAATCACGTGCGGGTACGGCCTGGGCAAAATCCTGCGGGGTCTGGATGTCCTTGAAATAATGGTCTTTCCCGAAAGCGGTGTTAGCGGCTTTGCCGATGATAGACGTAAAAACCTGCTGCTGCGCCTGCGCCGGATGCTCCATCCAGCTCTGCTGCCGGGCCACGGTCCAGGCCGCCAAAGGTTTACTCAAGAACGCTTTTACTCCCATGTAGACATTTTGCTAGTGATTGAACAAGCGGGGAAAACCTTTCATTTGAGAGAAAACCCTTCGGGATTTACTCTTTGAAAGGTGGTAAAGATAGTAATCTTCCGGAAGTTCTTTTCAGCCTCCTGGGTACGCCACCATTTAAGGCCCCTATTCCCAAAACTGGCTTCAAAACGGAAGCTTCTCTCACAAAGGTTCTTACGGTTCTTCACCCTTTCTATTAGAAAGACTACCGTTCTGTTCCAGGGTTGCTTTGAGAAAACCGGCCCTAAAACAGCTTTACATCTAGTGCGGTACCCAGCCTTGCATTCTCCTCAGTAAGCCAGGTATTCAACTCTCAACATGAGAGCAAAAATACAGCTACATACACCTGCCTCTCAAACGTTTATACTCCTGTCCTATTTCCATTCCTGGTAAAAACCTGGCCTGAACGGGCCATTAGACACCTTGGCTACATATAAAGAAATAACATAGCTTATAACAAAACCTTGCTTTGTAGATCAGGTTATATATACTGTTATTCAACTATTTAAAAATCAACCATATGAAAAATTTTATCTATGCATTACCCGTCATGGTGATGTCGCTCTGCCTGAGTAGTTGCGACACAGAATTAGTTGAACCCCAAAACGTAGCCGCGGTGGCGAAAACCGCTGATGCGCAATCGCCTTACACGTACACGGCGCATCTTCGGCCGGAAGAAGAAACCCGGGAGGTGATCAGTAATGCCACCGGACAGATTATCCTTAGATTAAGCAAAGACGGAACCCAGCTCTATTACAAGTTGATTGTGGCCAACATGGAATCAGTGCTTTTTGGGCACCTGCACCTGGCCCCAGCCGGTGAAAACGGTCCGGTAGTGGTGGATCTGGTGGGCAGTGTCTCCAATCCTTCGGGCGTCATTGCCGAGGGCATCATCACCAGCGCTTCCCTGAAAGGACCTTTGGCCGGGAAAACCCTATCTGATCTGATTGCGGCCATAGAAGCGGGCAATATCTACACCAACGTCCATTCGCCTACCTACCCGGCCGGGGAAATAAGAGGGCAGGTGAAGTAAAACGGTGCTAAAACAAACCAGCAAAGCCGATGAAATCCCAGCCCATGGTCTATTTCCTTAGCCACATTGCTGTTAGTTTATGACGCGTTTCCACAGAATCTATCATAAACCAGCCAGGCACTTAGCGTAAACCAAAGCCAGCGGAAGAAAACCGGAAGCAGCACAAAGCTTTCTGTTTTTACCGTTGGCTTTGGTTTGATAGGCCACCCGTGTACTTTTAGTCCTGACCGGAAGACGAGTTGCGGATAAAGCAGAACAAGCCCTGGAAAACCAATTCGGATATTTTTTAGTACCTTATCTCATATCTAACCAACAATAAACTTAAAACTATGGCAAATAATACAGGTACAGGCGTCTGGGAAGGTGGCCTGAAAGACGGTAAAGGAACTGTTTCCACCCAAAGCGGCACCCTGGATGCGCGTTATTCCTTCGGTTCGCGTTTTGAGGAAGATATGACCGGCACTAACCCCGAGGAACTGGTGGGCGCGGCGCACGCGGGCTGTTTCTCAATGTTCCTGAGCAGCCTGCTGGAAAATGCCGGCAAGAAAGCCACCTCGGTAAGAACCCAGGCCAAGGTATTTCTGGGTCAGGAAAACGGCCCTTTCATCCGCAGGATAGACCTTACCACCGAGGTGGAAGCCTCTGGCCTGTCAAATGATGAGTTGCAGGAACTGGCGCAGAAAGCCAAAGAAGGCTGCCCCATCTCCAGAGCCTTGGCCTCGGTACCAGAAATGAACCTCACCGCCACTTTGAAAGGCGCCTAGTACAGATGGCAGACCCCAAAGCTGGTATTAAAAATTCACTATCTTTGTCCAATAATTTTAATTCATGAAATCATTGGCTAGGGTTGGGTTGCGGCCGTCACGTGACCACAAAATTTCCTTCGGGGTGCAGTTGGGTTTGGTTTTGCTGTGGATGGCATACGGGTTGTTCATGATTTTCACGGAACCTGATTCCTCCACCAACGACCGGCATTTCATCCACTATGTCTTCCTGATTCTGGCTTTGGGTTACCTGTTGTTCATCCTGGCACAGAACACGTCTTTGTTTGGCCAGCAGTCTTATTTGGAGATCACGCCAGCGTACGTAGTGGAGAAACGAGGCCACTTCAAGAAGAAGATAGCCATTCACCTGCAGGATGTGACGGGCATCTCGCTCAACAACACCCAAGCCCGTTTTGCCATGCGCGACGGCAGCCGGTGCCTGGTGAACCTGAGGCTGGTAAGCACCCGCAAGGGCCAGCAGCTGGCCAAAACCAAGCTCCTGGAAGTAGCAGACCGCCATGCCATTCCGGTAACGGATACGTCTACCACGCCTACCAGAAGATAATTCCGTTTAGGAGCTCTTTTTTCTGAAACCGGCATAAAACAGAAGCGGCCACCCTGCAAAGAGTGGCCGCTTCTGTTTTATGCCGGTTCCTTTTTTTAACCTGAAGGTCAGAAAAGGGGCAGGAAATGCTTAGTTCAGGTTAGGTTGCGGAGTAAGGCGCAGGTAAGGCTTCACTACCACGTGGCCTTTCGGGAATTTGGCTTCCACTTCCTCCTGCTTCACTGATGGCAGAATCACGCAGTCCTGGCCGTTTTCCCAGTTAGCCGGGGTGGCCACGCTGTGGTTGGCGGTCAACTGCAGAGAGTCAATCACACGCAGGATCTCAGCGAAGTTACGACCCGTAGAGGCCGGATAAGTAAAGATCAGCTTCACTTTCTTGTCTGGCCCGATAATGAACACAGAACGCACGGTGAAAGTATCGCTGGCGTTAGGGTGAATCATGTCATACAGGTCAGACACTTTCCGGTCTGCATCTGCGATGATAGGGAAATTGACCGTGGTATTCTGCGTCTCGTTGATATCCTGAATCCAGCCGTGGTGCGAGTCAATGGGGTCTACGCTGAGGGCCGCAACCTTCACGCCGCGACGGTCAAACTCATCTTTGATGCGGGCCACTGCACCCAACTCGGTGGTACACACAGGGGTATAGTCACGCGGATGGGAAAACAATACAGCCCAGCCATCGCCAATCCACTCATGGAAATTGATAGTGCCTTCTGAGGTTTCTGCGGTAAAGTCAGGAGCGATGTCGCCTAATCTTAATGCCATGGTCTTGTCTTTTATGTTTTGCAAAAGGTGTTCTGTTCTCTCTTCTCCTATTTTGAACTCAACATAATCGCTGCAAAACAGCCATTACGCTTGAGAATCTCTATAGAAGAAGTAGACAAATTAAGACACCAATTACTGTAAATCCAACTAAGGAAGAAGAAAATTATTAAGTTGATAAGGAATCAGGATGTAAGCAAAGCGATTTTTCAGCGGTAAATCCCTATTCCCGGAAAAAGTGGCAACAGTGATTTAGAGCCATGGAAGTGGCTGTTAGATGGCTGAAAATTGGTCTTTTCAGACGGCAGAAGCAGATGTGATTGTTGGTGATAACACCAACAACGGCGAACGTCAGGCACGACACGCGAGGTTGTGAGAGGAAGTATAAGGAATGTAGGGGCACCTCTTGTGGGTGGTCTTCGCTAAGCTTCCGGTTATTTCCGGTAGCTGTTGGCTATTGCGGAGAGCCCGCCGGAGACAAGGCATGCCTTGTCTCTACATGATCAGGTAATCCGAGCAGGCATCAAAACCACCTAGTTCCTGCGGCGGGCTGGGGCGAAGGCCTACAGTGAGGCCGAGGACCGGCCTGCGGCACGGATAAACTGTTCAGGTGGCAATGGCCTACGTCAGCTATGCAAAAGATAGCTTTAGCCAGGTGGTACCTTAAGTGAAGCCTCACTGTCCGAGCATCAGCGAGTTTGAGGCTTCTTGATTCTTTTGGTTACTTTTCTCATCAAGGAGAAAAGTGACAAACCTCCAAACGGAGGAGCAAGCGCGGGAAACAAGCAAGAAGGAAGTGGGAGGTAGCTGCATTTAGTGAATTGAAGGGTAGTATATCGCCGTTTTTGGTGAGTACACCAACCAAGGGGATATATTTCCAACAGGAACCTCTGCCAATTCGCCAATCAGGAGATTGGCTGTCCGGGAAGTGCGGAGAGCGCTGCCGCTAACTCTCCGCACAACGCTAGCGAAATCCGAGTTTGAGGCTAGCGCCTCACGGCAGTTGCAAACTGCAGACCATGGTAGGTCCAAGTCACAGACTTGAACCAGAGAGGAAAGCAAACCACTTAAAACAAAAAAGCTGTTTCAAGGCTGCTTTTCGAAAACAGGCTTGAAACAGCTATAAAAAAGTCTTTAAATCTGGTTAAATCTGGTTGGCCTCTTCCTCCACTACTAATGCGGTGACTTTAGAGAAATCAGCGAGGTAGGTGGTGTCCAGAATATCGCAGGTAGCATCACGGACGCGTTTCATGAGCAGGCGAATCTCGCAGGTGGCCTCATCCACGCACTCCTCGCACTTGCGGTAATACAGGTGGCTTACGCAGTGCACGGGGGCCAGTGGGCCATCTACCATTCTAATGACGTTACCTACGGAGAGTTGAGCCGGGTCTTTCACCAGCGTGTAACCACCGTTTTTGCCGCGGGTGCTTTGCACGATTTGCTGCACTTTCAGGTCCACCAGAATGGCTTCCAGGAACTTGCGCGGGATCCGCTCGGCGGCGGCAATCTCAGAGATAAGCACCAGACCGCGGTCATGCTGCTTGGCCAAATAAAGAAGCGCTTTGAGGGCGTACTTGGCTTTTTTTGATATCATAGGTAGGTAAGAGAAAACGCGTTATTAAACCGCCTTCACCTTGAACTTCTTCTGTAGCTCCTGGATAGAAGCCTTGAATTTTTTGTCGGTGTCAATAAGGTCAGAGACCGTCTGCACCGAGTGGATAACCGTGGAATGGTCTCTGCCGCCGAAATGGTACCCGATGGACTTGAGCGAGTGGCTGGTGTATTCCTTCGCGAAATACATGGCCACTTGGCGGGCAGTCACAATCTCTTTCTTGCGGGTTTTGGCTTTGAGTGAGTCTAGGCTTACCTGAAAGTACTCGGCCACGGTTTTCTGGATGAAGTCCAGGTTCACCTCGGTCTCCACATCTTCAATGATGTGTTTCAGGGCCGCTTTGGCCAATTCCAGGTCAATCTCTTTGCGGTTCAAGGAGGACTGTGCTATTAACGAAATAAGCACGCCTTCCAGTTCCCGCACGTTGGTATCCACGCTGTAGGCCAGGTACTCAATCACGTTATCGGGGATGTGGATCCCGTCAGACTGCATCTTCTTCTGGATGATGGCCATCCGGGTCTCAAAATCCGGGCTCTGCAAATCGGCGGTCAAACCCCACTTGAAACGGGACAACAGACGCTCTTCCAAGCCTTTGAGGTCCCGCGGCGGGCAGTCTGAGGTCATCACAATCTGCTTGCCAGACTGGTGCAGGTGGTTGAAGATGTGGAAGAACATCTCCTGGGTTTTCTCCTTCCCACTCAGGAACTGCACATCGTCAATGATGAGGATATCTACCAATAGGTAAAAATTGGCGAAGTCCTGCACGCTGTTGGTCTTCAAAGACTCAATGAACTGGTTCACGAACTTCTCTGACGAAACGTACAGCACGAATTTGTCTGGGTTGTTGCCTTTGATGTGGTTACCTATTGCCTGCACCAGGTGGGTCTTACCCAATCCTACGCCGCCGTACACCATCAAAGGATTGAAAGAGGTGGTACCCGGCTTATTGGCCACGGCGTAGCCCGCTGAGCGTGCCAGACGGTTGCAGTCTCCCTCAATATAGTTCTCAAACGTGTAGCTCTGGTTCAGCTGCGAGTTGAAGAAGTGCCGGTCAATGGCCTTTGACTCAAACGGGTTCTTCAGGAAGCTGCGTTCAGGGCTGTAGGAATTAGCAACCGCGGCTGGCACCTTCTTGGTAGGGATATTTACCGTCTGGGGCTTGCTGTGGTCGTTGCCCTGGTCTACTATAATAGAATACTCCAGGCGGCCTTCGCTGCCCAGTTCCTGGAACACCACTTTCTTGAGCAGTCCCACATAGTGCTCTTCCAGCCACTCGTAGAAGAATTGGCTGGGAACCTGTATTGTGAGTACGTTTCCGGCCAAAGACAAAGGCACGATGGGCTCGAACCACGTCTTGTAGCTCTGCTCGCCTATGTTGTCTTTGATAACCTGTAAACAGTTATGCCAGACGGTTGTACAGTCTTTTACCATTAACATCGCTTCTTCCAATCCCGCGTTTTATTGAGTGACGAATTTCTGAGGGGGTTACAAAAATGGAAAAAAAGTTGAGAGAAAAAAACTTGAAGATTACGAATTTATGACACTCTCATTCAAAGGCAGCACAGAAGCCGTGCTAGCCGTTTTTGACCTGCTTTTTCTATCAAAAGAAAAATCTATCCGGCCCAGGTTGATACCCGACCAACCCACCTGGTTCACCAGGGTCACGTGCCCGTCTGCGTGGGTGAATTTCTCGGGCTCATCCAGGAACGTGTGGGTGTGGCCCCCAATGATGAGGTCAATGCCGTTCACCTGCTGGGCCAGTTTGCGGTCGCTGATCTTGTCGTACTCATAGGTGTAGCCCAGGTGCGAGAGGCAGATCACCAAATCCACGTTCTCCTGCTCGCGCAGCGTTTTCACCATTTTCTGGGCCGTCGCCACAGGGTCAAGGTATTTGGTGCCGGCAAAGTTATTATCCGCTACCAGACCAGCCAACTGGATACCCAGCCCGAACACGCCCACGCGCACGCCTTCCTTCTCAAACACTTTATAAGGTTGGAAACGGCCTTTAAGAATGGTGTCTGTGAAATCATAGTTAGAGATAATGAACGGGAAACCGGCGTGCGGCAACTGCTTCTCCAGCCCTTCCAGGCCATTGTCAAAGTCATGGTTGCCCAGGGTGGCCGCGTCATAGCCCATCTGGGTCATGAGTTTGTACTCCAGCTCTCCCCCGAAGAAGTTGAAATAAGGTGTTCCCTGCCAGATATCACCGGCGTCCAGCAGCAGCACGTTGGGTTCCTGCGCCCTGATCTGCTTCACCAGCGTTGCCCGGCGAGCCATGCCGCCCATGCCTCCGTTCTTGCGCCCGTCATTGGGGAACGGATCAATGCGGGAGTGCATGTCATTGGTGTGCAGAATGGTCAGTTTGATAGGGGCAGCAGCCGCATTGCCCAGGCTCGGCAAGCCCAACAAAGCCAGACCCGCCGTTCCAGCCACCGTATTCTTTATAAAATCGCGACGATTCATCTTTTCAAATTTGGAGATTTGGGGATTTGGAAATTTGAAGATTGGAAGTAGTGGGAATTTGAAGATGTAGGGATGAAAGAATCATTTTCAAATCTCCAAATTTTCAAATCTTCAAATCTAGTTCACCACTTTCACCCGGCCGTCTTTGCCGCCGGTTACCGGTTTGTTCTGGGCGGTACGTTGCTTGATTTCTTTCATGATGGCATCACGGGCCAGCAGACCGGTTTTTTCTACTTTGAGGGCATTTTTTAGAAAACCCATGTTATCTCCACCGTTGGCCAGGTAATCTGAGATAGCCAGGGTGTAGGTCTTATTGATGTCAAAAGGCTTGCCCCCGATGGTGATTTCCTCGGCCCTGGCGTTGCGCAGGGTATAGGTGGCATTGGCCACGAACAGGATCTTAGTGCGCGCGGCAAAGTCAAACATCTCCTTCACGGTGGCGCCGGAGAGCGTCAGAACCAGCATTTCGTTTTCAAAGGGCATAAGCTCAAACACGTCGCCTACGGTGATGGGGCCCTGGTCTATGGGGTTGCGCAGGCCACCGTTGGTCATGCCTCCCATGTCAATGGGTTTGCCGTAGACGGCCATTACCTGGGTGCGGCTCAGGTCAGCGACCAGGTTGCCCAGCGGCGACTCAATCTCACCGCGGTTAATGGCTTCGGGGGCCTGGCCAATCACCTCGTTCATGGTCTGGTCTACCCGTGTGCGGTAGGGCGTGATAGTGCGCTCAGCAGTGGAATCTGGGGTGATTTGGGTATTGACCGGGATATCGGTGGTGGGGGAAAGACTGGCGGATGGAACCAACTCTTTCTGGCAGCCCGTCAGTGCCAGGGCTACTCCCACACTCAGAGAAATGTGACGAGTACGGAAATCCGAAAATAAAGACATGTATTAATACTGAATTTTAACAAAGGTACGGGCCATGGCCTGAAAAACCCAACCGCGTTTAGGTCTTCACAAGGCTATCTTACGGCAAAACCAGGTTTAAAGGCCATTATCCTATCAAAGCCATTGCCCCTTTAACCCCTTGACTTTTAATTAGTTTATTTCTATACTTGTTGCACTTCGGTTAAGAATTGTATGCAATAGGTTTACAAGCGCAGAGACCAATTATGGCCCAAAACATCAGGACTCTTCTTCCAGAATGCGGAAACCGGCAGCCCCAACTGTTTCAGAACCCATGTCCTGTGCACCGGCCTGATGACAAAGCACATACGCCCCAATGGCCTTCGCCCATGGCAATTTCCCCGCTTTGGGGCGCGTTATCCCAATACGTTTCGCCGCTGGTCACGGCACGGGCACCCGGCGAAACTGATCTTCCACTCGCCCGTACTACACTACCCGCACGGAACCCCCGTTTCCTGCCCATTTCAACGTAAATACAGGAAAACACAAGGTTCTACCTGATTCCCCGGACTACTCTTTTTCTTTGATTTTCGTAGAAGGGAAAGTTGGGGCTTTCAGACTTTTCACCATCCATCACCCAATCAAAAAACCATCACTACTATGACCACATCCTATTTGCAGTACAGTAAATTCATTTTACTGAAAGTTAGTTTTGATGTAGTGTTATTTGAAAAAGAGTTCAGGAAATGCCTTCGGTTGTTGCTCACCCACGAGATTCGGGAGTTGAAGCGCTGGTGCCGGGCCACTTTCCCCAAGCGTTTCAGAGGTATCATGGGCCGTTGCTTCCGGTATTTCTGGCGTAACAGATCCGCGGCAGCCGGGCAGCAGTAACCAGGCCCCTGCACTTAAGTAACCTTAGTTTAACCGCAAAGCGTCCATATCCCCACCATCTTCCCCGTTTCCAAGGCCTGAAAAGCCCGGGAACGGGGATTCTCTTTTAAGGCCGATTTCCGGAAAACAGGCCTTAAACACCCGTTGGTTTCAAATTACAATCACTCCAATCCCTAAGGTGCCGCCTTCTGCCGGGCAAAGTGCGTGGTTCATCGTTTTGCCGTATCTTGCAGAACCCAAAGACCAGGCCTTGCCATGCAACAACCAGAAAACAAACTACCGTCCCACGCCAACGTGCCGCTTGCCTCTCAGGTATTGCTGGTGCGCCCCGCCCATTTCGGGGCCAACCCCGAGACCGCAGCCACCAACGCTTTCCAGCAGGAGGTGCCGGCGGGTGCCACCGCCCAGGTGCAGCAGAAAGCCCTGGATGAGTTCAACCAGTTCCTGTTAAAACTGTGGGCCGCCCGTATAGACGCGGTAGTTCTGGACGATGTGGAAGACCCGGCCACCCCTGATGCCATTTTCCCCAACAACTGGATTTCCTTCCACAAAGGCGGCAAAGTGGTTTTGTATCCCATGCTCTCCCCCACCCGGCGCCTGGAGCGCCACCCTGATCTGCTAACCCAACTTAAGGAAGAGCACGGCCTGCCCTTCACTCAGGTCATAGACCTCACCCATTTTGAGAACGAAGGCAAGTTCCTGGAGGGCACCGGTAGCCTGGTGCTGGACCGCCAGCACAAAATTGCCTACGCATGCCTCTCAGAGCGCACCCACATGGAGCCCCTGCAGGCTTTCTGCGAAGCGCTGGACTTCCGCCCCATCGTGTTTCATGCGGTGGACGCCAACGGCCTACCCATCTACCATACCAACGTGATCATGAGCATAGGCGCCGATTTTGCGCTCGTGTGCCTGGAAGCCATTGAAGATGAGGAAGAACAGGGGATTTTACTTGAGGCTCTGGTGGACACGGGCAAGGAGATCATCGACCTGTCTTTGGCCCAGGTGAAGAAAATGGCGGGCAACATGCTGCAGGTCCGCAACAAGGCCGGCGAACCGGTGCTGGTGATGTCAGACAAAGGCTACAAGGCCCTGCGCAAAGACCAGTTTGAAGACCTGAACGCGCGCACCAAGATTGTGCGCTCTGATCTGCGCACCATTGAAGCCCACGGCGGCGGAAGCGCCCGCTGCATGCTGGCTGAAATCTTCGTTTAATTGCTGATTGTTCATTGCTGATCGAAAAAACAACAATCAGCAATGAACAATCAGCAATCCTGTTTACAGCCCATCTTCTGAAAATGGGGCCTAAAACACTTTCCATCCCTACAGGGCAATACCGTCTAATATTAGTGTGGCAGAAACTGAAAACGTGGGCGAAACGCCTGAAGGCCGATGTCTGGGCGGTGGCGCTAGCCATTCAGGATGCCAGAACGCCCTGGCCCGCTAAAGCCATGGGCGCCCTTACCGTGGCCTATGCCCTCAGCCCCGTTGACCTGATCCCTGATTTCATTCCGGTTCTGGGTTATGTGGATGACCTGCTGCTGCTTCCGTTGGGCGTCTGGCTTACCATTAAATTGCTGCCAGCCGATATAATGGAAGAATACCGCCAGAAAATAGCCTTGGAAGGAAGACCTCGGTTCAAACACAGCAAATGGGCCGCCGCTGTTATTATACTTTTGTGGGCGCTGGCGCTTTGGTGGGCCGGAAGTTGGGCCTGGCGCTGGTACCAGAACCGCTAAAGATTCAGGATCACCTGCTGCAGTTTCTTCGCGTCTGACGTGGCGTTGCCCCCAATGGTGTTGTTGAAGAAGCACCAGACAGTTTTCTCATCTAGTAGCCAATCCTGCGCCATGTAGCCAAACCGCTCCAGTTCCTCCTCGGGGTAGGCGCCCCGGTATAGTTGCTCGTGGCCGTGCAAACGCATGTAGACCGTATCTGTGGTAGCCGTTGCCAAGGCTGGCCATTTCTTCCCGGCACTGATCACCACTAATGAAATATTGAATTCCTCCAGCAGTTCCAGGACTTCCTCGGTGTGCCAGGACGCATGCCGTACTTCAAGCGCGAAAACAGTGGTGGGGTACAGGTTGCGGAGCAGGGTGAAAAAGTGCTTCGCGATGAGTTCATTAAAGTGAAAAGAACCCGGTAGTTGCACCAGCACAGGGCCTAAGCGTTCGCCCATGAGCAGGAAACGGTCCATCCACTTGCGCAAGGGGTCCTCAATGTTTTGCAGGCGGCTCTCATGGGTGATGGAGCGGTGCAGTTTAGGCGCGAACTTGAAGTGGGCAGGGGTGCTTTCCAGCCACTTCAGGATGGTTTTCTCCATGGTGAAATGGTAGAAGCTACTGTTCACCTCGGTGCAGTTGAAGTGCTGGGCGTAAAAAGGCAGCATCTCCGCCGATTTGATGTCTTCCGGGTAGAAAATCCCCCGCCATGCATAACTCCAGCCTGAGGTACCGATGTATAATTGATCTTGTGCAATATCCATGCTGCATACAGACGCAGAATCTGGCGGGAGGTTCTGACCACTTTGAGCCTCTTTCGAGAAAATCAGCCTACAAACAGGAACCTCTTAATTTTAAAGCAGAAGAACAGAACCAGGCCCAAGCCAGTTTACCCGTATTTCAAACCCAGCTGCTAAAAAATGAGGGAGGTAAAGCTGTTTTCACCTTCAGCAAAAAGAAAATGCAGGTAATTGACAGACACCCGGCTCATTTAGGGCCTGTTTTGCTTAAAACAGGGGTAAAACGCTCATCGCAAACCAGGCGGCAGCCGTAGAACAGTTCAGGCAAAAAGCTATCTTTACCACATCATACGCCTGCCTTCTTTATGACAAACCCTACCTCATCTGAGGCATTATTCCCCGAGTTTGGCCTGGTTACGGCCGAGCAATGGGTTGCCAAAATAAAACAAGACCTGAAAGGAGCCGACCTCGCCGACCTGCACTGGCAGAGTTACGAAGGTATCACCGTCGCGCCTTTTTATACCCAATCAAACGTGCCGCAGAGTGGGACCCTCAACACCACTCCGGGGCAGTTCCCGTACCTGCGCACCGCCAAAACCGACAAGAACAGTTGGGTGAACCTGCAGCCCATCTTCTCCTCGGGCAAGGGCCGCGAAGCCATAGACAAAGCTGCGGCGGCGCTCACCCGCGGGGCAGATGGCATCCATTTCATCATGGAGAACGGCTATGATTTTGACGTGGACTACCTCATCAAGGAGATTGACCTGACCAAAGTGCCGGTCTCCTATACCGTTTCCACCGAGGCGGCTAATTTTCTCCACCACCTTACCACCGGTTTGCACCGCAAAAGGATCTCGTTGGCCACGCTTAACGGTTTCCTGAAATGCTCCCCTATTCTGTCCTCGGAGAGCTATAAGCAGCTGGACATGGAGCATGCCATGCACTTGCTGGAACAAACCCTGGATGCGCCCAACTTCTACGCCCTCACCATCAACGGATCGCACTTCAGTAACAAAGGGGCCACGCTGGTGCAGGAGCTGGCTATTACTCTGGCCATTGCTGTGTGTTACACCAACGGCCTCACCCAGCAAGGCCTGCCGGCGGAGAGTGTTTTCCGGAACATGCAGTTTCACCTGACCGCAGGCACCAATTACTTTTTTGAGATTGCTAAGTTCAGGGCCATCCGGTTGCTGTGGGCCAAGGTAGTGGAAGCCTACGAGGTACCCACCGAAGCGGCCTCGGCCTTACGCGTCCATGCCTCCACCTCGCGCTGGCACCAAACCACCCTGGACCCGCACACCAACCTGCTGCGCCACACCACCGAGATGATGAGCGCCATCCTTGGCGGCGTAAATTCCTTAGAGGTAGAGCCTTTTGACTCCACCTTCCGGCAAGACAATGAGTTCAGTGAGCGCATCGCCCGTAACATCCCCATCATCCTCAAGGAAGAAGCTTACCTGGACCAGGCCATTGACCCGGCGGCGGGTTCTTATTACATAGAGTACCTTACCCGGCAGATAGCGTTGAAAGCCTGGGCCCTGTTCCAGGAGATTGAGGCCCAGGGAGGTTTTATCCCGGCCTCCAACGCCGGTTTCATCCAGGAGCTGATCAAGGAAACCAGCAGCCAGAAGTTCAAAGACATTGCCAGCGCCAAAGAGGTGATTGTGGGCACGAACAAGTTCCCCAACCCCAAGGAGCAGCATGAGTATGACCCCGAGAAGCTGATCCAGAGCAAGCACTTTGACAATACCCGTGGGGCGTACTCCTATGAAGTCATGCGTTTGGCCACCGAGCTGCACTTCCGGAAGAAAAACCGGCGTCCGCACGCCCTGGTGGTGCACATGGGCACGGCCATACAGGAACACATCCATGCCACCTTCGCCCGGGAGTTCTTTACCTGCTCGGGTTTCACCACCCAGGTACTCAAGTTTGAGGATGTTCCCACTGCTTTGGCCAAAGTAAAGGATCTGGATGTACAGGTCATTGTCATGGCCGCACCGGAACGCCAGTTCAATGAGTTCGCGGAGGCCTTCGCCAAAGGCATGCGCGCGCAACACCGTCAGGGCCCGGCCTTGATCCTAGCTGATGACCCCATGCAGTTGAAAGAAGAGCTCCAGGCCAATGGCTTTGATGATTTCCTCTTCAGGGGCTGTGATACGAAGGAAATTATTACCCGCATTCAGGAGCGCTTGGGTGTTTGACGCGCGGGGCGCGTCATCAGTCCTGAGTCTTGAGTTCTGAGTTAATGTTTTGATACAATCCTCTCCATGAGGAGACCTCCCTCCTACTTGTCCTCCTGGAAGGATCTTGTGGGCGAACTGGAAAGACAAGAGCAATGAAATAGTATCCCCTGCTTTGGATAACTGCAAGTAAGATTGACAAAGCCAATTTACCCGAAACGGAGACTCTTGCACTTAGTTGCCTGAATTTCAGTTCGCCCACAAGATCCTTTCAAGAGGACAAATAAGGGCGGCCAAAGCGGGAAACAGCCGGAACTGTACCAATGATAATTCATGCAGGCATCTAGATACCTGCTACATGATACAAACACATGAAACCAGATTTCACCAAGATACCATTTACGTTTCAGGGCTCTACTTTAGGAAACGAGCCCAAAGCGCAGCCCAAGACCTGGAAAACCGCTGAGCGCCTGCCGCTGCAGAACTTCTATACCAAAGAAGACACGGCCGCCTTTGAGCACCTGGATTTCGCCGCGGGTCTGCCACCGTTTCTGCGCGGGCCGTACAGCACCATGTACGTCAAAAACCCGTGGACCATCCGGCAGTACGCGGGCTTCAGCACCGCCGAGGAATCCAATGCCTTCTACCGCCGCAACCTGGCTGCCGGGCAGAAAGGGCTCTCGGTGGCCTTTGACTTGGCTACGCACCGGGGTTATGACTCTGACCACCCGCGGGTGGTGGGCGACGTGGGCAAGGCCGGAGTGGCCATCGACTCCATTCTGGACATGAAGATTCTGTTCGATCAGATTCCGCTGGACCAGATGAGCGTTTCTATGACCATGAATGGGGCCGTGCTACCCATCCTTGCCTTCTACATTGTGGCTGCCGAGGAACAGGGCGTGAAGCCGGAGCAGCTGAGCGGCACCATCCAGAACGACATCCTCAAGGAGTTCATGGTGCGCAACACCTACATCTATCCGCCGGAGCCCAGCATGAAGATCATTGCCGATATCTTCGCCTACACCTCCCGCCACATGCCCAAGTTCAACTCCATCTCTATCTCGGGTTACCACATGCAGGAAGCAGGGGCTACCGCCGATCTGGAGCTGGCCTACACCCTGGCGGATGGCCTGGAATACGTTCGCACCGGTTTGGCCGCAGGCATGGACATTGACACCTTCGCGCCACGGTTGTCGTTTTTCTGGGCCATTGGCATGAACCACTTCATGGAGATTGCCAAGATGCGCGCCGCCCGTATGCTGTGGGCCAAACTCATCAAGCAGTTCAACCCCAAAAGCGACAAATCCCTGGCCCTACGCACGCACTGCCAGACTAGTGGCTGGAGCCTGACCGAGCAGGACCCGTTCAACAACGTAGCCCGCACTACCGTGGAGGCTTTGGCAGCCGCCCTGGGCGGTACCCAAAGTTTGCACACCAACGCCCTGGACGAAGCCATCGCCTTGCCCACCGATTTCTCGGCGCGCATTGCCCGGAACACCCAGATTTACCTGCAGCAGGAAACGCACATCACCAAAACCGTGGACCCCTGGGGCGGCTCTTATTACGTGGAGGCCCTCACGCACCAACTCGCGCACCGCGCCTGGGATTTGATTCAGGAGGTAGAGCGCCTGGGCGGCATGGCGAAGGCCATTGAAACCGGTCTGCCCAAAATGCGCATCGAGGAAGCCGCGGCCAGGAGGCAGGCGCGCATTGATGCTGGTAAAGACGTGATTGTGGGCGTGAACAAGTTCCGTCCCGAGACCGAGGAGCACCTGGAGATTCTGGATATTGACAACACCGCCGTGCGCGAAGCCCAGTTGGCCCGTCTTGCCCAGCTCCGCGAGAACCGTGATGAGGCCGCCGTGTTCTCCGCCATGGATGCGCTTACCCAAGCCGCCGAGACCGGCGATGGCAACCTGCTGGAGTTAGCCATAGACGCCGCTCGCGTGCGTTGCAGCCTGGGCGAGATTTCGTATGCCTTAGAAAAAGTATTCGGCCGTCACCGGGCCACCATCAGATCCATATCCGGCGTGTACAGTTCAGAGATTTCAGACGACGAGAACTTCGGCAAGGCCCAGGCCCTCGCCGACCAATTTGCGGAACAGGAAGGGCGTCGACCTAGAATCATGGTGGCCAAAATGGGCCAGGACGGCCATGACCGCGGCTCCAAAGTCATCGCCACCTCCTTCGCAGATTTAGGCTTTGACGTGGACTTGGGTCCGCTGTTCCAAACCCCAGAAGAGGTAGCCCTCCAAGCCGCCGAAAACGACGTGCACGTGGTGGGCGTGAGCAGCCTCGCTGCCGGACACAAAACCTTGATTCCGGCTTTGATATCAGAACTGAAGAAACTAGGACGCGAGGACATCATGGTCATCGCCGGAGGCGTGATTCCGGCGCAGGATTACCAGTTCCTGTATGATACCGGGGTATCTGGGGTTTTCGGGCCTGGCACCGTGATCAGCGTGGCTGCGCAGGAGATTCTGGAGAAGTTGATGAAGGGGTAAGCGTTGCAGCAATTGCCTTGATGAGGCCTAACCAATCAGTTAAAAATTCTAGGGGATGGTATTTATTGCCATCCCCTTTTTCATTACATTTCATAAACCAGATGCTATTCCCAGCGCAAACAATGACAGTATATCCTTAGGAGCCGTCTTGCCTGAAAGAGGGTGCGTTTTCAGGGCAGTTTTCATAAAATAAGCTATAAACAAAATCTATACTCTAATGGAAGCCTTTACCCCAGATGTAATTGTCAGTCCTTCTAAACGCATTAGGGACATGGTATTCAGCCAGGAAGCCACGGAAGAAAGCCTCATTGGCGTAACGGGCCTCCCTCCTGCCACCACTGATATCCGTTTCCAGCTCAAGGATGTGTACATCAAGCGGAAAAGGGAGATTGGCCGGGGTGAGATTTACGTGGTTACGGTCATCGCAGATGATGCCTCTGCAGAGCCTTTGCAGTTGCAGACCATGGTCTTTGAAAATGTAAAAAATAAATCGCACCTGGATCTGGGGCCCAAGGGCCTGACCTGCTACCGAAACACTCCTGGCAAAATCCCCCGCTTTTTAGACTACCGCCTCATGGTGATGGAGTTTGACGGTGGCGCCAGAGACATGGGAACGGTGATAGCGGAAGTACAGGAAAACCAGCAGTTCCAAAACTTCAAAAACGCCATTGCCGGTATCACCACCCTGGGAGCGCCACAGATTGCATTGATTTCCGGAGCCACAGATTTCGTCCTGGCGTTGACGGCCAAGTTATTGAAAGCGAACAAAGATGATCAGCTGTTCCTGGTACAGGGTTCCTTTGACAACACCTTTGATGCACTGGGCGTGACCGAAGGGCTCATTACCCAGGGCAATAAGTATGCAGAGATCACCTATCAGATACAAGCAGTATAAGCCTTGCCCCTTCATCAAGGCCCTGAGGGTGCAGATTTCACCTGCTTAAATAGTCCTGTTTTAGGCCTTGTTTTCTAAAAATGGCCCCTAAACCCACTTCTTCAGATTTTTCTACTTTTCTTCTTTCCGGCATTAAACCTTCTGATTGTAAGCTTTGTCTAAGGCTGCGTGAGTTCCACACCAAACACAACCCTTTACACAACTTACAAGCAAACCTAGTATGAAGAAATTCTTATTGACGCTGGGGCTGGTTTCCTCCTTCGCCGGGGTAGCCATGGCCCAGGGTCGGACCCAGCCCGCCGATTCTACGCGTCGGGTAGCCGGGGCCGCCGGTATGGCAGGCACTGCAAACCAGAAAGCCAAACCCAAGGCTTACGCCGATGTCATCACCGACAAAGCCCAATCCAAGTCTGGTTTTTTCAAGACCCACAAAGTAGAAGACAAGTACTTCTTTGAGCTGGCAGACTCCGTGCTGGGCCGTGAGATTCTGGTGGTGAACCGTATCTCCAAAGCCGGTGCCGAAGTACGCGCCGCCTCAGGGTACGCCGGTGACCAGATTGGGTCCTCGGTGATCATGTTTGAGAAAGGTCCAGATGACCGCATCTTCATGCGCAAAATCTCTTACGCCACCTACAGCCCAGACAGCACCAAGTCTATGTACCAGAGCGTGCAGCGCTCCAACGTGCAGGCCATTGTGGCTGCTTTCAACGTGGCTGCGTACAGCCCCGGCAACAAAGGCAGCGTGATAGATGTCACTGACTATATCAAAGGCGAGAACGAGATTTTCTCGTTCAGCAACGCGGCGGCTAAAACCCGCATCCGGTTGGGTAACTTCATCCCAGACCGCAGCTATATCCAGAACGTGCGCAGCTTCCCGCAGAACGTGGAAGTAACTTCCGTGAAAACGTACGTGCTCACCCCTCCTACCACCGGTTTCGGGGCGGCTCCGGCCGGCGCAGGTGCCGCTAACTCCAACTTGAACGGTTCTTCTACCATTGAGGTGAATACCTCAATGGTGGTATTGCCTAAGAAACCCATGCAGCCGCGTTACTTTGACCCGCGCGTTGGTTTCTTTACCGTAGGCTACACAGACTTCGATGCCAATCCGCAGGGCGTGAAAGAAATCCAGATGGTGAAACGCTGGAGACTGGAGCCGAAGGAAAAAGACATGGCCAAATACAAGCGCGGCGAGCTGGTGGAGCCTAAAGAGCCCATCGTGTTCTACATTGACCCGGCTACGCCGAAGAAATGGGTGCCTTACCTGATCGCCGGCGTGAACGACTGGCAGAAAGCGTTTGAGAAAGCCGGTTTCAAAAACGCCATCATAGGCAAAGAAGCGCCTTCTGCGAAAGAAAACCCGAACTGGAGCCTGGACGATGCCCGTCACTCGGCTATCGTGTACAAGCCTTCTGAGATTTCCAACGCCAGTGGTCCAAGCATCTCTGACCCACGCAGTGGCGAGATCATGGAAAGCCACATCAACTGGTACCACAACGTGATGAAACTGGTGCACGACTGGTATTTCATCCAGACGGCCGCCATTGACCCACGCGCCCGCAAAATGGAGTTCTCAGACGAGCTCATGGGTGATCTAATCCGCTTTGTGTCATCGCACGAAGTAGGCCACACGCTTGGTCTGCGCCACAACTACGGCTCCAGCTCAACGGTGCCGGTAGAGAACCTGCGCAACAAGAAATGGGTGGAGCAGAACGGCCACACCCCGTCTATCATGGACTATGCCCGTTTCAACTACGTGGCCCAGCCAGAAGACAACATCACCTCCAAAGGCATTTACCCAAGAATTGGCGACTATGACCTGTGGGCGATTGAGTGGGGTTACCGGGTTCTGCCTAACGCCAAAAACGCAACGGCCGAGATTCCTATGCTCAACAAAATGACCATGGAGAAACTGAAGAACCGCCGCAACTGGTTCGGGACGGAGATCAACCCAGATGACCCACACTCTCAGAACGAAGACTTGGGTGATAACGCCATGAAAGCTTCTGAGTACGGCATCAAAAACCTGCAGCGTATCCTGGCCAAACTCCCGGAGTGGACCAAAGAAGAAAACGAAGGTTATGAGAACCTGGAAATAATGTACGGTCAGTTGACGACCCAGTTCAACCGGTACATGGGCCACGTAGCCAAGAACGTAGGTGGTATCTATGAGAACCCCAAAACGGTAGAGCAGGAAGGCGTGATCTATGAGCGCACTCCGGCTGCCACCCAGAAAGAAGCCATGACGTTCCTGGACAAGCAATTGTTCTCTACCCCTACCTGGTTACTGGCGCCAAACGTGCTCAACAACACCGGCACTAACCCAATGGTAGTGGTTTCGCGCAGCCAGCAGGCCGTGTTGAACCGCCTCATCAGCAACAACACGCTAACCAAGCTCATCGCGGCAGAAGCCATGGACGGTGACAAGGCCTACAAGGTAACCGACTTCTTCAATGACATGAACGGCTCTATCTTCAGAGAAGTGAAAAACAAGCAGGCCATTGACGTGTACCGCCGTAACCTGCAGAAGATGTACGTGCAGGAACTGATTGACCTGGTGAAACCGGCTCCGGCTGCAGCGGGTGCTCAGGCAGCCCAAGGCGGCAGAGGCGGTAACGCTGCCCCAACCATGGATGCCCGCACCAGCGATGTGGTTTCCGTGGCCAAAGCCGAATTGCGCAACATTAACAACCTGATCAAAGCATCGGCGGCTAACCAGGCAGATTCATTGAGCAACTACCACTTGCTGGATCTTTCTGACCGCATCAACGAAGCCCTGAACCCAAGAAGCTAAGCTTCTTTTGGCCTTAAACAGAAAAAGCGGCTCCTAAACGGAGCCGCTTTTTTTATGCCTTGTATTTTCATTTCAGGGCTTCTTTTCAGAAAACAGCCCCAAATCGCTTTACTTTCCGGCCTGGCTGGGCACCAGCTTTTTCTTAGCATTGAGCCAGCTTTTGGCCTCTTCTATGTCTGAGAACATCCGCATCTCAAACCCTTCCACTTTCTGGTGCATTTCCTCGCTGGAGACTTTGGCCAGGGAGTCGTCGCTGACCACGTGGGCAAAGTACTGCAGCCCATTGGCCACGGCACGAGGTGTCCAGTCAGACGCAATCCACTCCACCGCATGGTTCCAGGGACCCAGCACCTCCCGGTTATCGTTGAGAAGACAGGCACTCCCCGAAGCAGCAATAAGCCCCAGGCAGACATTGGCGCCCTGCACAATGCTGTCAAAGGATTGGTACCCGATCCAGTTGTTATAGACCCAGTGGTGCGCCAGCTCATATTGGGTGGTAAGAAAGAGCTTACCCAATGAATTTCTTACTTCTTGCTTCATAGAGGACGGCATGGGATGAATAGCAGAATAATTTTTCCTTGGTTCTTTGTTCCTATTCTTAGGCAAGCTACAACATTTTGCCTGATTAGGTTCTCCGGTGCGTCTGATTTTGAGGGAAAAACCACCAAGAAGAAACCTAGGCGCCAGTTTGTTACGTCCCCTAAGAGGGATTTCCCTTAAAAAGCTTCGTTTATCCCCAATAGAATTCCGGCGGGGGCGTTATTTAGACTCTGGCCTAATCTTTGAATTCTGCTGTTGAAACAGCGTTGCTTACGTGAAGATGAAGAATATCAATAGACTTTTGCTCCTGGTTCCTTTCTGGTTTCTTTCCCTGGCAGCGCAGGCCCAGAAAGAAGTAACCACCTGGTATTTCGGGCACAATGCCGGCCTGTCTTTCGCAGACCCCGCCAATCCGCAGCCGCTCAAAGACGGCAAGATGTTCAGTGAGGAAGGCTGCGCCGTACTCTCCGATGCGTTGGGCAACCTTTTGTTCTACACCAACGGCATGCAGGTCTGGAACCGCAACAAGCAGATCATGGCCAACGGCGATTCGCTCAAAGGCCACGAGTCTTCCACGCAGTCCTCGGTGATTGTGCCCAAACCCGGCACCTCCCACCTCTACTACCTTTTCACCACCGATTTCCAGGGCCAGAGCCACGGCCTGCAGTACCACCTCATTGACCTGAGCCGCAACGGCGGCCTGGGTGAAGTAGTCTCCAAAAACAACCTGGTCTTCGCCCCCGTCACCGAGAAACTTACCGCTGTGAAACACCGCAACGGCCGCGACTTCTGGATCATCACGCACCGCTGGAACAGCTCGGCCTTCTACGCCTACCTGGTCACCGCCGATGGCATCACCTTCAAACCCGTGGAGAGCCACCTGGGCAGCATCCACTCCGGTGACAACGGCGCCACCATCGGGTACATGAAAGCCTCGCCGGCCGGCAATAAACTGGCGGTGGCTACCTGGGCCGCGGTGAACAAAATTGAGGTCTTTGATTTCAACAACGAGAACGGCAAACTGGCCCTGGCCGTGGATTTAGGCAAATTTGACGAAGCCTACGGCGTGGAATTCTCCCCCGATGGCACCAAACTCTACGGCGGTAAAAACGGCATTGCCGGCGGCGAGGCCCGCATCTTCCAGTTCGATCTGGCAGCCGGCACCAATGACGCCATCATCCACTCGGGCAAACAAGTGGCCAAAAGCATGAGCCGTAAAATCGGCGCCCTGCAACTCGGTCCGGATGGCCGCATCTACGTGGCCCGCAACAACAGCACCTGGCTGGGCGTGATCCGGAACCCCAACGCCCTGGGCGAGGCCTGCGACTACAAAGACGCCGGCATCAAACTTGGTGATCAGAAAAGCGCGCTGGGCCTACCTAATTTCCCAGCCTTCTATTTCCAGAACCTGGCCCCCTCCACCAGTGCCGTGCTGCCAACCAAGTAAGGTTAGCCTTCGCTTTTCCTTTGCGGGTTAGGTTCCTAAGTTATGAGACCGGGTTCAGGGCAGCGGCTTTGTCTTGCTTTTCTTTGGGCAAGCCTTCATGCTCCAGTCCCCACAGGTTAAAGGAGATTCTGGGGTGACTACCCGCTTTCCTGGCCAGTTCTGAGGAAAGTAGTGTCATGCGTTCAATGGTGCGGCTGTTTTTCAATAAACCAGCATCCAGAATCCTGAAGGGCATCGGCTTCAGTAACCGCATCACGGTTTCTCTGGTCTGGTCACTGTTAGAGGCTACGTACACATCGCTTTTCAGACCTTGCAGCACCGGGGCATCAAATACCACCCAGTACGTATTCTTAAAGGCAGTAACCACCTGGCTGGCGGGAATGACTTTCTGCAGTTCCTCGGCCGCGGAAGTGTCATAGGCTGTGGTGAAATCATCGAAATTCTCATTGAAGGGGTTGGAGATGTCAATGACTATTTTCCCTTTCAAGGCCTCTTTATGTTCCTGCGCCCAAGGCAAAAGGTCGCTGAACCATAAGGTGGGAATGATGACATCAGCTTGTAGTGCCTCTTCCAGGGTCACGGCCTGTATAGAAAGGCCAAGGTCTTCTATGGTCCTTTGGGCGTGCGCTACGTCTCGGCCCGTAAACAATACATTTTGGCCGTAGGCCTGGTAAAAAGTCTTGAGCAGGCCCTTGCCCATGCGCCCGGTTCCAATAATAGCTACTTTCATTTCTATGAATAGTTTATTTGTAATTAATACAGCCTACTATTGCCTTACCCCTATCCGGGGATGGGTTCCTTAAAGTATACCCACCTGTTCCCAGGCCAAAGCCTTTTCCACTCCAGCTCCCGTAAACCCTCCTTACCAGGGCGTCCAAATATTCTTAGCTGCCCTTTTCGTATTTTTCGCGTACTTTTCTGAAAACAGCCCCTAAACGAGTGCCTAAAAGATTTTCCCCAGACGAGTATGCCGCCGGAGTTCTGTCCGGGAACCGGGTGCTCCTGAGCCGCGCCATAACCTTAGTGGAAAGTACCCTGCCTTCTGACCAAGCCCTGGCCCATGAGGTCATGGAGAAAGTGTTGCCGCACGCAGGGAAATCAGTGCGGGTGGGCATTACGGGCGTGCCGGGCGTGGGCAAGAGCACCTTTATTGAGGCTTTCGGGAATTACCTGCTGGAGCAGCACGGCAAAAAGCTGGCGGTGCTGGCCATTGACCCAACGAGTCAACGCACGGGCGGCAGCATCCTGGGCGATAAAACCCGCATGGAAACGCTCTCGGCTAATCCCAAGGCGTACATCCGGCCTTCACCGGCCGGCAAAACATTGGGCGGAGTGGCGCGCAGCACCCGCGAGAGCATTTTGCTGTGCGAGGCGGCGGGCTTCGACGTAATCTTCGTGGAAACGGTGGGCGTAGGCCAGTCGGAGACGGCGGTGCACGAGATGGTGGATTTCTTCCTGCTTTTGATGCTGGCCGGCGCCGGGGATGAACTGCAGGGCATCAAGAAAGGCATCATGGAAATGGCCGATGCCATCGCTATCACCAAAGCCGATGGTGCCAACCTCTCCGCTGCCACCAGTGCCCAGGCCGAGTACCAGGGCGCGTTGCATCTGTTTCCGTTGGGTGCGTCCAAGTGGAGCCCCCGGGTAACGGTCTGCTCGGCGTTTGAGAAAAGCGGCCTGGCGCCTATCTGGGAATCGGTGACGGAGTACGTGCAGCTCACGCAGGGAAACGGCTATTTCCAGCATCGGCGACAAGAGCAGAATTTGCACTGGTTGCGGCACAGCATCCGGCAGCAGTTGGAGGAACGGTTCTACCAGCATCCGGCGGTGAAGGCGCAGTGGGAAGCAGTCTCGGGGCGGGTGACGCAGGGACAGAAATCGCCCTTTGCCGCGGCTGCAGAGTTGTTCCGGCTGTTGCCGTAACCCTTCTGGTGCAGGTGGGCGAAAGCTACGCCGGCCGCTCCAACTTCATGGTGCGCCTCACCGATGAGAAAGGAAACCCAGTGCAGGGCCTCACCTCCACCGCCGCTTTCCAGGCTTATACCAAAGACACCAGCGCCACACCTACTCCTATCACGCTGGCCGTGGAGGAATTCTTCCAGAAACAAACCCAGGACAACCCCAACCAGGTACTGCCCAAGCTTATGCTGGCCCATACCTATCTGCGCAATGACAAAACCTCCGATGCCCGCCGGGTTTACCGCCAGGCCCAGAAACTGGTGCCCAACAGCAGCTTCATCGTGATGCGCCAACTGGAGGCTTACCAGCGCGAGGAAAACAGAACCTCCCTCACCACGGCTTTGGAATGGCTCAAAGAGCACGACCCCAACCTGCCGTTCTCCCTGGACCTGCGCTTCGATGATGAACTGGAGAAGGAGAACTACACCCAAGCCCTGGCCCTGCTGGACCAGATGGAGCAGCAGCAAGGCTTCGATGAGTCTATCCTGACCAAGCGCATCAAGGTCCTGTCTAAGAAAGAGCAGTTCAACGAGGTAATCAAACTGGCCGAGCGCGGCTACACCAATTACCCATAGAACCCGGCGTTCATTGAGCTCAAGTACATGATTGAGAAGAACGTGAACAAAAATCAGGCGGGTGCAGCCAATGTCCTGAAGAAATTCCTGAAGGAGAACCGTTCCTACGCCGTCTCGCAGCGACTAGCCTCGGTGTACTTTGACAAAGGCGACATGAATAACGGCATCAAGCTCTACCAGCAGTACCTGCAGGAGGAGCCGGTGGCCGTGGGCATCCAGCACACGCTGGGCAACATCTACGCCCAGGCCCAGAACCACAAACTGGCCGAGGAAGCCTACCGCAAAACGCTGCAGCTCTCGCCGTACATTGGGCAGTACTGGGCCGACCTGGCCAAAACGCTCAAGGCTCAGGATAAAAAAGAAGAAGCACTGGCCGCCTATCGCAAAGCCATCCAACTGGACCCCACGGACTACACCAGCCTCAAAGAACTGCGCCAGCTGGAGAACAAGAAAGAAGTGTTCAGCTACTTCCCGCAGACCGATGTGTACGCCCTGATCAAGAAAGCCCCGGCCGCCGCCGCTTACCCTGAGCACAGCAGCCTGGTGTTGCTGGACGAGGTGCAGAAAGTGGTCTACAAAGGCGGCGCCTCTGAGGAAAAACGCACCATTGTGGTAAAGACTTTCAATCAGCAGGGTGTGGAGTTCTGGAAAGAATACGGCATTGACTACCACAACATGCAGCGCCAGCTCCTGGAGAAGGCCGAAGTGGTGAAACAGAACGGCAACAAGGTGCCCGCCGAGAGCAACAATGGTCAGCTGGTGTTCACCAACCTGGAGCCCGGCGACGCCATCCACATCACCTACAAACTGGAAAACCACCTGCTGGGCAAACTGGCCTCGCACTTCTGGGACCGCCATTTCTTCACCCACTACCTGCCTTACCAGACCACCCGCTACAGCCTGCTGGTAGACCCCGAGACCAAGTTCCAGTACAAGGTGACGCAAAAAGCCCTGGAGCCCAAAGTACAGTCCGCCGATGAGTTCAAGCTCTACGTGTGGGAACAGAAAGACCAGCCGGGCATGCAGCCCGAGGACAAGATGCCGGTGCTCGCAGACGTGAGCCAGACCCTGTACATCTCCTCGTTCCCCGACTGGAAGTTCATCTCCAACTGGTACGCCGATCTGGCCGCCGCCAAAGCCCGCCCCGATTACGAGGTGAAACAGGCCGTGGAAGAGGTTTTCGCGGGTAAGCAGAACCTCACGCCGGTGCAGAAAGCCCAGGCCATTTACGAGTACATCACCAGCAACATCACCTACAGCTCTATCCCGTTCCGCCAGAGCGGCCTGGTGCCGCAAAAACCGTCTGATGTGCTCAGCACCAAAATAGGCGACTGTAAAGACGTGTCCACGCTGTTTGTGGCCATGTGCCGCGAGGTAGGCGTGCCGGCCCAACTGGTGCTGGTGAACACCCGCGACAACGGCTACGATGACCTGGTGCTGCCTTCCATCGATTTCAACCACTGCATCGCCAAGATCAACCTGCCGGAGAAAGAAATGTACGTGGAGCTGACGTCTAACTACCTGCCCTTCGGGAGTCTGTACCAAGGCATGCTGCAGTCCGGCATTCTGGAGATCGATGATGAGCAGAGCCAGGCCAACCGCAGCCTCTCACACCTGAACCCCAAAGTCCGCACCCAGAACATCATTGACCGCAAGGTGAAAGTGCAGTTAGTAGACAATGACCTGTCTGTGGTGGAGGAAAACTACAAAACCGGAGCCATGGCCGCCGAGGCCAAGCAACGCTACCGCGATGCCGGCCAGCAGGAGCGCGAGCGCATTGTGCAGCAGGCCATCAACGCCTCCATGGCCAGCGTGAAACTCACCGAGCTTTCTTTCAAGGGATTGGAAGGTCCGCAGGACACGGTGCGCTGCCGTCTGGCCTACCAGGCCAACGATGTGGTGACCCAGATTGGCGGCATGTCGCTGTTCTCCCTGCCTTGGACGAGCAAAGCCACCGCCCGCGATTTCACCTTCAACGAGACCCGCACCACCCCGCTGGACCTGACTCAACTCCTCTACGCCGACCATGACCGGGAAACCATCACCATGTCACTGCCCGCCAAGAAAGTCCTCGCGGAGGTACCACAATCTGTGAAACTGACCTGCCCGGTGGCAGAGTACTCACTCACCTACAAAAAGGTGAATAACCAGCTGGTGTTTACCCGCGAGCTCAGATTCACCAAAGACATCATCCAGCCTCAGCAAATGGCCGAGTTCCAGGCCTTCTACAAGAAAGTCATCGCCGCCGATGCCCGCCAACTGGCGCTGAAGTAAACGGTTGCTTAACTTAAACAGAAAAGCCCGAAGCTGCGAAGCTCCGGGCTTTTCTGTTTAAGGGGTGTTTTTGGAAAATCAGGTCGAAAATGATTTGCGCCTGTTCGTTGTCCATTGGCCTGGTAAAAACCAAGTCACAATAGCCTACAATTTGACCGCTTCTTCCTGCCCTACCGGATCCTGCACTACCTTCTCTTTTTTATCGGGGTCCTCGTCAAACCAAGACATCAGGTTCTCCTCTTCAGTCTCCGCCGTTTCTACAGCTACCGGGTTCAATCTGTTCACAAATGTTTTGCGCACCCTTTTGGAAAGGTTGAAATAAGGGATCCAAATGGCGGCGACAATAAAGGAACTGAAGATGGCAGAGTAGCCGCTAGTCGCATCTATCCCCATGGCAGCGGCGCCCAAGGTATCAACAACTACCCCGGCCACGGATATGGCATAGAAGATGGTGATGAGACGGGGCAGGCTGCTTCGTTTTTTGAAATAGAGCGTGGCAATCAAGATGGAGAAACAGAACAGGGTCACGTTATACACAATGGTTAAGACCAAGGCCCATTTGCCTACTGGATTATAGAAGCTTGAGGAGGCATCACTTAGTTTGGTCCATAGTTCGAAGGAAATCCACTCCCCTCTTGCAATGGTAACGATTAACCTGATGGGCGTTGTGGCTACCCCAAAGGCTACAAAACCAACCCATCCGCCAATCTCCAGCGGCTTTCCAGGAAGCGGGTTGGCAGGAGCGGGATCATACTGATATAAACGGTAGCCGCCGTATCCGCCCAGAATCAGGCAAACTATCACCAAGCCAATAGACAGCCAATTGGTGCCTTCGTTGGTTTCTCTCCCATCTTGGGTCACGGAGTTGGTGAGTTCAAACCCCATCTCGTTCTTTATCTTCTTGATAGCCGTAAAATAGGCTTTCACCTCATTGGCCGGCACATGGTCGCGCAGGTTCCTGAAGGTATAGTGCAACGTGATGACTTGCTTGGCCGCATCATAACTGGTGGTCCGCTTGTAGTAGAACGATTTGTCCTTTACCTCCGCCTCATCTTCCCTTACACTCCAGGGGGTGGGCACGTTTATCTTAATGGTGTGCTCATAGTCATAGGGATACTCCAAAGCCAGCGGGCTGGTCCTTAACCTGGTAGAGGGTAGCTCCAATTTTGAATACAACGATACCGGGTAGAAGCTGGCGGTTAAGACTTTATCGTCTTTTTCTGATGACTCCTCCCAGAAATCTGAGATGGCGTAAGACTCATAGGTGGTAAACCGGTTGGCTGTGGTCTGGTCATTGGATAACAACTCCCGTTCCGTAGCTATACCGGGGAAAATGCTGGCATAGAAGTTTAGGTATCCTTTCTCTATCTCCTGATGGCTGTTTGAGGCATAGTGGGCCCGTATATAATCAGCTTCATACCCGGTGTAATTGGTTTCAACGTTGAAAAACACCTTCGCTTTGGCGCCTCCTAAAGTAAAATCTTCCATTACTTTGATAGTGCCAGCGGAGGAGACAGGAATGGTAGTGAAGCCTTTGGTGCCCGGTTTAATCACCAGCCCTGCCTCATACCTAGGGAAGTAGATTTTGTCATAAGCCCCTTCCTGATGAGAAATGGTGGCATCGTACCAAAGGGTTTTCGCCAGCAGATCCACCTTCACCACGCAGTGGTCAAAAGAGTATGGGCTGGGCAGTTCCTGCATCACATGCTTCTGCATACTGGTGTTGACCAAAACCGGGTAAGCTTTGATATCCATTTGGTTCAGCATATAACAGAGAAGCCAGGCCTTGTCTTTACAATCACCGTAGCGCTGCTCAAACACTTTGGCCGGATCATTGGGTTGATAGCCGTAGATGCCACCTTCGTTCCCCAGGTAGCGTACCTCGTTCTGTACAAATCTGAGAGCGGCCAAAAGACGTCCTTCCTCAGAGCCATCGGCTTGCTTTATCTCCTCAATTTTCTGGGCTAGTTTCTGGCTTTTGCCTACCGGTTTGATGTACAACGTGAGAGCCCAATCGTTTACCTGCGCCCAGGAGGTGAATTCAGAAAGCCAGGCGTACGCATAGGCCGCGTACCAACCAGGGGTGTTGTCTTCTGCGGCATGGGCCGGTATCTGGTCTGCTTTCCAGGTGTATTCCAGCAGGTTGCCCAGCTGTTTCACTTGCATCTGCTGTTTGTTATTGTACACTTTGTGCTGCAGCGGCCTGTTGGCAGGTACCAGCACCCGCACCAATAATTGGTCTAATGCCTCTGGTGTACTTAACCTGAAGAACTCGGCGTACTTGGGTTGGATGGGGTTGAACCCGATCACTGAGAAAGAATAGTCAATCACATCTCCTACCCGCACATCTGCCAAGGTGATAATGGCCGTTCTGTTATTATTGTAAATGAACCGTTCCCGTTCACTTTCCTGCTGCACTACCTTAAAGTCAGCGGGTTTGAGGCGGTTGAGGGTTTGGCCGTTGCGGTGAATGTTTACTTTATGAAAAACCAGTTTCTGGTAATCAGGATCATAGGACACGGAAATCTCTGACCCGTACTGCACCCCTGCCTTGGTGGTTATTTTGCGGGCATAATGGTAAAAACTGGTCTGATCCCCCACGTGCACCTGCTCATCCTTCAAAATGAAAAGGTATCCGTCAGAGCCTTCGTTCTGGGCTGGAACAGCTTTATCACGATATTGGGTTTTTACTGTCCAGCCAGGTTCTGCCCCGGTGGCTACGGGCTTACCCGCCGCATAGAGATTAAACGAGAAATAAAGGCATAAGAATACCCCACACAACCAGCGCTTCATGTTAAGATTTAGTAAAAATATGTAATAGAGAATATTTGAATTGGAGACCTGAGAATATAATAAAGATTAAAAATACAATTTCTTCAGGAGTATTTAAAGAAGGTGGATGCTTATTGAATAATTTTTATTGGTATAGAATACTCAAGTTTAAACCAGAACATTCTTCAATTTTCAATTCTTGTTTAGAAATCACCTTCGGATAAGATAATGGTTGCCCCTCAAAACAGAGAGCTCGAAACTGAGCAGCTTCGAGCTTTCTGTATTGAGAGTGTTTTGGGGAATCAGGCTATAAATGGCGATGATGAAAATCTACACCGTTCCTGTTTGCGAGACCTCCCTTGAGAAACGCCCATCAAATAAATGGGGGATTCTACTGTGATTAGGTAGGGGCAATCCCTTGTGGTTGCCCTTGTGCCGGCCGCTGCAAAAAAGATGTTTTCAGTACCTCCAACTACGCCTGCCTAATGCAACTCTCCCCTTGTGGGGATAATCTGCGTTTTCCACTGGGATAACATTATAATCACGGAAGTAAAACTGCATCAGACCAGAAAAGAAGGTAAATAACTTGGCTTTTCTGTTTTAGACCTGTTTTTGGGAAATCAAATTAAAAATCCTGCAAAGAAAATCTCCTGGTATTGGTTTGCCTTTACCGAAAATAACCACTGCAGAATTCAGACACCTTAAACCCAGACAATGAACAATCAACAATCAACTTCTGGGGTGAAACTCCTGGATGATCTGCTTGAGGTAGTCACGGTCCAGGTGGGTGTAGATCTCGGTGGTGGTGATAGACTCGTGGCCCAGCATCTCCTGCACGGCCCGAAGATCAGCGCCGCCTTCAATGAGGTGCGTGGCGAATGAGTGGCGGAAGGTGTGCGGCGAGATGTTCTTCTCCAGCCCTACCTTGGCGGCCAGGTCTTTGATGATGGTGAACACCATGACCCGGCTCAGACTGGCGCCCCGGCGGTTAAGGAACACAAAATCCTCCTGGCCTTTCTTGATGGGCAGGTGCCGGCGCACGCCGTCCAGGTAGAGCCTGATATATTTGAGGGCATCCCGCCCGATGGGCACCAACCGCTCTTTGTTGCCTTTACCGGTAATGCGCAGAAAACCCAAATCCTCATAGAGGTTACTGATTTTGAGTTCAATTAACTCGGTCACGCGCAGTCCGGAACTGTAGAGGGTCTCCAGCATGGCTTTGTTGCGGGTGCCCTCGGGGGTACTCACGTCAATGGCCTCGAAAAGGGAAACGATCTCGTCGTAACTCAAGACGTCGGGGAGTTTGCGTTGCAGTTTAGGGGCTTCAATGGTCTCGGTGGGGTCTGCATCCAGCAGGTCTTCCATGATCAGGAACTTATAGAAAGACCTGATGCCGGAGATGGTGCGCGCCTGCGAATGCGATGTCATACCCAGGGTATTGATCCATTCCAGGAAAGCCTGCAGGTGCGTGGCCTGTACATCCAGAGGCCCTATATTTTGCTGGGTTGTTTCTAAAAACTGCACCAGTTTGCGCACATCACGTAGGTAAGCTTCTACAGAGTGGCCTGACAAGGATTTCTCTAGCTGGAGATATCCTTGAAATTGGGTAAGACTAACTGACCAATTCATTTGGGGGAGGTAAAAGCTAAATATAGCTAAATCCAAATTATAACCAAATGGTTTATAGGAAATAGCCGCCCAAAGGTAGTTATTCCGTACATTTGGACATGACCCTGGGCCCGCTTTTTTGGCCCCACGCAAACCTTACTACTATGAAAATACTTATTTTGAATGGACCTAACCTGAACCTATTAGGCCGCCGCGAAAAGTCTATCTATGGTTCCCGCTCTTTTGATGATTACCTGGAGAAAGACCTTATTCCTGGTTTCCCAGATTTGGAACTGGTGTACTTCCAGTCCAACACAGAAGGCACCCTCATTGACAAACTGCACGAAGTGGGGTTCGAGTACCAGGGCATCGTGTTCAACGCCGGGGCCTACACGCATTCCAGCCTGGCTTTGGCAGACGCCATCGCGGCCATTGAGACGCCCGTGATTGAGGTACACATCTCCAACGTATATGCCCGCGAGGCCACCCGCCACGTGACCTATATCGGTGGCCGGTGCGTGGGCAGCATCTCCGGCTTCGGATTGGAGAGCTATCGACTTGCCTTGCAGTACTTTGAGCGACAGAAGCCCAACAAGGTAGGATTTACATACACCAAAGCGTAACCAGCGTACGTTTTTCACGTGTAGGTCATTTCAGCGGCAGGTCTGCCAAGGTTTCGTTTTAAGCCCATTTTCTTAAAAACAGCCCCGAAACAGCTTTTCCGCAATCCGCTGTCCAGTACCTTTTGCCCAATTTTCACGCATCGTTCCACCACCAACCACTGCCGCTGCCCATGCTTAACTTCTATCCGGGTCCCTCCCAAGTCTATCCCGAGGTTCGGGATTACCTGACCATGGCGTATGATGAAGGGATCCTGAGTATTCCGCACCGCGGAGAGCGTTTTGTGCAGATGATGCGTGACCTAGTGGGCTTGGTGCGCAACCGCCTGAACATACCCCAGGACTACTACATTTTCTTCACCTCGTCGGCCACCGAGTGCTGGGAGATCCTGGCCCAGAGCCTGACGCCGCACAAAAGCCTCCACCTCTACAACGGGGCCTTCGGGGAGAAGTGGTACCAGTACGCCAAGCGCCTGCGCCCCGATTGCTACGGACAGGCCTTCGGGCTGGAGGAGGTGCTGGACGTGCCCAATATCCCGGTGGAGGATGACACTGATCTGATCTGCGTGACCCAGACCGAGACCTCCAACGGTACGCACGTGAGCATGAACACGCTCCTGAAACTGCAGAACCAGTTCAAAGACCCGCTGCTGGCCGTGGACGCCACCTCCAGCATGGCCGGCGCCAACCTCAAGTTCATTCGCGCCGATATCTGGTTTGCCTCGGTGCAGAAATGTTTTGGATTGCCGGCCGGCATGGGCGTGCTGGTGTGCTCGCCGCGCACCATTCAGCGGGCCAAAGGCCTCAACGACCGCCGGCACTACAACAGTTTGGTGTTCCTGCACGAGAAAATGCTCAATTACCAGACCGCCTACACGCCCAACGTGCTCAACCTGTACCTGCTCAAAAGGGTGATGGAGCACCGCCCGCTCATCAAAAACATTGACCAGCACCTGGCGCAGCGGGCGCAGGACCTGTACACGTTCTTTGAGGAACTCACTGAGATGCAGCTGTTGGTGGAAAACCCCGAGGTGCGCTCGCTCACAGTAGTAGCCGTGAAAGGCCCTGACCGCTGGATTGCCGAAGCCAAACGGATTGCCGCCACGCAGGGCATCACGCTGGGCAACGGCTACGGCCCCTGGGCCAAGAACACGTTCAGGATCGCCAACTTCCCCGCCATCGCAGACTCAGACTATGACGTGCTGCGCAATTTCATTTCCAACCATTATCACTAATATTGCGGCGGCAAACCCCTAAACCGCCGCAGACCATTGCCATGCCCCATTTCAGTTTCAAAGAGATTGTTTCCGTTAGCCTGATCCTGTTCGCCATCATTGACATTTTGGGTTCTATTCCCATCATCATCCAGTTGCGGCAGCGCGAGGGCATTATCCAATCTGAGAAAGCCACGCTGGTGGCGGGTGCCCTCATGATTGTGTTCCTGTTCCTGGGCGATGGGATTTTAAGGCTCTTTGGGATTGATTTCGCTTCCTTTGCGCTGGCCGGAGCCATCATCATCTTTTTAATGGGGATGGAAATGGTGCTGGGCATTCACCTGTTTCACTCCAACCCCGAGGTAAAGACCGGTTCCATTGTGCCGCTGGCTTTCCCACTCATTGTAGGCGCGGGCACCATGACTACGCTGCTTTCTTTGCGCGCGGCCTATGCATTGCCTAACGTGCTGGTGGGTATCCTGCTCAACCTGTTGTTTGTGTACATCGTGCTCAAGAGCTCTAACTGGCTGGAGCGCAAACTGGGCCAGAACGGCACCGAGGTTCTCCGCAAAGTATTCGGCGTGATTCTGCTGGCCATCGCCATCAAGCTGTTCAAGACGCACGTGAGCATCTGATTTTGTTTTAAGCCCGATTTTACAAAAGCAGCCCTAAAACAGAAGGCTGCTTTTTTTATTGTCTATTCAGTTGAAGGAAAGCATTTTCTAAAAACCCAAGCAACCTGCCGTGGCGCGTCTGCATCTACAGAGAAAACAGCCACCGTATGAAAACTTCCTTCACTCTCCTCTTCTTCCTGATTTCTATCCTGGCCCAGGCACAGCGCATCCAGGGCAAGATCGTAGACGCCCAATCGCGGCCGCTGGAGTACGTCAATATTGGCGTGGTGGGCCAGAACGTGGGCACGGTTTCCACTGCCGAAGGCATTTTCGCGCTTTCTCTTCCTGATGCTCTGGACAATGAGACCCTGCAGATATCCGCCATCGGGTACGCGACCCAAAGCTGGAAAGTAAGTGACTTCAAGCAGAAATACGGGCAGCAAAGCGCGACCATCAGTTTACGGGAAAAGGCCGTGGCCCTTAAGGAAGTGGTGGTAAAGCCGCGCAAGTACGTGACCAAAGTGGTGGGCAACACCACCAACTCCAAAAGCACCACCGCCGGGTTCAAGAGCAACCGCTTGGGCACCGAGATAGGCACTGTGCTGGACATCAAAAAGCCATCGTTCCTTGAGAAGGTGACTTTCAACATCGCCAGCAACGAATATGATACCCTTTTCCTGAGAATCAATGTCTACCGGATGGGCAAAAACGGACCGGAGGAAAACCTGCTCAGAGAACAAATCTACCTCAACGTAGCCCAGAAGGATCTGGGAGACGGCATCACGCTGGACCTCCGCGACCGCAACATCTACCTTGACTCAGATGTGCTGCTCTCATTGGAACTGGTGCGTCATCTGGGTGGCGGCGGTCTGTGGTTTAGTGCCGGCCTCTTCAACAAACCCAGCTACACCCGCGAAACAAGCCAAGGCGCCTGGGAGAAAATGGTCTTGGGCGGCGTAGGCTTCAACGCCACCATCAGCTACGCAAAGTAATGATTGATTGAATGATTGAGAAAATGAATGAGTGCTTTAAGGAGAGTAAGGAAGCTTAATCCATTCAACTCATCTGGCGCTACTCCTGCCCTGCTGTTTTATGGCCGGTTTTAGAAAAACAGGCGTAGAACGGGTGATTGGCCTGGGGCTCCTGATGTACCATTGGAAAATATTCTGGCCTTATGTGGCCGACGCTTGCGCCGGGATGGGTATTTTTGCGGCAGACTAACCGCATACGTTTTGATAGAAGTATTTACCGATGGCGCCTCGCGGGGCAATCCTGGCCCTGGCGGCTATGGCGTTATTCTCAGGTACGGCCCCCACGTGAAGGAACTCAGCGAAGGCTTCCGGAAGACCACCAACAACCGCATGGAGCTACTGGCCGTTATTGTGGCCCTGGAGTCCATCACCAAACCCGGCATCCCGGTCACCATTTACTCAGACTCAAAATACGTGGTGGATGCGGTGGAGAAGAAATGGGTCTTCGGCTGGGAGAAGAAAGGCTTCACCGGCAAAGCCAACCCCGATCTGTGGCAGCGTTTCCTCAAAATTTACCGCAAGCACCAGGTGCGTTTTGTCTGGGTCCGCGGCCACGCCGGCCACGCTGAGAACGAGCGCTGCGACGAACTAGCCGTAGCCGCCGCCCTCCAACCCAACCTCCCCCCGGACAAAGGCTTCGAGGCCAATCCAACAGCTGGATGATTTGAAGATGTGGAGATGTGAAAATGTGCAGTTGAAATGCACTAGCAAACCAACTTCATCTTCAAATCTCCTCATCTCCAAATTTCCAAATCTACAAATCTTCACATCTGCAAAGTGGCCAACGACTATTTCCGGTTTAAGCAGTTTTTAATCAGGCAGGACCAGTGCGCGATGAAAGTGTGCACCGATTCCTGCGTGTTGGGTGCTTGGGCGGATGTGACGGGTGCGAAACGGATTCTTGATATTGGGGCCGGAACGGGTTTGCTGAGTCTGATGGTGGCGCAGCGAGCTCCTGAGGCGCAGATTGAAGCGGTGGAGCTTGAGGCGGCGGCGGCCAGACAGGCGCAGGAAAACATCTCGGGCAGTCCTTGGGCCGACCGGGTGCGGTTGTTTCCCATGGGTTTGCAGGAATTTGAAGCTACCCAACCTGTGCCTTTTGATGCCATCATCAGCAATCCGCCTTTTTTCAAGGCTTCGCTCAAGTCATCGGATGCCGTAAAGAACCAGGCCAAACACACCGAGACGCTTTCCTTCGCAGAGATTGTTTCCTTCGCCCAGCATTTTTTGACTCCAGAGGGAAAACTGCACATTCTGTTACCGCCGCATGAGGCCAGGGTATTTGAGCGCGAGGCGCACCAAAGCGGTTTCTTCACCAACAGCATTTTATGGTTAGAGGCCACACCCCACGGGAAACTGCTGCGCGCTATCCACACGTATTCCCGCCAACCAAGTGCACCGGCAGAACAGGTGCTGGCGGTACGGGAGAAAGACCATTCCTACACCGCTCCTTTCCGGGAGCTGTTAAAGGATTATTACTTGATTTTCTGATTTTTCTCTGTTAGCCTTGGCTGCAGGCAGTTTCCCGTTTGTAGCCTGTTTTCCGGAAACCGGCCTTGAAACGGTTATCCTTCCTGCTCCTGGAAGCGGATGCCGTACTGCTCCAGTTCCTCCAGAATGGGTTCGTAAAGATCAGCTTGCAGGGGCACCACCACTCCTTTGGTCTGAAGTTTGCCTTGCAGCAAAAGCTTTACCGCGATGCCCACTGGCAGCCCCACCGTTTTGGCCATAGCGGTGTGTACCTCATCATCCCCAAGCACTACCAGGGAGGAAGTCAGTTTCTTGCGCTGGCCGCTTAGTTCGTACTCAAACTGGTGTAGCATCACAATCATGTCTTTGTCGCCGGGGCTCAGCTTCCATTTCTCTGTCAGCAGTTTCTCCAGGGCCTGGGCTGGGGTGGCATGCTCCAACCCAATAGGAACCTCGTCAAACAAACCGGTCCACTCCACCAGGCGCAGTTCCTCCGCCTCCGGGGAAAGGCCTACATAGGCCGCTACGCGCTCCTTCAGGGATTTTTCCTGGGCGGCTTCGGGCAGGCAACTTTCCACTAACTGGCGATACGTCATATGAGCGGAATCTTCCAGGGAATAGGAATCATCGGTGAGGCCCAGTTGTACCAGCACCTGCCAGGCCTGGCAATAACCCGGCCGCCGAAGCGTGCCCCGTAGCATAGTAGGGATTTGCTGCAAACCATAGGGCTCACGGTAACTCAAAGAGTCGCGGTTGGCATAGCCGTCAAAGGAGCCGTAGCCGTCTACCGTGAAGGTCTGGGTGCGCCGGAAAAGCTGCGGGTACGGGATGTATTTGTAGGTGCCGTTCTCTATGTATTTGGCCGTTCCCTGCCCCGCCAGGATCACGTTGCGCGGGTTCCAGGTGAATTTGTAGTGCCAGGGATTATTGTCTGATTCCGGGGCCATAAGACCGCCCGTAAAGGATTTGAACGAGGTGATGTTCCCTCCTTCCGCCTGGATCTGGTGAATGATACGCATCGCCGACATATGATCTATGCCCGGGTCCAGACCGCATTCCATGAGAAAGGTCAGTCCTTTAGCTTGGGCCTCCTCGTGTAGCGCTTTGATCTGCGGCGGTACGTACGAGGCGGTGACCAGGTGCTTGCCCAAGGTTAAACACGTTTCCGCAACTAAAGGATGAAACAGGGCCGGCAGCATGGAGATGACCACATCGGCGGCGCCGATCTCTGCCTCCCGCTGCGCCTCGTCCTGCACGTTAAAGGGAAACGCTCTTGTTTGGGGGTATTCCTGCAAAATAGGCCCTAAATGGCTTATGGAAACATCGCCAATAGAGACCTGCCAGCCGAAGGCTTGGGCGTTGGACAACAGGTACTGGATGAGTACGGTAGCGGAGCGGCCAGCGCCCAGGAGCAGGATCTTATTCATAGTGCGGTGCAGGATGCAGGCCTTAAAATGGGCATTTTCTCCGTCACAGGCAACCACTTCTTGGTTTTTCGGGCCAACTTATTAACTTTGACTCCCGTACGTGCTCGTGCGGAAACCGCACCCTATGATAGAACAAGTACAACTCAACATTACCTATGAGGTAGTGTCTTCACTTGAAGAATTAACCCCTCAGGAACGGAAGGTCCTTCTCCTCGCCCAAAAAGCCACCGACAACGCTTACGCCCCCTATTCCAACTATTTGGTAGGAGCCGCTTTGCTTCTTTCAGACGGAAGTCTGCACCAGGGCACGAACCAGGAAAACGCCGCCTACCCCTCGGGTCTCTGCGCCGAGCGCACCCTGTTGTTTGGCGTTGGCTCCAATTACCCGGATAAAACCATTGAGATGATGGCTGTGACGGTTCGGCGGCGGAATGAGTCCCATTTCCTGAAAGCCTGCTCCTGCGGCGCCTGCCGCCAGGTCATGGCCGAGTACCAGAACCGCCAGAATGCGCCCATCCGCCTCATCATGCAAGGTGAGGACGGCAAAGTCATCCGCCTGAAATCGGTGGAGGATCTCTTGCCCTTCATGTTCACGAAAGATCAACTGTAAGTTGGCGGCCCTTCACCGGACCATTGAAGTTCCCCGCACGGCGCACCTGCAACAACTGGGCACCCTGTCTCCTGAGACCAAACATCTCTGGATCGTGCTGCACGGCTACGGACAACTGGCGCGCTACTTCATCAGGCATTTTGAGGCCCTAATTGACGAGCAGACCGTAGTGATTGCCCCGGAAGGACTTTCCCGGTTTTACCTGGAGGGCTTCTCGGGCCGTGTGGGTGCCACCTGGATGACGAAAGAGGAACGCCTGCACGAGATCACGGATTATGTAACCTACCTGAACTTGGTGCGCGAAATGGCGCTGCGCGAAGCTCCGGAGGCCGAACTGCACGTGCTGGGTTTCTCGCAGGGCGCCGCCACGGTCTGCCGCTGGCTGAGCCAGGCGCAATGGCCCATCAGTCAACTGGTGCTCTGGGCCGGCGTTTTTCCCGAGGACATGGAACTGGCTTCCGGTAGCCATCCCCTAAAAGAAACGGACCTCACCTATGTGTACGGCCTGCAGGATCATTTCGTAGCTGAAGACAAGGTTCAGAACCAACTCAAACGGGTTCGGGAGGCAGGGCTGCACCCAGACATCATCACCTTTGAAGGCAAGCATGAACTTAACCAGGAGGTGCTCCTGGCCTTGAAAAACCGGAGGAAAGAGTAAGCATTTCCGCTGCTCTGTTTAGAAGCCGTTTTTTAAAAAACAGCCTTAATACCATTCTACTTTACCTCTCCCAGATGCCTGGCACCACAATCTCCAGCAGGTGCTGGTCGGGGTCCCGGAAGTAGCAGGACTTGCGGTCGTGGGGCCAGGTCTGCTCGTGCTCAATGGTGATGTTTGCTCCCTGCAGCTTCTCTTTCCAGGCAACATATTCCGCAGCCTCGCACTCAAAGGCCAGGTGCAGTTGTCCCTCGCCAAAATGCGGCGGCAGGTCTTTGCTGCCCCGCGTCTTCTGGGCATTGAAACATAGCAGCACCGAACTCCCCACCCTGAAAAACACATGCCGCCCGGGCACTTGCCCGATGACGGGTAAGTCCAAAACCTCGGTGTAAAAAGCGGTGGTGCGATCCAGATCCTGGACGTAGAGGCAGGTCTCTTTTATCTGGGTGAATTTCATGGGCAGCGGCGTTTCTCCTGCAACGGATTTACCCCGAAGATAGATACCCGTTTAGGGCCTGCTTTGCAGAAAACAGCCCTAAAACAATAAGGCCCACTGGTTACAGAACCGGTGGGCCTCGTCTTATCTTTGTAGGAAATCTATTGCTTATTGATGATGGTAGCCGAAGCCTGGGCGGCGGGTAGAATCATTACCTCGGCTAAGTTCACATGTCTGGGACGCGTTACCATGAACAGAATCAGGTCGGCCAGATCTTCGGCAGTAAGGGCTTCATATCCTTTGTAGACGCTGGCTGCCCGTTCTTTGTCGCCTTTGAAGCGCACCTCAGAGAACTCGGTTTCCACGGCACCGGGATTCACCTCAGACACCTTCACACCTTCGTGCACCAGGTCAATGCGCATGGCTTTGGATAGAGCATCTACCGCGAATTTACTCGCGCAGTACACGTTTCCGTTGGCGTATACTTCTTTTCCGGCAATAGACCCGATGTTGATGATATGCCCTGATTTCCGCTCCACCATGACTGGCAGCACCTCTTTGGTTACGTACAGCAAACCTTTCACGTTGATGTCCAGCATGGCATCCCAATCGTCCAGGTCGCCGTTCTGGAACGAGGCCAGTCCGTGCGCGTTGCCTGCGTTGTTGATGAGCACGTCAATGGTGCGCCACTCGGCAGGCAGACTTGAAATGGCGGCGCTTACGGCTTCCCTGTCGCGCACATCAAACGCCAGCGGGTAGATATTCTCAGGGCCAAACTGCTGCACCAGTTCCTGCAGCCTTTCGGTGCGGCGACCCGTGGCGATTATTTTAAAACCATGCTGCGCCAGGGAAATAGCGGTGGCGCGGCCAATACCCGAAGAGGCTCCGGTCACCAATGCAATCTTCTGCGTCATAAGAGACTTATTCAAAATTGAGGTAAAGCGTAATGGTATTGGTGTTCAGCTGCTGGATGCTGTTGTTGAACACCGTGGGGAAAGGCTGGTGGATGTTGGAAATGCCCCGCGAATATCTGATCTCCGGCGCGAACTTGAAGAACGGATAGAACATATCCAGCCCCACGCCATACTCAATGGCTACGTCAAAGCTCTTCACCTGCAGCACCTCGGGGTTGCCCTTCTTCTGGCCGCCCACCACCAAAGACGGTTTCACCCCCCCAATGAAATACATCTGGGTGTTTCTGCGTCGCTTGGCCTCATACTTCACCAGCAGCGGAAGCTCGCCGGCAAACGTGTTGATCTGCTGCGTGATGTTTCCGCCCTGGGTGTTTTCATCGGCGGGCACGTTCTTGTATTCAATGGCCCGGCTGTGATAGCCCACGCCCGGTTGCGCGCGCAGCACGAAATCCTGGTTCAGGCGGTAAGAAGTGATGAAGTTCACGTTGAACCCGATCCCAGTCTTGTCATTCACCGAGTAGTCGTTTCCGGCCTTGATCTGGTCTACGTAGTACTGCGAATGCTCCAGTTGGTACCAGGATCCGTTCACGCCCAAAGAGAAACCCCAGCGCAGTCTTTTGAACTCATAACCAGGCAGGTTCTCGCCCTGGAGTTTTCCCTGCGCCATGGCTTTCTGGCCGAAGCCAAGCAGAGCGAGCAGTAAGAATAAGACTATTTTGTGCCGGTGTAAATGGAGCTGATGCCGAAGGTAAGTGAATGCCATTTTGTGTTTTTAAAGCCGATTCTCTGGAAAATAGACAGGAAATCATTGCCGTCTGGGAACGCCTGCACAGATTTTGGCAGGTAGGTGTAAGCGGCATTGTCTTTCGAGATCAGTTTTCCGAAAACGGGTAAAATATGTTTGAAGTAAAAATTATATCCTTGTTTCATGGGGAACGCCTGCGGCTTGGAGAACTCTAGGATCACCGCCATGCCGCCGGGTTTCAGTACGCGAAACATCTCAGCCAAGCCTTTCTCCAGGTTCTCAAAGTTGCGCACCCCAAAGGCCACCGTGATGGCGTCAAAGTGGTTATCCGGGAACTGGATGTTCTCAGAGTCGCCTAACTGCAGTTGCACCAGGTGGCTCAGGCCACGCTTGCTTATCTTCTCCCGGCCTACCTGCAGCATGCCCTCAGAGATATCAATCCCCACGATCTGCTTGGGTTTAAGCCGCAGGGTCTCCAGCGCGAAATCCCCGGTGCCGGTGGCAATGTCCAATACATTCTGAGGCTTTAGCGGCTCCAGCAGTTTTACCGCCCGTTTGCGCCAGTAAATGTCTACTCCTGCGCTAAGGAAATGGTTAAGGAAATCATAGCGTTTGGCAATGCTGTTGAACATCTGGGCCACCTGCTTTTTCTTACCATCTTCCTGGTCTTTGTACGGAACTACTGACATGTACTAATTTAGTTTAGGAGCGGCAAAGCTACTACCCATTAACTACATTTCCTGCATTATGTTGTAAAGTGGCCTCCCATAAATAACAAGAGCCCCGGCCATTTGACCGGGGCTCTGTTTCTAAGCTATTTTCTCAAAAGGAACGCTAATGCGGGATCTCTTATTGTTCCAGGTTTTTGATCACGTTGAATTCTGTGCGACGGTTCAACTGCATGTTCTCAGGAGAGGTGTTCGGCGCAGCCGGACGACGCTCACCGTAAGAAACAGTGATCATGCGGTTGCTAGGAATACCTTGTTGTAACAGGTAGTTGTAAGCAGCCATGGCGCGGTTCTCACCCAAAGTCACGTTGTAGTCGTCTGAGGCACGGGAGTCAGTGTGGCCGTCAATAGACAGACGCAGGGTTGGGTTGGCTTTCATTACCCGCACAATGTTGTCCAGCTCAGAGATAGACTCAGGACGCAGGTTGTATTTGTCAGTGTCATAGTAGATACGCTTGAAGGCGTAAGCACCGGCACCAACACCGCTGGTGTCTTCAAACGCGATGTAGAAATCTTTCTCAAACGTGGTGGTATCGCTCAGAGACATTGGTACTTCATATTGCTCAGTAGCGATGGTTTTGCCGTCTTTTGACAAAGTCACCTGGTAAGGGCGGGCAGAAAGCACAGACACCTGGTAAGTTCCTGAGTCTGGCTTGGTCACATCGCGGGCCTCAACTGGCGTGTTGTTAGCGGCTTTACCAGAGAACACCAGTTCTACCCCTGGGATGATAGTTGAGTCACGCAGGCTGTACACATGGCCACGTACATTGGCGTTGCGGATGTAGTTGATGGTGTAGATGTCTTTCTCGCCGTAACCACCCATGCGGTAAGAAGAAAGGTAGGCGTAAGAACCATCTGGGCTCAGGCGGTAGTAAGTATCATCATCTGGTGTGTTCACAGGATAACCCATGTTCACTGGTCTGTTCCAACGGCGGGCTACGGTGTCAAAGGACATGGTGAAGATATCGTATCCACCCATGGTAGAGTGTCCGCGTGAGCTGAAATACATGGTCAGACCATCTGGTGTGAAGTAAGGGCTATCCTCATCATAAGGTGTGTTCACACCGTTACCGAAGTTCTTAGGGGTACCCCACTCGCCGTTAGGCTGGCGCTTGGCGTAGTAGATGTCCAGGTCACCGTTCTGAGAGAACTGGCTTGTAGAGAAATAAAGGGTAGAGCCATCTCTGGAGATGAAGGCATCAGACTCAAAGCCTTTGGAGTTGATGTTCTTGTTCAGTTTCTGCGGCTGTCCCCAGTCACCACCGTCACGGCTGCTCATGAAAATATCACCACCTTCGTCCTGACGGTACATCAGCAATTTAGAGTCGTTGTCGAATAACTGGATAGAGGCATCGTGCCCGGTACCGTTCAAACGTCCGCTCAAAGATTTAGGGGTCTCCCACTGATCAACACCTAAACGACGGGTTTCAAAGATGTCCTCAAAGTACTCACCGTCCTCGGCTTCCTTACCGCCGGTTACCCCCGCGCTGCGGGAAGTGAACAGTAGGTAGTTGTCATCAGAAGAGATAACGGGGCTGTGCTCAGAGTAGGGGGTGTTCACGGTTGGCCCCAAGTTCTTCACGAAGATGTCCTTAGGGTTGGCCACCTCTTTCTTGGCGTTACGGGCATGTTGCAAAAGCAAAGCCGCCTGCTCTCTGCCTTCGTCATCGCGCTTGCCCAAGGTAGCCTGGTAGGCCTGGGCATTTTTGATGGCGTTGTCAAACTCATAGTTCACCAGGTCTACGCGGCCTAACCAATAAAGTACATCTTCGCCCACTTTGGGTTTCATCTTGTAAGCCTTGTAGACATACTCACTGGCTTTCTCTTTATCAAAAGCGATGTAGCTGATACCTGCCCGGTAAAGGGCCTTTGCATTATTTGGATCACGCTCCAACGCCCGCTCATAGAAAGGTAATGCTGCCCGGAAATTTGCCTGGTTAAAAAATTTATCTCCGCTCCTGATCAGCTTACGGGTACTCTGGGCCATGGCCGTGGAAGCCATGAGAAACAGTGTCAGAAAAAATAAAGATGTTCTAAACAACCGCTTGTCTAAGTGATTCATAGTGTAAAGGTTAAGGTATAGTATCTTCTAAATAAGGCGCAGAAAGTAAAATAGGATAAGAAAATCAGAGGGTTATTCTGGCTTCTTAAACGTTATTGTCAGCAATAAAGAGAACCACAATAATATTTAAAAATTTTAAGATAATTAATCTGCTTTTCTAAATTATTTTAAGGCTTTTATTAGTAAAGTGCCGCAATATAGAAAAACTATCTTATCTCATAATCATATCTATTACGCTTATTCGCCCTACGATACTTAGATTTGGGTTAAATGGTTACTATTTCTGCAAGATTCTGTAAGCAAAAACCGTCTGCCAATAGAATATGAAGGGGTTAGCGGTTTATTTGGTACCTTTGCGTTTTATCAATAAACGTAGGGAATAATTATGGTCATTAAAGATGCAAAGTTCATTACCAGCAACACCCGTGCTGATTTGTGTCCGCAGACAGACCTGCCGGAATATGCGTTTATTGGGCGGTCAAATGTGGGCAAGTCATCGCTCATCAACATGCTTACCAATCGGCTCAAATTAGCCAAGACTTCCTCTTTCCCGGGCAAGACCCAGTTGATCAACCACTTCCTCATCAATGACAACTGGTATCTGGTGGACTTACCGGGGTACGGCTGGGCCAAAGTGAGCAAAGATTCCAGGGAGGCCTGGCGCAAGATGATCCTGTATTACATGAAGAACCGGCCCAATTTGGCCTGCGTGTTCGTGCTCATAGATTCCCGCCTGCCCCCTCAGAAACCAGACCTTGAATTCATGGAGTTGCTGGGAACTATGGGCGTGCCTTTTGTGCTTATCTTCACGAAAACAGACAAACAGTCTGGCACGAAAACTGATATGAACATAGCGCTCTATATGAAGACGCTGAAGGAAACCTGGGAAGAGCTGCCTATGTACATGAAGAGTTCCTCCACCACCAAAGAGGGTCGGGAAGAGATTCTTCAGTTCATCAGTGACGTGAACCAGCGTTACCAGGAAGAGCGTAAGGCATAGGGGTCTGTAAAAGCATAAAACCTACTCATCATGAAATTAAAACACATTTTAGCAGGAGCCCTTCTGGCTTTTTTCTCCACGGGTGCTTTTGCCCAGACAACCAAACCCGCCGCTGCCCAGGTTGGTAAACTGCCCGTGGCCGAGCATTATGCCGGCGGACAAGACTCTTTAGTGGCGCAGTTGCAGCGCAGCATCCAGTACCCTGCCCTGGCCAAGCGTAACCGCATGCAGGGTCAGTGCATCATTGGTTTCACCCTCACTGAGGATGGGGCCATCACCAATGCCAAAATTCTTAAGGAGATTGGCGGCGGCACCGGCCAGGAAGCCCTGCGGGTGGTAAAGCTCCTCAAATTCAAAGCGCCGGGTTACAGCCAGCAATACAGCGTGCCCGTAAGCTTCAAATTATAATTAATTCAACATAACCAAACTATCCTATGCCATTTGACCTGAAAGAGATCGCTTCTATTTCCGGCATGCCAGGCCTTTACAAGATTGTAGCGCCTACTCGCAACGGAATTATTGTAGAAAGCCTCTCCGAAAAACCTGCCCGTAGCGTAGCGCAGGCCCGTAACCGCGTATCTATTCTGCAGGAAATCTCCATGTACACCAATGACGAGGAGCATACTGTTCCTCTGGCCGAGATCTTTGACAGAATCAGAAAACAGTACGGATCTGACATCCCGGTAACCTCCAAGTCCAGCACCCAGGAACTGTCTTCCTTCCTGGAATCAGTGCTACCGGACTATGACCAGGACCGCGTGTATGCCTCAGACATGAAGAAACTAGCCCAATGGTACCAGATCGTGAATCAGTTTGTTCCTTACACAGAAACTGCTGAAGAAACCGCCGCCCCGGCTCAGGAAGCTGAGGGAGATGCCTCTGCTTCTGCTGAATAATCTGTCCTGAACGGAATGAGCAATAAACACCGCGGCCCCTGCCAATTGGCAGGGGCCGCGGTGTTTATAAGGATGTTGGTGTTTGTTTAGAGCAGGAATTAGTTATCCATGAGCATGGAAGCCCTTACCGGTCTTTCCCGGGCCACCAGCAGGTTCTCCACCTCGTCTACCATTTCTTTGGACCCGATGTAGAAGGTGCAGCGCTGGTGCAGTTCAGAAGGCTGCAGTTCCAAGATGCGGTGCCGTCCGTCTGAGGCTTTGCCGCCGGCCTGCTCTACCAGAAACGCCAGTGCGTTGCACTCATACAACAGCCTTAATTTTCCGCCCGGCGATTTCAGGGTATTTGGGTACATGTAGATGCCGCCCTTTAGCAGGTTGCGGTGGAAATCTGCCACCAGGGAGCCAATGTAGCGGGCGGCGTAGTTACGCACACGGCAAAGCTCCACGTAATGCTTGATGCTCTCAGGGAAGTGGTTGAACCCGCCTTCGTTTACCGAGTAAATGTTGCCGTTCTGTGGCGTGGTGATGTTGGGATGCGAGAGGAAGAACTCGCCCAGGGAAGTCTCATAGGTAAAACCGTTCACACCACAGCCAGTAGTATACACCAGCATGGTGCTAGAACCATAGATCACGTAACCAGCAGCTACCTGCTCAGTACCTTTCTGGAAGAAATCTTCCATGGTGGCTTCCGTGCCTATTTCAGAAATACGGCGGTAAATAGAGAAGATAGTGCCTATGGACACGTTCACGTCTATGTTGGAAGAACCATCCAGCGGGTCAATGGCCACAATGTATTTACCCTTGTTATTGCCAGTATGGATCACATCTTCCTCTTCCTCAGAAATGATGGCACACACCTCGCCCCCGTTGCGTAAAGCGCGTATGAAGCGGATGTTGGCCACTACATCCAGCTTCTGCTGGTCCTCGCCCTGCACGTTCTGTTTACCGTAGGCACCTCCTATATCAGTCAGGCCCGCATGGTTAATGGCGCGGTTTACTATTTTTGCCGCCAGGGCAATGTCACGGAGCAGCTGAGATAATTCACCGGTGGCATACGGAAAATCTTCTTGTTTCCGCATGATGAACCTATCAAGGGTGGTGCCAACCGGCAGGGCCAGGTTTTCTTTCAGTGTCATAGGATAAGGTAGATAAGTGGAGGATTAGACAGAGAATAGCTTTGCTATTCTTTTACAAAAATAACAATTAAACCAATAAACAAAACTCGACATTTAACACTTTCTTAAAATAAGCAGAATTAAATGATAGTTTATAAATTTGGTGGAGCCTCCGTAAAGAATGCGGCCGCTTTCAGAAACGTACTTCATATCCTATCCCTGCTACCTACCCCGCAGAAAGTAGTGGTAGTGGTTTCTGCCATGGGAAAGACCACTAACGCCCTGGAGAAAGTCTTTAATTTGACTTACCAGGGGCATGATTACGCAGAGGCGCTGCAGGAAACCCGGCAATACCACCAGGAGATTGTGCAGGAACTCTTCCAGGATGCGAAACACCCGGTCTACAATGCCCTGCAACAACAATTCACTTATTTAGAGGAAACACTTAAAGCGGTTCAGCCCCATGACTTTGACCGCCAGTATGACCAGATCATCAGCGTGGGAGAACTGCTCTCCAGCCTGATTCTGCACCATTTTCTCTGCAGCCAAGGTTTCCAGAACCAATGGGTGGACTGCCGTGATTACCTGCGTACTGATGACACCTGGCGCGAGGGACGGCTGGACTGGGAATGGACCGAGCGGCAGATCCAGCAAGACCTTCCGGCGGTATTAGAGAAGCAGCCCATCATCACCCAAGGATTCATCGGCCGCACCCCCGATGGCGCCACCACCACCCTGGGCCGCGAGGGCTCGGATTTCAGCGCGGCCATTTTTGCGTACTGCCTGCAGGCGGCGGCACTCACCATCTGGAAAGACGTGCCCGGCTTGCTCAACGCTGATCCCAAGTTGTTCAGGGACACGGTGCGGTACGAAGAGATTGCCTACCAGGAGGCCATTGAAATGGCTTATTACGGAGCCTCGGTCATCCACCCCAAAACGGTACAGCCGCTGGCCCAGCGCTGCATTCCGCTGCACGTGAAATCCTTTCTGCACCCAGAGGCGCCCGGCACCGTTATCTGGAACTGCCAGCACGCCCGCATCGCGCCTTCTTTTATCCTGAAGCAGAACCAGTGCCTCCTTTCTTTCCACACGAAGGATTTCGGGTTCATCTCTGAGTCTCACCTCAGCTCTATTTTCCAGGGTTTGAGCAAACACCGGGTCAAGATCAACCTCATGCAGAACTCGGCCATTTCTTTTTCTACCTGCGTAGACGCCGATGATGCCCGCGTAGAGGCCCTCAAAGAAGAACTGGCCCAGGAATTCCTCATCCACTACAACCAACCGCTGCACCTGTACACCATCAAGAACTATGACCAGGCCAGCCTGGAGAAACTAACCCAAGGCAAAGAGATCCTGCTGGAGCAGCGCAGCCGCCTTACCTTTCAGTTCATCTGCCGCCCCACAGATAATTTCCCGCATTAAGATGATCTTTTAACCCTTGATCCTATCTAACATTCAACTTTTTCTCCGGGCTATTTAAAGGCTATTTTCCTGTAATTAGCTCTAAATCAACTTTGTATTTAGACGAAGCATTACCATACAGGTTTACAAAAGGTAACCACGCACACAGAATAGTTTACAGACTCATTTCCCATCTTTTTTGCAGGGTAAAAGGCTGAACCTTACCTTTGCGCCACAATTGCACAAGGGCTTCAAACAGAAACTCGGGGCAATTTTCAATCAGCATCTTTTAAATTAATTTATTTAACAATGGCAGTATTAGTAGGTAAAAAAGCACCGTCTTTTAAAGCTACAGCGGTAGTAGATTTAGAGTTTGAAGAGGATTTCTCACTTGACCAATACATTGGAAAGCAGCACGTTGTGTTCTACTTCTATCCAATGGACTTTACCTTTGTATGCCCTACAGAAATCATCGCGTTTCAGGACCGTTTAGAGGAATTCACCCGTAAAGGCGTGGCCGTTGTAGGTTGCTCTACAGACACGCACCAGTCGCACTGGGCTTGGTTGAACACCCCACGCGAAAGAGGCGGTATTGAAGGCGTTACTTACCCGCTGGTAGCCGATGCCACCAAAACCATCTCCTCTAACTTTGATGTTTTGGCCGGTCACTATGACTACAACGAGGAAGGCGAACTGATCTTCGTAGGCGAGCCAGTAGCTTACCGCGGTCTGTTCCTGATCGACAAGCAAGGTGTCGTGCGTCACCAAGTGGTGAATGACATGCCGCTGGGCCGTAGCATTGACGAGGCACTTAGAATGGTAGACGCTCTGCAGTACTTTGAGGAAAAAGGCGAAGTTTGCCCTGCAAACTGGGAAGAAGGCCAAGAAGGCATGCGAGCCACCCGCGAGGGAGTTGCCAACTACCTTACCACCAACGCATAATCCACTGATTAGCAACCCATCACAAAAAAAGCTCCCGCGACAAACGGGAGCTTTTTTATTGCGCTAACTGGCTAACAATCACCATGAATTGCGCTTTGAAAAGCGGCTTCCATTTAGGGGCTGATTTCGGAAAAACGGCCTAAAAACCAGCCAGCTTTATAGACAGATTTTCAGAAACTATCCTAAATGCAATTGCTTATTTTCCTGTTTATATTACCGCTGGCTGGAAATTACAGTGTATCTTTACTTTACAGGCTATTTCTTCAAAAGCAATTGGCTGTGGTTTCCCCTTTTCATACTTAATAAAAACCCGTTAAGTAATGTCTAAGATTCTTTATGATGTTGGTGTGCGGGCCTATGGGTTAGGAGTACGGTTGGCGGCGCCTTTTCTGCCCAAAGCGGCCCTGTGGGTAAACGGCCGGAAGGATATCTTTTCCGAGATAGAGCGCAAACTGCACCACAATACCGCGCCCGTTGCCTGGTTCCACTGCGCCAGCCTGGGCGAGTTTGAGCAAGGCCGGCCACTCATAGAAGCGTTTAAACAGCGCTTCCCAGATTATAAGATCGTGCTTACTTTCTTCTCCCCTTCGGGCTATGAAGTAAGAAAAAATTATGCCGGTGCCGATTTCATCTTCTATCTCCCCCTGGACACGCCGGACAACGCGCACCAGTTTGTTTCTCTGGTGAAGCCCACCCTGGCGGTATTTGTCAAATATGAGTTTTGGCACCATTACACCAAGGCGCTCCGGAAACGCCACATCCCGCTGTTCTCGGTATCGGCTATTTTCCGGCCTAACCAGATTTACTTCCAGAAGAAAGGCAGCTTCTACCGGCGCATCCTTGAGCGATTCACGCACATCTACACCCAGAACCAGGAATCGGCGCAACTGCTGGCCAGCATAGATTTCACCCGGGTAAGCACCGCCGGCGACACGCGCGTAGACCGGGTGCTGCAAACGGCCAAGAACGCTGCCCCTATCCCAATAGCCGAGGCCTTCAAAGACACCGCTCCTGTGATGGTGATTGGCAGCAGTTGGCCCCAGGATCTGGAGGTGCTCCTCCCCTTCATGCAGGAACAGTTGCCTGCCGTGAAGTTCATTCTGGCGCCCCACGAAATCAAAGACAAAGAATTAGGAGAGATTGAGGCGCAGTTCCCGGGCAAGGCCATCAGGTATTCCCAGGCCGATGTCTCCACGGTGGACACGTACCGCATTCTGCTCATTGACAACATTGGGATGCTCTCCAGCCTCTACCAGTACGCCGATTACGCCTACGTGGGCGGCGCGTTCGGGAAAGGCTTGCATAATACGTTAGAGCCGGCCGCTTTCGGGCCACCTATCTTCTTCGGGCCCAAATACGCCAAGTTCCAGGAGGCGAAGGATCTGGTAGATGCCGGCGTGGCTTTCTGCGTGAAATCTACCCAGGACCTGAGCAAGAAGTTTCTGGCGGTGCACGACAATCCGTTGGCCCTCCAAAAGATCAGCGCATCTACCCAGGCTTATCTGCAAAAACAGGCTGGCGCCACAGACCGTATCTTAACATCGTTGGAATATTGGTTACCTTCGCGCCAGGTATGATAGGCACAGTAGTAAAATCAACGGGGTCGTGGTATTTGGTTCGGGACCACGCAAGTGGGCAGCTGTTCAAATGCCGCCTGCGCGGAAAGTTCAAGAACAAAGGATTGAAGGTAAGCAACCCCATTGCCGTGGGCGATGAGGTGACGATGGAACCCGAGGGCGGCGACCAGCAGGGCGTGATCACCGAGATTGCGCCCCGTCGCAACTACATCATCCGGAAATCAACGCACAAGGCGCACCACGCGCACATTGTGGCCTCTAACCTGGACCAGGCATTTCTGGTGGTCACGCTGGTCTCGCCGCGTACCTCCTTCGGGTTTATTGACCGCTTTTTGGTGACCGCTGAGGCCTACGACATCCCCGCCACCCTGCTCTTCAACAAGCTGGATCTGTATGACCCTGAGGCCCTGGAGTACATGAACCAGGTGATGCAGCTCTACAGCCAGATTGGCTATCCATGCTATCCGCTCTCAGCGCATACCGGCCAGGGCTTGGCCCAGGTGCAGGAGTTGTTGGCAGATAAGGTCTCTCTTTTCACCGGCCACTCGGGCGTGGGCAAAAGCACCTTGGTGAACGCCCTGGTCCCCGATCTGGACATCAAGACCTCGGAAATCTCGGCGTTCTCAGACAAAGGTGTGCACACCACCACCTTTGCGGAGATGTTTGAGGTGGAGCCTGGCACTTACCTTATTGACACTCCTGGCATAAAGGAACTGGGCGTGGTGGAGATGAAGCGCGAGGAGATTGCCCACTACTTCCCCGAGATGCGCGAGCGCCTGAACAAATGCAAATACAATAACTGCGTCCACGTGAACGAGCCGGGCTGCGCCGTACAGGAAGCCGTAAAAAAAGGCAAAATCGCGATTCCTCGCTACGAAAGCTACCTGAGCCTGCTGCAGGACGAGGACTCACACCGGTAAAAGGGAGTTCTGAGTCCTGAGTCTTGAGTTCTGAGTCTGGTTTACCAAATTAGCATTTAGGTGCTGATTTTTGAAAAGTAGCCCTAAAAAGGACGGCTAATTCAACCCATCTGAATTGCGTTTCTGGTGCTGCTCCAGTAAATCCAGGATCTCCAGGAAATGTTCTTGCATGGGAATGTAGGCACGGGTGGGTGCAGCGCTCTGTAGGTCTGCCCGTAGTTGCGGCAAGGCCAGGTATTCAATTTCCGGGATCTCTTCCTGCTGTACCTTAAAACTGGCCTCTGGCAGATTGGTTTTGTAGAGGAAAATACCCACATGCTCGCGGTCCAGCAGTTTTGCCTTCTCGTCTTGCCCGTCTACCGAGGTTACGGTGACCAGTTCCAGTTCATCGGGATGCACAGAAATACCAAGTTCCTCAGACAGCTCCCGCAAAGCACAGCTTTCATAGGTTTCCCCGGGGCTCAGGTGCCCGCCAATGCTCACGTCCCACAGCGAGGGAAACAAGTCCTTGCCAGCGCTACGCCGATGACAGAGGTAGCCTTTCTGTGGGTGCAGCACATAGATCTGGGACGTGCGATGCCAGTGCCCCAAAACGTGAACCTCCCACCGAGGCAGGTTCTGGTGCAAAGGCTGGTTCAACTGGTCGTAGATGGCGAGGTATTCCATGGGGTTGTAATCTTGAGAGTTTTCAGGTAGCAAGCTATTTTTACCAAAGACCCTTTATTGCTTCCATTTACCTTGGCGGTCCCGTAGTTATAGGCTTGGTTTTGCAGGAAAGGCCAAAAAACGTAAACAGCAGGAGCGGTCTTGCTCATCGGCCAAAGGCCACGAAATTTACGTATCTTTGCAGGACGGGCGGCAGGCGTTTTCTGTCAGGCGGCCCGTGGTTCATTTTAAAAGCACATTTATTTCTATGAAAACCGCAGAAATCCATACCGCTAAAGGTGTCATGAAAGTAGAGTTCTACGAGCAGGATGCCCCTAAAACCGTTGAGAACTTCACCAAACTGGCCAAAGAAGGTTTCTATAATGGTCTTACCTTTCACCGTGTACTGCCTGATTTCGTGATCCAGGGCGGCTGCCCTAACTCCCGCGAGGGCGCCAAAGGCATGCCCGGCACCGGCGGACCAGGTTACAAGATTGACTGCGAATTATCCGGCGGCAACCAGTACCACGACCGTGGTGTGTTGTCTATGGCACACGCAGGCCGCAACACCGGCGGATCTCAGTTCTTCATCTGCCACAGCCGCAACAACACCGCCCACCTGGACCGCAACCACACCTGCTTCGGGAAAGTGGTGGAAGGATTGGACGTGATTGATGACATTCGCCAAGGCGACAGAATCGAGAAAATCGTAGTAAGCGAGGCTTAATATTGTTAATTGCTGATTGTTAACTGTTAAAACGATGAGCAATAAACAATGAATCCTTTCAACTCCGTTTTGCGGCTGCTTTTTTGAAAACAGCTGCAAAACGGAGTTCTTTTTTTTACCCGCCCAAATGGCTGAGCACGAAGGCGGTGAGGAAACCCAGCACAGTGATGATGCCGGTGAAATCATGAGTGACCTCAAAGGCCTCGGGAATCATGGTATCAGTGATCATGGCCAGGATGGCACCAGCGGCTAGCGCCGTAGTAGCCGCAATGACATTAGGCGAAAGGTCGCTGAAGACGGTGTAGCCCAGCAAAGCCGCCACTCCTGAGATCAAAGCGATGCCGCCCCACACCCCGAAGATGTAGGCTTTAGACCGTTGGGCCTTCTTCATGCCCACTGCGCTGGAAAGCCCCTCGGGCACGTTAGACAGGAAAACCGCCGCCACTACCGCAAAACTCACCTTACTGCCCGAGATCATACTGATGCCGATGGCGATGGACTCCGGCACCCCGTCAATGAGCACCCCAATGGCCAAAGCCAGGCCACTGCCTTCATCCTCGGCCTCAGACACCTGCTGGTCTCCGGAGCGTTTCCTGTTGTGCGCACCCTGTTTTTTCAGGAGCCAGTTCGCGGCCGTGTACACCACCGCCCCCGTCAGAAACCCAATGGCCGCTGCATCGAAACCGCCCTGCTCAAAGGCCTCGTCCATGAGGTCAAACGCCAGCGCCGAGATCAATACCCCTGCCCCAAACGCCATGACGCTGGAAGAATCCCGCACCGAGACCTTCGAAAAGTACCCTATGACAGCGCCTATGAGCAAAGCCCCACCACCCAGCAAACCCCACAAGGTTGCCTGTAACCAGATTGGCATAATCTTCCTGTTTAGCTTAATAAGTGCCGCCTCTACCAGGGCAGACTAAGCTTCGTACGGGCAAGCTACCGGATGGTTGAAAAGAGGACCTCCTAAACAATTTGGTGGTGGAGAAACGGATCAATCAACACTGAACCAAATCTCCTAAAAACCAAAAAGCCGAAGCATGTACTGCTCCGGCTTTTTGGTTTATCGTTTACGGCCAGTTTTCAGGAAAACGGCTTAATAACGGTCATTGTCATCATCGTCGTCATCTGAGAGAGAGAAGCTGCCCCCTGAGAACATGCTGCTGAGCAGGTCTTTGAACTGCAGGCCGGCGGTAAGGCGGTTGCGGGAAATCAGGCTGTACTCGGCTAAGCCATGCAAACAGAACTCCATCCAGAACAGGTGCTCGGCTTCGCTTTTGGGCGTGGGCTGGAATTTGTTCACCACCTCAGAAAGACCCGGTACCTGGTTCAGCACGCGTTTGTACTCGGCGTCTGAGGCATCGTTGAGCAGGTCCAGGGTATGGCCATCTGAGAACCACGCCGATACCTTTTTGTACGGGTCTTTGTCTTTCTGCTTCTTGAACTTATCGGGGTCTGGGAAGTAGTTGAGGAACTGCGTCCGGATGGCCTTGCCCATGAGGCGATAGGCCACGCCGCCGGCTCCCTCCTGCTCTCCCTCGTACACCAACTCCACCTTGCCTGTCACGGCAGGCACGGCGGCCAGGAAATCAGCGATACGCACGTGCGTGGAAGACTCAGCGTTGAGCAGCACCCGGCGCTCGGCGGCACTCACCACGCTCTCGTAGGCCGAGATGGTAAGGCGCGCAGATACGCCGCTTTTGGCGTCTACGTATTCGCTCTCGCGGGCCTCAAAAGCGATCTGCTCCACTAGGTCATGGATAAGTTCGTGGCCTTTCACACGCTCTTGCTGCACCTCAGTGATGCGGGCCTCCTGCTTGGTGATGCTCTTGCCTATCTCAATTGACTTAGGATAGTGCGTGATGATCTGGGAATCAATCCGGTCTTTGAGCGGCGTCACAATGGAACCGCGGTTGGTGTAGTCTTCTGGGTTGGCGGTGAACACAAACTGAATGTCCAGCGGTAGCCTGATTTTGAAACCCCTGATCTGGATATCGCCCTCCTGCAGGATGTTGAACAGCGATACCTGGATGCGCGCTTGCAAATCGGGCAACTCGTTAATTACAAAGATGCCGCGGTGCGCCCTCGGAATCAACCCGAAGTGAATCACACGTTCGTCTGAGTACGGTAATTTGAGAGTGGCCGCTTTGATTGGGTCGGCGTCGCCGATGAGGTCCGCTACGGATACATCCGGGGTAGCCAGTTTCTCGGTGTAGCGCTCGTCCCGGTGCATCCAAGAAATGGCGGTCTCATCGCCGTGGTGGGCAATCTGATCCAGGGCGTAGCGCGAGAGCGGCTGCAGGGGATCGTCGTTCAGCTCAGAGCCGGCCACCACGGGCACGTACTCGTTCAGGAGCTGCACCAACAGACGCGCTATTCTGGTTTTGGCCTGTCCGCGCAAGCCCAGCAGGTTGATATGGTGACGGCTGAGGATAGCGCGCTGGAGGTCCGGAATCACGGTCTCTTCGTACCCGAAGATACCGGGAAACACTTCCTCGCCGCTGCTCAGCTTCTTGATAAGGTTGGCGCGCAGTTCTTCTTTCACGCTCTGCGGCTCATAGCCGGCGGCCTTGAGTTGGCCCAGGGTCTTAATCTTTTGCAGTTGCTCTGCAGGTATATCTGAATAAAGCATGGGTTAAATTGCTGGTGGTTTGGGATGGTTGGCTGCTTTGGGCCGATCTTGAGAAAAACAGCCGCAAAACAGAAAGTTTATGTGTAGGTTTATCTTTTAACTGTATTGCTTGTGAAAACTTCTTCCCTTGTTTATGCGCTCAGCGCTTTGCTGGCGGTTATTGGTGCCGTGCTGCGGATTACGCATGTATTGAACCGCCCTTATTTCTATGGATTGATTGGCGTCTGTATTGTCCTGGGCACCATTGGCAACGTGATGCGCCACAAAGACCTGAACCGAAAATAAGGTAAATACGCTGCCAATTTGTTTTAGGTCTGTTTTCTTAGAAACTGACCCAAAACAAACTGATAGAACCCTTGACCCAAGCGCGGTTTTACAGCCTTTTCTTTTTGTTGCGGCCGTAGTCCCGGAACACCAAATCGCCCAGGCCTTTGAGGCTGCTGTAGTACGCCTGGCCGTTGTTCACCTGGGTAAACTCCTCCACAAACTGCTGCAGGTACGGGTCTGAGGCAATCATGAACGTGGTGATAGGAATGCCAATCCTTCGGCACTGAGCCGCCAGGTTCAGGGTTTTGTTCACCACTTTCCGGTCCAGCCCGAAACTGTTCTTGTAGTACTTGAGGCCTTCTTTGAGACAGGTGGGCTTGCCGTCGGTGATCATGAAGATCTGCTTGTTGGCGGTTTTGCGGCGACGCAGCAGGTCCATGGCCAGTTCCAGACCAGCCACGGTATTGGTGTGGTACGGCCCCACCATGAGGTAAGGCAGGTCTTTCACCGTGATCTGCCAGGCATCGTTGCCAAACACGATAATATCCAGATTGTCTTTAGGGTATTTGAGTTTCACCAGCTCGGCCAGGGCCATGGCTACTTTCTTCGCGGGCGTAATCCGGTCCTCACCGTACAGAATCATGGAGTGCGAGATATCAATCATGAGCACGGTGCTGGTAAGGCTCTTGTGCTCGCGCTCAGTCACCTCCAGATCCTGCTCGGTGAGAAAGAAATCATCGCCTATGCCGTGCTCGATCTGGGCGTTGCGGATGGACTCAGTGAGTTCGATCTGCTCGGGCGCATCCCCGAAACGGAACTCGCGCCGGTCAGCGGAGGGTTCGTCGCCGATGCCGGTCTTGGGGGTGGTGTGATTGCCTTTGCCACCTTTCTTCAGTTTCCCAAAGATCTCCTCCAGGGCGCTCTTCCTGATCTTCTGCTCGCCTTTGGCCTGTAGCTTGAACTGCCCATCGGGGCCTTTGTCATCTATGTAGCCTTTCTTTTTGAGATCCTCAAAGAAATCGCCTAAGCCGTAAGAATCATCGGTGAGTTTGTAGCGTTTGTCCAGTTCGCTCATCCAGGACATCGCCTCGGCTACGTCGCCGGCGGTAAGGGTAATCAATTGGAGGAAAATCTGGAGCAGGGATTCAAACCCCTTGTCCTTGGGTTCCTCCGGAACGAAATCAGAAAATCTATATCCGGCTGCCATGTGCTTCTAAAGTATACTTTCTTTAACAACGTGTAAACGAAAATGTTTCTTATTTAAGGTAACCTTCTAAAAAGAAAGGAGTAAACATGAATAATTAATACAATGAGAATATACTTATAATACCATTTTCAATTACCCTTATGCGTGCTATCTGGAAAAATACGATTCTGGCGGAAAGCGATACGACTATAGAGGTAGAAGGCAACCACTATTTTCCGCCTTCTTCCCTGCATTGGGAGTACTTCAAACCCAGCACCCGGCACTCTGTTTGCTCCTGGAAAGGAGAGGCTTCTTACTACTCCGTGCAGGTAGGACACTTTGAGAACCCAGACGCGGCCTGGACTTACCCGCAACCCAATGACAAAGCCAAAAACATTGGAGGTTTCATTGCTTTCTGGAAAGGCGTACAAGTAGTAGGCAACAACTAACCGCCCCACACCTGATCCTATCTCTTATTCCCTTTTACCTGACGGTGAATGGAAAACAAGAACGCCCCGCAGAGATGCAGGGCGTTCTTGTTTTGTTTTATGGAAAGAGGCCTGAAACGGCGCTCCTTAGCTGTCAATCCACTTGAACTTGTACTGCAGTTCCGGTACTTTCAGGCGGTCTGCCACGCGGCGCAGGCGGTTAGGCAGGGCCATTAAATAGTCACGGGCGCGTTCCCCGGCTTCGTTCAGCCCGGTCATGCTGGAGATTTTCCACTCCCTGATAAGAGTTTCCATGATCTCCACGTAGTCTGAGGAGGTGTACACGCCAATGCGCTGGGCGGCATCGGTGAAGTGCCCGAAGGTCTGTCCCTGGTCAATACCCAACTCGCGCAGGTAGTGGGCCGGCATCACAATCTTCTTGCGCATCATGTCCTCAAAGGCGATCATCATCTCAGACGGATCCACCTCGAAGATCTTCTTCACGAAGGTTTTGTAGGCCTTGGCGTGGCGTCCTTCATCAGCGGCGATGAAGTTACAGATGCGGGACAGCGTGGTTTCGCCGGCTTTCTTGGCCAATGCGCCCACACGGCGGTGAGACACGTTGGTAGCCGTTTCCTGGAACGAGGTATACACAAAGCTGCGGTACGGGTCATCATCGGTCTGGATATCCATGCCGTCGGCGATGAGGTACTGGGTAGAGGCTTCCATCTGGCGCATGTCAATGCGCCCGGTGAGGTACAGGTAGCGGTTGAGCAAATCGCCGTGGCGGTTTTCCTCAGAGGTCCAGCCGCGGTTCCACTTCATCCAGGAAGAATTGGGGTCACGGTTCACCTCTTGTATGCTCATGATCCAGCTCTCGTAGGTAGGCAGGGCTTCCTCGGTGATGGTATCGCCAATAAGCACCGCCAGCAGGTCATAGGACAATTCGCGGGCACGCTCTTTCAGTTCCCGCACTTCGTCAAAGAAAGAATCAAAACGGGCGTCTGGCAGAAAATCCGCAGGTTGCCAGCTGTCTTCCACGCTTTTGAGGAACTCTGGTAAGGCGGTGTCCAGGAATTTCTCCACATATATCATCACCTCTGAACGGGTGGCTAAGGCCTTTGAAATCATACACTAGTTAGATATGGAAGAACAAATATATTACTTTTTCACAGAATTGCCGGGCAGTGCTCCTTTATCTACGGCCCACCCAGATCGCCTTTTAAAACTATTTCTTACGTAAAACCAGAGACAGGGTGTCAGGATTTGCTTCTAACTGGAAAAACAGCCCGTTTTTTTTATCTTTGAATATACCAATCTGCGCCTATGCCTGTGCCCCTGTTAAAGAAAATGCTACCCGCCCAAGCCCGGCTTACGTTAAGAAAGCTTTACTGGCTTTCCAGGGGCTGGCTTTATGCCGGTAGCAAGGTGTACTGCCCCATCTGCGAAGGCTCCTTCCGCACGTTTCTGCCCTTCGGGAGTGAGCGCCGGGCGCAGGCCCTTTGCCCCCAGTGCCACACCGTGGAGCGGCACCGCCTTCTGTGGCTGTTTTTGCAGGAAAAGGTCAAAATCAGGGAAAGGTCCTTGGAGGTGCTGCACATGGCTCCGGAGCCGATGTTGCAGACGCGCCTGAAAAGCCTGTTGAACCTCCGTTACCGAAGCGCCGACCTTACCTCACCGGTGGCCATGGACCACGTAGACATCCAGGCCCTGCCCTACTCAGACAATACCTTTGACCTTATTCTCTGTTCCCATGTGCTGGCCCACGTACCCGATGACCAAAAAGCGCTGCAGGAACTCCGCCGGGTGCTAAAGCCCGATGGCCAGTTGGTGCTCCAGGCCCGCCTGCACCCACACGCCCACACCCTGGAAAAGCCTGAGGCTGTCACGCCCCAGCAACGCCTGCAGGCCTACGGCCAAGCCGATAGGTACCGGAACTACGGCCAGGACTTTGCCCAGCGGGTGGCCGCGCAGGGCTTTGCCGTGGAGGCGGTGGAGTACGCCCTCTCCCGCTCCCCTGAGGAACAAGCCCGCCTGGGTCTGGGTAAGGGAGAACTCATCTTTGTCGCTTCGCCGCAGGTCCATGAGGCTAAGTAAAAGGGTTAGCCAGCTTTTCCCGGCGCTCTCTCCGGTCCTGCTTAAAACGGTGGGTCCTTTGAAGCACTTCGCCTGGCGACTCAGGCCCAAACCCGCCATGCCCGTTGACGAGGTCACCCCAGATATGGTACCGCAGCCGCTGGAAGGCTACACCGACAAGCATTTCTATATTCCCGGCCAGACCGTTTCCTTCCACCTCAAAGCCCTTCATCTTGGCAACCACCTCAGGTTACAGCGGTACGTGGCCGATGAAACCTGGGAGGAAACAGCTGAATTTACTTTTGATTCACTTCTTCAAAAAGAGGCCCTAAACGAAGCTCAGGAAGGTTGCCACTGGACCATCGGCTGGACTTTTGAATTGCCCTCTTCCACGACTCCGGGTTATTATCGTGCCTTACTTACCAATCCTGCCGTGGAAAAGTCTGCTGAGATCAATTTCCTGGTGGGTTCCTCCGCTCCTTCTTCTAAAGTGGCGGTACTGGCCCCGGTGACCACCTGGCTCGCGTACAATGCCTACGGCGGCCAATCATTATACCGCAATGCCCTGGGCGAAGGCTATACACAGTTTGTCTCGGCTCTGCGCCCTAACACGGCCCTTTCCTACGCCTGTTCTAATCCACTGCAGCACAACCTCCGGATAGAGGCACATATCTTCCACTGGTTTTCCCGCCACTACAACGCAGACCTTTACCCCGATTTCTACCTGGAAGCCCACCCGGAGCTTTTCCATGAGTATGAGGTATTGATGCTGGCCTACCATGCCGAGTATTTCTCGGAGAAGATGTATGCGGGGCTGAGGGATTTGGTTTTGAATCAGAGAAAGTCTCTCTTGGCTCTTGGTGGAAACCAGGTTTACTGGCAGGTAAGATGGCACCAGGATTTCACCCAACTGGAGTGCCGGAAAAACGGCTCTTTTTTCCAAAACGAGCTTAAAAGAGGTACTCTCTGGCGCCATACCCCCCATCCAGAGGCGCAGTTGCTGGGCGCCCAGTTCACTGAACCCGGCATGGGCACCTTCGCGCCGTACCAGGTACTGCAAGCCGCGCATTGGCTATTCACAGGTCTTCAACTCAAAAAAGGGGATCTGTTTGGTGAAAAGGGTCTGGATAGGCTTCCCATCTGCGGCGATGAAACCGATAAAACGATGTGGAGCACGCCTGCCAATACCGTGGTTTTGGCCAAAGGCCTGAACAAAGCCTCGGCAGAAGAAACCAACATCTACCAGAGAAACGATTATGGCTGGGATGGTACCGGCGGCGGCGAAATCACCCTCACGGAATTTTCTGGAGAACACGCCGTCTTGAACACCGGCTCCATCCAAAGCGGGTCTGGTTTGGACACCGATGCCGTTTTCACCAAGCTGATCCAGAATTTCATGCAGCGGTACGCCCGTACTTCCAGCGGTGATACCAACGCCGGATAAACTGCAGTGGGATCTGCTTTTGGGTAAGCACTTGCAGAAGTCGGTACAAGGCTGTCATTCCCTGCTCTTCTTCCAGCAGGCGCAGAAGTTGAGTGGCCTCGGGGTAATTGGCCGTGAGATACGCATGCCGCGCCTCGTACCGGATTCTCTTCCGGAGCGCCTCTTTTTCATGGGGAGTTCTTACCAGCTTTTGCGCCTTCTGGATGACTTTAATTGTGGAGGCCAGTTGCTTATCCCCTTTTTGGTACACCCTGCGGGAAAGAGAGGCCGCATGCATCCGGCGCTGGCACAAAGACTGGTCCAGGAAATAGTACTGCCAGTTACGAGCCGACCTTACCCAAAAATCAAAATCTTCATAGGCTAGCGCGGGGTCATACCCCTGCAGTTCTTCCAGCACCTGCCGGCGGATCATCATGGTAGGCGGGCAGATGAAATAACGGCCTAGGACTTCGGCGAACACCTCCCCTTGGGCAGGTAACGGTGACAAGTTCCCGCCAGCGGAACGGGTGTAGAAAAAGCTAAGTGAGGCGCCCTGCTCGTCAATAAGTTCGGCATCGGTGTAAACCACGCCGTAAGATGCTGGCAGCTGTTGAAATGCCTCTACCTGCCGGGCTACCCGCTCGGGGTGCAGCACATCATCGGTGGCAAAATCGATGATGAAATCGCCCTGGCTTACCTGCAGCGCTTCATTGAAGGAGGCGCAGTTTCCTTGGTTCTGGGTGTGCCGGATAAACCTGATCTGCGGATACCTTTGCACGTATTCCTCAATAATCTCCACGCTGTGGTCGGTACTCAGGTCATCCACCACCAGGATATCCAGGTTGGGATACGTTTGGGCCAACACCGAATCCAAGGCCTCGCGCAAAAAGGCCGCATGGTTGAAGCAGAGACAGATGATGGAAACCAGAGGTGAGGTCATTCCGCAGAAAAGTAAGACCGGAACAGGTACAGGTGGAACAGCAGGTACAACCCGTAACGGATGGCATGTGCCATGGGTAAACCATCCAAGCCTAAAAGCGGCATGAGCAAGGCCACCAAAGCCACGTAAACCACTCCCGAGATGAGTTGCGTAAAGATGTAGAGTTTTACCCGGGCCTGCACCGTAATAATGTAAGAGAGCACCCAGGCGGTCATCTTCAGGAAATCACCCAGCAGTTGGTATTCCGTCAGGTCGCGGGCGGCAAGGAAGTCCCGGTGGAACAAGAGTTGGATAAAGAAGTCGCGCTGCCACCAAAACACCAGTAGCCCCAAGCCCACGGCCGGCACCAACAGGGAGAAGATGCTTTTCACGTACTCTTTCAGGGCCTCGGGTTGGGGAAGCAGCACCGCGATCTTGGGGTAGTAAACCATGCCCAGGATGGAAATATAGACCATGGTGTAGCTATCCGAAATCTTTACCACCGCCTGCCAGAGGCCTGTTTCCACCAAAGAAAACTGCTCAATGGCCATCTCGCGCACCACAAAGTCCACCAGCTTGGCACCTATCAGCGTGGACAGCGCCATCACCAGGAATTTGCCCAAGTCTTGCAGCACACTTTTCGGCAACGCTCCCTGCCAACTCGGAACCAATCCTTTATAGAGCACCACGCCCAAGCCCACCAATCCGCTCACCGATTGCCCCACTAGGAACAGGGCCAGCGCCATCGTCAGGTGCAGACGTCCTACGGCCCACCAAGTCACCGCAATGCTGATGAGGCTGGTCAACAAGCTTAACCACACATAAGGCTGCAGCGCCTGGCGAGCCAGCAGCACCGAGAGCCAGAACAACTGCAGCAACAGTAACACAAACAGACCCAACACCGCCCAGAGAGAAAAGGAGCTGCTCTGCGCCAGCATTTCCTCCCCAAAACGCTCCAGAAAAAAACCGGGGAAAAGCAGAATGCCCCCCAAAGCCCCCAGAAAGGTGACGGCATTCAGAAACAGACCGGTCCAGAAATAGGCGCGGTATTCTGAGGAATCAGGCTTGTGTTGGGCCAGGTAGAGGATGAGGCCCACGTTGACTCCGCTGTTGGGCAGCGTGGTGAGCAGCGCAATGAGGTTCTGGAAGTGGGCCAGCAGTGTGATGCCGTGCGGACCGTAATAAACGGCGAACAACTTATTGATGAGGAGCGAGCTGCCCGCCCGGGCAACTGTGGAAAGCCCCGACCAAACTGAATTCCCCAAAAATTGCCGCACGTGCTGCTTTCGAGCCATTTCGCAAACTACGAAGAAATTCCTTTAATTCAGGCGCTGCGCCCTTGCCCAAAGCGAACCTTCCAAAATCTGGTTTATCGCTGATTTCAGAAAAACGGCTTTGAAACAGTATGCGAACACGTGGCTTAGGAAGCGAAGAATCTTTGAATTTGCTCCACTACGTAGTCCTGCTCCGCATGGGTCATTCCGGGGAAGAGCGGCAGACTGAGGCAAGCTTGGGCCATCTTCTCAGCTACTGGGAAATCGCCTTTTTTATATCCCAAGTGCTGGTACGCTTTCTGGTAATGCGGCGGAATGGGGTAGTGAATCAACGTCTGGATTTGCCCCTGGGCCAGGTACTGCTGTAATGCATCCCGGCGCCCCGTTTGGATCACGTACAGATGGTAGATGTGTTCAATCTTGGCGGAGGAAGGCAATGGAAGGGTAATATCACCAACATTCGCCAAGGCTTGGTGGTAACACTGGGCCAATCTTCTTCGCTCCGTGTTCAGCTCGTTCAAACAGGCAAGTTTCTCCCGCAAGACGGCGGCCTGCAAAGAATCCAGCCGGGAGTTCACGCCCACCTGCGCGTACTCATACCTTTTTGACTGACCATAGTTGTGGTGCTGCCGAACCCAATGAGCTAGCTCTTCGTCTTGGGTGACCACTGCCCCTCCGTCTCCGACGGCGCCCAGGTTCTTGGTGGGGTAAAAGCTGGTGGCGTTAATCTTCCCGAACGTACCTACTGGTTTGCCCTTGTACCAGGCCCCTTGCGCCTGCGCGAAATCTTCCACCAGATGCAGGCCGTTTGCCTCGCAAAGCTGTAGCAGTTCTTCCATTTCGCAGCTCTGGCCGTACAGATGGATGGGCAGAATCACTTTGGTTTTGCTTGTAATCAACGACGCGGCAGTGGCAGCGGTCAGGTTAAAGGAGTGCGGGTCTGGTTCCGAGAATACAGGCGTAGCACCCAACTGCTGCACGGCGTTGATGGTGGCGATGTACCCGTTGGCCGGCACAATCACTTCATCACCTGGTCCCACTCCCAAGCTCTTTAAACTCAAAACCAGAGCATCGTACCCATTGCCTACGCCAATCACTTCGCCGTTGCCTAAAAACCGGCTGAACTCCTGCTCAAACGTCGTCACTGTGGGCCCCAAGATTAGTTGGTTTCTCCGCAATTCCTCTACCAGCGCCTGTTCTACCCGCTGCTGTAACCCGACGGGAAAATCTCGGAATGCGAAAAAAGGAACCTGCATGGAGAGGGAAAATGAGCGAATGAGTGATGGAGTGATTGACGGAGAAAATGTTGGCGCAAAGAAACCTGTGGTGGGGTTAGAATGCAAATTCCTTTTTAAGAGCAGTTTCAGAAAAACAGCTCCAAAACAGCTTGTCAAATTTGGCAATTTCTACTTCCCTAATTCACTCATTCAAGCCATCACTCATTCACTCCATCAAAAAAGTGGGTTTCCTAGATTCTACCCCTCCCAGCCGTTCCTTGAAGGTGAAAAGCCCGCTGTAATCCTTCTCGCTTTCGTCTACGGGCGCCGATACGCCTAAGTCCAATATGGAAATGTGGCGAGTCTGGCAAAACTGGTAGAGCCCGGCATTGAGCAGCACCGTGGGGCTGTAGGCATTAAAGCTTCTAGGGCTGGCCGGGTATAGATGGTTCAGGAGATGCCGGGTAATCATTACAGCCACTCCCACGGCGGCCAGCTCCTGCCCATGCCGAACGGTAAACAGGAAATAGCGCTCCGGAAATAACTCAAAATACCGGGTCAGTTGCTCCAATGACAAGGAGAGCGGTTTTTGCTTCTCTTCGCGGCAACGCTTGAGAAACGCATAGGCTTCAGGCAACTCCGCCACCGTTTCCTGCTGAAAAGTGAATTCCGCGTTCAGGCATTTGGTCAGCCTGCGTTTCAAGGACGGATGAATGATCTCCTGAAACGGTGCCTCGGTGACTGGGATATGGTGGTTGCGTTGGTCGTGCTGGAGGGAATACCGGAAGGCGGGCAGGGCGGAGCGCATCCATTCGTTGGTGCCGGGGGCGTACACATCGGGACATTGCAGCCACTGCACGCGGCGCACGTCCTGGTCCCGCAGATGCAGGTGCACGTATTGCAGAAACGTGCGGGCCACGGCTTCAGGGACGTCCTGGTGCAGCTGCATGCCACCGAACGGAGCCCGCCAAGGCGTACGGGCAAAATCCTGCTCCCGGAAGAGATGAGTTATTCCCACCACTTGACCTGTGGAGTGGTTCACCAGAACGAACACCTGCCAGTTAGGTCCGGCTTGCAGGGCCACGTGGGCTGGTTGCAGATACAGAAACACCTCAAACGCAAAGGGAGGCAGGGCAGAAAGCTCCGCCGGGCTGGTGAGGCATTTGGCCTCGTAGGTCGCTCCCAAGGGTCCTGGCATCGCTTCGGGGTTAAATCAGTTTTTTGAACTCGGCGTAATCGCGTATGTAATCGGCTTCCTCAAACACGGTGGAGGTCATGCAGCACAGAATGGCCCCGGGGGAAGGGTGCACGGCAATCCAGCAGAACGGTGGAATGTACAGTCCCTGGCTGGGCGTCTGCAACTCAAAACTTTGCTTTCCCTGGGCGGTTTCGGTTTCCACTTTCACGCTGCCCTGTACCACCACCAAAATCTCCTGCGTGGTGCGGTGCGCGTGCCCGCCGCGTTCGTCGCCCTGGCTGGAGGCGAAAACCCAGAAAATTCGCTTGGCAGCGAAAGGCAATCCTTGCTCGTCTTGGGTGGAAATCAGGGTGCCATGGGCATCGGGCAAACACAGGAACGGAAACAGGTACGGCTCAGTTGGAATCATCATCGGCGAAGTTACGCAAAGCCCCGGAAATGGATACCGTCTTCTCGGGCCAGACCGGAAATGAACGCCACTGCATAAGGTGTTTCAGGTCTATTTTCCGGAAAAGGGGCTTGAAACGGCCGTTACTTCCATTGTAAAACCTTTCGTAATTTTGCCCTTCATGGAGGACACCTACCGCACCATCGCCGCGCCCGTGGAGGGACTGTACAAAGAGAAAGGCAGCAAGTTCATCGCCAAGGCGTATCCGGTGCGCTCTGAGGAAGAAATCAAGGAAATACTCACGGGCCTGCGCAAAGAGTACTTCGATGCCCGGCACCATTGCTATGCGTATTTGCTGGGCGCCGACCGGGCCACCTTCCGCGCCAACGATGACGGGGAGCCTAATCACTCGGCCGGGGATCCTATTTTGGGACAGATCAGGTCGCTGAGGTTGAGCAACGTGCTGGTGGTGGTCATCCGGTATTTTGGGGGCGTGAAGCTGGGCGTGGGCGGGTTGATCCATGCCTACAAAACGGCCACCGTCGAGGCGCTGGAGGGGGCTCAGGTCATAGAACGCCATGAAACAGCACTGCTCACGGTGCAGTTTGGGTACGGGCAGATGAACGAGATCATGAAAGTGGTCAAAGACTTCGACCTGCCGGTGCGGCAGCAGGATTTCCACCTGGATTGCCACCTTACGGTGGAGGTGCGCACCAGCCTGGCCGCCCAGATTGAAACGCTTCTGCAGAAGGCCGGCGGTACGCTGGAGGCCTAGCGCAAGAAACCTGCTTTCCCTGTCGTTTTCACCTTGTTTCGGCAAAAACAGCGCGGAAACAGACTTATCCGTACCTTGCCGGTTTACGTATCAAATCCAATTTACCGCATCCGCTTAAGACCACCACACCCAGAAACCCACATGCGCATTCTTCCTAAGTCAAAGTCCAAAAAGTCAAAGCTGCCTCCTAAAAGCATTCTGGAAAGAAGCGTAGGCCAAAAACCAGGCTCGCTGACCATCTCGGCAGATGCCCTGGCGCCCCGGCTTTTCCTGATGTCTTTCAATGAGCAGATGCACGGGGCCCGGGAGTTTACGGATTATGAATCGCTGATGCGGGAGTTTAAGCAAACCCCGGAGGCCCGGCACTGGATTGACGTGCGCGGCTACGGCAGCGTGGCGCTGCTGGAGCAAATCATGAAAGATTTCCACATCCATCCGCTGCAGATGGAAGACGTGATCAATGACTACCAGCGGCCCAAGGTGGAGGAAGACCACAACCGGTTGTTCATCGTGTCCCGCATGGTTCAGTTCACGCCAGACCACAGAATTGACGATGACCAGCTCTCCATTTTCACCGGACCTAATTACGTGATCACCTTCCAGAGCGACTACGAGGACTGCCTGGAACCACTTCGGGACCGGATCAAGGCGGGCAAAGGCGCCATCCGGAAGAAATCCAGCATGTACCTGGCCTATGCCATTATGGATGTGGTGCTGGATCATTATTTTCCGGCCATGGCCCAACTGGGCGAGTACGCCGAGGAACTGGAGGACTGCCTTTTCCAGAAGCCCAGCAAACAACTCCTGAGCCAGATCCTGGATCTCAAACGCGAGGTGGTGAAAATAAGGCGCATTGTCTGGCCTGAGCGCGACAAGATCAACGAAATTATGCGCATGGACGAGCAACTTATTCCGCAGGACCTCAAGATCTACTTCAAGGACATCTATGACCACGCCGTGCAGCTCATGGACCTGGTAGACAACTACAAAGAAACGACCAGCAGCCTCACAGACCTGTACCTCTCTAACGTGAGCAACCGCATGAACGAGGTAATGAAAGTACTCACCATCATCTCCACCATCTTCATTCCGTTGAGTTTCATTGTGGGACTGTACGGCATGAACTTCTCCCGCGAGAACCCCAGAGGCGGCATTAACCCGTTGAACATGCCGGAGCTCTACCACCCCTACGGTTACGTGACGCTGCTATGCGTGATGGCGGTCATCGTCTCGGGCATGGTGTATTACTTCTACCGCAAAGGCTGGCTCACGAACCAGTAAATGCATTCAGACTTTTGAATTCGGTCTGACTTAGGGTTCATCATGGCATATGGTTTCCTCTGGGGAAGAACTCAGGCAAAGCCGATTTGAAGCTGGTTTCTGTAAAATTGCCTAAAAACGATTAAGTCAAAACAGGCCGAAGGCCGTCTTACCTCCAAATGGCACATAAAGCGGTATATATCGACCATTTCTGCGGATGTTACTTCACCCGGGCTGATGGGTTCAGGGCGCTGCTCAGGCTACCGGCAGCCCACTGCAGGTAGTATTTGGCTTTGCCGTATTTCGCTTTCAGTTCGTAGAGTTTGATTTGCTGGTTGATCAGGTTTGATTCGCGGGTGTTGATCAGGAACAGGGAGCTTTCGCCGTTTTCAAACCGTTGCTGCTCGCCGTTCCGCATGAGGGTGCTGTTGGCAATGATCTGCTCCTGAAGGGTAATCTGATCTTCCAGCATCTGTCGCTCATTGTAGGCCGCCTGTACCAGATTCAGGTTTTCGCGAGTGGTTTGCTGTAGCTCCAGGTGGGTGGCATTCAGTTTCAGGCGCGTTACCTGTAGCTTTCCCCGCTCCTGCCTCAAAAAAATCGGCACACTGAAACTTGCTCCCACTTTGAAATTATTGGAGGCATAACCTCCCTCCAGCCACTGACCACTTAGAGAATTCCCAGGCCCGATGAGGTTATATTCCAGATTGAGCTTAGGCAGCAGTTTGTTTTGGGTGAATCTGCGCTCCACCTCCAACTGCCTGGTCTTGATCTCCAGTTTCTGAACCTCGGGGTGCTGCTCCCGGGCAGTTGCCAGCAATTCAGAGAGAGCATCAGAAGTCAGGGGCTCCGTCTCTGTGCCCAGCAAAGAAGGCCTGATATTCTCTGGTATCTCCAAGGGCGTAGCGTTTTCGCCCCACAGGAAATTGGAGACTACCAGGGCCGCGTTCTGGTATTCTGTTCTGGCCTGCTGCAACAATGCCAGTCGGTTCTGAACCTCAATCTTAGCTTCCACTGAATCTATGGCTGCCAGATCGCCCTGGATTACCCGCTCCTTCACGGCCTGAAATCGTACTTGGGCCAGTTGAAAGCCCTGCTCCAGCAACTGCCAGCGCTCATAGGTAGCGGCCCAGTCCCAGTAGGCTTTGGCGGCTTCCAGCAATAATTTGTTGATCATTTTCACCCGATCAGCCTCGGCGAGGTCCTGCGCCTGCCTGGCCTGCAGAAGCGTGGCCCGCCGCTCATCTATCAGCAGGCCTTGACCCAGGGGCATCGATACCCCAAAATAGCTCAGCCCCGAGGGAGGCGTAATGTTCTCTCCATTGACATTGACCCCGCTGTTGCGCTCGTACCCGGCTTTGAGTTCCCCTACCCAGAGCGGAACCTTCAGCACGTTGTCCCAAAGGGTGAAATAGTTCTTGCCGCTCAGTTCCTTGTTATAGTACTTAGATGCCAAAACCGGGTCAAAAACGCCCCGGGCCATGCGGACTTCCTGCCGGGCCTGCTCGGTTAGCTGCTGAGCCTGCCGGGCCACCGGATGATGCACCACCAGCTGCTCCATGAGATCACGGATGGTGAATACGGCCGTGCTGTCAGCCTCTTGGGCTGCTGCATGGGAAAATACCGCCGGACACCCCATCAGAAAAAAGAGGAGGACGAGTTTCGCTTTCATTTCTTGTCTTCTGCCTTAGGTGTTGTCTCTTTTTCGCTGCCCTTTTGTGCCCCGTCCACGGCTCCCACGAAATCTGGCGGGAAAGCATTCAACTGGCGCCACAACTCATACCAGATGGGCACGTCATTGAGCATGGCCCACCCGTAAGCCCCAGACCCGATCCGGATGGCCTCGGGCCAGGGAGTTTCTGCGTTCTCGGGCACCACCAGCACCCGGTATTTGCCTTGGCTGTCAATGTTATCGATGACGGCCACTTTTCCGCCAAAAGTCCCGAAACCAACGTTGGGCCAGCCCGAGAAGACCAAGGCAGGCCATCCCTCAAACTGGAGCCGCACCGGCCGGCCCACGTCCAACAGCGGAATATCCATGGGATGCACGTAGAGCTGCACGGCCAACTGCGGATTAGCCGGCATGATGCTGCACACGGCCTCTCCTTCTTTGATGGTCTCACCCAACCCAGATTTAAGCGCCCGCACCACGTATCCGTCCTGCGGCGCCGTGATCTGGTAGAAGGAGTTCCTGATCTGTGTGCTGGCATACTCATTCTTCGCCTTGGAGATCTCGCCTTTGGTGTCATTCACGTAGGCCCGGGTAGCGTTCAGGTCAGACTGGGCTTTGGAGATTTTGTCCTGGTACTCGGCTTGCAATGAGGCTAGTTCTATGCGGGCGTTTTGCTGCTCGTTGCGGCTGATGCTCAGTTTATTCTGGGTGCTCTGCAGCTTGGCCCGGACTTCCTGGAATTTCAGCCTGCGGCTTTCCAGCTCGGTCAGGGATTTCAGGCCCTGGGCATACAGTTTCTCCTGCCGGGCGAACTGCGCCTGCGCCACCTCATACTCGGCTCTGATAGCCACCAGATCGGCGCTGTCGCTCTGGACTTTCAAATACGCCTGACGAGCCTTGTTCCGGGCTTTCTCCAAACTGAACTGAAGCCCCTCCTGCAAGGCGGCAATCTGCTGGGTGAGCGCCTCGGCTTTGGCCTGGGTGGCCTGGAGGCTGCCTTCCTTGGCCTGCAGTTGCTCCTGCATGCGCGGCAACAACTGAGGATCAAAGTATTTCTCCTTTACCTCCGAGAGCACTACCAAAGTATCGCCTTTTTTGACTTTCTGCCCCTCCTGCACCCGCCACTGCTCAATGCGGCCGGCAATGGTGCTATGAACCGTTTGCGGACGGTCCTGGGGCTGCAGCGTGGTGACGCTGCCCGCGGAGCGGATATTCTGGGTCCAGGGTAGCCAGGAAGCCAGGAAAATGAGACTGAACAGACCCACGCACCAATACGCTACGCTTTTGCCCAGCCGTGGCTTGCCTAGCAGCCGAAAAGATTCATACTGCTCTAGTTCCTGGGAAAACTGATATTTTTTTACTTGCCTTATCATGACATCAAACTGGTTAACTCTTCGGCATTAGATAATTCACCCACTACATCTCGTTCTACCCGGCCATTCTTGAGTAAAATCACCCGTTTACACAGGCGCATGATGGCTGAGTCATTAGAGATCAAAAGCACGGTCCAGGTAGTGTTATCCTCTAACAGCCGATTTCCTATCCGCTCCCTCAGATGTTTGTTGACATTGGGCAGGAAGGAATCCAACAAGAGCAGGTTAGACCGACGGGCAATGCTGCGGGCCAGGGCCAAGCGCTGGGCCACTCCCGCCGGAATATTGGGTGCATGGCTGCGGATGGGCGTATACAAGCCCTGCGGCTGCGCATGCACATAGTCGGTCAACTCCACAGTCTCCAGCGCCCAGAGCACATCTTCCAGTTTCACGTCTGGCTGCCCCATGGAGATGTTCTCCAGAATGGTTCCTTCAAACAAAAGACTGGGGAAGAGAAAATAGCCCGTTTGGTTCTGGATGGCCTCCGGGGTATAGTCCCGCAGCGACAAACCATTGCAGGCCACGGTGCCTTCATAGTCGGTTAAGATGCCGGCTATTACCTGCAGTAAGGTAGATCTTCCGGCCTCTTCAGAACCCATCAGACAAACTTTCTCGCCGGCATTCACGGAAAAGGACACATCCTGCAGGGCAGGTTTGGGCGAGCCCGCATACTGGAAGGTCAACTCCTGTACTTTCAAAGAAACCCCTGGTTTGCCGACAGGTGTCTCCCTGGCCAGGCCTTTCTCCTCCTCCATGGGCAGATCGGTGACGGCGCCCAGTTTCTCCAGACTGGTGAGCACGTCATACACCACATCCAGCTTCACCAACAGTTTCTCTACCGCGTTGATGACCAGAATGATGATGATCTCCGAGGCCACAAATTGTCCCAGGTTGATTTCCTGGTTTATCAGGAGCAAACTCCCCATGAGCAGTAAGCCCGCCGTGATGATAGTCTTGAACCCCACAAAACTGATGTACTGGGTGATCAACACCTTAAAGTGGGCATTCCGGGCCTTTAGATAGCCGCTGGTGTAGTAATCGGTCTTCTCCAGGGAGAGATTCTCATGGGAGGCAGACTTGAACACCGAGATATTGTGGGCCATCTCCTCCAGCCAATGCACCAGCCGGTATTTGTATTTAGATTCCTCCAGGCTGGTCTGCATCCCCCGCGGACTGGTAAGGCGCAGCACCAACACCAATAGGGCAACCAGCACTAACCCGAAGAAAATGAAATACGAATGGTAGAAGGAAAGCAGAATAAGCCCAAACAGGATCTGGATGGCGGCCGCCGAAAAATCAGTCAGCATTTTGGCCAGTCCTTTCTGCAGGGAGACTACGTCAAAGAACCGGTTCATCAGTTCGGGCAGGTTCTGGGTTGCCAATTGGCTTCCTTTGATCTTGGTGAGGTGAGTGGCAAACTGAAAAGCCTTGGTCGCGAAAAGGCGCTGCTGAATGTGCTCTACCAAGGAAAGTTGCATCACCTGCAGCCCTCCCACCACCAACACGCCCACCACAATTAAAATGATCAGGACCGAAACCGACGTGACCAACTGCCCGCCGGAAACAAACCCAATCAGACTCTGAATACCCAAGGGCAAGGAAAGGTTTACCAGCCCCGAGAAAACGGCATAGAGATAAATAAATCCGATCACTTTTTTCTCTGAGGCCAGGAGCTCCAGGAAACGGCTCAGGGGACTTCTTTTTGCAGGTATTTCACTCATCTTTTTCTTTTTAGTCATTTGCCTGTGTATTTACAACTGCAGTACCAATAGCCGAGAAAGCCAGGTGGTTCAAATAGCTGATCAGGCTGTTTAACCCGGCTTGCTCCAGTTTCACCTCGGTAAGGGAAGGCAGATGTTGGGCGAAAAACTGGTGCTTGCGGGTAGTTTCAAAAAGAGTGCTTATCAAAGCATGCGGGTACGGGTACTGCGGATTTATTTCAAGCACCACCAGCGCCATCTTGTGGCACAAGCTTTTATAATCGCGGAACAAACCTGCCCGGTTGTCATTGTCCACCTCCTTGGTCAGGTAAGCTTTTGAGGCCTCCACCACTACAATGCGGGCCAGCGCTTCCACGTCAAAGAAGGTGGTCAACGGCTCTTTCATAGGATCTGCCGCCAGAATCCTGATGAATACCTGCAGTCGTTCCGCGGCATCGGTCACATTGTGGGTATGGTAGCTGATGCGGTAGTCCAGCCAGTTCCAATACCAGGACACCAGGTAAAGCAACAGCTTGTGCTTGTTCTCAAAGTACCGGTACACCGACGCCTCCGTGGACGTAATCTGCTGGGCCAGTTTCTTGAAAGTGAACTGCTCAAAGCCAAGCTCATCAATCAGCCTGATGCTTTCTTTCACAATGGCTTTGCCCAGCTCGGTTTGTTCGGGGTCTCGCAGAAACAGCTTCTCATTTAGCTTGATGGTAATGGTAGCGCTCATAGTTGTATCCGTAAATCCTCGCCAAATATACAAATACTATTTGGAATAATAGGTTTACTATCATCAAAAGAACAGTTACTACCTTGTTTTGGTTTTCAGAAGAAAAAACAGTTTGACGGAGAAATAAAGAAAAGGCCCTGAAAACGAGGAGAGCCCAATCAATGCCTTGGGCTGAAATGAAAAATGCCCCGTGGGGAGCTTTCGCTCTTCCACGGGGCAAACAATCATGAAAAACGGGTAAGCTTATTTCTTGGCTACTAAGTCTTTCTGAGCAACTAAATCAACGTTCAGTTCAAATTCGTTGCTGATGGCTTTGTCGCCCAGGTTGTCAAAGAAAGAACCTGAACCGTATTTGATGTCATATTTGGTTCTGTCTACTTTGATGTTGGCTTTGGCTTTGATCTGGTTACCGGCATGAGCGATAGTAGCCGGGAATTGAATTGGGTTTTTGATGCCTTTGATGGTCAAATCACCATTCACCAGGTACTGGCCTTTGGTTTTAGTAGGGGTTACTTTAGTGATCACCAGGGTAGCCTTTGGATGTTTGGCAGTACCGAAGAAGTCATCAGACTTCAGGTGACCTACCAGGTTACCGTTCATCTTGGCATCGGTGATGTCAGTACAGGTGATGGAGTTCATGTCAATGGTGAACGTGCCACCATAGATGTTTTTTCCATCACTGTTCAGAGTACCTTCGGCTACGTTGATCGCGCCAGAGTGCTCACCGGTTACTTTGGTGCCTCTCCAGTTCACTTTAGACTGGTTGGTTACCACTTTGTAATTAACGCCTTTACCAGCGAAGGCAAATGTTACTAACGCTACCAGCGCCAATACTACTGTGTTTCTCAGTTTCATTTCTTTTTGACTTAGTGTTTAAGTGCTGCAAATGTATAGACAATTAATGTATATACATACAATTTAGTTCAAAATATTTTCATCTTTTTTCATTTCCGGGCCGATAACGGAAAAACGGCCCGGAAACAGAAAGCAGAAAAAATGAAGGAGCAGGAATTTAGCGGCCCTGCACCACCGTTTTCTGCAGCAGTTTGTTGTAGGTAGAGAAGATGATGTACTGGTTCTGCACCTCGTTGTAGCGCACCGTTACCGGATAGCTGGTATTGATGGGGTCATTGCCCAGCGGCTGTGCCTGCACATCAAACAAGTACGCTTTGCGTGGCCCGGTTTCCCAGATCACGTACAGCTTGCGGTCTCCCCCGAAATGGAAATACTGCACCTCTTTGGCCGAGGACGTCACGAAGCGGCGGTCCAGCAAGAGTTTCCCGTCCTGCCCAAACAAGGCCACGCGGCCCGGGTCTGAGCGGGCAATGATAAACGACTTCCCTCCTTCTTCGGGTATCATTTTGAACGTGCTGCTCCTACTGGGGCGCAGGAGCTGTTCGCGCCGGGTTACCTCGCCGGTCAAGTCAAAGGTGATGATCTCGCCGCCCTGCGTTACCGTGGTGAAGAGCGACCGCCGGAAAGAGATGCCCAGTTTAGGGAATAGCCCCGAGCGCAGACTCCCGTTCAGGTTGATGGGGAACCCCGGATAAGGCTCGCCCTGCGTCCCAAAGGCGTAGATGAAGCCGTTTTCCAGCGCCACCATAATCACGTTGCGGCCGTTCACCTTCACGTGCTGCGGCGGCGCAGCCAGGCGGCCGTCCAGGCGCATGGGGTTCCAACCAGACTGGAGGTTGCCCTGCATGTCCAGGATGAAGAGGTTGCCCAGGTTATCATCCGCAGCGAGGCGGTAATCTCCGGTTTTGTCGTAGTCAAACACGGTGAGGCGCTGCAACCTGATGGAGTCTCCTAGAATGAAGGGGAAGTTCTCCTCTTCGGTGCCGTTTTTGTCAATACAGTGCAGGCTGTTAGCAGTGGCGAAGAAATACTTCAGGCGCTTGTCCTGGCCGTAGGGCAGTTGGAGCACCGGCCCCATAATGCGGGAGTTGAGCGTATCGCTCCAGTTGCGGCGGCCGCGGTCTGCGCCCACGCCGTACAGCACCAGAGCCGAGTCCTGCACCACAATCTCGCTGCTGTTGTCTACCACAAACCGCGTGAGGAACGGCGTGGAAATAAGGCGGCTGTTGAAGTCAAAGGTCTCTTCCTGCCTGATGCCCTGGTTAGCCAAAACGGTCTTCACCCTTGACTCTTCCTGGTGGCGCAAGAGGAAACTGGTGTAGTACTGGTTATCAGAAGCGCCGAACTGCAGACTGAAATAGTTGAATTTCTTGATGATAGCGCTATTACGGAGCAGACTCACCTGCTGCTCGGGGCTCATGGAGCGCAAAAGCAGGTTCCAGGCGTGGCTCGTGTTAATGAACAACCCAATGTTGTCTGCCTGCTGCGACTGGTTGAGCAAAGGCTCCAGCGCCGCCGATTTGCTCCAGACCTTCCCCTCCTCTACCTCGCTGAGCAGCGCGCGCATGGTGGCCACGTCATCGGTGAAGAGGATGTAGTTCTGCAGGGTGGTGTAATAGGTCTGCTCAAAGCCCTTGAACAGGTCCCCAAACAATTGCTGCGGCAGTTCTTTGGCGGTGAGTAACCTGATGGTGTGCTGGCCGTGCTTTTCCACGGTACCGGCGGTCTGGCCCGGCTGCAGACGGTTGAGCATCTGCTGGGTCACACCCGGGTTGGCCGTCTGCGCGAACAGGATTTTCTCAGGGCTGGTCTTGGTATCGTAGGCTTCCAGGTAACAAAGCCCCAGCTCCCCGGAAAAAGACCCGGAAAGCGAGTCCAGGAAGGAGCCTTCCGGCTTGCCGGGTTCTTTCCGGAGGGTGTTCATCTGGTTCAGACCCAGGTGCAGCACAATAGCCGCCCGCTCTGGTAGTACCTCCTTTAGGCTGAATTTCTTGGCCTCATGGCCTTGGATGCGACTGTACAAAGAACCTTCCACGGTTTCGGGGCGCGAGAAGCCGTTCATGAACAGCCGGTTGTTGTCCAGTTTCAACTGCAGCATGCTGTTGCGGCAAAGGCTGCTGAGCAGGTTCACATCAGCGAGGAGGTCTTTCTTGAGGAAAACGCCCAACAGATCAGGCACGTGCTGGTAGTTGATGAAGACGTTGGCGTAGACATCGGGCTGGCTCAGGTAGTTGGTGTTCTTGTAGTCCTTGGCCGGCGACTCCAGTTGCCCGCGGTTGATCTTTCTAATGATCTCCTCCACTAGTACCGGGCTGGGACTGATGACCAGGTTATTATGGTAGCTGAAATAAGAGAGATTGTCGTTGTCGTTCTGGTGAATGATGTCAGTGATCTGGAAACCCTGGTACTCCCTCATCTCCTGCCGGTACAAACCAGACTTGGACATGTTCTCCACCAACGTACGGATGTAGCGGTGTTGGGCCACGGTGCTCACCGGCACGTAATAAACAAGGTCATACTCAGTGCGGCCCATCACGTGCATGGACACCAACACATTCTTATTGGTGAGGAAATTACGTAGTGGCGAGCGGCCGGTAGAAAGACTGTCCAGTTGGGTCAACTGATCGTCTAGGCGCAGCACGTAGGGCATCTGGGAAACCGTGGCCCACAGGTCTGTCTGCCGCAAATGATCCAGGAACCGGGGGGCGTTGTTCGTTTCCACCACAAAAACGGCATTGTCGGGTACCAGCGTCCAGAGGCTCACCTTTTCGCGTGCCTCCGTCCATTTTGAGTACCCATAGAAGCCCAGCGCCAACAGCACCACCACACCGCACAGCCAGTAAATCGTCTTTTTCGGCATCCTTGAAGGGTTAGGAACACAAAAATAATGGAAAAACGTCCGCTTCAGCTTTCTATTCTTATAAAATGAAGAATGTGCGCTTGAGCGCGATGGCTGCGGGTTTTCTTTTTAACTTGCCCCTTTTAGGAATGAGTGAAGGAGTGATTGCGAGAAGGAGTGAATGTTTTTTTAGCCCCTTTTCCTTAAAACCTTGTGAAACCAACCAGTTGTCCTTCCTCTTAATTACTGATTATGCGCGTAGTAATTCAGCGGGTGTCTGAGGCATCCGTCACCATTGAAGGAAACAAGAACGGCCACATTGCCCAGGGCCTGCTGGTGCTGGCTGGCTTCACCAATTCAGACACCCCCGAGGACCTGTCCTGGACCGCCAAGAAGATTGTGCAGCTCCGGATTTTCTCTGATGCCGAGGACAAGATGAACCTGAGCGTGCAGGAAGTAGACGGCGGCATTTTACTTATCAGCCAATTCACGCTGTATGCCCTCACCAAGAAAGGCAACCGCCCCTCCTACATCAACGCCGCCCCGCCTGCCGTGGCCATCCCGCTGTACGAGCAGTTCCACCAGGTACTCGAAAAAGAACTAGGCAAAGAAGTCCCCACCGGCATCTTCGGCGCCGACATGAAAGTGGCCCTGGTCAACGACGGACCCGTGACTATTACCATAGACTCGCAGAACCGGGAGTAAGTAGACTGTTTGTTGTTTATTGTTGATTGTTTTTGGGCCTTCATTTTCAACCTGATTTCCAGAAAATAGCCTCACAACAATCTTCATCAACTCCTCAGCACATTCCCAAATTAGCACATTAAAAACATGACCTTAGAAGAAGCACAACAAGCGGTAGACACCTGGATCAAAGACGTAGGCGTGCGGTATTTCTCCGAGTTGACGAACCTGGCCATCCTCACTGAGGAAGTGGGCGAGGTGGCCCGCATCATCGCGCGGCGCTACGGCGACCAGTCGTTCAAGAAAAGCGATGAGGACGTGGACCTGGGCGCGGAGATGGCCGATGTGCTGTTCGTGCTCATCGCGCTGGCGAACCAGACGGGCGTGAACCTCACTGAGGCCTTTGCCAAAGGCATGGAGAAACGCACCTCCCGCGACAAAGACCGGCACCAGAACAACCCTAAACTGCGGTAGAAACTACTAAAAGAAAGGAAACCTGGTTCAAGTCTGATTTTGTAGAATCGGCTTTGAAACGGGTTTGTGGCATAGAAGGCCAATCCGCATTTTAAAGGCTATTTCCTCTTCCCAATTTCTTCCAGTATTGGGCTGTCTCTTTGACCTGACTTTGCAAGGTCCTTGAGATAACCTTTAACTGAAAGAAACTATGTTTAGAACCTCCACTCCTTCCAACACATCCCCTAGTTCCTATTGCCGTGTCTCGGCACGTTTTACCTATCTCCGCCGGGGATTATCAGCGATTTTGTTTATTCTTTTCATCAACTCGGCGCAGGCCCAGATTTCGCCGCCGGGCGTAGGTTCCACCAAGGGCGTCAGTTGGGGGGCCATTGGGTTGACGCAGCATCTGAGAACGCGGTGGGTGTCCAGTACCTATGTTGGGATGGCCAGGGAAAGCGACCCAGATAATTGGGCCTTGTTCAAGAAGCAGGGATTGCTGGTGCTGAACGAGGAAATCGGCTATGGCCTAACCTCTCACTGGCAGCTCTCGGTGGCGGGAAGTTTCAGGCGGCAGAATGAGTATTCTGCGGAGGCTCCTTTTGAATTGGAGAATCCGGCCCATAAGAAGGAAGTACGCTTTTACAGCCGGCTCCAATACAAACACCATCTGAGGCAGGTGGCCATGACCTACACCTTCCGGCCGGAGTGGCGCACGTTTTATCAGTCTTCTGATACGCCCCTCTCCACCCCTGAGGAAATCAGGATCAGGCTGAAGGCGCAGGCCAGTATTCCCCTGAACCAGGCCCACAGCAATTTCCTGATCGGGGGAAACGAGGTCCTGACGGTGACAGATAAAACCCAGGAGAACACCTGGTCAACTTACCATTTCACCGAGGACCGCTTATCCCTGTATTTCCGGCATGTGTTCGCACATTCGCCGCTCATTGTGGACCTGGGTCTGATGGAGCAGTTTAAGCCACATGGACACAAAACCTCCTATCTAGCCTTTGATTTGCAGTTGCAAGATCCCTTCGGGAAGCATGCTGCGCATTAAGACTGGCGTTTTCCACTCAAATAAAAATGCCTTGTCTCTGTTTTCGGGCCGATTTCCAGAAACAGGCCCGAAAACAAAGACAAGGCACAAGAGCGATTTTCTTGGTGATTACGCCAGTTCAGCGGGCACCAGGAAATCACCTTTCAACACGGGCACTACGGTGTAGACGTCTTCCTGCAGGCAGAACTCGGTGTCTTTGAGGATGTCCAGGCGTTTCATGCGCTGCACGTGCGAGGCATTGGCCAAGAAGCCCATCATGTCTGGTTTGGCGGTAGTGTAGAGGTGCCAGGCGGCCTGGGTGGCATCGTGGTCAAAGGTGAATTCGCCTTGCAGACGATCGGCTAGGGCGCCGGCAAACAGGGTATCTTCCAGGTTGAAAATACCTTTCCATCCGGCGCAGACTACGACCACGTCTTTTCCGGCTCTGCGCACGTAGTCGGCGATGGCGCCCACGTTGAGGAAAGCCCCGGCCAGCACTTCATCGGCGGAGCTGGACAGGCGCATGGCTTTGGTGCCGTTGGTAGTGGTGATGGCCAGGAAACGGCCGGTGCGGTCTTCCTCCAGGTAATGGAAGGGAGAATTGCCCAGATCAAATCCATCGGCTTTGAGGCCTTCGCGCTCGGCGGCCACCAGATAGCCTTGGTCGCGGTAAGCTAAACAAGCCTCCAGTTCGCTCACGGGCGTAATGTGGGCGACGCCGTGCGACAGCGCAGTCACCATGCTGGAAGTGGCCCGCAGCACATCCACTACTACGGCAATCTTGCCGGTTAAATTATACAGGTGCAACAGCTCGGGGCTGAAACAGACATCTAAAGAAGGCATGGGAAAAGAGTTCTGAGTCTTGAGTTCTGAGTCCTGAGTCTTTAAAAAATTTGGCGTTTAGGAGCTGTTCTTGGAAAAACAGCCGCTAAACGCCAAAGGAAGGTTCTGGGTCTTGAGCCTAAAACATCAATTGACTCAGGACTCATGACTCAAGACTCAGAACTTTCAGAACTTACAGAGTTGGTTTGTAGAAAGGTAGTTTCACCACCTGGGCTTTGAGCTGCTTGTTACGCACTTTGATGAAGATTTCGCTGCCGGGGGCGGTGAACTCATTCTGAACGTAGCCCAGGCCCACGCCTTTGCCCAACGACGGCGACATAGTGCCTGAGGTCACCTCGCCGATGGTGGCGCCCTCGGCGTTCACGATCTCGTAGTGGCTGCGCGGAATGCCCTGCTCCATCATCTCAAAGCCTATAAGCTTGCGGCTCACGCCTTGTTCTTTCTGGATTTTGAGGTTCTGCGCGTTGGTGAAGTCTTTGTTGAATTTGGTGATCCAGCCCAGGCCGGCTTCCAGCGGCGAGGTAGAATCGGTGATGTCGTTGCCGTAGAGGCAGTAGCCCATCTCCAGGCGCAGGGTATCGCGGGCCCCCAAACCAATCGGCTTGATACCGAACTCGGCGCCGGCTTCCATGATCTTCTGGAAAACCTCTTTGGCGCTCTCGTTGGGCACGTAGATCTCAAATCCGCCGGCGCCGGTGTAACCCGTGGCCGAGATGATCACGTCGGGTTGTCCGGCGAAGGTGCCTTTGTCAAAGGTGTAGTACACCATGTTCTTCAGGTCTACCGGGGTGAGGCTTTGCAGTGCGTCAGCGGCTTTGGGGCCCTGCACCGCGAACAGAGACATCTCATCGGAGATATTCTTCAGCTCGGCGCCGTTGGTGTTGAATTGATTGATCCAGTTCCAGTCTTTCTCAATGTTGGAGGCGTTTACCACCAGCATGTATTCCTCGGGGGCCAGGCAGTACACGAGCAAATCGTCCACAATGCCGCCTTCCTGGTTGGGCAGGCAGGAATACTGAATTTTGCCTGGCGTCAGTTTGGAGGCATCGTTGGTGGTCACGCGCTGGATCAGGTCCAGGGCCTGGGGACCAGAAACCAGGAACTCGCCCATGTGCGACACGTCAAAGATCCCCACAGCCTTGCGCACGGTGTGGTGCTCTTCCAGGTCAGAGCTGTAACGAACCGGCATGTTGTAACCCGCAAAGGGCACCATCTTGGCGCCCAGGGCCTCGTGCACATCATTCAGGGCAATTTTCTTTAATTCCATGTATGGGTTGTTTAGGAAGAATCGGTTAAGGAAAGGCAAAAGTATAAAAATAAAGGCGGGTTTCTAAACCAAGCCGCCGCCTTTGCCTTTGCAACAGCAACCCCAGGATGGTACCGCTTCTGGCCTGATTTGCTGAAAACAAGGCCAAAACAGAAAGCAATTTCTTTTCATACTTATAGTACTTTCCCTGATCGTACAAAACCCGGTATACTTGTAGCCGTATTGCTTCTTTATTCAGTAACCCTGTTCCAGGTTCACCGGTGTCATTACCCATAACTTTTATGCCATCAGGTTCTGGTTGGCAGCAATTATCAAGATGACTCAGATAGTTGGGCAGGGTAGATTGAACCATACACCCAGGTTTCTTTGAGAGGGTAAGTACCGCAAAAAATCTACTTTTGTACAGCCGGCATTCCAGCAGAGGAAGGCGCGGCTGTTTCTGTATTTATCTTGGGAGGTGGTCTCCATCTCTCCTAGCACACATTACATGAATCTAACAACCAAGCTCTTCGCCGGCTTCGTTCTAATCTCCTTTCTCTTCACCACGGTGGCCATTGTCAATTACCGCCTTTCTGAGGATGTGATTTCCAACTCGGCCTTCGTGTCAGACTCCCAGAACATCACCCGTACGTCGGCCTCGCTGCAGAGAAGCATCATTGACATGGAGACCGGTATGCGTGGCTATCTGCTTACCGGCAACCGCACCTTCCTGGATCCTTATTTCTCGGCGGCGGCCCTTATCCCCGGCCAGTTTGACCTGCTCAAAAAACTGATGAAGGACAACCCAGATCAGCTGAAAAGAGTGAAGGAGATTGAAGACCTGCACCGGAAATGGCGCGATGAATTTGCCGTGCTGCTGATTGAGGAGAAAGACAAGGAAAACAAAACCTCGGACCTCTACCGCGGCATTCAGAAACTGGAACACGGCTTTCTAGTGCTCAACGAGGAAGGGAAACGCATCACTGACCAGATGCGGATTTATTTCAAGGACTTTAACAGCATTGAGTACAAGGTGCGCGAAGCCCGCAATGCCCGCCTGGCTGAAAGTATCGCGGATACGCGCCGGATCTCCACCACTTTGACGGTGATCTCGGTGATGCTGGGCTTGGTCTGGGCCTACTATATTACCCGCCTTATCTCGCGCCGGATTTTAAAGATGGTGAACCTAGCCGACCGGATCTCGCACGGCGAATACAAAACCCAGATTGAGGACGATGCCAATGACGAACTCACCCGCCTCTCTGAGTCCCTGAACCGGATGGCCTCTACCATTGACAACACCTTCACGGAGCTGGACAGCAAAAACAAGGAACTGGATCAGTTTGCCTACGTGGTATCCCATGACTTGAAAGCCCCTTTGCGCGGCATAGAGAACGCCTCGCGCTGGGTGGAGGAAGACATGGGCAAGGAACTTCCCTCCCACATCCAGGAGTACCTTTTGATGATGCGCGTGCGGGTGCACCGCATGGAAAACCTCATCAACGGTATTCTGGCGCTGGCCCGCATTGGGCGGTCCCACCTGGAGGAAGGCATGGTAGATGTGCAGGCGCTGCTGTTTGAGGTCATTGACATGCTTAACCCACCCCAAGGCTTTAAGGTGCATTTACCAGAAAGGCTACCGGTGGTGCAGGGCGCCAAGGTGGAACTGCAGCAGGTATTCTCCAACCTGCTCAGCAATGCCATCAAGTACCACCACCAGGAACACGGCAACGTGACCGTCACGCACCAGCAGTTGGAAGATGCCCATGAGTTCTCGGTGATTGACGATGGCCCCGGCATTGAGGAAGAGTACCACGACCGCATATTTGTGCTGTTCCAGACCTTACAGGAGCGTGATGCCGTGGAAAGTACCGGCGTGGGTCTGGCCATCGTAAAAAAGATCATTGAGCGGCGCGGAGGTACCATTAAGGTCACATCTACTCTGGGGAAAGGGTCGGCTTTTACCTTCACCTGGCCTACCCGCGTTTTGGAGGAAGCCTGATTACCCTTATATTTGAAGAATTACCAATACCAAAAGAGTAACTATGAGTGAATTGCAACCAAGTATTTTGTTAGTGGAAGACGATTACCTTGATGCCATGAGCGTGGAGCGTGAATTGCGGAAAATCAAGGTAATGGTGCCGCTACACAAAGCCAAGAACGGACGCGAGGCCCTGGCCTTGCTACGGGGGGAGCCTGGTACACCTAAGTTAAACCCATTGCCCAACCTTATTCTGCTGGACATCAACATGCCTAAGATGAACGGGATTGAGTTTCTGGAAGAGCTCCGCAACGATCCGTACCTCTCAGACATGAGCGTGTTCATCATGACCACTTCCAACGAAGACTCAGACCGGTTTGCCGCCCAGAACCTGCGCGTGAACGGTTACATTGTAAAACCCCTCACCTTTGACACCTTCAACGACGGCGCCTCCAGCCTGGACAGCTTCAGCCTTTTCCTGGATTTACTCAAACTGAAACCCCAATAACCTTTTTTATCCCCCGGAAAAGCCGCGGGGCGTTTGGGAGCCGTTTCCTCAGAAACGGCTCCCAAACGCCCCGCGGCTTTTTTTATATACTGCTCCCGAGGTTCCTCTTAGAAGTGAACACTTAAGGTCTTAGCATCCATAATGTCTTTGGAATGTCTCTGGTTCAAGTTTTCAACTTGGACCTATTATGGGCTGAAGTTTGCACCTTCAGTGAGGCTGAAAGCCTCACTGTGGCTTTGCTGAGGATTTAGCAGTAAGTTTCGCGGCAGAAGGAACCTACCTCTACCCCTCATCTTCTTTTGTAGCCTATTGCAGTTCTATCTGGCAAAAAAGAAATAATTTATTTCCTGATTTTTCCTGAGGCTGTCGCCTCACTGAAGTTGCAAACTTCAGCCCAAGGTAGGTCCAAGTTGATAACTTGAACCAGAGTTATAGGAGAATCTACAGGATAGTAGACCTTACAGGATTTCCTCTAATATGGAAACTTCTGCATCGGGCAGCAGCTTGAAGGAAAGGCGGTGGTGCGGCGTGGTACCATGTTCCCTGATGGCGTTTCTGTGCGCTTTGGTAGGATAACCGGCGTTCTGTTCCCATTTGTATTGCGGGTACGTGGCGGCTAACGCGCACATGAGGTCATCTCGGTGGGTTTTGGCCAGGATAGAGGCCGCCGCGATGTTGTAGAACCGGCTGTCGCCTTTGACCATGCAGGCGTGCGGCACTTCCTTGTAAGGGTTGAACCGATTTCCGTCCACCAGCAGATACTCCGGCGCAATGTTCAGCAGATCGGTGGCGCGGTGCATGGCCAGGAAAGAGGCGTTCAGGATGTTGATCTCGTCTATCTCCTGCGGACTCACCTCGGCCACGGCCCAGTAAATGGCTTCGCGGCAGATCTCCTCCCGCAGTTGTTCCCGCTGTTTGGCCGTGAGCAATTTTGAGTCGGTGAGCAAAGGGTGGGAATAATCCAGCGGCAGCACCACGGCCCCGGCCACCACGGGTCCGGCCAGGCAGCCGCGCCCGGCTTCATCCAGGCCTACCTCCAGCAATTTACCGCTATGATTTGCAATCAGCATTTTAAGACGTTTTTATCAATTCTCAATACAAAACAGGCAAAGGAGGCAAATAATTCGCGGAATGTATAGCTCCTTTTAGATATATCTCATTAAATTAAGCGGTCTAATACATGGGAAGTCTCTGGCTAACATGCGTTCAAGGCTTCTTTTCCCAGCCCTCACCAACCCAAACAAACATGCAAATGATGACTCCTGAAACCCAGCACCCGCACGAGATACTGGAAAGCCCCGATTTCAAAAAACTAGTCAAGAAACGCTGGTCGGTCTCGCTGGTGCTCACCTTTACCATGCTGCTGGTGTACTTCGGGTTTCTGCTCACCGTGGCGTTCAACAAAGAGGTGCTGGCCACCAGAATCGGGGAGTATACCACCTTGGCTATTCCCATCGGGCTGGGCATTATCCTGTTTGCCTGGGTGCTCACGGGCGTCTATGTCTTCTGGGCCAACAGCGACTATGATACCTCGGTGCAGAACCTGAAAGACAAAATCCAATAGCCGTCCCAACCCCAAACTGACACTCAAAAGCACCATGTCCTCCTCACTTCTGCTACTGTTACAGGCCCCCAGCACCTCCACGCTAGGCACGGCCAACCCAGTTTCCATTGCCATGTTCTTCCTGTTCGTGGCGGTGACGCTTTATATCACCTATTGGGCCGCTAAGAAAACCAAAACCGGCTCTGAGTTCTACGCCGCGGGCCGCAACATCTCGGGTTTCCAGAACGGTCTGGCCCTGGCCGGTGATTACATGAGCGCCGCCTCTTTCCTGGGCATTGCCGGCATGGTGGCCACTAAAGGCTACGACGGCCTCATCTACTCCATCGGGTTTCTGGTGGGCTGGCCGCTCATCATGTTCCTGATTGCCGAGCCGCTGCGTAACCTGGGCAAGTACACCTTCGCTGATGTGGTGGCTTTCCGGCTTCGGCAGCGTCCCATCCGCATCGTTTCTTCCGTAGGTTCGCTCCTGACCATTGCCTTTTACCTCATTGCCCAGATGGTGGGCGCCGGCGGATTGATCAAAACGCTTTTCGGGCTGGATTATGAGATTGCCGTGGTAGTGGTGGGCTGCGTGATGACGCTGTACGTGTTGTTTGGTGGTATGATTGCCACTACCTGGGTGCAGATCATCAAGGCGGTGTTGCTGTTAAGCGGTGCCACCGTGCTGGTATTGCTGTCGCTGGCCAAATTCGGGTTCAGCCCGGCTAATTTGCTGGAAAGTGTGAGCACACAGTACGGCCAGGAAATGCTGGCGCCGGGCGGCTACATCACCAATCCGTTTGATGCGCTTTCGCTGGGCTTGGCATTAATGCTGGGCACCGCTGGACTACCGCACATTCTCATGCGTTTCTACACCGTGCCCGATGCCAAAGCCGCCCGTAAATCGGTGTTCGTGGCGACGGGGTTCATCGGGTATTTCTATTTGTTGACCTTTTTGATAGGCTTCTCGGCGATGGCGTTGGTGGGCAAGCCCGCCATAGAGGGCATAGACAAAGGCGGCAACATGGCGGCCCTGCTTTTAGCGGAACAAACCGGCGGAACGGCTTTCCTGGGCTTCATTGCAGCAGTGGCTTTCGCGACCATTCTGGCCGTGGTGGCAGGATTGACGTTATCCGGGGCATCCAGCATCTCGCATGACCTGTACGTGCACGTGTTCAAACACGGCGTCTCTGATGAGAAGGGCGAGATGAAAGTGGCCCGGCGCGCTACAGTGGCCTTGGGAATTCTGTCTATTGTGTTAGGCCTGGTATTCAAAGGACAGAACGTGGCGTTCATGGTGGGTCTGGCGTTCTCCATCGCGGCCAGCGCCAACTTCCCGGCCTTGCTCATGTCCATCATCTGGAAACGGTTCACCACCAAAGGCGCTGTCTGGAGCATCGCCACGGGCGCCATCCTTTCTCTTGTGCTGATCGTGCTGAGCCCCACCATCATGGTAGACATCATGGGTTATGACGAGGCGATTTTCCCTTTGAAGAACCCGGCGCTGGTGTCTATGTCCGGCGCTTTCCTGATGGGGATTATTGTTTCCCTGCTTCAGCCGGAGGAATCTGCCGCGCTCAAGTTTGAGTCGGAGAAGCTCAGGACGTACCTGGGCGTGGGCGCTGAATAGTTTATCTCTTACTCCTGGCGTTTTAAGGCTGGTTTCCTGAAAACGGCCTCAAAACGTATGGCTGGCCATTTTCAGGCGCACCGCTGCTTTGGCGCTGTTTTTCATAAAACGGGCCTAAAACACCTGCTTCTGACCACAAAGGGAGGCTTTTCTTGGCTCCCTCGGCAGAAATTCTAACTTTAAGACCTCAAACCGAACGACACAAACAAATGGATTACCGCATAAAATCTTTTGAAGAGTACCAGGAAACTTACCGGAAAAGCGTGGAGCAGCCCGAGGAGTTCTGGGCCGGCATTGCCGAGAATTTTACCTGGCGCAAAAAGTGGGACAAAGTACTGGACTGGAATTTTGAGGAGCCCAACGTGAAGTGGTTTGTGAACGGCAAACTCAACATCACCGAGAACTGCCTGGACCGCCACTTGGAGAAAAGAGGCAATAAACTGGCCCTCATCTGGGAGCCCAATGACCCTAAGGAGCGCTACATCCGGTTCACTTACCGCGAGCTGCACGAGAAGGTCTGCCAGATGGCCAACATCCTCAAGCGCAACGGCGTGCAGAAAGGCGACCGCGTCTGCATCTACATGCCCATGATTCCCGAGCTGGCCTTCAGCGTGCTGGCCTGCGCCCGCATCGGGGCAGTGCATTCGGTGATCTTCGCGGGCTTCTCGCACACCGCCATGGCCGACCGCATCAACGATGCCCAGGCCAAAGTGGTACTCACGTCTGATGGATTGAACCGCGGCCCCAAGCAGATCCCCGTGAAACGCGTGGTAGACGAGGCTTTGGAAACCTGCCCCAGCGTACAGAAAGTGGTGGTGGTGGACAGGGTTGGCTGGGCCGTAAACATGGTAGAAGGCCGCGATGTGTGGTACCACGAGGAACTGCAGCACGTAGACAAAACCTGCCCCGCCGAGGAAATGGACGCCGAAGACATGCTCTTCATCCTCTACACCTCCGGCTCTACCGGCCAACCCAAAGGCGTGGTGCACACCATAGGAGGCTACATGGTCTACACCGATTATACCTTCCGGAACGTGTTCCAGTACGACGAGAGCGACATCTACTGGTGCACCGCGGACATCGGCTGGATTACGGGTCACTCCTATCTGTTGTATGGTCCGCTTTTGTCCGGTGCCACCACACTGATGTTCGAGGGCGTGCCTTCGTTCCCGGATCCGGGCCGTTTCTGGCAGGTGATTGACAAATTCGGGGTGAACATTTTCTATACCGCGCCTACCGCCATCCGCTCGCTCATGGCCGCTGGCCTGGACCACGTACTTTCTTACAGCCTGGATTCCCTAAGGGTGCTGGGATCGGTGGGGGAACCTATCAACGAGGAAGCCTGGCACTGGTATCACATCCACGTGGGCAAAGAGCGCTGTCCGGTGGTAGACACCTGGTGGCAAACCGAGACGGCTGGCATCATGCTCTCGTCGCTGGCCGGCGTGACGCCCATGAAACCGAGCCACGCGGGCTTTCCTATGCCGGGCGTGCAGCCTTTGCTGCTGGACCAGCACGGCGAGGAGATCACCGAGAACGAGGTGGAAGGCTACCTCTGCATGAAATTCCCGTGGCCCGGCATCATCAGAACCACCTACGGCGACCACGAACGCTGCCGCCAAAGCTATTTCAGTGCCTACAAGGGCCTCTATTTCACCGGCGACGGCGCTAAGCGTGATGCCAACGGCCTCTGGCGCATCATTGGGCGAGTAGATGACGTGATCAACGTATCGGGGCACCGTTTCGGCACCGCCGAGATTGAGAACGCCATCAACCAGAACAGGCACATTGTGGAGAGCGCCGTGGTGGGCTACCCGCACGACGTGAAAGGACAGGGCATTTACGCGTTTGTGGTGTGCGGCGAGGAAGCGCCAACCAGTCCGGAGCACCTCCGCGCCGAGGTCATTGAAACGGTGGTGGAACAGATAGGCAAAATCGCGAAGCCAGACAAGATCCAGATCGTGAGCGGCCTGCCCAAAACCCGGTCTGGCAAGATCATGCGCCGCATCCTCAGGAAAGTGGCCGAGGGCGATACCTCCAACTTAGGTGATACCAGCACGTTGCTGGACCCACCGGTGGTAGACGAGATTATCCAGGGGGCTTTATAGCCCCCTTTTTTATGTCCGCCGCTTTAGGTCTGTTTTATGAAAATCGGCTTGAAAACAAATACGCTACAGCGTTGTTTCCGAGGGAAAGCATATAGCCTCAACCTTTTACCCGGGGATGGGGTAATGAAAAGGGGCTTTGCTGTAGAGCCCTTGCTTGAAAACTAACAAGAGAAACCATGAGCTTAGATATCCAACACGATAAAGAAGGCCAGCAATTCACCGCTCTGCTGGAAAAAGAAGACATTGGGGAGTTGGCCTATGCCCTTCCCGATGCTGAGACCATTGACTTCCAGCACACCTACATTGAGGAAGAACATAGGAATAAAGGCTACGCCGATAAACTCATCAAGCACGGCATTGACTACGCGGTGTCCAAAGGCCTGCAGGTTCGCGCCTCCTGTCCGGCGGTGGCCAAATACCTGGAAAGGAATCCGCTGTAATTTCCACGCTGCCGCCGTTTACTTTGGCGGCCCTGCATATACACCATTTGGTACAAACAGAAACGGCAAGCGCAAGGCTTGCCGTTTCTGTTTGTGGCCTGTTTTACCTGAAACAGCCCGTAAATGAAAAAGAGCCTGTGCCGGGGCACAGACTCTTCTCTCTACAAACAAACCTTAGATCTTTGCTCAGGATTTAGGTATTTTCAAGGTCCAGCCCACGTCAATGAGGTTAGGGTCTTTGATCTTATCTAAGTTAGCCTGGTGTATTTTATGCCACTGGGAAGCATCGCCGTAGAAGTTCTTGGCGATTTTTGAGAGAGAGTCCCCGCTTTTCACCGTGTAGGTATCAAATGCAGGTTGGGCAGCCGCAGCAGGTTGTGCAGCGGCAGGGGCCGCCGGAGCAACTGGCCGGGCAGCAGGCTGAGCAACTGGCTTTTGTACCGGCTTCTCCTCCCCTTTTTTAAGAAAATCAAACAGTCCCATAGTTGTATTTTTCGATTTGTGGTCAGATTCTATTTACGGTATCCAACTGGTATACAGGCTAATTCTTACGGACCATATTTAGATTGGTTTGTTTATTTTCATAGAACTGTGTACAAAAACGCACGTATGAAAAACGTGTTTGCCCCACGGCAAATACGTATAACCCTGAACCTAAACTTAAAACTATGAAAATGACAATCACTTCTTCGGCTACCCGCCTGTTCACTCTGGTTTGCCTGGTCTGGCTTAGCGCTTTCTCCTTTAGCTGTAACAAAAAGGAGGCCGAAGGCGGCAACTCTCAGATGATCTCGGGCACCACCAGCAAAATCTGGAAAGCCAGCAAAGAAACCACCGCCTCCGGCGATAAAGACAAACTCACCTCCGCTGAGAAACAGGAGCAGATCCAGTTCTTCGCCAACGGCAACTTCACCCAGACCTCAGAAAGCCAGTCGGCGAACGGTACCTGGACCTACAGCGCGCCTAACAAGACCCTGAGCCTGACTTACGCCAACAACAACGTAAGCGAGAACTTCACTGTGGCTGAGCTGGACGACGATGACATGAAACTCCAGGCCCCCGATGGCTCCACGCTTACCTTGAAAGCTGAATAAAGCTTTTCGGTTTATAGTTCCTGCCCGCCCAAATGCGTTTGGGCGGGCTCTTTTTTGCCTCTTGGTAAGCCAAAGCCTGGGAATTCTCTAAGCTGATTTGCGCCCCAATTTTCAAAAACGTATCATTAACGCAAGAACCCAGACGCCAACGCTGCCCTACATGAAATTCCGCCTGCACCTGTTTGAACTGGAAGACCAAAGCTGGTTTCCGCATGTGGTACGCCAGGGCATGATGGACGTGCTGCGGTTCATGATCACGGCGCTTGGCATCTACAAACCCGTGGTGCCGCTGCTGCGAAAAGCCCTAGCCCACACTGGGCAAACCCAACTGGTGGACCTGTGCTCTGGCGCGGGCGGCGGCATCCAACAAGTCTGGGAGGAACTGGAGAAGCAAGCCGGGCAGCGGTTCACCATCACCCTCACCGACAAATACCCCAACCTGGAGGCCTACGCCTTTCTGGCGGCCCAAACCGATGGCGGCCTGCGCTTTGAGCCGCAGCCGGTAGACGCCACTGCCGTTCCCGCCTCATTGGCAGGTTTCCGGACGGTTTTCTCGGCTTTCCACCATTTCAGGCCTGAAACAGCCAGGGCTATTCTAGCGGATGCAGTGCGGCAGAACCAGGGAATTGGCGTATTTGAGGGAGCGGGCAAGCGCTGGCATGAGATGCTGCTAGTTTGGTTTGTGTTTCCCTGGGCCATTCTGCTCTTTACGCCCTTTATCCGGCCATTTACCTGGCGCCGCCTTTTCTTCACCTACATCATCCCGTTGATTCCGCTGGGCACCATCTGGGACGGCACGGTTTCTTTGCTGCGCCTGTACACGCCGGCACACCTGGAGAAGATGGTGGCCTCCATCCACGCGCCACACTATACCTGGCACATCGGGAGGGCCCGGCACTGGAGTGGCACCGGCGTCTTGTATTTAGTTGGCTATCCATCGTAAACTACCCGTATGAACTCCTCCTGGTCCGATGCCTGGCGTCTCCTCCGCATCCCGTTTTCTTTGTTCCTGATGCCTATTTTCTGGTTCGCGCTGAGCGCCGTGCCGGAGGTGTCTGCAATACGGGCGGTGGCCGTCTTCCTTATCCTGCACCTGTTGGTATATCCGGCCAGCAACGGCTACAATTCCTACTATGACCGGGATGAGGGCAGCATCGGCGGCCTGAAACACCCGCCTAAAGTCACGCAGACGCTGTACTGGCTCGTGCTGATCTTCGATGCGCTGGCGGTAGCCTTCTCCGCGCTGCTTTCCTGGCTTTTTGCCGCCATGGTGCTTGTGTACCTATTGGTGTCTAAAGCCTATAGTTATGAAGGTATCCGGCTCAAAAAATATCCAATCCTAAGCACGCTAGTGGTAGTGGTTTTCCAAGGGGCCTTTACGTTTGCCATGGTGCAGGTAGGCAGCGGCGTAGCTGATGAACAGATTTTAAGCACAAACAATCTGCTGCTGGCGCTGGTTAGCTCCCTGTTTCTTTGCGGCTCTTACCCCCTCACGCAAGTGTACCAGCACGAGGAAGACGCCTGCCGTGGCGATGAGACCCTGAGTCTGAAACTGGGTTTGTGGGGCACTTTCATCTTTGCGGCCGTCAGCCTGCTAGTGGCCTCGGGGGTGCTCTTCTACACGTATTGGCGCCGTGAGGAAACCTGGCACATTCTGTTTTTCCTCTTGGGCACGGGACCGGTATTGATGGTTTTCAGCCGGTGGCTATGGCAAGTGAGGCAGAACCCCGCGGCGGCCAACTTTGAGAACACCATGCGCATGAACAAAGTATCTTCTCTGTGCATGAGCTTCTCTTTCTTCATTATTTTGCTCTGGCAGCTCTGGCGAGGCTAAATGAAGGGAACTATGGCCTGCGCGGCACGTACATCGTTTTTAGGCCAAATCTCTGAAATCATGCTGAAAATCTATTGGGTAGCGGTACTGGCCTTTATGTTCAGTTGCCAATCTTCACCATCAGAAGAAACTGCCACTTCCACCTCAACTGGCCCTTCCGGCACCCCTGCAAAGAAATCCGCCACCAGCGATTCCGCGCAACCGGTGCAACATATTGTACAGCGCACCCATCCGTTCTCTTCTCCAGAGAAGCCAGACTACTTCCGACTGGCCCTGCACGGCAACTCCATCGCCAAAGGCGAAGTGGAATTCACCATCACTACCCAAGACGGCACCACCATTTACGAGGAGAATTTCCCCGCAGCCGATCTGGAGGCCAGCATGGTCTATGAAATGGAAAACTCCTCTGCCACCCAGGCCGAGCGCGAGGACTACATCATCAAACGCATGGAAGGCTTTGTAGAAAACGCTGACTTCGTGGAGCCCGCCATAGCGCCCAATGCTCCGGTACAAGCCTCTTTTGTGAACGAAACCACCTGGAAACGCATCCAGGCCAACCCCAAAGCCATCGGGTTTAAGTACATGCTGGGCAAAGAAGACGGCCGCCTGCTGGTCTATGACTCCGCCCAGAAGAAAGCCGTGCGTTACGGCAGTTTCGGTGGGTAAGCCGGAGGGTTGTTGACCACCCCGCCCGGCGGGCACCCCTCCTGAGTCAGGAGGGGAGTTTCTGGATGCCTGCGCTATACCTTTTGCTCAAAAGACCTCGCGGCGTCCGGAGGTCCTGCGAGCGTCTGCGCCATTAGCTGTTTTAAGGCCCATTTCTCTGAAAACACTTAAAAACAGGAAGGCCCCGCAGAGAAATCTGCGGGGCCTTCCTGTTATAAAATATGCTTAAGCCTAGCTGTTCATGGAGATCAGGAACTCGTCGTTGTCTTTGGTGCCTTTCATGCGGTCTTTCAGGAACTCCATGGCCTCCACGGAATTCATGTCTGACATAAACTTGCGCAGGATCCAAACACGGCTGAGTTCGTCGCGGTCCATGAGCAGGTCCTCGCGGCGGGTACCGGAAGCCGGCACGTCGATGGCTGGGTACACCCGCTTGTTGGCAAGCTTGCGGTCCAGCTGGAGTTCCATGTTACCGGTTCCTTTGAATTCTTCAAAGATCACCTCGTCCATTTTAGAGCCGGTGTCAATCAAAGCGGTAGCGATGATGGTCAGTGAGCCGCCGTTCTCCACGTTACGGGCCGCCCCGAAGAAACGCTTAGGTTTGTGCAACGCGTTGGCATCCACCCCACCAGATAGGATTTTACCGGAAGACGGAACCACGGTGTTATAAGCCCGGGCCAGACGAGTGATGGAATCCAGTAGAATAACCACATCGTGTCCGCACTCTACCATGCGTTTGGCTTTGTCCAACACAATGCTGGAGATCTTCACGTGGCGCTCGGCCTGCTCGTCAAAGGTAGAGGCAATTACCTCGGCTTTCACGCTGCGGGCCATATCGGTTACCTCCTCTGGACGCTCGTCAATCAACAGGATCATCAAGTAAACCTCGGGGTGGTTCTCAGTGATGGCGTTCGCGATCTCCTTCAGCAATACCGTTTTACCGGTTTTCGGCTGCGCCACGATCAAACCACGCTGTCCTTTCCCGATGGGGGCGAACAGGTCCATGATACGGGTTGAGTACTGGCTGGAGCGGGTAGTCAGTTTTAAACGCTCTTCCGGGAAAAGAGGCGTTAAATGCTGGAACGGAATCCGGTCTCTGATTTCTTCGGTGGTACGGCCGTTCACGGAATCCACCTTCAGCAACGCGAAATACTTTTCGCCTTCTTTAGGGGCCCGTACGGTACCTTTCACGCTGTCACCGGTCTTCAGACCGAATAACTTGATCTGCGACGGAGACACGTAGATATCATCTGGGCTGGCCAGGTAGTGGTAGTGCGCTGAGCGCAGGAAACCATAACCATCCTGCATCAACTCCAGCACGCCTTCGTTGGCGATAACGCCGTCAAACTCGCGGTAATTGAGGTTATTGGCGTTGTTCTGCTGCGGCCGGTTCTGGTTTTGGTTCGGCTCGCGGCGGTTCTGCCAGTTAGGATTATTATTGTTGTTATTGTTGTCGCGGTTGTTGTTCTCGCGCGGCTCGCGGCTCACGTTCCCGTTCTCTCTAGGTTCGCGTTGCTCACGTGGTTCTCTGGCGGTATTTTCCCTTGGCTCGCGGGCCTGGAATTCTCTTGGCTCGCGCTGTTCTCTTTCCCGGGGCTCACGCGGCGCGTTGTTCTCTCTCCCTTCTCTTGGCTCTCTTTGTTCACGGGCATCGCGCGGCTGGAACTCACGGGGCTGCATACGGCTCTCACGCGGCTCAGGGCGGTTTTCCCTAGAGGCACTGTTCTCACGCGGATCGCGGTTCTCGCGGGGCTCTGGGCGCGCGGCTGGCTCGCGAGTCTCTTCCCGCAGGGTGTTAGGCGTGCGCACACGCTCTTCCCGGGCCGTGGCCGGTGCGCGCTCTGCTCTGGCCGGACGCTCAGGGGCGGTTCTGGCCGGGCGGCGGGCAGGTGCTGGGGCAGGTGCTTCTTCAACCGCAGCTAAAACCGGGGTCTCTGCCGCAGGGGCAGGCGTTGGGGCGGGCGCGTCGGCTACCAGGGCCTCAGGGGCAGCAGCTTCTGCTACGGCCACCGGGGCATCGGTGAGTTCGTCTGCCTTGCGCGAAGATTTTTTATATTTTTTGGGGAGATTCTCAAGGGGGGTAACGGCTTGCTGATCCAGGATTTTATAGATCAGATCTTGCTTGCTGAGCTTCTTGAAGTTCGTGACGCCGAGGTTCTCAGCAATTTCTTTGAGTTCTGAAAGAAGAGAATCTTTCAACTCGTCAATGTTGTACATAAATTGAATTAATTAGCTATTCGGTTTAAATGCATAGCAGTTGCAGAGCGCAACGGGCAGACGGATAAAAACAGGAAAAAACTTGGTGTGTAAGGTAATGAAGAACCCGGATGACGGTCGTTCAGAAAATGTACTGCAATGTTAGACAGCCTTGTTCTATTTTACAAGCAGTACGAGAAAATTAATATATAAAGTTACACAAATTTTCATAAAAAAGTGCCCTTTGCCGCAGCCTATCCAAAATATTCTATTTTTGCGTACAGATAACCAGACGCACCATGTTACAGATACCCGTTTTACGCGAGCAAACCGATCTTGTTCTTGCTGGCTTGCAGAAAAGAAACTATCCAAATGCCGCCCAGGAAGTGCAGGCTTTGCTGGACCTGGACCAGAAACGCCGGTCCCTGCAAACCGAGCGCGATGAGCTCCTGGGCCGCGCCAATGCCCTGGCCAAAGAAATTGGCGGTCTTATGAAAAGCGGCCAGAAGGAACAGGCCGAAGCCCTCAAAACCGAAACCGCCGACCTGAAACTGCGCACCAAGTCTCTGGACGAGGAAGTACAGAACCTGGAGCAGGCCCTGCAGCAGGCGCTTTATAAACTGCCCAACATCCCGCACAGCAGCGTGCCCGCCGGTCGTTCTGCCGAGGACAATGAGGTGGTGTTGGAACATGGTACTATCCCAACTTTGCCCCAGAACGCTCAGCCGCACTGGGACCTGATCAAGCAGTATGACATTATTGACTTTGAATTGGGTATTAAGATTACCGGAGCCGGTTTCCCGGTATACAAAGGCCAGGGAGCCCGTCTGCAGCGTGCGCTCATCAATTTCTTCTTAGATGAAGCCCTCAAAGCCGGCTACACCGAGGTACAGCCTCCTATTGTGGTGAACGAAGCCTCGGGCTACGGCACCGGCCAACTTCCTGATAAAGAAGGCCAGATGTACCACGCCACCGCCGACAATCTCTACCTGATCCCCACCGCCGAGGTGCCCATCACCAACCTGTACCGCGATGAGATCATTCCTGAAGGCAAGCTGCCCATCAAGAACGTGGGCTACACGCCTTGCTTCCGCCGCGAGGCCGGTTCCTGGGGCGCCGATGTACGCGGCCTCAACCGCCTGCACCAGTTTGACAAAGTGGAGATCGTGCAGATTCAGGCACCGGAAAAATCCTACCAGGCGCTGGAGGAGATGAGCCAGTACATCCAGGGTCTGCTGCAGAAATTGGAACTGCCTTACCGCGTGCTCCGTCTATGCGGCGGCGACATGGGCTTCACCTCTGCCCTCACCTATGACATGGAAGTGTATTCCGCTGCCCAGGGCCGCTGGCTGGAAGTAAGCTCTGTCTCCAACTTTGAAACCTACCAGGCCAACCGCCTGAAACTGCGCCAGCGCACCGAAGGCGGTAAACCTCAGCTGCTGCACACGTTGAATGGCAGCGCCCTGGCCCTGCCCCGCATTGTAGCTGCCCTGCTGGAGAACAACCAAACCCCAGAAGGAATCAGAATACCGAAAGCCTTGCAGGCTTTCACCGGATTTGAGATGATCACCAAATAAAGAAGTTCTTCCTGAGGATATTTCTTCTTGATTTTGAAAAGCGTTTCAGGCTTGTTTTAGGAAAAACAGGTTTGAAATGCTTTTTGATTTTATTGGGGTTTGAAAGGAGGCTTTTGCTGATGTTAGCAACGTGCATGGAAAGTGCAAGTGTTTGCAAAGTGCTCCTTATTCTTGTTGGTGTGACTTGATTTCGCGGCTTTTCCACTTAGCTTTTTGAGGCTGATTTTCTATTGCGTAGTCCGCTTTTGCTGGCGTAGCAGCGCTGTTTGCGTGGGTGCATAAGCTTGATTGTTGCATCGCTGGGCTCCGAGCGCTCACGGCCGCGAGGCCCCGCCTTCCGGCCTCGCGCTGCTGTTTTAGCCTTGGCCGGTTGGCCTGCCTGCGGCACCAGGTCTAAAACAAAGGCGCTCCACCGAAAGGCTGGGATTGGGAATATGGTAGGAACGCCTCAGACCTCGCAGCGTCCGGAGGTCCTGCGAGTGTCTTCTATATTTGACATGGTTCAAGTCTGTGACTTGGACCTAAAATGACCGGCAGTTTGCAACTGCCGTGAGGATACAATTGGACGAGGACAGGTTTATTACTAGAAAATGTAGCCCCTCTTGAGGGGGGCGTAGGGGGTGTTTACACCTGCCGAACACTCATTCCCTTGGCAAATTTCGTAGGGGCAATCCTTTGTGGTTGTCCTGTACTCTGCACGATCTCCACTACACTCTACCCGTTACCCGCCAAAGCAGCATCCAACTCTTCCGGGGAAGGGTTTTTCATGGGGGTTTGCTCTCCTACCACTACCATGGGGAAACGCACTTTACCGCGGTTCATGTCTTTGATGGCTTGCATGGCTTCGTCGCTTTGCTCTACGTTGATGTAGTCATAAGACACGTCATGCGTTTTGAAGTAGTCTTGGATAGCAATGGTTTTCTTGCACCAATCGGCACCGTACAGAATGGGTTTGGCGGCCATAACAAAGAGAGTTGGTTTGCCATTTTCTACGTCTTTTCCGGAAATCAGGCTAAAAACACCCTTTGCTAAGTAAACTATAAAGCACGCTCCACCACAGGCAACTGGAAATCAAAGTTGATTTCGCGCATGCACCGGAAGTGGCGCTCGGGGCATTTGGTGTAACCTATCTTAGAGCAGGGACGGCAGTACAGGTTTTTCACTTCCAGCACCTCAAAGTCCTGGGTGTACGGGTACATCCCGAAGGCAGGAACCGTGTTCCCCCAAATGCTGTAGATCTTCTTCTGGAAGGCCGCCGCGATGTGCATCAAGCCGGTATCGTGACTGAAAACCGCTTGGGCTTGCCGCACCAACGAGGCTGAGCCGTTGAGGTTGTATTTTCCGCAGGCGTTGTAGATAATGGTTCGGTTGGCGGGATTTGGAGATTCGCGGGAGAAATAGGGCTCTGAGGTGAAAAAGACCTCAATCATGCGTGCAATCGGCACGTCTTCTTTTCCTCCCAGCAGCACAATGGGGCCGTTGATCTTCTCGCACAGTTCAATCAGGCGGTCTACGGGCAGGCGCTTGGTATAGTGCTGCGCCCCGATGGCTATCGCGTAGTAGCCTTTCTGGTGAGTCACCGGCAAGGTGCTCAGGTCTACCTCATCTTTCTCGGGGATAAAATAGTCCAGGCCTTTTCCGTCGTTCTGCACGCCTAAAGGAGCCGCCGTGGCCAGGTAACGGTCCACGATGTGCACATCCGGCATCCGGTTGATCTTGAACTTCACCAAAAGCCACTTCTGATAATTGAGCTTATCAAAACTGCGGGCCGGGCGACCCAGGCGGGATTTCAGTACGCGGGTACGCAGATTGTTGTGCAGGTCCAGGATGAGGTCATACCGCTCGGCTTTCAACTGTTGCAGCAAATCCTTTAGGGAATTCTCCAGGCAAAACACCTTGTCTACATACGGGTTGCTGGCAATGATATTCCGGAAGGAGGCCTTGGTGCAGAAATGAACTTCCGCCCCTGGCACCTGCTCTTTCACGCACCGGATAACCGGCGTAGTGAGCACAATATCGCCAATGGAAGAGAACCGGATGATGAGGATTTTTTTCAAGCGCAGTCAGTTTAACCCATCGGCAAAGGTACAGGTCTTGCGGCAGATTTCCCGCGGATGGAAGTAGCGGTCTTAGTCACCTTCCGTTTTAGCCCAGTTTTCTGAAAAAGGCCACCAAAACGGCAACCACTGAAAGTGCCACCGCCAGGTAAGATAGATAGTCTGACTTGCTGGTTTGAGGCTCCTCTACTTTCTGGTGACTGTTGCGGTAAGCGTTGAGGAGAGCGTACTCGTTCATCCAGTTTTTGAGGAGGAGGGTTCGGCGTTTTAACTCCTCCTCTTCTTTAGCGGGCTTGCCCATCGCATTTTTAAGAACTAAAGGCTTTTCAGTTGATAAAAAATCAAGATTCCTTGAAATACTACATTCACTTACGTTTAAGGTTCCGTTCTTATCCAGGTCTGCGTAGAAAATTCCTATCCCCAAATCAAACCGTATCCAGCAACTGTTTTCGACCTGAATGATGAGAGAATCATATACTTTTATATTTCCCTTGAAAGCATCTAAAACAAAAACTGAATAGCTGTCTTTGTCCATATCTACAGACAAGACTTCACCTAAAATGATAACAGGATAATGTCCCAACTGACTTTTAGAAACAGGTAGCCAATTATCTTCATTCTTTGATAAGCAACTACATGCATAGGATCTTACCATAGTAGTAACCACAAAAGCAATGATGAGAAATACTTGTAGGGCTTTATTCATAGAATGTCCTTTTATTGTTCCGCAAGGTTTCTTAACTCTGATGCTCTATTGCCAGGTTTTCCATAAAGCAGCGCCTAAGACACAGCTTAAAGACACTGCGAGTTCATTCGAGCACTAATTACTTCTGCATGTCACGGAAGTAAATCCGCGCCTTAGATAAAGTACATTGCCATTCTGTTTTAGAGCCCTTTTTTGAAAAAACATCAAAAAAGCCTGCAACTCTCGCCGCAGGCTTTCCTTCTAAAGGCATAATTTCTTACAGACCGTATTTATCCAGCAAATACACCAATGCGGCCATAGAGGCGCCGCCTAGTTCCAGTTCGCGGCGGTTTACTTTGTCAAAGGTGTCGTTGGCAGTGTGGTGGATGTCAAAGTAGCGCTGGGAATCTGGCCGGAAACCGATGAGGGCCACGCGGTCATCTTTCAGCGGACCGATATCGGCTCCGCCGCCTTCGCGGTCAATGTCATGCAGACCGTAGGGAGCCAGCAATTGGCGCCAAGCGAAGGCTTTCTGGTAAGCCGCCTCGGTGGTCGTCGCAATCCCGAAACCACGGGGCGTGAAGCCGCCGGCATCTGATTCAATGGCGGCAAGGTGTTTCTCGCCCTGCTTTTTGGCGACCTCGGCGTACTTGGTGCCGCCGCGCAGGCCGTTTTCCTCGTTCATGTACATCACCGCCCTGATGGTGCGTTTGGGTTTGTAGCCCATGGCGCGCATCAGGCGCAGCACTTCCATAGACTGAACGCAACCGGTTCCGTCATCGTGGGCGCCTTCCCCGATGTCCCAGCTATCCAGGTGGCCGCCTACTACAATGATCTCCTCGGGTTTCTCGGTGCCTTTGATCTCGCCAATGACGTTGTAGCTGAGCACATCGGGCAGCCACTGCGGGTTCATGCGGAGGTGGAATTGCAGTTTCTGGTCTTCTTTGAGCAATTTGCTCAATAAATCAGCGCCTTTGGTACTGATGGCCACGGCCGGAATTTTGGGGGCGTCCTCGGCGTAGCGCAGGCCACCGGTATGCGGAAAGTCATCGTTGTTAGAGGCCATAGAACGCACTACCACCCCCACGGCACCCAGGCGTCCGGCTTCAGAGGGTCCGCTGGAACGCTGGTCCACCGCGCCCCGGTACGCGTGTCCGGTAACGATGTGCGTTTGGTCAAAGCCCCGGTTGAAGAACACAATCTTGCCCTGCACCTTTTTCTTGCCCAGCTTCTTCAGCTCGTCCAGGCCGTTTACCTCTATCACCTCGGCGGTGAGCCCGGTAGCGGGGGTAGCGACAGAACCACCAAGGGCCAGCACGTTCACCTCGCGGGTAGGCGTGATCTTGGAGTTCACGATGGCCGCGTATTCCTTCTCGCCCCGAACCCAATGCGGCACCATTACTTCCTGCAAATACACCCGGTCCAGCCCCATTTTCTCCATCTCCTGGCGGGCCCACTCCACGGCAGCGGCGGCCTGCGGAGATCCGCTCAGGCGTGCGCCGATGCGGCTGGTGAGGTAACGCAGTTGGTCATAACTCTGACCTTGGGTAAGCGCCACATCATAAATCCTGCGGATGTGCACGGAATCTTGGTTCTGGGCACTAGCTGCCAAAGGCAAACTGAGGGCGGCGGCCAGGGTAATCTGTTTAAGGGAGCGAAGCATGCTTGTTGTTTGGTGTAGGTGTTTTTCTGAGCTGCGATTTACAACGCAGAAGTCAGAAAGGGAAATGGATAATTGGGAAATAATCTTAAAATTTTTAGGGCCTCTCCGGCCCCGATATTTCTAATTAATAGAACCAATTAAGTTCAACCTTACTTTACCGCCAACCTTCTCAATTGTCCATCCCTCATAAGTGTAGTTTGTCTCGGCGGTATCTTTGTCAATGATAGTGTACCACAAGAAATCATCCCGTTGGGTCTCTTCTAACCGGTAAAGGTTGTTTTCTATACTGTAGACATACTTTTCATCAAATCCTTGGGAAAAGAAGCTCTTAGCTAGCCATTTGGCTTTCTGAATTAGAAATTTTCTATCACTGAATTTTGCCTTGTCAGTAACATAGGTGGCACTGTAGGTAAAATGGTTGCAGCCTCCAATGCTTAAAATCAAACTGTCAGTGGCATTAAGCTTCACAAGCGCACTGGAAGACTGTTTGTCCCAATGGAAATCTTGGTTTTTGTCATACTTCTTTATCGCTTCTGTGGTGAAGTGATAAGTACTGGTATCAAAAACACACTCCTCCACTTCGGGTTCCTCTACATCTTCTTGAATACCTGATGCCGATGAGGCCCTTCGCTGCATCGTATTGGGGATAGTGTCAATAGCTGAAACAGAAGAGGGTTCTGTTTTTTCTTGTGATGATGTTGCCTCACTCGTCTTGGAGCAGCTAATCAGGAAAGAACAAAAAATGAGCAGCAGGGCTTGTTTCATCATAAGCGAATCAACCCTTGCCTTCATTTTAGGAGGGCAAGGGGAAGCACCAAATAGGTAGTTTAAAGCTTACTTCGTTCCGAGGATCTTTTTCAAATCCTCGGCTGAAACGGTGAGCAGGCCTACCGGCGGGAGACGCTCGGTGAGGGTGCGCCAGTTAGGCTCGGCTTTGAAAACGGGTTCCAGGATTTTGATAGCCTCGTCTACTTTGCCGGTGTTGGCCAGCGTGATGCCGTGCCAGTACTGCATCTCCAGGTTGTTGGGCTGCAGTTTTTCGGCGGCGCCGTATTCCTTCATAGCCAGCGCCATGTCGTTTTTCTCCACGGCAAGGTCGCCGTTATTCATGTGCTCATAGGCGCGCTGCACGGTGAGCAAGCGACGAAGCTCGCGCAAAGGCAGTTCGTGGTCGTCTACCCGCAGGTCCACCAAGCGTTCATTCCAGGGCTCTTTTTTGCTTTTACCCGGCACTACCAACAGCGCGGCCGATTGCCTCCCCCTGATGTCCCCGCCCTGGGCTTCAGCGGCGTCCAGCACGGCCAGCATCCGCTCGGCCAACGGCAGGTGCGAGTTCTGCTCAAAGGCTTTGGCCATGGCGGGCCACACAGTTTCGTTCAGCATCATGTTAGCCTGTACCGAGAAGTCTTTGCCCGTAATGTGCCCGGCGTAGGTGATGCATTTTTTACCGGTATGGGTAGCCACGCCGCCTTTGGCATCCAGGATGGCCACCTGGCGCACCTCGCGGCCCGGATCATTGGCAAGCAATAGTTTCAGGGTCTCCTCGGCGGTTTTCCCTTGTTTCATCAAAGCCAGTCCGCGCAACCCGAAGGACTTGTTTGTGAACGACTGGGTAGCTACTACGCCAACGCCGGCCTCGCCCCAACTCACGGAGGTGCCCACGGAGAACCAATGGCTTTGCACCGCTACTGCCATCTCGCCGGTTTTAGGGTCGCGGGCCACAATGGAATAGGTGTGAGCCAGCGGCTCCTGAGGTTTATAAACCTGGGCTACGGCCGGCTGCGTGATGGCCAGGGCGCCGAGACCCAGAAGTATCAAAAGCTTTTTCATGTTGTTTTGTCTAATCAATAGACCTGTAAGATAAGGAAAATTAGCCGCTCTTGGTTTATCCTGCGCCAAGAGGCAGCCGTACAGAAAGTTACCCCACTGCCCCTGCTTTTTGCCCCGTACGTTTAGGGGCCGGTTTCTTTAAAACAGGCTCTAAACGGCACGTTTCCCACCCTGCTTCCAATCCTGCGCTTAGTTCCTTACATTTAGAGGCACAAACCAACCTACACAAACTACTTCCCCTTTATGATTAAACATTTACCCAAGCTCTTCTGCCTGTCTTTACTGGCTCTGGGGCAGGCGCAGGCGCAAACGTTGACCATGGCGCAGTTCAACCAGATGAAGGCCCGAAGCATTGGCCCCGGCGTGATGAGCGGCCGCGTGACGGCCATTGACGCGGTGGTGAGCAACCCAGACATCATGTACGTGGGCGCGGCCTCGGGCGGCGTCTGGAAAAGCGAGAACGGCGGCACCACCTTCACCCCGGTCTTTGATGAGCAGCCCAACATCAACATCGGGTCACTGGCTATCCAACAGAGCAACCCCAGCGTGGTGTGGGCCGGTACCGGCGAGGGTAACCCGCGCAACTCGGTGAACATGGGCAACGGCATCTACAAAAGCATTGACGGCGGCCGCACCTGGAAACACATGGGCCTGGACAAGACCTTCAACATCCACCGCATCATCATTGACCCTTCCAACCCAGACGTGGTGTACGCGGGGGTGATCGGGTTGCCTTTCGGGGACCATCCGGAGCGCGGCTTGTACAAGACTACCAATGGCGGCCAGACTTGGGAGCGCGTGCTGTTCACCAATGAGAAATCGGGCGTGGCCGAAATGGTCATGGACCCCAGCAACCCCAACAAACTGATCGTGGCCATGTGGGAACACCGCCGCACGGGCTGGGATTTCACCTCGGGCGGACCTGGCTCTGGGTTGTACATCACTTACGATGGCGGAAAAACCTGGAAGAAGAAAGGGGCTCCTGATGGGCTGCCGGCCGGGGATTTCGGACGGTTAGGCTTGGCGCAGAGCCGCAGCATGCCTAGCCGCATCTATGCCATGGTGGAGGCTACCAAAAACGGGCTGTACCGCTCAGACGATGGCGGCGAGAAATGGACGAAGGTGACCGAAGACCCTTCCATCGTGACGAACCGCGCGTTCTACTTCAACGAGATCTACGTGGATCCTAAGAACGAGAACCGCATTTACATGCTGTACCAGCCGGTGTCGGTGAGCGAAGACGGCGGCAAGACGTTCAACGTGACGGCCTCCATGGACGCGGTGCACGCCGACCACCAGGCATTCTGGATCCACCCAGAGAACCCCAACCTGATTCTGGACGGGAACGACGGCGGCCTGGCCATCAGCCGGGACCGGGGCAAGACCTGGAGCTTCCCGGAGGCACTTCCTTTCGGGCAGTTCTACCACATCAACGTAGACAACGAGGTGCCTTACAACGTTTATGGCGGCCTGCAGGACAACGGCTCCTGGACCGGACCGGCCTATACCTTTACCCGCGGGGGCCTTCGCAATTACTACTGGCAAACCGTGCAGGGCGGCGACGGCTTTGACGTTGTGCCAGACCCCGAGGATGCCCGCTTTGGCTACGCCATGTCGCAGGGCGGCAGCCTGGCGCGCTACGACAAAGAAACCGGCAACTCCTACATCGCCAAACCTACCTCGCCGGACCTCAAAACCAAGCTGCGCTTTAACTGGAACGCGGCCATCGCGCTGGACCCCTTCAACAAAGGCGGCATTTTCTACGCGAGCCAATTCCTGCACCAATCCGCAGACAAAGGCCTGAGCTGGAAAACCATCTCGCCGGACCTTACCCGCAACAACCCCGCCCAGCAGAAACAGATGGAAAGCGGCGGCCTGAGCCTGGACATCACCTCCGCCGAGAACCACAACACCATCCTCACCATCGCGCCCAGCACGCTGGAGAAAGGCGTGATCTGGGTAGGTACCGATGACGGCCACGTCCAGCTCACCCGCGACGGCGGCAAGACCTGGACGAACCTGCGCGACCGCCTGCCCGGTCTGCCCGCCGAGGCCTGGATTCCGCAGATCACCGCCTCCCGCCACCGCGCCGGTGAAGCGTTTGTGGTGGCCAACCATTACCGTTTCGGGAAGGATTTCAGCGCTTACGTGTATCGCACCACCGATTTCGGGAAAACCTGGACGCGCCTGGTAGATGACAAGAAAGTGCGTGGCTACGCCCTCTCCTTTTTGCAGGACCCTACCCAGCCAAACCTGATGTTCACCGGCACCGAGCACGGCCTGTGGGTGAGCATCAACGGGGGCAAAGACTGGACCCAGTGGACCCAGGGCTTGCCATCCGTTCCGGTCATGGACCTGGCCATTCAGGAGCGCGAAGCAGACTTAGTTATCGGGACATTCGGGCGCGCCGTGTACGTGCTGGACAACATCAAGCCGTTGCGCCAGTTAGCGGCTGATAATGGAAAAACACTCCAAAAACCTTTGGCCGTGTTTGAACCATCAGAAGCCTACTTGGCCTCCTACGCCTCGGCCCCCGGCTACGGCTCCGAGGCCGACAACCTGTACCAGGCGGCCAATAAGCCAGCCGGTGCTACGGTAACCTATTACATCAAACCCAAAGCTAATACCCCAGCTCCGGCCAGCGGCAAAAAAGTCGCGCCTAAAAAGAAGAAGCCCGCCACGGAGCTGAACAAGGAAACCGGCGAACGCATGGCCACTTCCCTGCCCGCCCGCGACAGCGCCTCGGTGCCGGCCGTGGCCCGCGTGAAGGCAGACTCCCTGCAGCTCCGCATCTTCGACGCCGACAACAAGCTCATCAGAACCCTTCGCCAGAAGCCAGACTCTACCTTAGGTTTCCAGCGGATGACCTGGAACCTGACCGAGCGCGGTATCCGGCAGCCTAGCGGTGGCCGTGGCCAGCGGGGCGGCGGCGGAGAGCCATCGGGGAACCCGGTGTTGCCCGGCACTTACAAGCTGGTGATGCAATATGCCGGCAGCAAAGACTCCACGTTCGTGACCGTGAAAGCAGACCCGCGCTTCCCGTTCCAGAAGGAGAACGTGATCGCCCGCCGGCAGCTGGGCGAGCGCCTGAACAAGCAGACCCAGCAACTCACCGAGGTGCTGGACCGCCTGCAGGAAGCCTCTGAGGCCACTGAGGCCATCAACACCCAACTGAAACTGGCCAGCGGCAAAGAAAAAGCTGAGTTGCAGCGCTCCACCAAGGCCATGCAGGACTCTATCAAGACTTACCGCGAGATGATCCAGGGGCAGGGCCTCTCCCGCCAGGGGTACGGCCGTCCGGCCCAGCTTACGGCAGTTTCCAAACTGCAGGAAGCCCGCTCTTACGTGACGGGCCGCTCTGAGCCTATCACCCAAACTGAGACGCAATTGGTAGAGCAGGCAGAGACCCTCACCCAGGAAGCGGTAGGCAAGGTGAACACCTTCTTCTCCACCGTATGGGCTGGCTACAAGCAGAAAGTGCAGTCGGCGGCCCTCAGCGTGTTCAAGGACAAAGACAGCAAAGTGGTGCTTTAAGCCTGTTTTCTAAATAACGGCCCTAAAACGCCCCGTTGCCTTTTGGTAGCGGGGCGTTTTGTTTTGCAGGGTTTTGCTTTCATATCGAAATGACGGAAAGGATGTACTTCTTCAATTCAAAGACTGCTTGTTCTTCGTGTACTTCCAAAGAGGACATCTAAATTTAATATAGAAGAAAAGCCATTACATCCTGATTTTCTTTAAATTGAATCAGGATCATCCATACACCTGAGCCATGAAAACAACCGAAGCCGCCGAACTTCAGGACCTGGCCCTTTTCAAACAGGTTCCTTTGGAGCAACTCTCCTGGATGCTGGAGCATTCCACTTTTCTGGAGCTTATGCCCGGCCAAACGCTTTTCCAGAAGGGAGAACCCGCCGAGAACATGTACGTGGTGCTGGAAGGCCAGATAGACGTGCGGCTGGAGGAAAGCGGGCTCTTAAAACAGGTCTTTACCTTCCATAAAGGGGAAATCACCGGTGTGATGCCTTTTTCCCGGCTTACCCATACCAAGGGCGTGGGCCAGGCAGTGAAGCCTACCCTCCTGCTGGTGCTGCACAAGCGCCACTTTCCCGAGCTGGAGCGAAACAACCCCGATCTGCTGCAGGTGCTGGTCAGCCTCATGGCCGACAGGGTGCGCGATTTCACGCAGATGCAGCAGTTCAACGAGAAGCTTTTGGCCCTGGGCAAGCTCTCGGCGGGCCTGGCCCACGAACTCAACAACCCGTCGGCGGCCATCGTGCGGAGCTCCGCCGAGCTGCTGCGCATCCACCACAACGTTCCCCAGAAATTCAAGCGCGTGATGATGATGCAGCTCACGCCCGAGCAAGTGGACCAGGTAGTGGAATTCACCTTCGCCAAAATTCAGAACTGCAAACTGAGCACCCACACCATGCTGGAAAAAAGCCGGCAGGAAGACGAGTTGCTGGAATGGATGGAAAACCGTCAGTTGGAAGACCCCTACCCCCTGGCCGATATTTTCGTGGAGACCGGCCTGGATCTGGACGACCTGAACCTGGTGGAAAAGATCCTAGACGGGAAGCACCTGGACGAGGTCCTAGAATGGGTGGCCAACGCCCTAACCACCGAGCGCGTGATCAATGATATCCAGGTAGCCTCCAAACGGATCTTTGACCTGGTGAGCGCCGTGAAAACCTACTCGCACATGGACCAGGCGCAGGACAAACAGCCGGTCACCTTGCCCAAGGAAATCCAGAGCACCCTCACCATGCTGGGCCACAAGCTCAAGGAAAAGCGCATCCAGGTGCAGGAAACCTATGCCCCGGACCTGCCCAAAGTCACGGTCTACGCCGGCGAGTTGAACCAGGTCTGGACCAATCTGCTGGACAACGCCATTGACGCCGCCCCAGACCAGGGGATCATAGAAATCAAGGCCTGGCCCGAGGGGAAAACCGTCAAAGTAAGCATCACGGACAACGGCCCCGGCATAGCCCCGGACATCATGGGCCGCATCTTTGACCCGTTCTTCACCACCAAGCCCATGGGCAAAGGCAGCGGCTTAGGCCTGGACATCGTGCGCAAGATCATCCAACACCACGGGGCGGAGATCACCGTGACCTCGGTTCCCGGCCAGACCACCTTCACCGTGCAACTGCCACTGTAAGGCCCTCCGTTTTCATCCTCCTTTTCAGAAACCATTCATGAAACAGCCCATCATTTTCGCGTTAGACGATGATCCGCAGGTGCTCAAGGCCCTGGTGCGCGATGTCCGGCAACAGTTCCGGAAAGAGTACAAAGTCCTGAGCACCACCTCGGCCCTGGAAGCCCTGGAAAGCCTGAAAACGCTCAAAAACCAAAGCGAGACCATCGCCCTTTTCATCTGCGACCAGCGCATGCCCGAGATGCCCGGCGTAGATTTCATGGAGCAGGCCATCAAGATCTTCCCGGATGCCAAGCGCGTGCTGCTCACCGCCTACTCAGACACCGAGGCCGCCATCAAGGCCATCAACGCGGTGGGCCTCCACTACTACCTGCTCAAACCCTGGGACCCGCCCGAAGAAAGGCTGTACCCGGTCATTCAAGATTTGCTGGACGAGTGGCAGGCCACCTTTATTCCCGAGTATACCGGCCTGCGGGTCATCGGTAATCAATGGTCACCCAAATCGCACCAACTCAAGGATTTTCTGGGCGCCAACCTGTTCCCCTTCCAGTGGCTGAACGTGGACGAACCAAACCAGGCCATGGAGCTGCTGCGCCTAAACAACCTGAATGAGAGCCAGCTACCGGTGGTTTTCTTTGAGGACGGCTCCTACCTCTGCCAGCCCGAGATTCCGTCTATCGCGCAGAAACTGGGCCTGAAATCCAACGCGACGAACTCTCTGTATGATGTGGTCTTGATTGGGGCCGGTCCGGCCGGATTGGCGGGCGCGGTATACGGCGCCTCGGAGGGCCTAAAGACCTTGCTGATAGACAAAAAAGCACCCGGCGGGCAGGCAGGCACCAGCTCCCGCATTGAGAATTACCTAGGTTTCCCCAACGGCCTCAGCGGCAGTGATCTGGCGCACCGGGCCATTGTGCAGGCCACCCGCCTGGGCACCGAGTTCCTGTCGCCGCAGGAGGTGGTGGAGATCCGGTTACAGGACCAGTACAAGATTGTACGGCTGTCCAACGGCAGCGAGATCAGCAGCCGAAGCATCATCATTACCACCGGGGTGGATTACCGAAAACTGGAGGCCCCGGGCGTAGAGGAATTCACAGGGGCGGGTATTTATTACGGCGCCGCCATGAGTGAGGCCCACGCGTTCAAAGGGAAACAGGTCTACATTGTGGGCGGCGGAAACTCGGCGGGGCAGGCCGCCATGTATCTGTCCAAGTACGCGGCCCAGGTGTACATCATCATCCGGAAACCAGATCTGAGCTCCACCATGTCGCAGTACCTCATAGACCAGATTAAGGGGACGGCCAACATCCAATTGCTGCCTTTCACTGAGGTAGCGGAGGCCCGCGGCGACCAACGGCTGACCTGCCTGGTGCTGCGCAACGACCAGGATAACACCACGAAGACCGTTCCCGCCGATGCCCTGTTCATCTTCATCGGATCCAAACCCTTCACCGACTGGATCAAGCTGGACATCATCAAAAACTCCAAAGGCTGCGTGGAAACCGGCCGCGACCTGCAGAAGTACCCGCTTTTCCAGAAGACCTGGAAACTGCCCCGCGACCCGTACCTGCTGGAGACCTGTGTGCCCGGTATTTTCGCCGCCGGCGATGTACGGGCGGGCGCCATGAACCGCGTGGCCTCGGCGGTAGGCGAAGGCGCCATGGCCATCAAGTACGTGCACGAATACCTCGCCGAAACCTAAGATTCATTCTGATGATGGAAACCAAAGTTTGTGAGCACCTGCCTTCCCCGGAGAACCTGAAGCCGGCCAATTCTCACGTATGCGCCAAATGCGTGGCCATGGGTAGCACCTGGGTGCACCTACGCCTCTGCCAGACCTGTGGTGAAACCCACTGCTGCGACTCCTCTCCCAACCGGCACGCCACCAAACACTACCTGGAAACGAAGCACCCCGTCATCACCTCGGCGCAACCCGGCGAGAGCTGGGCCTGGTGCTACGAGGATCAGTTGTTCATGCCTGCCTTATGATTGTTTATGAGGCGAATAAAAGCTGGCTGCGGGATGTCCGGCACCTATCGGTGAGTTACACCATGAAACGCATCATGCAGCACACGCTGGTCATGGGTGCTATCACGGCCGTCATTGCCTTTCTCACCTTAGATGTTCTCCAACTTCCCCCTTGGAAAATTGATAGCAGCGTGTTTTCCCTATTGGGCATTGTGCTGTCCATTTTGCTGGTATTCCGGACCAATAGTGCGTATGACCGCTGGTGGGAAGGCCGCCAGCTCTGGGGCCGCCTGGTCAATGACAGCCGTAACCTGGCCGTGATGGTACACGCAGCCCTCCCCGAAGAAGACCTGGATACTCGTCGGTTTCTGGCCGTGCACCTGGCCAACTTCGGCTATACCCTAAAAGAGCACCTCCGGAAAGGGGTACAGTTGGAGGACCTCATTTTCCTCTCGCCGGAAGAGCACCAGCTATACGGCAGCAAAGCGCACCTGCCCAGCTTTATGGCCTGGCAAATCCAGCACCGCATTCAGCAGAGCTTCCGAAACGGCGACATAGCCGGCGAAGACCACCTGAACCTGAAGGTGCATACGCAAGCCCTGCTGGAGGTAACCGGCGCCTGTGAGCGCATCAAAAAAACACCCATTCCATTTTCTTACAACGTGTACCTCAAGCTGTACATCATGGTGTACACCGGCATTCTGCCCTTCGGCCTGATTCCGCATTTCGGGTACTTTGCTATTCTGTTTGTGATGTTCATTGCTTTCGCTTTTCTAGGCGTGCAGCTCATGGCCGAGGAGATTGAAGACCCGTTCGGGCTGGACTGCAACGACCTGCCCACCGGCGACATCGCGCATACCATCAAGAAGAATGTCTTTGAGATTCTGGAAGTACGGCACGTAGAAAATGAGCCGGAGAAGAATTTATACCAGAAAGTGTTTTGAGATTGTTTAGCGAAAATGGCGCTTAAAACGAGGTTTACCTTGGCTTATGCTGTATCTGAATTGGTACGGCATTGCTTCGTAGCACCAACGTCGTTACAGTGTAACGACGCTACGAGGGCGTTTTTTGTAAAGGTAGGGGCATGGTATCCTTTCAGGTGGTTGGTCCGTTTTGGTAGGATCGTTGATTTTAGGTCCGCAGCTTATGCCGAAGTATGACTCTTTTAGTAAGAGGACCCGCCGCCTTCCTGGTTACGATTACCGGTGGGAAGGCTTATACTTTATCACGATCTGTACCAAAGACCGCCTTCCGTACTTCGGGGAGGTGAAAAACGGCCAAATGGATCTGTCTGATGAGGGACTTATTGCCCATGCGTACTGGCTGGAGTTAGAGGATCATTGGCCCCACGTATTTTTGGGTGAGTTTGTGGTAATGCCTAACCACGTGCATGGCATTGTTGGGTTAGAGAAACCTGTAACAGAATCTGCACAAGATGTTAGCGTGGCAGCGACTGACGAACAAGCAAAAGACAGTAATAATGCTATGGCAGCATTGTCTCCCAAAGCAGGTTCTATTTCTAGAATCATAGGTTCTTACAAAGCGGCATGTACCAACATGATAAAAAGCGTGAGTACAGAACCCTTTAGTTGGCAGCCTCGCTTCCATGACCGCATTATTAGAAACAGTCGTGAATTACTACTCATTGAGAACTACATTCTATCTAATCCCGCCAATTGGCAAGAAGATCAATTTTTCAAGGAGTAATCTGTAGCGTCGTTACACTGTAACGACGAGGTTCTACACAGCAACATACGGTTCCTAACCTTTTAACAAATGATCATTCTGCCTAGGAGAAGGCCTGTTTGGGTTGAGACGTTATTGTTTCATGGAACCACGGCGTTACAGTGTAACGCCGCTACGTTTTACCTTAATTATTCAAAACAAAAGATCCCCATCGGCCTTAACCAATGGGGATCTTTCATGTATCCTAATCAGCAGCTTAGCTAGCTACGGTCTTTCTCTCGATCTCGCGGAGGTTCTCCATTTTCTTGTTGCGGAGGAAGCCGTTGATGTCTTCGAAGTGCTCGCGGACGCGCTTGTTCCCGAACTCAAATACTTTCTCGGCCAAACCGTCCAGGAAGTCACGGTCGTGGGAAACCAAAATCAAGGTTCCGTCAAAGGCTTTGAGGGCGTCTTTCAGGATGTCCTTGGTTTTGATGTCCAAGTGGTTCGTGGGCTCATCCAGGATAAGGAGGTTCACGGGTTGTAGCAGCAGCTTAATCATAGCCAGACGGGTTTTCTCGCCACCGGAGAGCATTTTCACTTTCTTCTCTACGGTGTCGCCGCTGAACATGAAGGCGCCCAGGATGTCTTTGATGCGGGTCCGGACATCGCCTACTGCAATCTGGTCGATGGTCTGGAACACGGATAAATCTTCATCCATGAGAGAAGCCTGGTTCTGCGCGAAGTACCCGATCATGGAGTTATGGCCCAATTGCAGTTTGCCTTCGTAGTCAATCTCGCCCATGATGGCTTTGATGAGCGTGGATTTCCCCTCGCCGTTCTTGCCCACAAAGGCCACTTTCTCTCCACGCTCAATGGTCAGGGAGGCATCCTGGAACACGGTATGATCGCCGTACTTCTTGGTGAGTTCCTCCACAATCACCGGGTAGTTACCGGAACGCGGGGCGGGCGGGAACTTGAGGCTAAGCGCCGAGGTGTCTACTTCGTCCACTTCCACCAGCTCCATTTTCTCCAGCATCTTCACGCGCGACTGTACCTGCAGCGTTTTGGAGTAAGTTCCTTTGAAACGCTCAATAAACGCGGTGATGTCGGCGATCTCCTTCTGCTGATCATCGTACTGGCGTTGCTGCTGCTCGCGGCGCTCTTTACGCAGTTGCAGGTACTGGGTGTAAGGCACCTTGTAGTCGTAGATGCGGCCCATGGTTACCTCAATGGTGCGGTTGGTGATGTTGTCCACGAAGGTCTTGTCGTGGGAAATCACGATCACGGCTTTGGCGTTGTTCACCAGGAAATCCTCCAGCCACTGCACTGATTCAATGTCCAGGTGGTTGGTGGGCTCATCCAGCAGGATCAAGTCTGGTTTCTGCAGCAGGATTTTGGCCAGCTCAATGCGCATGCGCCATCCGCCGGAGAACTCACTGGTGGAGCGGGTGAAATCGGAACGCAGGAAACCCAAACCCAGGAGCGTTTTCTCTACCTCGGCATCGAAGTTGATTTCCTCAATGGAGTAGTATTTTTCACTCAGCTCAGAGACATCCTCAATCAGCTTCATGTAGGCATCAGACTCGTAATCGGTGCGGGTTTCCAGCTGGGTATTGAGCTCGTCCATTTTGGCCTTCATTTCCAGAATCTGCCCGAAAGCTTTGGAAGCCTCGGCAAAAACCGTGCTCTCGTCTTTGGTAAGCAAATGCTGCGGCAAATAGGCGATCACCGCATCTTTGGGTGCCGACACTTTGCCTTTGGTAGGCTTGTTTACCCCGGCAATGATCTTTAGGAGGGTGGATTTCCCGGCTCCGTTTTTCCCCATGAGGGCGATCCGGTCGGTTTCATTGATGTTGAAGGTAACGTTACTAAAAAGAGCCGCGCCGTTAAACTCAACGGCGACCGAATCAACTGAAATCATGGTGCGTTTTACAATTAGAAAACAAAGATACTAGTATTTCCCCGATTAGACTGACTTTCAAAAGCCTCTGCGGCGGGCAAACCCAATGGGGAAGAACAACCCTAACATAAGCTGTCTCAGATTTGCTCCATTTGTGGTCTGTTTTTAGAAAATCGGCCTGAAAGTATTATTTTAATGATGAATTATGGTGAACTGAAAACCAGGCGCTGCAACCTAATGGGCCTAAGCAGGGTCATTTAAAAAAGCCAAAGCGATGTGTATGAAGAATATCCTCTACCCTTTCCTGTTTTTACTCATGGCCATCAGTTGCACCCCGGCTGACGAGATCTCCCCCGAGCCAGATCCAAATGCTTATAGGCCAGGGACGCTCGTGCCTTCTCAGGCAATTGGTCAATGGAAGCTGGTGAAGATGACTCATCGGGCCCAGATAAGGGCCAATCTGATTATATATATTCCTTACCCTATGAGGAAGTCTTGCACTTGCAACCTGATAGTTCTGTCATCAGGTACCGGAATGGCGTGAAAGCGACCGGGTCATTTTCCGTCAAAACCAATCACACTGCCACACAATGGTACGTTGCCGTCAAATTTGATGATCCTTCGGTGGCATTCCACACTTTCGGGAATCGTAACCAAGGGTTTGGTCAAGAGATGTGGCTGGGGAACGGGGAAGCGGAATACCTCCTGTTAGACTACTCGCCCGCAGATGGGCCAACTGCTTATTACCAGAAAGTGACGGAGACTAAGTAGACTTCGCCATTTCATTATCCATTTTGTTTCAGCAACCGTTTCGGGCCTGTTTTTAGGGAAACAGGCCTGAAACGGTTTTGACTAGGAGAATAGAAACCGGCATGCTCAGGAGGCTGGTTACCCGAAATAGTCTTACCTTTTCAAAAAAGAACACTTCATTTACGGCAAAACCTGGCGGCGGGCACACGCATGGAATGGTTTTTGCCGTTGTGCTGCTATGAAAATTCCGAATAAGAATATACTAAGAACCTCGGCCAGCCTGCTTTTGGCTGGCTTTACTGTGTTCCCGGCGCTGGCCCAGGATGATCCGGTTTCCTCCGTCTCGGAACTTGACCAGGCCTACGTGAACTGGCACAACCTGGACCCCACGCAGGACAAAATCCAGGGCACGGGCGTGAACAGGGCCTACAAAGAACTGCTGAACAACAAGAAGCCGAAGAAGACCATTGTAGTGGCGGTCATTGACTCCGGCATTGACATACTCCACGAAGACCTGAAAGGCCGCATCTGGACGAACAAGAAAGAAGTGGCCGGCAACGGCCAGGACGATGACCAGAACGGCTACGTAGATGACGTGAACGGTTGGGGTTTCCTGGGCAATGCCAAAGGCGAGAACATCCGCTATGAGACTTATGAGTACGTGCGCCAGTTGCGCCGCCTGGCGCCTACCTATGAGAAGGTAAACTCCATCTCTGAGGTGCCGCTGGCCCAACAGCCCGAGTACAAGCTCTACCAGCAAAGCAAACAGCTCTACGATAAGGAACTGGCCAAATACCAGCAGACCCGGCAGACTTTGGCGGCTTTTGAGAAGGTCCTCATCCAGGTGCAGAATGTGCTGGCCAATCACCTCCAAACAAAGGAATACACCCTACAGGACGTACAGCGCATCTCTTCTCCGGACCAGAACGTGATGAATGCCAAAAACTGGCTTTTGAGCAAATACAGCCAGGGCCTCACAGTAGAGGCTTTCCTCAAGTACAAAGAGCACACCGACACCTACCTTGACAAGCACCTGAACCTGGCCTTCAACCCGCGCACCATCATCAATGACAACCCACAATCCATCACGGATAACAAGTACGGGAACAACGATGTGGTGGGCCCGCGCCCAACCCACGGCACCCCGGTGTCTGGCCTCATTGCCGGGCTGCGCGGAAACAACCTGGGCATTGACGGCATTGCCGAGGATGTGCAGATAATGGCTTTGCGGGCCGTGCCAGAAGGTGACGAGCGCGACAAAGACATTGCGTTGGCTATCAGGTACGCCGTAGACAACGGAGCCAACATCATCAACATGAGTTTCGGGAAGATTATGTCGCCGGAGAAATCGTTTGTGGACGAGGCCGTGAGGTACGCCGAGTCCAAGAACGTGCTGCTGGTGCACGCCGCCGGCAACGAGGCCACTGACAACGACAAAGTCACCCACTACCCCACTCGCGTATTGAATGACGGTTCCCAGATCAAGACCTGGATTGAGGTAGGCGCCTCTTCGCGGATGCTGGGCAAAGACTTTGTGGGCGTGTTCTCCAACTACGGCAAGCAGACGGTAGACCTTTTCGCGCCCGGCGTGGACATTGTCTCCCTGGCCCCGGAAAACAAATACGGCAAAATGGACGGCACCAGCTTCTCCAGCCCTATTGTGAGCGGCGTGGCCGCGCTGGTATGGTCTTACTACCCAGAACTCACGGCGGCGGAATTGAAAGATGTCATCCTGAAATCGGCGACGGTGTACCCCAAGGAAACCGCGCTGTACCCTAACCTGGAAGGCGAAGCCCGTAAGAAAGCCCGTTTCGCGGACCTTTCCCGCACCGGTGGCTTGGTGAATGCCTACAATGCACTGATGCTCGCAGAGAAAACGGTAAACCAGAAAGCTCCCAAAAGCTAAGCCTCAGTCTGGAAAGCAATAATCAAACAGAACGGCCTCTGATCTCGGGATCAGAGGCCGTTCTGTTTTTATGCCGTTTTCCCAAAATCAGGGCAGAAACAAGGCTGAGGTAAAAACTTCCTTTCATTGTTAGCCGGAAGCAGAAAAGTAATCTCAACTAATCCTTGAAAAGTCCAGTTAAACTTTATCTATCTCTTTAAATGATAAAACACCTTTTATCCAATCACTTACCATTAAAAAGCTGCTCATTTCGCAGCCTTTAGTATTTTAAACTTTCTTAACAATGGTACATTTATACTCTCGGGCAGAATTGCCTAAAAAGATGCAGGGGCTGGCTATCAAGAGAACTAAAGAAAGTCTATCTTTGTCTTACGCTCTACTAAACCCTCTTATTTAATACTATTATTGCATGAAACGTTTACTCAAAAAAGCCATTAAACCCTTTCTGCCTTCTTACGAGGTGGTGACCACTACCTACCAGGTGATCCCGGGTTTGCCTATCACCAAGAAGCTGTCTACCCACTCTTTTGAGAAAGGTGAATCTAAAGAGGCAAAAGAATTCTACGGCAAAGTGGTTTCTTCTGATTTCACCAAAAAGCTGGCACCAGTGGAAGTGCAACTGCGCGTAGCAGGCATCACCATCAAGAAAGCCCAGTACGGCCCTATTGAGAAATTCAACAAAAAGAAAATCGCGCAGCAGGCGTAGTTTCTGCAGAATACATATTTCTTGAAAAGCCTTTCTGCCATTAATAGAAAGGCTTTTTTGTGCTCCTCCGGCTGTCACCACTTATTAGATGGATGCAGAAGAGGCCGTAAAAAAACAAGCCCGGAAACGTCAGACGTTTTCGGGCTTGTTTTTTTAAAATACGCTTGAAACGGATTAGCCTTCGGCGCGGCCGCTTTCCAGGGTTTTGGAGCTAACCGCAGGCTCGGCCTCGGGGTTCAGGTTCCATTCATTGTTGAGCACCGTAATAGCGTAGTTGGAGGTCATATCAAACTGGCAGGGCACCACAGAAACATAGTTCTGGGCAAGGGCGGCCTCATCAGTGTCTTCGCCTTTGTCATGGTTCACGAAATTGCCCGTGAGCCAGAAGTAGACGCGACCATGCGGGTCTTTGCGCTCGTCAAACTCTTCTTCCCATTTGGCGCGGGCCTGGCGGCAAACCTTGATGCCCGCAATGGGCTTCGCCGATTTCTTGGGGAAGTTCACGTTCAGGGCCACGCCAGCCGGGATTCCGTTCTCCAGCGCCTGCCGGGTAATGAGCTCCACGTATTCCTCGGTATGCGAAAAGTCAATGTCATGGCCGTAGTCGCAGAGCGAGAAGCCAATGGCGGGCAGCCCCTCAATGGCTGCCTCAATGGCCGCCGACATGGTACCCGAGTACAGCACGCTGATGCTGGAGTTGGAGCCGTGGTTGATACCGCTCACCACCAGGTCTGGCTTGCGGTTCTTGAGCACGTGGTGCTTGGCCAGCTTCACGCAATCGGCAGGGGTGCCGGAGCACTCGTAAGATTCCACCTCATCAAAAGCCAGCGATTTATCCAATCTTAGGGTGTTACCGATGGTAATGGCGTGCCCCATGCCACTCTGCGGCCCATCTGGTGCCACAACCACTACCTCTCCTATCTTCTGCATCACCTTTACCAGCGTATGAATACCGGGCGCGGTGATTCCGTCATCGTTAGAAACTAAAATTAAGGGCTTCTTCTCCATAGTCAGTTCATAGTTTGGAGCCAAATTAGTCTGTATACGCACCACAGGCAAATTGAAATAGCGCAATTGGTGCAAACGCTTGCGTTCTGCGGGAAGAAACGTTAATTATGTTGTACGAAACATGAATGGCTATGAAAAAGACAATCCTATTGTTCGGGACGCTGTTGGCGCTGGCGTCCTGCAAGCAAGATGCCTCCAACGCGCAAGACAATAATGAGACGCAGTTAGAAGAAGCCGCCGGCGATGTATCTGCTGAGGCGGGTGAAGCTGCAACCCAGAGCCCCGACGGTGCCACTCCTGCCCCCGCTGCCTCTGAGCCAATGACTGAGGAACCGCTGCCCGGCGCACCTTCCACGGCCTCTACCCCGCCCTCGGCTGCCAATCCGCTCTTCAACCTTACCCTGCAAAGCGGCCAGGCCGGTCGGGTGAAGATTGGGATGTCTATAGATGAATTGAAAAAAGTCTACGGTGAGACCAAGCTCCGGTCCATTGAACACTCCATAGAGGGCAATACCACGGCGGCCTACGAGGTACTGGGCGAGCGCCACCGCCCAGATCTGCGCGTGGAACAGGAATGCGCCGGCACGGCCTGCAAGGTATCCCGCATCACGGTCCTGAACCCCGCCTTCAAGAGCCAGAGCGGCGTGGGTATTGGCAGTACGTTCAGAGACGTGAAAGAGAACTTCAAGATTACCAGCGTGGCGCCCGGCGAGATCGGCTTTGTGGCCATCTCAGAGGATGCCAAAATCAGTTTCGTGCTGGACATGCGGGGCATCCCGTCGCAGCGGTGGGCCAAACTGAAAGTGAACGATGTGCCTAACTCCACGCTTGTTTCCGGGGTTATGCTTTACTAAGGTTACTCCTGAACAAAGGCAAAAGCCTGTCAAAGAGAAGGGCCTGCACCACTGCAGGCCCTTCTCTTTGACAGGCTTTTCTTATGGCTGTTTTAAGGCCGGTTTTCTAAAAAGAGGCTTAAAACGGACTTCAAGTGCCGACAGGTTACTTGATTCTTTCCTGCAGCGCCGCGGCACTGAAAGACTTCTGGTTCAAGGAGGCGTACTTCAGGTCCTGACCACCTTTGAAGGAGGCGCCTTTCCACTGCATAGGATCAGAGAGTTTGGCGTATTTGAAGTTGGCCAAACTGTTGAACACCGCGTTCTGGAAGTCGCCGCCCTGCGGGAAAGAGGCGTATTTGAAATCGGCCTCTTCATTGAAGGAGGCGCCTTTGAAGTCTGTCTTAGCCGGAAAATTCACGTATTTGAAGTTGGCTACCTCGTTGAAACGGGCTTTGGCGAAGTCTATTTTCCCGTTGAATTTGCTGTACTTGAAGAGCGCCTCTTGTTGGAACGTGCTGCCGGCAAAAGAAGCATCGGCATTGAAAACCGAGTACTTGAAGGCGCTGCGTTTCTCAAAGGTGCATTTCTCAAAGCGCACGTCTTTTTCAAAGTTGGTGTTGTAGACCTCTTCTTTCCCGTTCTGCAGGTTTACTTTCAGACCATCACCGTCTATGCTGTTGGGGTTATAGTAGGCCAGCACATTACCTTGGAAGGTGCAGTTGGTAAAGGAAACCGGGGCGGTCACCGTGCTATTGTATACCTTGCTGTCATGTTTGCCTCCGCTCTCATTTTTCTTCAGGGTTTTGTTCTGCAGTTGGGTCAGGTCAAGGTCGCCGGTGATGGTGGCATTCTGGTAAGAAACAGCCTCGCCGCGGTTGATTTTGGCTATAATCTCAGAAGCAGGAACAGACGTCTGGGCCCAGGCCAGGGCCGGTAGTAAGAGAAACAGTAACAGCAGGTGGGTTAATCTTTTAGTCATGGCGGTAAAAGTTAAATGTTGGTTTTGACACATGAGGTTGACCAAAGGCGGCTGCGCGACAGGAACCTTTCTACTCTACAGACAGCTGAATTGCCTGGGGGTTGCACCCGCCGGGCTAACTTTCGCTGTTTTTCCTTTTCTTTCGTAAAACCGATTCAAAAACTGATACCCCCTAATCTGTTTTTAACCATGGCTCCTTTGCGCAATTATTATCCTTACCAACACGCGGGTCTTTTGCTGCTCCGCATCGGCATCGGGTTTATGTTTATTCTGCACGGCTGGCCCAAGATCACGGGTGGCAAGGAAATGTGGGCCATGGTAGGTGCGGCCATGGCCAATGTTGGCATCACCTCGGGCGCCACTTTCTTCGGGTTCATGGCGGCTTTCGCCGAGACCGTGGGCGGGTTGTTCCTCATGCTGGGTCTGCTTTTCCGGCCCATCTTAGTGCTGCTGTTCATTACCATGGTCATGGCTTCCATCCACCATTTTACCGCCGGCGAGGGCATCAACGGGGCCTCGCACGCGCTGGAGATGGCAATTCTTTTCTTAAGCCTCTTTTTCATAGGTCCGGGCCGCTACAGCCTGGATGAGAAAATACTGGGCAACGCCTCCAAAAACCGGCTGTACTAAAAAGTACATGGACTTTGGTCGATTTTCTGTTTCGGGCGCGGTTTTGGGGAAATGGGCTTTAAACAACTAGTCTGAACTATCTGGTAGTTGGCTGTAAAAGGAAACTATGAAATTAAAGTATCTGTGGATTTCAGGATTGCTAATATCATGTAGTGAGCCTCGTGTGCTAAAAGAAGCTAACTGGAACGGCAACAGAATCACCTGGGAAGTTCTGGACGGAGGTGCCACTTCTTCCTACAGGTGGCTTATTAATTTCTCTGAAGAAGATAAAAACAGTAAAGATTTGATTTTTGAATCATATTCATCCCCTTACATAGAGGATATAGAGGTTTATGAGGATAAGCTCCTCATCCTTTGCCCGGATTTCAGGAATAAGGTTAACGATACTATCACCATCAATCTTAAGGAAGTAGATAAGTACAAAGGCGAGCCTGTTATCTATGAGCTGAATGTTTTAAAAAATAGCAATGGAGATTATAAAGAGCCAACTTTCGTGAAAGAAGACAGAGCGTATGCTCTAGCAAACGGCCTTAAATAAAGATGACTTCGGCAAACTGCAGCTTGGGTTAGAAATGAAGCGCAACTCCTTACGAAGCTCACAATCTGGGGGCTCCTTTCCTTTTCTCCCTCAGAATGGCTAACATTACCGCTTCATTTACCTCGCGTTAACCCACATGCTCTTAACCCTGTTTGCTACCCTTAGCACCCTGCTGTCCCCGGCGCCGGCACCCGACTGGCGCACCCCTTTTGAGAAAAGCAACCGCAACCAGACCGCCACTTACCAGGAGTGCATTGATTATTACAATCGCCTGGACCAGGCTTATCCCGAGATCAAGATGACGCCCGTAGGCATGACTGATGTAGGCAAGCCCCTGCACACCGTAGTCATCTCCACCGACAGCGACTTTGATCCGCAATCCATCCACCGCAAAGGCAAGACGGTGTTGCTGTTGCAGAACGGCATCCACCCGGGTGAGCCTGAGGGCATTGATGCCACCATGATGCTGGCCCGCGACCTGGTGCAGAACAAGAAACTGCGCGCCCAGCTGGACAACACGGTGTTGGTGATCATCCCCATTTACAACGTGGGCGGCGCCCTGAACCGCAACAGCCATTCCCGCACAAACCAGAACGGACCCGAGAGCTACGGTTTCCGGGGTAATTCCCGCAACCTGGACCTGAACCGAGATTTCATCAAGGAAGACTCCAAAAACGCTAGGACCTTCGCCACCATTTTCCGGACCTGGGACCCCGAGGTGTTCGTGGACAACCATACCAGCAACGGCGCCGATTACCAGTACACCATGACGCTCATCCCCACGCAGCACAACAAACTGGGCGGCGCTTTGGGCACGCTTTTGAAAAAACAGATGCTGCCGGCGCTCTACAAAGGCATGGAGAAACGCAAGTGGCCATTGGTGCCCTACGTGAACTCGCGCGGCGAGACCCCCGAGACCGGCATCTTTGGCTTCGCCGATCTGCCCCGCTACGCCAGCGGCTACACTACCCTTTTCCAGACGCTGGGCTTCATCCCCGAGACCCACATGCTCAAGGCATTTGACAAGCGCGTGGCCTCTACCTATGACCTCATGTTGGAGTTCCTGGATTACGTGGCCAAAAACGGAAAAGCCATCCAAACCGCCCGCTTGCAGGACCGCGCAGCTTTGCTCACCCAACAGCAGTTTGTCTTGAACTGGGAACCAGATACCACGCAGGTAGAGACCATCAACTTCAAAGGCTACGAAGCCAAATACAAAGCCAGCGAGGTCTCCGGCCTGGAGCGCCTGTACTATGACCGCAAAGCGCCGTTCACCCGACCGGTGAAGTTCTTTGACACGTTCAAGCCCACCCTTACCGTCTCCAAACCCGTGGCCTACATCATTCCGCAGGCCTGGACCGAGGTCATTGAGCGCTTGCAGCAAAACCAGGTGGAACTCAAGCGCCTGAGCAAAGACACCGTCCTCACCCCCGAGACCTACTACATCACCGACTACAAAACCGGGCAGCGTCCCTACGAAGGCCACTACCTGCACACAGATGTGCAGGTGCGTAAAACCCAGCAGCCCATCCAGTACTTCGCCGGTGACTACGTGGTGTACCTGAACCAGGTGAGCAACCGTTTCCTGGTGGAGACCCTGGAGCCCCAAGCTCCGGACTCCTACTTCGCCTGGAACTTCTTTGACTCCATGCTGGGGCAAAAGGAACATTTCTCGGCCTACGTGTTTGAGGATCTGGCCGCCGAATACCTCCGGAAAGACCCTAAACTGAAAGCCGCCCTGGAGGAAGCCAAAGCCAAAGACCCGTCGCTGGCCAAAAGCGCCCAGGCCCAACTTAACTTCGTGTATCGCAACACCCCGCACTACGAGAACACCCACATGCGCTACCCGGTTGCCCGCTGGACAGGCGGGGCATTGCCGGTGCAATAGCTCATTGTTTTTAAACCGATTTTTATAAAAGAGCCCTAAAACCCTGAATGGTTTTAGGGCTCTTTCTTTTGCTATTACTTCTTCCCCTTCTGTCATCCCGGAAGGATCTTGTATGCATGCTAGAATGGCCTTGGCTTTTTGCCATTACCGTTCCCCCTCAATCAAAGCCTTTCCCCCTTCTGTCACCTTGGAAAGATCTTGGTGGCGAACTAGAAAGACAAAGAACAGCCACTATTACCGTTCGCCCACAAGATCCTTTCAGGATGACAAATATGGGAGATGATTAAAGGTGGTGAATTCCAGGCTTTGGCTTACCTCTTACTTCAAATGAAAAAGCTTCTTTCCACCACAGAAAGGGGCTTTTTCATTTCCGCTGAAAAATATTTCTCCTTGAATGATACTTTATTACGAAAATTTCGTAGAATTACGAAACAGTCGTAAATAATGCAACTATGGAGAAACTGACACAACAGGAGGAGGATGCCATGCAGGTGATCTGGGAAACGGAGGGCGGATTTATCAAGGACTTCCTGGACAAACTTGCGGAGCCCAAACCGCCTTACACCACCCTAGCCTCTACGGTGAAGAACCTGGAGAAGAAAGGCTTTGTGCAGGCCGAGAAACTGGGCAACACCTACCGCTACGCGCCGCTCATCAAAGCCGAGGAATACAAGAAGAAGTTCATGAAGGGCTTCGTGGGCAACTACTTCCAGAACTCCTACAAAGAGCTGGTGGCCTTCTTCGTGAAGGAGAAACAGCTCAGCCCGCAGGAACTGAAAGAGATCATGGACATGATTGAAAACCAAAAGTCTGAATGATATGCCAGCACTTCTCCTATATCTTCTGCAAGTGAACGTGGGCCTGGCCTTGTTCTACGCCACTTACCGGCTGGTGCTTCGACAAACCACGTTCCACCATTTGAACCGCCTGTTCCTGTTGGCGGGCCTGGTGATGCCTCCTTTGCTCCCGCTGATTGACTTGACCCGGTTTTTCAAAAAGGAACAACAGATCTACCAGACCCTCCAGAGCTTCTCAAAAACCTGGCAAATGCCGCAAGCCCTAGCAGCGGAAACCCCTGGATTTGATTTCTGGCTTGTTCCGGTGGGGCTCTTCTGGTTGGGGGTGGGCGTGATGGCCGTGCGGCTGGTGGTGCAGATGGCGTCTCTGTATAACATCCACCGGAAATCTGGATATGGCATGTACGAGGGAATCCGTTACCGGCAGATTGAGGCTGAACTGGCGCCGTTTTCCTTCGGGAAGGCCATTTACTTCAATCCCGGTCAGCACCCGCCCAAAGACTGGCTACCCATTCTGGAGCATGAGCATACCCACGTCCGGCAGTGGCATACGCTGGATATCCTGCTCATGGAGCTCAGCACGCTTTTCAACTGGTTTAACCCCGTGGTGTGGCTCCTGCGCCAGGATCTGAAACAGAACCTGGAGTTCCTCACCGATCACCAGACCCTGCAAGCCGGCATTGACCGCAAACAATATCAGTTCTCGCTCCTGCAAACCACGGGTGCGGCCCCGCTTTCTTTTACCTCCTCTTTCAGTTATCCATCTTTAAAACACCGAATCATGATGATGAACAAAACCCCTTCTGGCAAAGCCCAGAAATTCCGGTTCGTGGCGGTTGTACCCTTGCTGCTCTCGGGGCTGCTCGCCTGCCATGGCATTGCGGGCTCCAGCGCCGAACTGGGAGAAATGCTTCCGCAGGAGCAAGTATCCATTGGCCAGGAACCGCAGGACCAGTATGGCACCTTTATGGAACGCAACCCCATGGTGAAGGACCTAAGGTGGAGCAATGAAACGGTCTTTGTGAACCTAAAATCGGGGAAAACAGAGCAGTACGCCAACACCCCTGAGGGGATTGCCGCCCTGGAGAAAAAATACGGCACCCTCCCTGCTCCACCACCACCACCTCCGGTACCGGCAGATCCGGCAGCGCCTCCCTTGGCCCCTGACGCGGCTCTAGCCCCGCCCCCTCCGCCACCGCCTTTCAACGTAGACGTCACGAAGGATTTCAGACAGCGCAACCCCAAGGTGCAAGGGTTGAGCATCAGCGACGAAAGCATTTACGTGGTAGACAAGTCTGGAGAAGTAGAGAGCTTTGACAACACCCCATCAGGAAGAGCCGCCTTTGAGAAAAAATACGGCAAACTACCGCCTCCTCCACCACCGGTCCAAACCAAAAAAGACAAGTAGCCGGTCACTTACCTGAACTCCTGTCTGTTTCAGCGGCAGTTTCAGGAAAACAGGTTTAAAACAGAAAGCCCACCTATAGCTGGTGGGCTTTCTGTTTTAAACACCCCCTCCTTCACGCAATTCTGACAAATCCTTCTAGCTTTGTGCATCAACCTTTTGAACCAAGACCGATTTGGCAGACATTTTAGATATTCAGGGACTGAGCAAGCGCTATGGCGCGGTGCAGGCCCTGGACCAATTATCCATTAAAGTACCCGAGGGCAGCATCTACGGATTGCTGGGCCCCAACGGCAGCGGAAAAACCACCACCCTGGGCATTGTGCTGGACGTGATCAATGCCAGTGCCGGGACTTACCAGTGGTTTGGGCAGCCTGCCTCTCAAAGCACCAAACGCCGCATAGGGGCCCTGCTGGAAACGCCCAATTTCTACCCTTATCTTACCGGCGAAGAAAACCTGCGCATCACCGCCGATGTGAAACGCGTGGACCACGCCCGCATTCCGGGGGTGCTGCAGACCGTAGGCCTGGCCCAACGCCGGGGAGACAGGTTCAAGGGCTACTCACTAGGCATGAAACAACGCCTGGCCATCGGGGCCGCGCTTTTGGGTGATCCCGAGGTGCTGGTGCTGGATGAACCCACGAACGGCCTGGATCCCGAGGGTATTGCCGAGGTGCGCCAACTGATCATTGACATCGCGGCGCAGGGCAAAACCATCATCCTCGCCAGTCACCTGCTGGACGAGGTGGAGAAAGTCTGTACCCACATGGCGGTGCTGCGCAGCGGCAAGCTCAAAGCCCAGGGGCCGGTTTCTTCTATCATGGCGGCCAATGACCTGGTGTTCATCAGCGGCGGTGCCCCGCTGGACCAATTGCTGCAGATAGCCCGCACCCTGCCCTTCGTGACCGATGCCCGCCCCGTAAACCAGCAACTGCAACTATCCCTTCAACCGGAGACCGACAGTTCTGAGCTGAACCGCGCCTTCTTCTCCCAGGGCATTGCGCTGGGCCAGTTGGTGGTGCGCAAGAAAAGCCTGGAAAGCCAGTTCCTGGAAATCATCAAAGCCGATTCTGTATGACCTCTCTTTTAAGAATAGAACTCCGTAAACTGCTGCCTTACTCCACCTTCTGGGTACTGTTGGTATTGCAGTGCTTTCTGCTTTTCGTCTTCTTCTATGCCCGCGGCAACGTGATGGTGAACGGGCAGATGGCCGGCGCCGAACTCTACCAGTTCCCCAAGCTGTGGATGCACCTGGCCTACGTGTCCAGTTTCCTCAACCTGATTCCCGGCATTCTCATCATCATCCTTGTCTCTGACGAGTACGCTTTCCGCACGTTGCGGCAACAGGTGATTGACGGTTTCTCGCGCGCCAACCTGGTGCAGGCCAAGTACAGCGTCATTCTTTTGCTCGCGGCCCTGATAGCGGTATATGTGGTCTTTTTGGGCCTAGGATTTGGGCTGTTCTACGGAAACAACACCGGAAACGAAACCTCAATGTTCACCAACGTGCAGGCTATTTTCTATTACCTGGTGCAACTGGTGGGTTACATGTCTTTGGCTATGTTCATAGCCTTTCTGGTAAGGAAAACTGGTCTGGCCATTATGCTGTTCATGGCTTATACGCTGGTGGTGGAGCGACTGATCCAGTGGAAAACCCCGGACGGGATAGATCAGTACTTTCCCATGAAATCTCTGGGGGCGCTTACGCCTAACCCCCACGCCGAGGTGGAGCAACTGATTCTTGGTGCTTCCGAGGTCCTCACCCCCATACAGGCTTTAATGCCAGTAGTCCTGTACGTAACGCTTTTCTGCTTCCTCTCCTACCAACTGCTCCGCTCCCGCGATCTGTAAAGCCGTTTCAGGCCTATTTTCAGGAAAACACCCATAAACAACAGAACGCCCCGCAAACCTAGGTTAGCGGGGCGTTCTGTTGTTTATGGGTGTTTATGTTTTACCAAAGCGCTTATTGGTCTACGGCAGTGGTTTTTACCTCGGGTTGGGAAATAGCTCCCAGGTAGCTCACAATCTTGGCCAGATCAGGCAGGCTGGTGTACTTGAGTTTGTTCTGCTTCACGTACTGCTTCATCTGGTTGTTTTTCTTGCCGTAGATCACTTCCAGGTCTTTCTTCACGTTGCGGAGCTCTTTCACCTTGCCGCTGGGCATCAGGATGAAAAAATTATCCAGGCGCTGGTCTACGTACATGGGGCCACCCATGGGGTACCTTCCGTATCCGCCGTAAGGATAATAGCCTCCTCTGTACATGGCGTCACGGCTCACATCACGGCGGGTCATGGTTTCACGCTTAAGCAGGCCATAGTTCCCAATCACGATCTGCTCAAAGAAAGCCGGCGCCAGAAAATCACTGTAGTCATTGCCCAGGTTCCAGCGTTGGGTTACAAACACCCGGCGGTAACGGCCGTCATTGTCCACGGCCTCAAACCCCCGCACTGCGATGGGTGAATACGCCACCACTGAGCCGTCTGGCTTGTTCACCCTGATCATGTCTTCTGATCGGTGATACGTTATTTTTCCGCTGATAGAATCCCCGTTGGCCAAATACACCCTGCCGGTTGGCCACTCATCCACCAAACCGGTGGATTGCGCCATCGCGTTGGCTGCCCACAGGAAAACTATTACCAAAAGCCCACACGCTTTTCTTACCATCATCTTCATTTCTTTATACTTCTCCAAATAAAATGATATACGCTTCTTTAAAAAATATACTTTGAAAAACTGAGAAGGTTGTCTTATTCCCAGTACTTTATAACGCAAATGCAGGTATTTTCTTGTATGGCTTAGATTGGGCACTAAGGCCTTAATTTGCTCTGGTTCTTCTGCTTGGCCCTGTGTTCAATTAAATATACTTAAAAAGGGAAACATTAGAAACCTTGTGTTCTTTAAAAGCAAAAAGGCGGAAGAAAATCCCCCGCCTTTTTGCTTCTTTTACTTTTTCAAGATTAAGTGACCCAGCTTATCCCGTTTGGTAGTGAGGTACCGCTGGTTATGTTCATTGGGTGCAATCTCAATGGGCACCTGCTCCACAATTTGCAGTCCGTAGCCTATGAGGCCGGTCCGTTTGCGGGGGTTGTTGGAGAGGAGCCGCATTTTGGTTACCCCTAGGTCCCGCAGGATCTGGGCGCCCACACCGTAGTCCCGCTCATCAGTCCCGAAGCCCAGTTGCAGGTTGGCCTCTACGGTATCCAGGCCTTGCTCTTGCAGCTTGTAGGCTTTTAGTTTGTTCAGGAGCCCGATGCCGCGGCCTTCCTGGTTCATGTACACAATCACACCTTTGCCTTCGCGCTCAATGATCTGCATGGCTTTGTGCAGCTGCGGACCGCAATCGCAGCGGCAAGACCCGAAGATATCGCCGGTGACGCAGGAAGAGTGCACCCGCACCAGGATAGGTTCGTCTTCTTCCCAGCTGCCTTTTACCAGGGCCAGGTGTTTGGCGTTGTTGCTGCGCTGGGTGTAGGCATACAGGTCAAAATCGCCCCAGTCAGTAGGCAGCTCCACGGCGATCTCGCGGTCAATCAGGCTTTCCTTCTGCAGGCGGTACTTGATGAGGTCTTTGATAGAGATCAGCTTGAGGTTGAAACGCTCGGCTACTTTTTCCAGATCGGGCATGCGGGCCATGGTACCGTCTTCGTTCATGATCTCCACCAGCACCCCCGCAGGCGACAGGCTGGCTAGTTTGGCCAGATCCACAGCTGCCTCGGTATGGCCGGCTCTCCTGATCACGCCTTCCTTGCGGGCGCGCAACGGGAATATATGCCCGGGTTTGCCCAGAGAGGCCGGATCGGTTTTGGGGTCGGCGAGCGCCAGGATAGTCTTGGCTCTGTCAGAGGCCGAGATACCCGTAGTACAGCCGTGGCCCAGCAAATCCACGGATACGGTGAAAGGGGTGGCGTGCAGGGCGGTGTTGCGGCCCACCATCAGTTCCAGGCCCAGTTCATCGCAGCGTTCCTCGGTGAGGGGGGCGCAGATGAGGCCGCGGCCGTGGGTAGCCATAAAGTTGACAATCTCGGGAGTTATTTTCTCCGCGGCGCAGATAAAGTCGCCTTCGTTCTCGCGGTCGTCATCATCTACCACAATCACTACTTTCCCGGCTTTTATATCTTCTATTGCGTCTTCTATTCTATCTAACATGGTGTTTTCTTCTACTATGCGGCAAGCGATAAAGTTCGGCTGCGCCCGCCTTCATGCGCGCAAAGATAGCGGATTTTGACGGGTTTGTGCGTTCATGCAGCGGCAAGGCACTAACGCTTGTTATACCTGCTATAGATGAAACAATTACGCGCGGAGTTTGGTGGCACAGAACCGGAAAATTCTACCGGAATCCGAACCCTCTCCGGAAGCAAAGGATAGATAAAAGGCTGAACCGGGAGAAAGTAAAAACAGGCAGAAGCAAATGGCTTTTTGGCATTCACCAAGCCAGATGGTTTTAGGGCAGATTTCTGTAAAACTGGCCCAAAACGGCTTTACCGTTATTGCTCAGAAATGACGCAAGAATGCAATGTTACCCGTTTTTGTAGAAGAGCCGGGTAAAGTTCTGGATCTGGGCATGGGAACCTAGTAAGATCAACACATCGCCGGCCTGGAGGCAGGTATCGGCATCGGGGCTTACCAGGAACTCGTTGCCGTTGCGGTTAAGCCCGATGAGGGTGGCGCCGGAGCGGTTGCGGATGTCCAGTTCCTGGATGGAAAGGCCGCGCAGGTCCTGGTGAAGCTGGTCAAGGTGCACTTCTTCCAGGTGCATTTTTTTTGTCCCGGTGCCGTTCAACAGGTCCAGAAAGTGGATGACCTCGGGTTGGGTGATGAGGCTGGCCATGTAGCTGCCGCCAATCTCGTCTGGCATGACCACGTAATCGGCCCCGGCCCTGATGAGTTTCTGCTGGGTGGTTTTCTCTGAGGCCCGGGCCACAATCTGCAGGTTTGGGTTCAGGCCCCGGGCGGTGAGCGCCACAAAGACGTTATCAGAATCGGTGGGCAGAGTGGAGATAAGCGCTTTGGCCTGCCGCACGCCCGCCCGCTCCAGCAACTCATCCTCGGTGGCGTTGCCGTTGAGAAAGTTCACCTTCTCCTCGCCCCGGCCATGGTGGCCTTTCAGGAGCTCGGGATCTTTCTCAACGACCACTATCTGCTCGCCGCAGGACAGAAGGTCGCGGGTGGCTTTGGAGCCATTCCGGCCGTAGCCGCAGACAATGACGTGGCCGGAGAAGCGCTTTATTTCCCGTTCATTCATATAGTTTTTCCAGAGGGCCTTTAGTTCGCCTTCAAACAGATACGTGGTGATTACTGATACCGTGTAGGCGATGATGCAGACGTTGAGCAGCAGGTAAAAGGCCGTGAACAGGCGTCCTTTTTCAGAGAGCGGCTGTACCTCCTGAAATCCCGTGGTAGTGACCGTAATCACCGTCATGTAGAAGGCCTCTCCCAGGGAGTAACCTTCCAGAAGGTGGTACACGCAGACACCCAACACCAGACTGGCCATGATCAGCCCGAAGGCCAACATGAACCGGTACAGTCTCAGGCGCCGCCAGTTCATCTGCTTACCACTATGCCTAATAAATCTGCTATCTGTTTCTCAAATTCCTTCAGGGCCTTGATGGTGCGCAGGGTCTTGTCCAGTTCCTGGGCATCGGTGAGGCGGGGCAGGCTGTCCATCTGTTCCTTGATCATGAGCTGCACGTTTCGCCACTTAAGCCGCAGCACTTCGCGCTCAGAGCCGTAGGAAACCAGGTCGCTCTCGTGCGGCACAATGATCTCGTGCACGGCCCAGCCTTTGCTCAGCTCGTACTTCTCGCTGAGCAGGTCCACCACCTCCGTGCGGATCTCTTTTTCCTCGTGCTGCATGAACTCAGAGGCGGTGGGCAGAAACCCTTGCTCCAGTTTGAGGCGGCACAGATCAAACAGCTTTTTATAAATAGGGGTCTTAAACTCAATGTCCTCCAGCTCGCCCAGCATGAACTGGCTCGCGGTAAGGCCCTCCTCCACTTCCTTGTCGGCGTAGTTGAGGATGAACCGGATGACTTCGCGCTCGCGGGTGCGGAGCAGGTCGTTCTGGCCGGTTTCCTGCTGGTCTTCCTCCTCGTACATGGCCGCCTCTGCGGCCGCGGCGGCCTCGGCTTCGGCGGCCATCTCCTCAAAGGAACCGGGTGCGTAGGAAGCCGGGGCGGAATTGTAAGACGAGGACTGCGATTGCTGGGCCCGGGAGTTCTTTTGCTCCGTTAAGGCGATTTTGTTGTACTCAGAGATAAGCACCTGCTCGTCTATCCCGAACAGAATGCTGCACTGCTTCAAAAACACCGAGCGCTTGATGGCATCTGGAATCTTGGCGATGGAAACCACCATTTCCCGGATGGCATCTGCTTTCTTGACCGGGTTGTCTTTGGCTTCCTGGGCGTAAAGCTCAGACTTGAAGGAGATAAAATCCTGGCTGTGTTTGGTCAGGTGCTCTTTGAAAGCAGTGTCACCCACCTTCCGGATGTAGGAATCGGGGTCATCGCCGTCTGGGAACAAGACCACGTTCACGTTCAGGCCGCCTTCCAGAATGAGGTCGATTCCTCGTAAAGAGGCTTTAATCCCCGCGGGGTCACCGTCATACAAAACGGTGATGTTCTTGGTGTACCGCCCGATGAGCTTGATCTGGTTCTCGGTCAGCGATGTTCCCGAGGAGGCCACTACGTTCTCAATACCGCCCTGATGCAGCGAGAGCACATCCAGGTAACCTTCCACCAGGTAACAGTTATCTTCCTGCCGGATGGCCTGTTTGGCCTGGTACATGCCGTAGAGCACATCAGACTTATGGTAGATGGGCGACTCCGGTGAGTTGACGTATTTGGGTGATTTCTTGTCGTTGGTCTTAAGCGTACGCGCGCCAAACCCGATGGTGCGGCCCGAGACGTTGTGGATGGGGAACATCACCCGCCCCCGGAAACGATCATACTGCTTGCCTTCCTCGTGTTTGACGATGGTGAGGCCGGTTTCCTCCAGGTATTTCAGTTGGTAGCCTTTTTCCAGGGCCGCCTTGGTGAAATCGTCCCAGGAGTCAAGGCTGTAGCCCAGCTCAAACTTCTGGATGGTAGCCGCCGAGAGGCCGCGCTGCTTGAAGTACGGCGCGCCTATGCTCTGCCCCTCGTCGTGCTTGTGGAGGGCGTTTACATAGTATTTTTTTGCAAAGTCAGACAGAATATAGAGGCTGTCTCGCTCGTTTTGGGCCTGTACTGCCGCCGGGCTCTGGTCTTCCTCAATGTCAATGCTATACTTCTTGGCCAGGTACTTGAGCGCCTCCACGTAGCTGGTGCCCTCAATGTCCATGATGAACTGCACCGAGTTACCGGCCTTTCCGCAACCGAAGCACTTGTAGATACCCTTGTTAGGCGCTACGCTGAAGGAGGGGGACTTTTCATGGTGGAAAGGGCAGCAAGCCCACATGTTCTGGCCCTTCTTCTTCAAACTCACAAAATCACCCACTACCTCCACAATGTCAGCTTGCAGGATGATCTGGTCAACAACTTCTTTCTTTATCAGGGCCATGGGTACTCAGGAAAATTAGGCGGTAGACAAAGATACAGATTTTGGGGTTGGTTTCAGATGGTAAGCACTTCCAGATTGAGGCTGAAGTAGACGATTTCAGCCAGGGATAATAAAAACGCCAACCTAAAAGGCTGGCGTTAGTCTACTTCTGTTTTAGTACTGGTTTTGGTAAAACAGCCCTAAACAGTCCTTCTATGAAAAAGCGTTTACTTATTGGGGGAGAGAGCAATACTCTGGGGACACGAAAAACAGGCGGGCGTTCTGGTACCGGGAGTGCAAAACCAACTGGTTCCCGTTATTGCTTAGGCGGGACAGGTTCACCTCTTCCAGCGCGCTCAGGTAGAGCTCTTCCAAGGCCATTTGCTCTGGGGTACCGCCTACCTTGGTGGTGCCCACTTGGCGTACCTCCAGCACTTGGTCCAGCGGATCATCTGAGGGCACAATGGGAGCACCCGTGATGTTGTACCGCCCGAAATACTGGTTCACCAGCATATCGCCGTTCAGATCATAGGCGAAGGGCTCGTTGGCCTGCTGGTAGGTTGAGACGTTGGTGAGATGTAACCGGATGTTCTGGCCTTCTACCCGGGTGACGCCGCCGCCTTCCTGCGGCAATTCTATGTACTGCAAAACATAGGAGCCAAAGAGATCCTTGTCTTCAGGAACCGGATCATCTTTCTTCCAACAGCCGGTGAGCAGAACCAGTAACAGAGACACCGTCAGCAAAGGGAAAAGTTTTTTCAGGGGAGTTTGCATAGTGGTTAGATTTAGGGAGATAGAATATAGAATATGGTGAAGTATAATTGATTCCTGGCCACTGATCCATTACTTCAACTCATTGATGGCGGCTTCTACCTGGTCCAGGTAAGGGTGCAGGTAATCGGGGACCTGGTACCTGGTTTTGTCTATGAAGTAAAACCGCCGTTGCCCGTCTTTGCTGATCTCCAGGTAAATGCCGCCCCCGTCTGCAGCATCGGGCATCCCAATGATGGTATCGTTTTCCAGAAGCAGCCGCGGCGGGAAACTGAAGGGCAAATCCCTTACCTTTTCATACAAGACCTCGCTCTTCCGCACGAAATTACCGTCATAAGGTCCATTCCTGTTAGGGTACTGGTCTCTGGTGTCTTCAAAGAGCTGACTGCCCTGTATTTTGAAGATCTCCACGCACTGCTCGCCGCCGCAAAAACCGTAAAAATGCCCGAACACCAGATAATCCGGCTCAAAGGGAGACTGGTCTTCTGGCTCGCAGCCCAGTAAGGTCATCAGTGCCAAACAGTAAAACAGTAACCGTTTCATAGATATCTGCTATAGGTTTTGACAGTTAATTGAAAGTGTAAAGAGGTATTTCACTTTGCCTCGTTTAAGCCATATTCTTTAAAAAGAAGCCCCAAACAGATTAATTGTTTTTCCCGCACGAGGAGGCTCCTCTTACAAACACCAGTTTCTGGTTTTTCCCAGATACCCAAAGCGTGAGTACGTCGTTCTTTACCTCAAACTTATCCACGTCCTGTAAGGTCTGGAGGTAGTAGGCTTCAAATTGCTTAATAGGAGGTACAGCCGCCACTTCAGTGTTTCCCAGGTTTACAAAGTCTATCTGGCCGGCCTGGTTATAAAGCGCTTCCTGTGATGCCTGATAATTCCCCTGGTAAGAATTTACGGGCAGCTCCCCGCTCACTTTGTAGCCCCACAACCGGTTAGACTCTGCGGGTTCCTCCTCTTTGGTGAAGACCAGGTCAGCGCACATGCTCAGGTCTGGAGCAGCGAAATTGTTGTAGGCCGCAGGCGCTACCTGTGACAGCATCCAGGAGCCTTGCAAAGAAAGGGCAGGATCTTCAGAAGCGTCAGAACAGCCCAAAACCAGGATGGTACTCAAAAGAACCAGGGCGGATCTTACTTGCCGGAAATGGGGTTTACCTAAACGCATCATAGGGGAGTTTATAAGATTTATTCTCAAACCCAGGATATGGCCTTTGTCTTCATGACCCCTCTCCGGCTTCAATGGTTGCACGGGCCTTTTCACAAATTCTCTTTTCGGCCTTACTTTTAGGAAACCGGCCTTAAAACGGCTTCTGGTAGCTTGTTAAACAGATAGTGTGTATCTTTGTATAAGCGATTTTTTAGCGCTGTAGAACCTATGGCAATTACCCAAGAAGACGTATTAAAAGCCCTCAGCTATGTAGAGGAACCAGACCTGGGCAAGGATCTGGTGACCCTGAACATGATTGAGGACGTGCAAATAAACGGTCTGGACGTGGCCTTCACCGTGATTCTGACTACCCCGGCTTGTCCGCTCAAAGACCTGATCCGCAACGCCTGCATCAGAGCCATCCACACCATGGTGGACAAGGATGCGAACGTGACGGTGAACATGACCTCCCGCGTGACCTCGGCGCGGCAAGACAACCAGGCTTTGCTCAAAGGCGTGAAGAACATCATTGCCGTGGCATCCGGTAAAGGTGGCGTAGGCAAGTCTACGGTGACCTCAAACCTGGCCGTGGCGTTGGCCCAATCAGGCGCTAAAGTTGGTCTGGTGGATGCCGATATCTCCGGTCCGTCGGTGCCTACCATGTTTGGGGTGGAAGATGCCCGTCCGGCGGTGTACCGCATGCCCGATGGCCGCAACCTTATTGAGCCTATTGAGAAGTACGGCATCAAGCTCATGTCCATCGGGTTTCTGGCCCCGGCCGAGAGCGCGGTGGTATGGCGCGGCCCAATGGCCAGCTCTGCCCTGAAGCAATTCATCACCGAGGTAGACTGGGGCGAACTGGATTATTTGCTCATTGACCTGCCTCCGGGAACCAGCGACATTCACCTGACGTTGGTACAGACAGTACCGGTAACGGGTGCCATCATTGTGACTACCCCACAGAAAGTAGCCATTGCCGATGCCGTGAAAGGTTTGCAGATGTTCCGGCAGCCGCAGATCAACGTGCCAATCCTTGGATTGGTGGAAAACATGGCGTACTTCACCCCGGCTGAGCTTCCAGAGAATAAATATTATATCTTTGGGCAAGGCGGCGGCCGCGACCTGGCAGAGCGCTACGGCGTTCCGTTCATAGGCGAGGTTCCGTTGGTGCAGAGCATCCGCGAGAGCGGTGACCAGGGCACGCCGCAGATCCTGCAGGAAGGCTCACCCGCCTCGCAGGCTTTTGAAGGCGTAGCGCAGGAAGTGGCCCGGCAGGTATCCGTGAGGAACGCCAGCCTGGGCAAAACCAAAGTAGTAGAAATTAAAGCGTAAGATAATGGCAGAGATCGCATTAAAAGAGATTTTAATCCAGCAGGTAGAGCTGGCCCTGGACTCCATTCGCCCGTACCTGAAAACAGACGGAGGCGATGTGAAAGTCCTGGACATCACGGAAGAACGGGTGGTGGTGCTGGAACTGATGGGTGCCTGCGGCTCCTGCCCTATGTCTGCCATGACCTTCAAGGGCGGCATTGAGCAAGCCATCATGCGCGCCGTGCCAGAGATCAAAGGCATCCAGGCCGTGAACCTCACCCCCATGGACGTTTAGGCAAACCGCTTTTACCAGATACAGGCCCGCCGGGTACAGATGTTTTTTGACGTCTGCACCCGGCGGGCTTTTTGTTTTGGGGCCATTTTGCGTAATCTTAGCCAAAAATTGAAAGCCTCTTCCCTTTTCTCGCAGACTTTTTATCTTTGCCTGACCACCGTTCCCTACCACCATGCTAACCGCCAACGACCCCTCGCTGCACTCCTGGATCCAGATTGCCCCTACGAGTGATTTCCAGATTCAGAACCTGCCTTTCGGGATTTTTGAGGCGCAGGACCGGGACCCTAGGGTAGGCGTGGCCATTGGCGAGTATGTACTGGACGTGTACGTGCTCACGCAGCACGGGCTTTTTGACATGCTGGACGTGGAAGACCCTACCGTGTTCCACCGGCCGTACCTCAATGACTTCATGGCGCTGGGCCGCACCATCTGGCGGCAGGTACGCGGCCGCATCTCAGAACTGCTCCGCAACGACAACCCCGAGATAAGGGACAACCGCGCCCTCATGGCCGAGTGCCTCCTGAAGCAGAAAGACGTGCAGATGCTCATGCCCGTGCGGGTGCCCAATTACACCGATTTCTACTCCAGCATGGAACACGCCACCAACGTGGGCTCCATGTTCCGAGACCCGGCCAACGCCCTGCTGCCCAACTGGAAACACCTGCCGGTAGGCTACCACGGCCGCGCCTCTTCCATCGTACCTTCCGGCGTGCCTATCAGAAGGCCCAAAGGCCAGACCAAACCTGCCGATGCTGAATTCCCGGTCTTTGGGCCCACCAAACAGCTGGATTTTGAGTTGGAGATAGCCTTTATCACCGGGCAACCCACCGAGTTAGGCACTTCCCTCACCACCTTAGAGGCGGAGGAATATATTTTCGGGCTGGTTTTGTTCAATGATTGGTCGGCCAGAGACATTCAGGCTTGGGAATATGTGCCGTTGGGGCCGTTCCTGGCCAAGAACTTCGCGTCCTCCATCTCTCCCTGGGTAGTAACCCTGGATGCGCTGGAGCCCTTTAGAGTAGCGGGACCGGTGCAGGAGCCCAGGGTACTGCCTTATCTGGAGTACAGCGGCCACAAGAACCTGGACATCAACCTGGAGGTAACCTTACAGGCACCCAACCTGCCAGAAGAAACCGTGATCTGCCGGTCAAACTACAAACACATGTACTGGAACATGAACCAGCAGCTGGCGCACCACACCATCAACGGCTGCAACCTGGAAGTAGGCGATCTATACGCCTCCGGTACCATCAGCGGTCCTACCCCAGACTCCTACGGCTCCATGCTGGAACTGACCTGGCGCGGCACACAGCCTCTCCACCTGCCCAATGGCTCAGAGCGCAAGTTCCTCCACGACGGCGACATCATCACCATGCGCGGCTACGCCGAGAAAAACGGCATCAGAGTAGGTTTTGGTGAAGTCCGCACCCAGATTCTACCAGCCATTTAGATGAGGCACCCTCCACCTGTCATCCTGAAAGGATCTTGTGAGCGAACGGCAATAAGGTATGTGCAGATGTAAAGTCAGAAACATCCAGGCATAAATCTTCATAAGCTCTGTTATGGCTGCTTGATGATCAACGCAATAAAGACCGCTTTTCTAATTCGCCCACAAGATCCTTCCAGGATGACAAAAAGGGAAGCAATCTCCACATCTTCAAATCTCCTCATCTTCAAATCTCCAAATCTGCCTTGAGAACTTTTGACCCCAAAGAAATATCTACCGGTGAATTCCATAGTCTCATGCTGGGGGCTATTGCGCCACGGCCTATTGCTTTTGCCAGCACGGTAGACAAAGAAGGGAACGTGAACCTGAGTCCGTTCAGCTTTTTCAACTGCTTTGGGTCTAATCCGCCGGTTCTTATTTTCTCGCCCGCCCGCCGGGTACGGGACAACACCGGCAAACATACGCTGGACAATGTGCTGGAAACGGGCGAAGTGGTCATCAACATCGGGAATTACGCCATTGTAGAGCAGATGTCTTTGGCCAGCTCAGAGTATGACAAGGGCGTGGACGAGTTCGTGAAGTCTGGCCTGACTCCCGTGGCCTCCACTATGGTAAAACCGCCCCGCGTAGCCGAAGCGCCGGCCGCCTTTGAATGCAAAGTACTGGAGGTAAAACCGATTGGAGATAAAGGCGGGGCTGCCAACCTGGTCATCTGCGAAGCCGTTCTCCTGCACGTACAAGAGGAAGTGTTCAGCACCGATGGCAAAACCATTGATCCATTCAAACTGGATGCCGTGGCTCGCCTGGGCGGCAATTGGTATCTCCGGGCGCAGGGAGATTGCCTGTTTGAGCTGCCCAAACCGTTGCAGAACCAAGACATAGGCATAGACCAATTGCCCGCCCACATTCGGCAAAGCCCCGTGCTCACCGGCAACAACCTCGCCCGACTTGGCAACACCTCCTCCCTCCCCACACAAGAAGAAGTACAAGCTTTCACCAAAGATCCCCTATACGCTTACCTGCTTCACAAGCACCAGAACAACCCGCCAGAGGCAGAACGGCAAATCCATCTTTTAGCACAACAGTTCCTGGAAGAAGGCCGGGTAACAGAAGCCTGGAAAGCACTTTTGACTCTCTCCTTACCGGGAAACTCCTGATTCTGTTTTGCTGCTAATTTTCCAAAAACAACCCTAGAACGTCTATAGCTTAAATCTTGCTGAACTGCGACATTGCAAAGATATTGTAGAGACAAGGCACGCCTTGTCGCCACAATATCTGATGCAGACGGTATCTGATCAATGTAGGGACAATCCCTTGTGGTTGCCCTTTCTCGGTGGCAAGAGTAGGTAGGTTCTTTAAGCGTCTTTGTCATCCCCCTACCCCCTTCAAAGGGGGACGGAATGCGTGTTTCGTTGTTGGGGTATTTCCAATAACCTAAATTGTATTGGCAAACAAAAGGGCAACCACAAGGGATTGCCCCTTCATTCAATAAACCCGAAACAACCCGTATCAATAAACTAAGACCTGCCCAAAAAAAGCCAAAAGCTGTTTTAAGCACCTTTTCAAGAAAGGAAGCCTAAAACAGCTTTTCAGTTTTAAATACCAGAGGCTAATTCAAAGAAAGATAGACTAATTGCGCACGGCAATCATCAGGCTTAGTTCCTTGTAGCGCATGTTGAATTTCTTCGCGATGGAAGCGTTGGTGAGGCTGCCTTTGTAGATGTAGACGCCGCTGCGGTAATGCTCGTGGGTGAAGAGGGCTTCGTTTACGCCGCCGTATTTGGAAATCTCTAGGAACATGGGCGTGAAGATGTTACTCAGGGCTTTGGTGGCGGTACGGGGTACGCGCGACGGAATATTGGGAACGCAGTAATGGATCACGTCATACTTCCGGTACACCGGCCGCTTATGGGTGGTCATCTCAGAGGTTTCAAAGCAGCCGCCTTCGTCAATGCTCACGTCAATGATTACGGATCCCGGGTTCATCTTGGCTACCACATCCTCAGAGATCATGCAGGGCACCTGACCATCCTCAGCAATGGCGGCTCCAATAACTACATCGGCATCCTGGATTTCTTTGTGCAGAATAGTATGATCCAGAGTAGAGGTGAACAGTTGGGTGCCCACGTTCTGCTTCAGGCGGCGCAGTTTATACAGATGATCGTCAAACACCTTTACCTCAGCGCCCAGACCCAGGGCGGCACGGGTAGCGTACTCGGCCACGGTACCGGCCCCTATGATAACTACCTTGGAAGGCGGCACACCCGTGATTCCGCCCAAGATCACGCCTTTTCCTTCGTTGCTGCTGCTCAGGTATTCGGCGGCGATCAGCATGACCGTGCTGCCGGCAATCTCGCTCATGGCCCGCACTACGGGTTTGGTGTCTGATTTATCCTTGAGCAGCTCAAAAGAGATAGCGTTTATTTTTTTACGGGCCAGGGCATTGATGTATTCTGAGGTAAGGGAACCTATCTGCAGCGCCGAGATCAACGTTTGACCCGGCTTGAAGTAATCCATCTCTGCCAGGGTAGGCGGGGCAATCTTGAGCAGGATATCTGCCTCGTAGACTTCTTTTGTAGAGTAAACAATAACCCCGCCGGCCTCTGAAAACTCGTGGTCTGAGTATTTGGAGGGAGCGCCGGCCCCGGATTCAATCCAGACCTCGTGGCCATGGTCCGTCAACTGCTTTACCGCCTCCGGGGTAAGCCCGATGCGGTTTTCCTGTAAAGAAGACTCTTTGGGGATGCCAATAAACAGATTCCTTTTGCGGGTTTCTATCGCCAGCATGGACTCTTTGGGCATCAGGCCGCGGGCAGTTGCCTTAGTCAGGGCCTCAAACCCGGTCTTCTCCGTCAATTCCTCCATCATATACGCTCAAACTAATAATACGCGCCTCTTCGGCTTCTCCGGTTGCAATAGTTACCTCAATCCCCTCCTGGGGCAACAGGTCAGTTACCTTAGACGGCCACTCAATCAGGCATAGATGCCCGGAGCTGAAGTACTCCAGCGCCCCGATGTCCAATGCCTCGGCCTCGTTTTCGATCCTATAAAAATCAAAATGGTAAATGAGTTCCCCATCGGCTGCCTCGTACTCATTCACGAGGGAAAACGTGGGGCTGCTGACCGGCTCCCGGACTCCTTTCTGGGCGCATATCGCCTTGATAAAGGTGGTTTTACCGGCCGCCATGTCACCCTCAAACAAAATTATCTTTTTTTGTCCGATAAATGACAATAATTCAGCGGCGGCCCGGGGTAAATCCGCTTTTGTGAGAATATTAATAGTTTTCTGGCGCGCTGCTGGCTCAGGCATTTTTAGGAGAAAGCGTTATAAATGGAATGATGGTCTCCTCTAAAGACACCCCGCCGTGCTGGAAAGTGTCTTTGTAGTGGTTCACGTAGTAGTTGTAGTTGTTGGGGTAGGCGAAGAAGTCATCGTTCATAGCGAAGACGTAGGCCGTGGACACGTTGCTTTTGGGCAGGTGGAAACGCTCCGGCTTGCGGCACACCAGCACATCCTTCTCGGTGAAGCCCAGGTTCTTGCCGTGCTTGTAGCGCAGGTTGGTGTTGGTGTTGCGGTCGCCCACAATCTTGAACGGCTTTTTCACGCGCACGGTACCGTGGTCAGTAGTGATGATGAGGCGGCCCTTCTTATCGGCGATGGCTTTGAGCGTGTCAAACAGCGGCGAGTGCAGGAACCAGGAACGCGTGAGGGAACGGTAAGCGGCCTCGTCAGCGGCCAGTTCCCTGATCATCTGCATATCGGTACGGGCGTGCGAGAGCATGTCCACGAAGTTGTAGACAATCACGTTGAGCTTGTTGTTGTCCAAGTTACTGAACTTTGACAGAAGTTCTTTGCCGGCCGTGTTGTTCGTGATTTTGTGGTAGCTGAACTTGTCGTTAACCTTGTTCTGCTGGAACTGGATCTGCAGGAAATCCTCTTCGTGCAGGTTCTTACCCTCCTCCTCATCGTCAGAAACCCACAGGTTGGGGTACCGCTTGGCAATGTCGGCGGGCAGCATGCCGGAGAAGATAGCGTTACGGGCGTAGGCTGTGGTGGTAGGCAGAATAGAGTAATACATCTCCTCATGCTCTACGTTGAAATAATCAGTGATGATGGGCTCAAGCACCTTCCACTGGTCATAGCGCAGGTTATCTATCAAGACAAAGTACACTGGGGTGTCGCTCTCCTTCATCATGGGGAACACGCGTTCCTTGAAGATGCGGTGGCTCATGAGCGGAATCTCATCGGTCTCATCGTTCACCCACTCCTCATAGTTATCCATGATGAACTTGGCGAAGTTGGTGTTGGCCTCGTCTTTCTGCATGTTGATGACCTCGGCCATACTTTTGCCCGCAGTATCGGCGATCTCCAGTTCCCAGTACACCAGTTTCTTGTAAACATCGGCCCACTCCTGGTAACTCAGGCGCTCGCCAAAGGCCATGCCCAAGGTCCGGAAATCGCGCTGGTAGGAACTGTTGGTTCTTTCCTCCACCAGGCGGCGGTTGTCCAGGATCTTCTTCGCGGAAAGCAGGATCTGGTTGGGGTTGATAGGCTTGATGAGGTAATCGGCGATTTTAGACCCGATGGCCTCTTCCATGATGTGCTCTTCCTCGCTCTTGGTGATCATGACCACCGGCAGCGTGGGCCGCGCGGCTTTGATCTCACCCAGGGCCTCCAGACCACTCAGGCCGGGCATGTTCTCATCCAGGAAAACAAGGTCATAGGTTTGTTCCTGCACCTTCTCTACGGCATCAGCTCCGCTATTCACGGGGGTAATGTCGTAACCTCTCTCCTGTAAGAAGAGAATATGGGGCTTGAGAAGGTCAATCTCGTCGTCCGCCCACAAAATAGTATATCTTTGCATGGCTAGTTATTGGTTTTCATAGCTTGTGTTTAGGCTTGCGCATCCAGCGGCTCTTCCGGAAAAATTCGCCTTTCCAGGCCACTTTCCGTAGAATTTACATAATGCTACATTTACCGACAACGGACACTACAAGAACTAAGTTATCTTGAATAAGAAAAAAATCTTTAACGATCCGGTTTACGGCTTTATCACAGTTCCGTCTGACCTGCTGTTTGACATCATCCAACACCCCTATTTCCAGCGCCTACGCCGGATAAAGCAGCTGGGGTTGACTGAGTTTGTGTACCCCGGGGCTTTGCATACCCGTTTCCACCATGCCCTAGGCGCCATGCACCTCATGAACATAGCCCTGCAGAGCCTGGCCGGCAAAGATAACATCATTACCGACAAAGAGTGCGAAGCCTCCATGGCGGCTATTCTGCTGCACGATGTGGGCCACGGCCCTTTCTCGCACGCGCTGGAGACTGCCATTTTTGACCAGGTGCCCCATGAGCGCATCTCGTTGCATCTTATGGAGCTCCTGAACAAGGAGTTCGGCGGCCGCCTGCAACTAGCCATTGACATCTTCACCGATAATTACCACCGGCACTTCTTCCACCAATTGGTTTCCAGTCAACTGGACGTGGACCGCCTGGATTACCTGAACCGCGACAGCTTCTATACCGGCGTCTCGGAGGGCAAGATTGGCGCCGACCGCCTGCTGAAGATGCTGAACGTGCACGAAGACCAATTGGTGGTGGAGGAAAAGGGCATTTACTCCATTGAGAGTTTCCTGGTGAGCCGCCGCCTCATGTACTGGCAAGTGTACATGCATAAGACCGTGACCAGCGCCGAGCAGATGGTAATGAAGATCATGCAGCGTGCCCGTGAACTTACCCGGCGCGGCGATCACGTACCCGCTAGCCCCAACCTGCAGTTCTTCCTGCGCGAGAGCCTCTCCATTTTGGATTTTGAGCGGGACCCCAGCATTATGAAACGCTTTGTGTCGCTGGATGACTACGATGTCTGGAGCGCCATCAAAGCCTGGGCAGAACACCCCGACAGTATCCTGAGTTACCTGTCAACCTCCATGCTGGAGCGTAAGCTCTTCAAGATCATGCTCTCCCCTACCCCGTTTGACATAGAGTTCCTGGTAGGCGTACGCGAATTGGCGCAGGAGCACTTTAACATTTCCCCCGAGGAGGCACACTACATGGTGGTGGAAGGCAAGATCAGCAACAACGCCTATGAGTCTGGCGGCGAGAACATCAACGTGCTCACAAAAGCAAGCCTGGTGGTGGACGTGGCCAAAGCCTCAGACTTACCCAATATCCAGGCTTTGAGCAAGAAAGTAGAGAAATACTACGTGTGCTATCCCAAGGAAATTACGCGCATGAGCCTCTAATTCTCTTTACCATTTAGGACCTATTTTCCTGAAAACAAGCCCAAAACAGCCAACCATCGCAAACGCACCTAACGCCTTAGCTAGTCCATGATCATTTACCAGAGTGGCTTAATCACCCTAGACTATGACCCCGCCACCGATATCCTGTTCATTAAGTGGCCCGATATCCAGGACTTTCTGGTTCCAGAGATACGGCAGGCCCTCCAAATATTGGTAGACCACATCAAGAGCTATGATATTAAGAAACTGTTAATTGACTCCAGCCGCGCCTCTCTGGATATACCCGGCGCTGAGTACAAAGAAGTCATCAAAGAATTTGGGCAAAACCTCATGCAGACCAGGCTGGAGAAGATGGCCCGCATCCTTACGCCCAACTCCACCCGCGAGAACAAAGTGGAAGAAGCCCGGCAGGAACTGCGTTTCCCTATCGATTTGCGCACTTTTACAGACTACTCTGAGGCTTTCGCCTGGCTCAAGGGCACCCTGGTAGAACCAGCCTGATTAATCTGTTTCGGCTTTGGATAGCCGATGATCTTGCCGCTGCCTGTTTTGGGTTTGTTTTTAAGAAAACAGCTCCGAAACAGGCAGCGGCTTTTTTTAATTAAGCACAAGCGTATCTAATTCCTGGAAACCAAGAGAAAATGATGCCTAATGAATTCCTGTAGATTGCCTTGGCCATGGGAATTCAATTGTGAAACTCAACTATAAACAAAAAGGGAGAGCAGAATTGCTCTCCCTTTTTGTTTATAGCTGTTAAGCGCTCAATTACCGCAACTCAATATCATCAATGTAGAAGGTGTTAGGGTTGGTACCGTAGTTCTTGATGTAGAATTCTTTGATTCCACCAGTGATATTACCCAAAGCACTGATCGGAACTTCAATCCGTCTGTATTGACCTGCTACAATATCGAATGGAGCATCGGTTCCGGTAACATCAGACATATTCTTGATCTGGATTGCCCCGCGGCTATTTACCGTGCCACGTACATAAAGCACAATGGTAGTATACCCATCAAACACATTAGCATTGTTTGGATGCAATTGGAACGCTCCGTAGGCATCATTGAAGCTTACTTTGATTGCTTTAGCACCTCTAGACACCTGCTCTGCATTGGCTACATCCTCGGAGGATTTACCCCAACCACCCCATAACTGCCACTCAGAGTTCAATGCATCATTATAGATGAAGTACGGCGGACGGTCAATGTTGATTCTAAGGGTCTGCCCGGTGGCTACTGAATAATTACGGGTTGTGATGAAAGTAACCACACCATTCAAGATATCCTGGGTTGGCATTTTCAACACAATTTGGGTAGGTGATTTACTTACGAAGTTAGATACAGAAGCACCACCTGTGAAATTCACGCTTTTTACAAGATCAAGGTTAGTTCCGGTAATGGTCAGGTTAGCTCCTGGATCCACAGGGTTAGGAGACATACTGGTGATTGCCGGCAAGGTAATGGTGATGCTTTGGGTGGTAGGCATTTCCACACCTGACTTTGCCACTAATTTAAGCGTACCAGCAGAGGCGTTGTCTGGAACAGTCACCACAATCTGGGTAGCAGATTGGCTAACGAAGCTGGTGGCTTTGGCAGTTCCAACCCCGGTAAACACAATTTCTTTTACTAAATCAAGGTCTGTACCAGTGATGGTCAGGTTTTCGCCGTGTTTTAGAGAAGCAGGCGAAAAAGCAGTAGCTGTAGGCAAAGTTACGTCTAACGACTGTTCAGTCTCAATCGCCATTGGCTCAGTACCACCGGTAAAGAAAGTCAAAGATCCTGTTTTGGCGCTCATTGGAACTCTAAGCACTAGTTCAGTCATAGACTTGCTTACAAATGTGGTCACGATGCTATCCTGCAGGGTGCCAAACTGAACGCTGTCTACCCAGTTGAGGTAGTTACCTGTCACGGTAATGTTGGTTCCTGGCTTAGCTTTTGCCGTTACTGATGCAATAGTCACCGGCACTTCAAAGCTGAGCACGGTTTTAGAAACAACATCCTCGCCACCTGATACCTTCAGGGTTACCCTACCTTCTTCAGCTGTGTTTGGGATAACCAACTCAATCAGGTCAGAAGATTGCGAGGTAAACTGAGTTTTGGCAACAGAAGCACCTACAAACTCAATAGATTCAACCTTGTTCAGGTTATGACCAATGAATTTGAGTTTCTCGCCATGCTTGGCTCCCGTAGGGCCAAAGCTCAACAATTCTACTTGTCCTGAGTTTACATCTTCCTCATCATCATTACATGACTGCAGGAATCCGAATGTCGCGAACAAGCATACCAGTAGTAATACCTTGATATTATAAAAGTTCTTCATACGTCAATTATCAGAGGGTTTCGTTATGGGATAACATTTGGTACTACTCGTACATTGTCCATCGCAAACTGGGCTTTAGTGCCTGGGCCTACGAAATGGAAGGAAACTGCGTAACCACTGGCATTATAGGTGAACGTGTTACCGTTTTTGTTATTAGCCTCATGGATATCCTTGAAAGGAATAGTTACAGTTTGCCACTTGTTCTTAGTATCAATGTTTGCTGCCCAGGTATAAGTAGCTAAATCTCTGTTTCCAGGACCACCATTACTGCTGAACATGATCCGAATACCGTTATAAGCCAACGGAGAAACTGTATTCATCTCAAACTTAAGCACGTAGTTACCTGGGTTTGCAAAAGCATCAGCCGGAATGTTTTTGGTTTTTTCTTTTACCGTTCCTTCACCAACCCATGCCTCAAACCAACCGCCTGTATTCTCTTTGTCAATGCGCAGGAATTTCCCACTGATTGGGTCAATACCTGATCCACCACTGGTGATGTAAGTTGGACCATGCCACCAGCCGCCGAAATCAGTGTCTTCATAATCGGCAATGATGTTGCGGTTATCACGGAACCAGAAAGAAGTCTCTGTCTCGCCAAAATTGCTCTTGATAGTAAGAGGTCCTGGCTGGGCATCTGCTGGTACTCTTACCTGGATTTCGTTAGGCAATACGTCAACAACCTCTCCTTCTACTTGAGCCCCATTGGCACCGGTAAAGAAAACGTGTACCGGCTCATAGAAGAAGCTTCCTCTGATAGTTGCAACTTCACCAGCGTTTACGAACTCACTTTCCATGTAAGTAGGTAATGGCTCGCTGATATCTACCGTAAAATCATGTTCCAAAACCTCACCGTTTGCGAATATCAGACGCATCTTGTTTGTGATTTCAGTTGGGATGTCTGATGGCACACGGGTGATGATAGAAGTGCTGGTGATAAAGGTAGACTGCAGCGCTGCCTCCCGGTCATTTATCCATAATTCACGGACATCTTGCAGGTTCTCACCAATAATGGCGATCATTTGTCCCTGTCCGGCCTTCACAACAAGGGAATCAGATGCTGCTGGGCGGGTAACCCGCACATAGCTAATCATGGGTTTACCGCCGTTCGGAAGATCATCATCTTCCGAACAGCTGGTGAAAGTCCCTGTCATCACCAAGGCAACAAAAAGGAACAGGAAATATTTCAATTGACTTTTCATACAAATATTCTCTTATCTGAATCTTAATTTCTAGTCCTTAAATTCATAATCAACGGCTGGTTGGCCTAAGCTTGGCGACTGGCTAAGCTCCACAGATGGCAGCGGCATGTAGAAATTAGCATCGCTGACATTAGGAGTCCGTTCAGTAACCCAAGAGGTTTTGGTAAATGTCCAACCGGTTGGGTTAGGAAAACGATCCGGCGCCGCCAGGAACAAGGCACGGTCCTGGTTGTTGATGATATTGAATGCTTTCTGTGGATTATAGTAATGGATTCTTACTAACTCATACCAGGTTAGATTTTCCATGGCAAACTCCTTCACCCACTCTTCAAACACCTGGTCTTCTCCAGACAATGGGTAGTTACGGTTCATCTGGATTGGCCCGGCAATAGGTTGTAAACCGGCCCGGGTACGGATTTCGTTGAGGTATTGGATAGCCACCGGATCAGATGTTGACTCGGCATTTCCAACTGCGGCATCCACATAAGTCAGGTACATCTCTGCCAGACGCAACATATAGGTGTTGTGCGGATATCTTTGCTGAGCGGCTTGTCCACCCAAGTCATACTCATTTCCAACCACATACTTTTTGATAACAGCGTAGTTGTTGGTGGCTCCTGCGCCTGGTGCAGCCCAAGTCAACTTCTCTTTTGGTTTACCGGAAGGATCTTTCACAGTAATTTCAGGATAATTGAAACCTGGCAGCATAAAGGTGGCTTTTAACCGCTGGTCCATGGTAAAGCCTTTGGCTAGTCCATCGTTAGCCGGGTCATTATCTTCCTGGTTGGTGATCAGGCCTTCGTACAAGCTCATCATCCACCAGGTAGCGCTGTAGTTACCACCCCAACCATCGTTGTTCACGGCTATTTCACCCATTGGGTAAATTTGAGAAGCCATGGTGTTAGCGGCCGCATAGTTTTCACCAAATACCCACTGGTTTTCAAATAAAGACTCCGCGTTGTTGTCGTATGGGTATTTGAAAAGGTTCTCGTAAGGTCTGATCAAAGTTTTGCCGCTTTGGGTAATTACCCGTTGAGCATATTCTTTAGCCTTGTCTAAGAATTCCTGATTTCTCTGACCACCTGAAGCACCAACACCGGCACGGGTAAGATAGGTACGGGCTAACATACCTTCAGCCGACCATCTGGTTACTCTTCCGGGTTGGGTAGAGGTAAGAGGCAAATTCTCTGCTGCAAACAAATAATCACGGGTAATGAACTCCCATACACTAGGAATGGTATTGCGCACTTTCTCCGCGTTATTTAAGTCCGCAACGTTGTCTGTAATGATTGGAACTTCACCAAAGGTAGTTACCAGAATGCTGTAAGCAGTTGCACGCATGAAACGCGCCTCTCCAATTGCCTGGTTTTTAGCGGCTGCAGTTACATCTGGGCCAGCTAGCTTGTTAATGTTATAGATAGCCATGTTTGACTGCGCAATAACATTGTAGCAAGCCTGGTAAGCCCACAAGGTGGATTTAGAAACGCCGGTAGCTCTGAAGAACACATTGTCTCTGCGCTCTGCCGGGCCTTCCCATGGGTAGAACAAGGTACCACCCCGGATATCACCTATGTAATAAGAAGCCTGATCATGGTAATCTTTCCAAGCCACGTTGTATAGAGGAGCAGTAGCTGCCAGAACCTGGGCATCGGTCTTAAAGAAAGCGCCGTCAGTAAGCGTATCCAGTGGTGGCCTCTCTAAAAAGTCTTCTTTACAGCCGGTGAACATAGCCAGAGCGGCAAAGGCCCCGGCTAAAATATATCTATTAATCATATTATGTATTGCAGTTAAAATTAGAAATCAATTCCAATGTTGAAAGAATAGATAGGGGTAATTGGATAACGGCCGGTATCAACCCCAATCGGTGCACTATCATTTCCAACATTTGGTCCAACATATGTACCAACCTCAGGATCGTAACCGGTGTATTTAGTGAAAGTATACAGGTTTTGAGCGCTAACACCTACTCTGGCTGCCTTCACAAATTTTTGTCTGGCAACAAGTGAATTAGGTAAACTGTAGTTCAAAGAGATGTTCTTGATTCTCACAAAAGAGCCATCTTCTACATATTTAGTTGTGTGACGGGCAAAGTTCTTGTTCACATCACCGCCAGAAAGACGAGGCACAATTGTACCAGGGTTTTCCAACACACCTTCTGAATTCACTCTGGCATAGTCCCGAGCTTCTCTGAACATGTTCTGTCCTACGTTGATGTTGTTAGGGTTTGCATTACGGAAACGAACGTAGTTGTACACATCGTTACCAAATGTTCCGGTTAAAAGCACGCTCAGGTTAAAGCCTTTGTAAGTGAAATCATTGGTGAAACCACCAAAGTATTTAGGCCATGGGCTACCAATTTTGGTCATGTCCTGCTCAGTGATTACTCCATCGCCATTCAGGTCACGGAATTTCACATCACCAACCCAAACACTATTCTCTCCAACTGGGAAAGGCTTTCCTTGGCTATCAGCAGGGCGGGCACTGTTTTGCACCTCTTCTACCGTCTGGAAAATACCTTCTTCAATGTAACCATAGAAGAACCAAGGAGATTCACCTACTACCGTTCTTTGTGACCAAAGTGGTTGGATATACCAGTCTGGGGCATTGCGGGCCACTACACTGGTTTCGGTATAGAGTTTAGTAACCTCAGCCTGGAAGTGGGAGATGTTAAGGTTTGTTTCCCATTTGAAACCACCTTTATCAATGTTAACAGTGTTCAATGATGCACTCCAGCCTTTATTTTGAAGGGCGCCAAAGTTCACCAAAGGAGCCTGAACGGAACCGCTACCAGTAGATCCCATGTACCAAGGCAGGGAGCTTCTAACGATTACGTTGTCTGTTTTCTTGATGTAGTAGTCGGCCTCAATCTGAACACGGTTCTCAAATAAGCCCAGGTTGATACCAGCGTTATTGGTTAAGGTCTCTTCCCACTTGAAATTTGGGTTAGGATAGTTGGCTGCCAAGAACCCAGATCCCCACTCTGTTGGGTACTGCTGAAGTCTTGCATAGATGTTACCGCCAGCTCCCTGATTACCGGTTAAACCAGTTTCAAAACGCAATCTCAAATCACTTACTACCGGAATAGCAAAGAATGGCTCTTCAGACACGCGCCAGGCGGCGGATATGGAAGGGAAATAACCCCATCTGTTGTCAGGACCAAAGTTTGCTGAACCATCGGCACGGAATGCACCTTGCAGAATGTAACGGTCTCCAAAGTTATAGTTCACACGACCCAGGTAAGACTCCATAGCCCAGTCACCTTGTCCACCACCGGTTCTTTGGTTGGCATTTTGCTCACCGGCATTGATATCAATGATTTCGTTTGTATTGAAACCGCTTCTGCCAAGGGTAGTGTTCTGCCAGGTAGAGGCCTGTGATTCGTGAGTGGCCATCAAGGTTAAGCTGTGCTTACCAAACTGTTTGGCGTATTGCAACATCTGGTTCCAGTTCCAATAAGTATTAGTCTCGTTCCGGATATCCAGACGGGCAATTACGTTTCTCTGATAACCAAAGGTGTAAGTTGGCAAGAAAGTGGTACCGAACCCGGTTCCGTAATCAGCATTGAACGAGGTACGGAATTCTAATCCTTCAGCCAGGTTTACAGTTGCATTCAGACCACCCAAGATCCGGCGTCTCACCATATCGTTGGTGATAATGTTCGCTAAACCGATAGGGTTAGCTGGGGTAAAACGCTCAGCCTCAGAAACACTACCATCTGGGTTAAGTCTAGGCTCACCACCACCGTAGGTTCCATCAAGGTTTCTTACCGGAATGGCTGGAGATAACTGAATGGCATTATTGATGATATCCCACTGAGTTGTAGAAATCTGCTCGTTTGTTTGGGCAAAGTTCAAGTTAGCACCTAAGTTAAGCCATTTACGGGCTTTGCTATCTAGGTTCAACCTAACTGAAGCACGATCAAATCCTGATCCTACGGCCACACCTTCCTGATCCAGGTACTCACCTGACAAATAGAATCTGGTGTTCTCACTACCGCCGCTCAGGCTCAACTGGTGCTTGTTCATTGGCGCGTTGTTGAATAACTCACGCTGCCAGTTGGTTCCTTCACCCAGGATAGAAGGATCAAGGAAGTCTTCGCGTACCGCACCACCTGCCAACGCTTTGTACTCATTATCCATCTGGGCGTATTCGCGCAGATTCATTACATCCAGTGGCTTAGGTGAAGTTTGCACACTGTTCAAGAAAGAGTAATTGATTTTCAAGTCACCAGCTTTACCTCTTTTTGTTGTGATCAAAACTACCCCGTTGGTACCACGTGAACCATAGATAGCGGTAGCAGAAGGACCTTGCAAAATGTCCATGCTTTCAATATCAGATGGGTTCAAAGAGGCCAATGGGTTAACACCTGAAGTAGAAGTAGCACCCTGAACCTGAACACCATCAATTACATATAATGGCTCGTTAGATCCGTTGATAGAGTTGATACCTCTGATGTTCACAGAGATACCACCACCCGGAGCACCTGTATTCTGAGTTACATACACCCCTGGTGCACGTCCCTGGATAGCTTGCTCTACCGTAGTGTTTACAGTTCTTTCAATGGCTTTTGCACCGATACTAGTCTGCGCCGCAGGCACATCACTGGCTCTCAGTTCACCATAACCGGTTACTACTACCTCGTTCAAAGTCTGAGCATCTTCTCTCAAACTCACATTAATATTAGTGTTGTTCCCTACCGGCACTTCCTGAGACACATAGCCAATGAAGGTCACTACCAACACATCGGCATTGCCTGCCTCCAAAGAGAAGTTTCCGTTCGCATCTGTAGAGGCTCCAGTGGTGGTACCCTTTACTACTACGCTCACGCCTGGCATACCTGAGTTATCAGCAGCCGCGGTTACTCTACCAGTAATGGTCCGTCTGGCTGTCTGGGCCAAACCATCAAAAGCCTGGGTCAGAATAGCCAATACCATGGCTATCATCATCCAGACTTTCTTAGATTTCAAGACGTAATTACTTTTTTGGTAATTTTTGTCTGAGTATAAGTTTTGAATCATAGGGTAATTTGAATTAGGTAGTAAACATAGTATAGTGGTGAATAATAAAAACTCACTAGATGCACTCTAGTCAGGAGATTAACTTTAAGAAATTGGTGTCAAGTAAAATCAAGTAGAATAAGCCTTTTAATGCTCTACCAGAGGTTTTAGGGGAGAACCTCCATATGTTTTGTTCCTGTTTGGACCAAAAGTCACTTTTTAGACCAGTCACGTTCCTCTCCATCCTTCAGCACCCTCCAAACACTTTCAGTAACCTTACAAATCTAAGAAGATTTAAAGCCGTCGTATAATACTTTCTTATCAATTCTTTGATTGATTGCGGCAGTCTAACCTAACCATGTACGCCAACGTTGGCATAAATATAGAAAACAAATTCCATTTCCATAAACAAAATTTACTCTTCTTTAAAATATCTGTTTTTAGAGAATTCATAATGCAGTTCAGATTATTTCAAATTTATACAAAGCAGAAAAACAGACCAAGACAGGTATCTATGTTGCCTGAGTTAAGTAAAAAGGTGTTTTTCTGATAAGTAATTGATTATATATAAGTGTCAGGAAGACCTCTAAACTGGTATTCTTTTATCCTATTTACCCTTTACTGACTCAATATTTACACCTCATTGTAATCAGGCTGGTAAGTAGTTGAAACGCCAGCGAAGAAATAGCCAGGAGAAGATCCTAACGAGCGTGCTTGGCTTACTTGCTGCGGCTTCACTCTTATACCTCGCATGAACTTCACCTTGCAAAGTAGTCTCCCCTTTCAGAGAGGAACTTGAAATACTACTTAACAAGATATTTCTAAGGCAACTCTCCTTTTTTCAATATGATAAATCTAGGCATTTCTTTCTTCAAAAACGCCCATCAATGTTTCAGGGTAGGGCATCAAATGTTAAATCCATTGAAAATTTTAGAAAAACCAGGTCCATTTTTAACGCCAAACAAGCAAAATGGCACCAGAACCAACTTTTTCTTAAAAAGAATAACCTACTCTTCTGTTTACAAATCATCCCTCCCCCCTATTTTTAGTTTATAACATTTTTAAGCACACCCAATTATTCTATCCTTATCAAAGCAACTACATTGCTATATTTATTGCAATACTTAAAAGTAAAATCACTTAAAAAATCACCTATAATGCTTTTTACTTAACGATTTTACAAAACACTTCCTTTCTGCCAAGAGCTTGAGCAGGCACCCTCTAAACTTTCGCTCAGACATAGTACAGGGTAGAGGCTTTTCAATAATAGATCCTCCCAAAATGGGCAGCCATTATATTCTACTGTTACAACTATTACATCATTGCTAAAAAGAAGGTAAGTAAGTTGTTTCTTTTGGCAGGGAGCAGCAAGCCCAAGGGCTGCTGATATATCTTATAAGCGCTTGAACTGTTGGCAAAACATAGACAAACAGGCTGAGGTTTTGGAAATCATACTCCCAAGTACTTAAAGGTCCATACAGGTCTCCAAAACAACCTACCCCTCCATTGCGGTTCACAACTAAAACCTTATCCTTGCAGGTAGAACACTTCCTCCCTGACCAACCATGCGAATGACCCGGATCTTAATGAAGGCGCTTTTGATAAGCGGGCTATTTCTGCAGTTTAACTGCAGTTCCAGCAAAACAGCTGTAATAGAGGTTCCCCAGAAAACGAACATCCCCACCAAGACCATCTCCGGAATCTACCAGGATGCCGCGGCTCAATACAAAATTCTGGCAGCAAAGCTTCCGGCTAACAGATTCCCGAAGACCTATCACGCCAAAAAAGACAGTTTGGAAACCAGCGGCTCTGACTGGTGGTGCAGCGGCTTCTATCCGGGCACCTTGCTTTACCTTTTCCAGGCCACCAACGACAAGCAACTGAATTCAGAAGCGAACCGCATGTTAGAGGCCCTGAAGAAAGAACAATTCAACACTTCCACCCATGACCTGGGGTTTATGATGTATTGCAGTTTTGGCAAGGCAAACGAGATAACGCCAAAAGCCGAGTACAAAGACATCCTGGTGAACAGTGCCAAATCGCTTTCTTCAAGGTTCAACCCTAAAGTTGGAGCCATTAAATCATGGGACTCTGACAAGAATGAGTTTCTGGTGATCATTGACAACATGATGAACCTGGAACTGCTGTTCTGGGCCACCCGGGCCACCGGGGATTCTTCTTTCTACAAACTTGCCGTTACGCACGCCAACACCACGCTTAAAAACCATTTCCGGCTAGATTACAGCTCCTACCACGTCATCAATTATGACCCAGCCACGGGAGCGGTGCAACAAAAGAGAACTGCCCAAGGCTACGCTGATGAATCTGCCTGGGCGCGCGGACAGGCCTGGGGCCTGTATGGTTATACAGTCATGTACCGCGAGACCAAAGACCCGAAGTACCTGACCCAAGCCATCCATATGGCTGATTTCATGCTGAACCATCCCAACCTACCCGAAGACAAGATCCCATATTGGGACTTTAATGCTCCCAATATTCCGAATGCCTTGCGGGATGCTTCTGCCGGGGCCATCAACGCGGCCGCCCTGCTGGAACTCTGCCGCTATGCCCCGAATGCGGCGGCCCGCAAGTACTTCAGCGCCGCTGAGACCATCCTCCAAACTTTATCAACAGACACCTACCGCGCGGCACCAGGCACAAACGGAGGCTTTATCCTGAAGCATGGCGTGGGACACCACCCAGCCGGCACAGAAGTAGACACGCCCCTCACCTACGGCGATTATTACTACATTGAAGCCCTCCGCCGCTATCAGGCGTTCATCAAATAGATATTCAACCTCCAGGTTAGCCCAATACTATAAATGCGATTCGGGGGTGTTTTGATGAAAACAGCCCCGAATCGCATTTACTTTTGTCGTGGCAAACCACTTTCTTAACAGCTCCCTTGCCGCTGAAGCATTCAAGTTCGCTGGCGAGACTTTTCCAACTGCTTTAAAGAGGAACATCCTAGCGCCAGTATCTGCATGGGTTTTCGAAATAAGTATGCTGATGTCCGCACATTATAAGGCTACTTTCCTGAAAACAGGTCTAAAACAGCAAGGGCCGCAGTATGGAAAACTGCGGCCCTTGCTGTTTTAGAAACAATGGCTTTTCACAAAATCACCGGAAGGTGAACCTACTTCGCCCGGAAAACAAGCTTAATTTCTTTGTTAGCGGGTAGATCCACTTTATTGGTTCTTTGTCCGTTGGCGGCTTTCGCGCCGGAAACCAATAGCATGTTTTTAGGGGCTTGCAGCGCGACACTTTGCTTTTTAGGAGCCTGCAACACCAGGGTTACCTCCTGCTGACTCCAGGCAAGGCTTTTTACTTCCACCCCGCCGCGCAGGAGCAAACCGGAGATGCTGCCGGTTTGCCAGGTCTCCGGCACCGCCGGTAACACCTTCACCAAACCCGGCTCTGAGTACACCAGCGCCCGCATGATCACCGAGGGGTAACCGCCACTCAAATCCATGTTAAACAAAGAACCCGGATTATGGTAGGTGCCCAGGCCGTTGGTCCAATAGAAGCGCGAGAGCCAGTCAATCAGTTGGGCGGTGGTAGGCGCATCTTCCAGGTTGGCGGTCACAAAAGCCAATTGCGCCATCCCGAAGACCATCTCCCCGCCGTTTTCTTTGTAGCGGAACTTCATTTTCTCCTCCACCACTTTGCGCGCTCCTGCCAGCAACTGAGGGTTGTTCTTAAAGTCTGGATCTACCTGGTCATAGAGGCTGTACAAGTGCGAAATGTGCCGGTGCTGGTGGTTGTTCTGCAGTCCAGGCCAGAGCCATTCCTTCAAGGCACCGGCCTCGTCCAGTTCATAGGCGGGCATTTTGGTGAGCATCTCCTGCCAGATCTTCACCTGGGCCTTGTCAGTCTTCAACTCCTGCGCGGCCGAGATGCAGTTCCTAAGCAGTTGCTTCGCGATCATCACGTCCATGGTGGCGTTGATGCTGGCTTGGGACTTGAAATTAGCCGGGTTGTTCTCAGGTGAGTATGACGGGTTGAACACGTACTTTCCATTCAGGCCAGTTTTCAAAAAATCCTCATAGAACAGCGCCGATTCCTTCATGAACGGGTAGGCGCGCTCCTTCAGGAACTTGCGGTCGCCGGTGTGGAGCCAATAATCGTTGTAAAAGCTGGCGGTCCAGCCGGCCCCGCCTGTCCAGAGGCTGAGGCACCAGATGGGGTCAAAGTGATTATCCCAACCGTGGCTGCTGGTGTGCGAGGGCACGTGGATGCCTCGCGTCCCGAACATCCTTTTTGCGTTGTCTCGGTAGAATTGCAGGCGCTTGTCATGGTAGTCAAAGTAAGCCAGCATCAACTCCGGAACCCGGCTGGTGAGCAGCGCCGAGATGGCGACCTCCACGTTGCCGTCATGGGTGAAATCTGACGACCAGGCCGGTGACCAGGTACCGCCCCAAATGCCCTGCAGGTTAGGCGGATTGATGCCGGTAGCCGAGATGATGTGATAGCGGGTGGCATCAAACTGCTTTTCAATGATGGCGGGTGCCACCTGCCCGGTTTTGGTTTTCAGGTTCAAAGCCTCGGTGTACAGGTTCGCATCGGCCCCGCCGCCTAGATCAAGCTTTACTCTATTGAACAGCTCGCCGTGCACGTTGCGGTGGCGCGAAACCAAGGTTTGGTAATCTGCGGGCAAGCCAGACAAATGCTCTTTGATCTGGTCTACCTGCGATTGCGCGTAGTCATAGTTCGCGTTGATCTTGATGAACACCAGCACCTCATCGGCGTTCTGGACAATGAACTCGTTGCCCTCAGTGCGTGAGCTACCGCCTTTCACCTCTACCCGGCCCACGCCTTCGTAGCCCTCTAGGCTGCCCGGCCAGCGCTTTTTGTAGGCGCTTCTGTAGGTAAGCCATTTGTTATCGGCAGCGCCGATGTTCACGCTCTCCACGGTCTTATTGATCTGCTCCCACTGGGTCCATTCCACAGGCCGGCGGGCGAAGGACAGGCGGCCGTTGATCTTTCCGGTTCCTTTGATGGAAATGACAATGGCGCTATCTGGGCGGGAGACGAACAGGCGGCGCTGGTAGGTGCCGTTGGCATCGGTCCAGGTGACGTTGGCCTCACCGGTCTCAAAGTCTACGGTACGCACGTATTTCTGTACGTTGGATGGTTCCATCTGCAGGCGCACGTCAAAGGCGGGCACGTACGGGTTAGACCACAGGTGGCCACCGTAACCTTCTTTCATGCTCTGCTCCACCGGAACTTTGGCGGCCTCCTCCCCTTTCCCAGCCAGAATTAACGCGCGAATCTCGTCCAGCCGACTGGCCTGGTCAATAGGCGGTTTAGGCTCAGTGGCGGGCAGATACAGCTGGGCCTGGTTCAGGATGATGGTCTCATCATGCGGGTTGCCCATGACCATGGCGCCCATGGCTCCGTTACCGCTAAGCAGCGCGTGTTCCCAACTGGCCGCCGGCAGCCAACTGGCAAAGCCTTTCCTGGGCTGACTGAAGAAATCTGCCTGGCCCGAGGCCGTGAACGAACCTCCCGTGAAAAGTAAAACCAGCAAAAGGAAAATGTAACGGAGCGGCATTGAAAAGCGGAATACGGTAAAGAATAGGTTACAAAATGGGCAAACGCAGCCTTTCTCAGCAGAACTATGCTGAGCAAAAACTCTGTCTCAGGCCTGATTTGGCATAATCAGGCCTGAAACGGGGGTTATCGGCTGGCGGCTTTCGGGGCTTTGATTTTCAGGCCTTTGAAGACCTCCTGGGCCAGCAAAGCCGCGCCGGCATCATTGGGGTGGATACCGTCATAGGTGAGGTCTGCCTTGCCCAGAAACGGCGTATACAGGTCAATGGTCTTTACCTTGGTTTTTTTGGCTACTTTTTTCACCGCCGGCAGCACCTCCGTATTCACCACCTCTTTCCGGATGCTGAATTTCTCTTCGAACACCGGCACCGGGGTACAGACGTACACTTTGGGTTTTGAGGGCAATTTTTTGAAAGAGTTCACAAACTGCACGTAGTCTGGGATGAACTCGTCCTTGAATTTCCAGTTCTGAGGCTTGGAGTCGTTGGTACCCAGTTTGATGATCACGATGTCTGGGTTCCAGGCAAGGGCATCCTGGTACTTGCTCTCGTTCCAGAACGGGAAATCACCTTTTTTCAGGAGCGTGCGGCCGCCCATGCCGTAGTTGCGCACTTCGTAGCCATCGCCTAAGAGTTGCTGCAGCACCATGGGATAAGGCTGGGTAAGACCAGCCCCCTCGGTGATGCTGTTGCCCACGCAGGCCACCTTGATTTTGTTCTGTGCCGAGGCTCCGTAGCAAACCAACAGCACTAAGAGCAGGAAGAGCGATACTTGTTTTTTCATGTAGGAAATTATCTTTAAGAACATATTTTTCCCTCTATTTTAAGGCTAATTCTTCAGAATCAGGCTTAAAACAGAGGGTTGACTTTTACTTTTTCAGTTGGATGGTCACGGTAGCCGGGGCAAGCCCTTCAGAGGTGGCGGTCAGCTTCACGGTGCCGGCTTCTTCCTGGGCCTGCAAAATGGCGAGGCAGAGGCCGTTGAAGGCTTTCCGGTGATTCGCTTTAAAGGACTCCATGCTGGTTTGCAGCCCGTTGTCCACGCCCGCGATGGTGGCCTTTCCGTCTATGGTGAAGTGAACCAGGTTATCGGCGCGGGGCACCAGGTTGCCGTCTTTGTCCAGGATCTTCACCGTCACAAAGGAAAGGTCCTTGCCATCGGCGGAAATCTGGGTGCGGTCGGCTTCCAGCACAATTTTGGCCGGGGCGCCGGCAGTCTTGATTTCTTTGGAAAGCACTTCCTTGCCGCCTGCGCGGGACACCGCCCTCAGGGTGCCCGGTTGGAAAGGCAGGCGCCACATTACGTGCAGGTCATCGCCCTGTTTCTTCTTCACGCCCACCGATTTGCCGTTCAAAAACAGCTCCACCTCATCGGCGTTATTGTAGTAGGCCATCACATCCACGGTCTTGCCGGGCTCCCAGTTCCAGTGCGGGAAAACGTGCAGCACCGGCCCCTTCGTCCACTCGCTTTTGTACATGTAGTACACGTCTTTAGGGAAACCGGCCAGATCCACAATCCCGAAGTAAGAGCTGCGGGCCGGCCAGCCGTATGGCGTGGGCTCGCCCAGGTAATCGAACCCGGTCCAGATGTATTGTCCGGACAGGTAGGCGTGCTTTTTCATCACCTTCCAGGTCTCCTCGTGGGTAGAACCCCAAGGCGTGCTCACGTTGTCGTAGGCCGAGACAGTGAGGTCTTTGTTGCCGGTGGTGAAAGGCAGATCCCACCTGATGGGCCAGCGGCGGAGGCTATCTGAGGGCATGTCATAGTGCCCGCGGGTCATCAAAGCGGATACTGTCTCGGTAGCGATGAATTTCTGCCCCGGGAAGGTCTGCGGAAACTTCTCAAAATCCTGGTGGTGGTAGTTGAAGCCAAACAAATCCAGGGCGCCTGATTTATAGATAGTGTTATTGGGCGTGGGCTCATTGATGCCCACCGTCACCGGACGCGTGGTGTCCAGGTTTTTCACGATGCTTACCAGTTCTTTGGCAATGGTGGTTCCTTCCGGGGCCCACTGCTCCGGTATCTCGTTGCCGACGCTCCAGATAAACACGCTGGGGTGGTTGCGGTCGCGTTTAATAAAATCTTCCAGATCACGTTTGTGCCACTGGTCCCAGGCCAGGCTGTAATCATACTTGCTTTTCTCTTTCTTCCACATGTCAAAGGACTCATCCATGACAATGAAGCCCATTTTGTCGCAGAGGTCCAGCAGCTCAGGGGCCGGCGGGTTGTGCGAGGTCCGGATGCCGTTCACGCCCATGCCCTTCATGATCTCCAGTTGCCGTTCCAATGCCCGCACGTTGATGGCCGCGCCCAAAGCTCCCAGGTCATGGTGGTTACAGACGCCGTTGATCTTAATGGGTTTGCCGTTGAGGGTAAAACCGGTCTTCGCATCGAAATTGAAGGTCCTGATGCCCAGTGGCGTCTCGTAGTTGTCCACCACTTTGCCGTTCTGCTCCACCAGCGTCACCACCTTGTACAGGTACGGATTCTCCACCGACCACAGCTTTGGATCAGTCACGGTCAGGTCCTGTTTCACCTCCGTAACCTCGCTCTGCAAATCTACTTTCTCTGAGGCAGTGCGGGCGACTTCCTTGCCCTGGGCATCCACCACCAGCGTGCGCAAGGTGATGTTCCCGCCCTGCTGTTTGGCATTTCTGATGCTGGTAATAATGTTTACCCTCGCAGATTGCTCCGATACCTGCGGCGTGGTCACAAACGTGCCCCACTGGTCTACGTGCACCGGATTGGTTTTCACCAGCCACACACTGCGGTAAATGCCGGACCCGGAGTACCAGCGTGAGTTAGGCTGCTGGGCGTTGTCCACTTTTACGGCTACCACGTTCTGCTCCGGCCCATATTTCAGGTGCGGCGTGATGTCATACCGGAAAGAGATGTAGCCGTAGGGTCTTTTGCCCAAATATTGGCCGTTGACCCAGACCTCAGAATTGGTGTAGACGCCATCGAAGTCCAGGTAAACCAGCTTGTCTTTGTCTTTAGCGTCTACGGTAAAGGTTTTGCGGTACCAACCTATGCCGCCGGGCAAAGCGCCGCCTCCAACGCCGGCCGGGTTCTTCTCGTCAAATTTGCCTTCCACGCTCCAGTCATGGGGCACGCTCAGTTTGCGCCACTGGCTGTCATTGAAGATGGTTTCCTTGGCGTTGGCATTATCTCCCAGGTTAAAGGACCAGTTTTTGGTGAAATCAGAGCGTTCTCTTACCAATGTATCTGTGGAAGTACAGGCTCCTAAAGTCATTAGCGTGATAAGCAGGGTATGCAGGTGCAGTTTTTGCCGCATCATGTTTGTGGAGGTAGATAATGGGTGAAATGGTTTAAAAGGAATCGGCTGGCGACCACCAGCTTTACAGATGTCCACCAACCGATTCTGCTTTTTGCCCTTTAATGAAATAATAGGCAATAAATTAAAATATTCTCAGGCACTACTCTTTAGGCACGAAGTTGTACACCAGCAAGGCAGGTCCTTCGCAGGAGCTTTTGCGCAGCACCGCCAACTGCATGGAGTTCTCGGTCAGGGTCAGCAACCTGATATTACCCCAATCGGCTACGCAAGCATCACGGCTGGCATCATGCAGGATAGAAGCACCGGTTAGGGTTAAGGTCTTTTTGGCAGCATCCAGGAAGTAAGTACCGGTCTCGGTGCCTTTGCCGGGGATCATAGGATGGTTAGCCGTCACCGTAGCGCCGCCTTTCAGGCTGAAGGTGATGGTGCCGTAGTCACCATACGGCATGAGCCAGGAATTGCCTTTGTAGTCTGGGTTCCAGTTCCAGCAGTCTCCACCGGCCTTGGTACATACGCCCTCCCATCCGGTGTCTGTGCCATAGAAGTACAAAGGACCGTCAAAGTGGTGGGCATCAATGTCCAGAATCCAGGTTTTCTCATTGCCCGGTCCGCCGGAAAGGGCGGTCCACAGCGGGTCATTCACGTAGTTGAGATTGTTCTGGGTGACCGTTATGGTTTTGGCTGGAAGTTCCACAATACCGCCACCGGTCACCGCCGAGAACTTGATGGTGTAGTCACCCGCAAAGGCGTATCTAACGGTGTCAATGGTGCGGGTAGACCTGCCGGTCTGGTAATCCCACATGGAAATGGTCTCCGGGGTTTCGTTGATCAGGATAACCGTGTTTCCACCGGGGTCAAGGGATAAATCCTGGACTACCTTAATGGAAATATCCGAGGGGGAAAGCAGCGCCCCCAGTGCATGGTCATCGTCCTGACAGGCGGTTACACCAAACATGCCCAGGAGTATGAGGGAGAAAATAGCTTTTAACTTTTTCATCTTTATAAGTTTTGATTGTCTGAGGCAGCTTTCTGGGGCTGAATTCCTGGTCTCGTTTAGAGCACGTTTCTGGAAAATCAGGCCCAAAGCTTCCTATTTATTTTGCCTGCATCAATGCGATTACCAACCTGGATTTTGCTTCAGGACTCCGTTAGATAGGGTGATCTGGGTATACGGAATCTGCTGCAAGCCCTGGGTTTCTCTGACCTTGTTTGCCGCGATCACCTTGGCCACCGGAGAGCCGGCGTTAAGCAAGGTTGTGCTCTCAGCGATTGCGTTCGCCGCCACATCTATGCCCTGGCGGAGCAGATCCCAGTATCGGATTCCCTCGTTGGCGAACTCCAACCGGCGTTCTGCCATGATGGCCGCTTTTGACACAGCAACCGGGGTGAAGTTTTCCTTGTAGGCACGTCTTCTTACCTGGTCAAAATAGCTTTGGGCATTGGGGCTTCCCAACTCAGCGGCCATCAACAATACATCTGCAAACCGGATGGCGACATAGTCCTGGAACTGACCGATCATGAAGTTCACTGCGCCATTTTCAACGGGTATGCTGTTGCCTTGCTCGTCTACCATGGGGCTGTACTTCTTGTTGTAGTAACCGGTGTACTCCCGCTGTTTTCCTTGGTTCACAAAAGCTATGTTCTCATCCGCGATGGAAATAATGGAAGCCGCCTTACGGGTATCATTGGTGCTGTAGGCCGTCCAGAGTTTAGGGTTCACCGTGCCGCCGCCCCAGCCATTTCCGTAAGGGTAGCTGAATTGCTCGCGCATGCCCAGCATCACCATCCAGTGGTTACCGTCGGTGTTTCCGTTGTAGTCGCTGGTGTAGGTGTACTTCACCGCAAAAACCGTTTCCTTGTTGTCTTCGCCGGCATAGTTGGCCACCGACGCGGCCGGCCATAGGTCAGCGAAGTTCTCTACCAAACCATGTCCGCTGTTGGAAATCACATCCTCCAGATAAGCCAAAGCCTGGGCCTGAGAAACGGTACCCACCAAATCTGACTTACCGTAGTAGCCGGTATAATACAGATACACCCGGCCAATGAGAGACTCTGCGGCCCATTTGGTTACCCGACCTCGGTTACCTACCGCCTGCGCGGCATAATTCGTAGCCGGCAGGTTCTCGGCGGCAAACTTCAGGTCCTCGGCGATCAGTTTGTATACTTCATCTGGGTTGGCCTGGGGCACGTTCTCGGTGGTGGGAGCGGTGATCAAGGGGATGTTTCCCCACAGACGCACCATGTCAAAGTACAGGAAAGCCCGCAGGTACCTGGCTTCGGCCTCATAGGCCGTTCTCAGTTGCTCGCTTCCGGTCCAGTTGATCTGGTCCATTTTCCCGATCAGGGTATTGCACCGGAAAACCGCTTTGTAGTAGGCGGTCCAGTTAGATCCAAACAGGTTCTGATCGGCGGGAGAGCGGGCTCTGTCAAACTCGTCCAGCATCTGGTACCCGAATCCGTCTGAGGCCCCGGTCCCCCCGAAGGCATTGTCTGACATTACCTCAGAAGCCACCGGTAAACTAATCCCTTCGGCCCAAATGATCTGTAAGCCATCATAGCAGCCCACCAACGCCCTGAAAGCATCTTCCGGGGTTCTGTAGTAGTTTGTATCCGTTACGTTGGTGATGGGGTCAACCTCCAGGAAACTGTCCTTACAGGCACCTAAGGATAAGACGCCCGCCAAGAGAATTGCTTTGCTTATATTTTTCATTTCTATGAACCTCCTTGGAATTAGAATTTAATATTTGTGCCTACCAAAACAGTTCTGGGGCGTGGGTAGTACCCCAGGTCTACCCCGCTGGCAAACCCGTTGCTGTATCCAATCTCCGGATCCATTCCCTCATACTTGGTGAAAGTGAACAGATTCTGCACAGAGGCATACACCCGCACCTGGCGCAAATAGCTTTTATTGATCAGTTTACCGAAATCATACCCCAGGGAAATGTTGCTGATTCTCAGGAAATCGCCGTCATGGATGTACAGGTCTGAAAAAGTAGCCCAGTTTCTGTTATCGGTGGTGACGCGGGGCATGGTGTTGGAAGAGCCCGGTCCGTGCCAACGGTCCAAGATGGCCGTGGTAAAGTTTGGATACTGGCTGGCCTGGTTGCGGTAAGACTGCACCAACTGGTTTCCGGCCACGCCAGATGCCAACAAAGAGAAATCGAAGCCTTTGTAGTTAGCAGACAGGTTAATCCCGAAGGTATAGTCTGGGTTCGGGTTCCCGATCTGGGTTCTGTCTGCATTGTCAATCACACCGTCGCCGTTCAGGTCCACGAAACGCACATCGCCTGGCTGGGCAGTGGGCTGAATCAGGTTGCCTTCTGCCCCTCTGTAGGCGGCTACGTCTGCCTCGGTCTGGAAAATGCCATCGGTTTTCAGACCCCAGAAGTAGCCGATGGGGTATCCGTTCTGCGCTCTGTAGAACTCCAGGGAGTTGTCAAACAACACGTTAGGATCTCCGTGAATGATCTGGTCATTGGTAGGGATTTCGCGTACGCGGTTCTTGTTGTAGGCACCGTTTACGCCAATGCTGTAATTGAAGTCGCCCACGTTGCTGTTGTAAGCCAGTGCTAACTCCACCCCGGAGTTTTTCACGTCCCCCCCGTTAATGAAAGGAGCATCGGCCCCGGCCGTGGCTAGAATTGGGGCCCTGATCAACCAGTCTTTGGTAGTTTTGTCATACCAGTCAAAGTTGACACTCAGTTTGCCCGCCAGGAAGTTGGCATCGAACCCGATGTTGGTTTGCTCTGAGGTTTCCCATTTCACATCATCATTACCCAATCTGCTGATGTAGGCTCCGGGAGTGAGGATGCCCTCTTTGTCCCCGAAGATGTAGTTGGTATTGGCAAACGTCACCAAAGACACGAACTGGTAAGGATCAATATTCTGGCTACCAACCTGGCCCCAGCTGGCGCGCAGTTTAAAGTAGTCCAGCCAATCTCCGGCCCCATCAGCAAAGGTCTCGTTTGTTACCACCCAACCGGCAGAGATGGACGGGAAATAACCCCAACGTCTGTTTCTCCCGAATCTGGCCGAGCCGTCGGCCCGGAAGGTAGCGTTGATCAGGTAGGTTTCTTTGAAGTTGTAGTTCAATCTCCCGAAGTAAGACATTCTTCTGTCCTGGGCCCAGGGCTCACCAGTGAGGTCTATGGTTGTTCCATCGGTATTGGAGGCATTGGTCAGGTAGGCGTGTTCCAGGTCACTCAGCACCAGGTTGATGTTGGCTCCGGAAAGTTGGGCCCCGTCGCTTCTGAAAGCAGAAGTACCCGCCATCACCTCAAAGTTGTGGTTTGTGTTGACGTTGAAGTTATAGGTTAAGAGGTTATCCCAGATAAGGGATTGACCTTTGCCCTGGAATTGGTTTACCCGTGAGTTGTTGTTGAAGGCATAGATAGACAACTTGTAGATAGGCGTAAAGGACCGGCTTTCACTGGCGCTATAGTCTATCCCGAAGCTGGTTCTGAATCTCAGGTTCTTGATGGGCTCCAACACCAGGTAGACATCGCCCAGCAGCCGCTGGTTGTTACGGCGGTTCTGGTTGTCATACACTAGCTGTGCGTAGGGGTTGGCCTCCCCGTTGAACCAGGTAGAGTTGCTGTTATCAAAGAAGTTGCCTTCTGCATCATACACCTGAACAAAAGGGCTGGTATTGAAGGCACCTCGCAGGGAGTTGTTATACTGGTTCCCTACCCTGATGCCGTTTCTCTTGATGTAGGAAAAAGTTAAATGCTCGCCAAACTTGAGGATATCCTTGTAGAAGCTGTGCTCAGAGTTAAACCGGAAGTTGTAGCGCTCATAGTTGGACAGGTTCTTGCCGCCTACTATGCCTTCTTGCCCGGTGTAAGACAAGGCGGTAGAGAAAGTAGTCATGTCTGTACCACCGGTTGCACCTAAAGAGTAGTTCTGCGTTACGGCATCTTTCACGAAGATCTGGTCAATCCAATCGGTGCCCTCTCCCATGGCCGCGATCTGCTCATTGGTAAAGGCGGGCAACCTGCCGGAGTTCACATTGGCTTCGTTCATGATGGTGGCATACTCGCGTGAATTGAGCATCTCCTGCTTTCTGCCCAGGTTCTGCAGCCCGGTGTAAGAGTCAAAGGTGATTTGCGCGGGTTGCCCTTTCTTGCCGGTTCTGGTCGTAATCAAGACTACCCCGTTGGCTGCCTGCGACCCGTAAATCGCCGCGGAGGCCGCATCTTTCAACACGTCTATGGACTGGATATCGGCGGGGTTCAGGTAAGAGATATCACCGGTTAACACACCATCCACCACATACAATGGACTGGCGTTGCCAATGGTACCCAGACCCCTGATCACCACGCGCATGCTTTCGCCGGGCTGCCCCGAAGTGGAAGAAATCTGCACCCCGGAGGCTTGGCCTTGCAGAGCTTGCAGAGGATCGGTGGTGCTTTGCTTCTGGATGTCATCCCCTTTCACCTGGGCAGTGGCACCGGTCACCAGTTTCTTCTGCTGCACCCCGTAACCCACTACCACTACCTCTTCCAAGGCTTTGGCATCGGTCTTCAACACAATGTTCACCTGTGGTCTGCCATTCACGGCTACCTCCTGCGTGACAAACCCGATATAGGTGACTACCAGGGTTTCATTTCCGGTGGGCAGGCTCAGCTGAAAGTTTCCCTCCACGTCTGTACCTGTGGCCAGGGTGGCGTTGCCTTTCACACTCACAGTGGCTCCAATCACAGCCCCGCCGTCTTCCTGGGACGTGACTCTTCCCCTGACGGTATGTTGGGCGAAGGCTACCCCGCACAAACAGAGCAACCAGGTAAGCAGTAGGTATTTTCTCATAGGTAAAAGAATGACGTGAATAATTTGGTATAGGATCAGGTAAGGATTATCTCAGTTTTACCGAGGTAGCATTGCCGGTGTAAGCGATGGTGGCATCTGCTTTGCCGTCAAACTGGAGGGCTTTGGCTTTGGCGGGTTGCACCAACACCACGTTGAAAGTGCGCTTCTGCAACATGCCATTGAACTCGCCCTGGCGTTTACCCATGGTAAGGGTTTTGGAGGCCTCGTTATAGGTGATGGGAATGGTAGCGAATTTGCCTTTCTCGTAGTTGTAGTTGGTGTTCTCGTCTTCGTAGAGCTCAAAAGAAGCGTCTTTGCCGCCATACACGTAGAGCGTGATGGTTTCGGCGGGCTTCTCAGTAGTGTATTGGATTTCAGGCCCGAAAGGAAGGATAGAGCCTTCTTTCACGAACAGCGGCAGGCGCTCATAAGGGGCTGCGGCCGTGATCTGCTGACCGCCTTTCTGGTAAGTTCCGTCATAAAGGCTGTACCACCCGGTATTGGCAGGCAGGTACAACTTGCGGCTGGTGGCCTTGGCCTCATGCACTGGACTCACCAACAGACTAGGCCCGAACATGAACTGGTCACTGATGTTGAGCACGTTTTTATCCCCGCCGAAATCCATTACCAGCGGGCGCATAATGGTGGAGTTTTGGTGGTACACCTGCCCGGTGAGCGAGTAGATGTATGGCATCAGGCGGTAGCGCAGCTTGTTGTAGTACACAATAGACTGGTAGGCCTTATGGTCCTCGGGGGCAATGTTGTAGACCTCCCGGAATGGGTACTGGCCATGAGAGCGATAAAGCGGCGTGAAGGTGCCGTACTGGTACCAGCGGGTCTGCAGTTCGCGCCACTCTTCCTGGGCCTGCGGGGCCATGGGGCCGCGGTCATATTTGTTTTCCACGAAGAACCCTCCAATGTCGGTGGTCCAGTACGGCAGGCCGGACAGGGAAAAGTTAAGACCAGCCGGAATCTGGCGGCCCATTTCTTCAAAGGTGGCGGCAATGTCCCCACTCCAGGTGGCGGCCCCGTAGCGCTGCAACCCTCCAAAGGCCGAGCGGGTCAGGATGAAGACGCGGTCATTGGGATTGGTGCCGCGCTGGCCTTCATAGATGCCTTTGTTATGTTGCAATACATAGGCGTTGAAGTATTTCTCAGCCGAGCCCAGATACGTGGGGTTCATGAGCGCCTTGCGGTGCGCGATGGAGGAGTTGGAGAGGATATCGGGCTCAGAGGCATCCTGCCACCAGGCATCAATCCCCATTTTGTAGAGCCTTTCATTAATCAGGTTCCAGAACATGCGACGCCCCTCGGGGTTGAAAGCATCATAGAAGGTAGACACGTAGCCTTTGCCAATCCAGTCCCTGATCTGCTCGTTGATGCTAGTTTTGTAGAGCAGGCCTTTGTCATTGAACATTTTGTAGGTCTCAATACCCTCGTAGAACTTGGGCCAGGTGGAGATCATGATGCGGGCGTTGTTCGCGTGCACCTCGTTGACCATGCCTTGCGGGTCTGGGAAGCGGGTTTTATCGAATTCCTGGCTGCCCCACTGGTCTTCTTTCCAGTAAGACCAGTCCTGCACGATGTTGTCCAACCCAATCTTCCGCTTGCGGAATTCCTTCACCACGTCCAGAAGCTCCTGCTGGGTCTTGTAGCGCTCGCGGCTTTGCCAGAAGCCCATGGCCCATTTAGGCATCACCTGGGCTTTGCCCGTCAACTGGCGGTAACCTCCCACCACCTCGTCCAGGTTCTTGCCATACACAAAATAGTAGGCCATTTTATTCCCGGCCTCAGAGGAGAACGCAATCTTGTTTAAGTCTTCCGTCGCTTGTGGCGTGAGGTATCGCAACGCCAGGTAAGACACATTACCGTCTGGGTTCCACTCAATTTTGAAGGCGTGTTTCCTGCCCTTCTGCAGCGGCGCCTTGAACACCGACATTCCCGGGTTCCAGGCCTCGCGCCAGCGGTCCAGCAGCAGTTTATTGTCTACCCAGACCTTCACGTAGCCACTGGAAGGCATTTCAAAGCGGTGGTCACCGGTAGCATCGCTCTCAATAAAACCTTCCCAGGTCATGAGGCCGCCCTCCAGCGTGTAGCCAGTCGGGTATTTGTTCTGGTCTTCCAGGAACTCGTAGTTGATCTCAGACTCCTGCCGCACGATGGGCGCTTTCCCGGTCTTTTTATCAAAAGCGTAGGTTGCGGTGAGGCCGCCGGCTTTCTGGTCTTTGCCGTAAAGCTTCAGCTTGGAAAGCTGCTGGTAAGGCCGCACATCCCCGAATTTTGTGATGGAGTTGTTGTCCCACAAAATGCCGTAGTTTTTGCTGGATACCAGGAACGGCACCACGGCCACCGAGTTGTACTGTGTTAAATCTATCTGCCAGCCACGATAGTTCATTAGGCCAGTCTGGTGCTGACCCAGACCGTAGAAGGCCTCCTCTTTGTCCACGGTGAAGGCTTTCTTTAACCGATAGCTCTGTTCGTTGTCCAGTTTCACCGGTGCGAAGGCCTGCTGCCCCTGGTTGCTTTCCTGCAGCAGCACCTTGCCGTTTCTATCGAAGAAAGTCACCGCCCCGGTCTCGGCGCCTACTTCCACCCGCAGGTCCTTGGTGTTCAGCACCAGGGTTTTGCCTTTCTCCTGGAATTGCCAATCGGTTTTCACGTTTTTGTTTTCCAGTACCATAAGGCTGGGCTCCGGGGAGAACTTCTCCTCTGGGGTGGCCTGCACCTGCACAATGTTGTCTGCCACCACCCGTAACTGCACGTACTGCGGGTCACCGCTGGATTTCTGGTCCAGCTTCACAAGCACCCCATCGGCCAGCTTCTGGTAGTTTTTCACCGCCGGCTCCTTAAAGGAAAACAGCGTAGAGACGAGGGCAAAACAAAGCGTGTTTCTAAGCTTCATTAGATAAATGGTAAAGATTGAGGAGTGATTTTCTGGTGCCAACTCGCCTTTAGTTGGCGGTCTCAAAGAGCCCAAAAATTAACAGGATGAAGGTAAGGAAGGCCCCAGGAGGGCATATGTATCAAATGTTTCCTATCTATGTTGTATCCGTTAACAAATGAAAAAACCGCATTTTTAGCGTTTAAATGCAGGTTTATTTTTACAAAATGTTAACAAACCCTACAGTTGCTCCTTGAAGTGGCAGGTTTGGGCTTGTTTTCAGAAAAAGGGGCAATAAAGAAGAAGGGATTTCCCAGAGTTGTAAGGTCTACCTGTAGGGGGCGGAAAATCTGGCTCCTGTTTTGGAGCCGTTTTTGGGAAAGGAAGGTTGAAATGGCCAGACTTTGGAATGGGCAGGATTGGCACAGACGCTCGCAGGACCTCCGTACGCTGCGAGGTCTTTTGAGTAGACGGCTTTGGCAGCTTAAAACTCCCCTCCTGGTTTAGGAGGGATGCCCGTAGGGCGGGGTGGTGAAAAGGTTTTTGGCGGGAACAACGTTTAAGAGCTCCTTTCTTAAAAGTAGGCCCAAAACAAAATCTGGCATTTATGGAGATGCCAGGTTGAAGCGGAAGCCAAAAGAAGAACTTGCATGAAAGGAAAACCTATGCGATGGGATGGGACTGTTTGCTCTCGGCGTAGACGGAGGGCAGCAAATGGTAGGCTTCCTTGAAGTACTTGGAAAAGTAACGGGGATTGTTGAAACCCACCGCGTAGGCCACTTCAGCCACGGTGAGCTGACTTCGTTCCAATAGCTGGGCCGCGCGCTCCAGCCTGATCTTCCGGATAAACTCAACAGGCGACTGGCCCGTGAGCGCCACAATTTTTTTGTAGAGGTACACCCGGCTCATACCCAACTCCCGCGCCATGAGCTCCACCGAGAATTCAGGGCAGTCAATGTTCTCTTCTACCACCTTGATGGCTTTCTGGATGAGCTTATCGTCCAGGGAGACAATGTCAATGGCACTGGTCTGCACGCTGATCTTTTTCCCGTAGGCTTTCTGCATCAACTGGCACTGCGAAATGAGGTTGGTCATCCGTGACAGCAGCAACTCAAAATTGAAAGGCTTGGTGATGTAGTCGTTCGCGCCGATACCCAGGCCTTTGAGCTTCTGTTCCTCGGCAGTCTGGGCCGTGAGCAAAATGAAGGGGATGTGCGAGGTACGGGCATCGGCCTTGATCTTCTTGCAGAAGTCTATGCCGTTCAGCTCGGGCATCATAAGGTCGCTCACAATCAGGTCTGGCAGGCAGGAAAGAGCTTTCTGCCAACCTTCTTTGCCGTTTTTGGCTTCCAGCACAGTAAAGTGGGCGCTCAGGCTCTCCTTCAGGTAAGTTCTGAAGTCCTCGCTGTCTTCCACCAGCAATACCACCAGCTCATTTTCCGGCGCGTCTTCTGTGGTGCGTTTCGGCGCCTCGGGTTTGGCTTCCTGAACCGGTTGCACTCCTTCCGGCAGGTCTGCGTCTGAACCCTCCACAATGGAACCGGTGACTTTGATAGGCAGGGTAACGGTGAAACAACTGCCCTGGCCCAGTTCACTCTGCACCTGGATCATACCCCCGTGGATCTTCACGAAATCGCGGGTGATGGACAAGCCTATGCCGCTGCCTTGGTTCATGAGGTTATCAGGCACGTCTTCCCTAAAGAATCGGTCAAAGATCTTCTCCTGGTTTTCTTTGGAAATGCCTATGCCTGTATCAGAAACCTTGATCTCCAGCAGGTGCAGACCGGCCGAATCTGAATCGTTCTCATGGCAATTCACCTCTACTTTGATGTTTCCGTTTTCCGGGGTGAACTTGAAGGCGTTGGAGAGCAGGTTGAACAGGATCTTGCCCAGTTTGTCCATGTCAAAAGAGGCCTGCAGTTCCTGGATGCTGCTCTCAAAAGACAGGTGCACGTGGTTTTTCTCAGACAAATCTGTGAAGGAATACACTGCCTCCTTGATGAACTTGACAATGTTGCCGTGCGAGGGCGCAAAGGACACTTCCTCCACCTCCAGTTTGCGAAAATCCAGCAGTTGGTTCACCAAATACAGCAGGCGCTTGGCGTTGCGGTTGATCATCTGGAACTGCCGCGTTTGCTGTTCATCCTGCGAGCCAGCCAACAGCTTCTCCAGGGGCGCCAAAATCAAGGTGAGCGGCGTGCGCAGCTCATGGCTGATGTTGGTGAAGAACTTTATTTTCATGAGGTGCAACTCGCGCATGTGCTTTACCTCGCGTCGCTCCCGGTCCAGCTCATATTTCTGGTTCGCTTTCTGTTTCTCTACCCATCGCACCACCATCAGGCCCAGAAAAGCAAACAGGAAATAGCAAACGTAGGCCACATCTGACCGCCAGAACGGCACCTGCACCTCAATATCCAGACCGATGCCCTTTTTGTTCCAAATGCCGTCATTGTTGGCGGCCTTCACCATTAACTGGTACTCGCCGGGGTCTAAGTTGGTGTAGGTGATGCGGCGGTTGTCGCCATCAGTGGTGTGCCACTCTTTGTCAAAGCCCACCAGCTTGTACTGGTACTTGTTTTTCTCTGAGTGGAAGAAATTGAGCGCGGCAAACTCCACGGTGAACATGTTCTGGTCGTGCTGGAGCGTGATCTGGGTTCCATCAGACAAGGCCTGGGGCAGAATGACGCTGCCGCCTACCTCCTCGCCCACTTTCAGGCTCTTGCTGAACAGCTGGAAATCGGTGAAGACAATGTTGGGGATGACTTTATTGGTAGTGAGCTCTCGGGGTTGGAAGAGGTTGAACCCGTTAGGCCCGCCAAAAACCACTTCACCCTTGCGGGTGAGGAAAGCGGCGTTCTCGTTGAAGACCTTGCCTTGCAACCCGTCAGACTCATCAAAGTTGCGCACCACAAAGTACAGATCAGCAGCCTGGTGCCCGGAAATCTCCAGTTTTGAAATGCCATTGGGCGTACTGATCCAGAGATGGCGATTTTGGTCTTCCAGGATATTGAGTATGATGTTGTCCGGTAGCCCGTTTTCTTTGGTGAACAGCCGGAAAGAATTGGTTTTAGGGTTGAAAAGGTTCAGGCCTTCGTTGGTGCCCACCCACATCTGCTGTCGGCTGTCCTGAAAAATACTGAGCACGGCGTTGCTGCTCAGGCTTTTCGGATTTTTGGGGTCATTCTGGTATTTGAGCAGTTTTTTAGAATTCAGGTCCAAAACCTCCACCCCAATATCGCCGCCCACCCAGAGCCGACCTTTCTGGTCCTGGGCGATGGCAGCCACGTAAAGGGCGTCAATACCCGGTTGATTAGCCGTCCGGTGGTATGGGTAGAATCTGCCTGTGCCGGAATCCAGCTGTTGCAGACCGCCACGCAAGGAGCCTACCCAGATGCGGTTTTGGCTGTCCTGGAACAATTCCCAGACGTTGTCATGCCCCAGGCTGAACGGGTCCTGCGCGTTGTGTCTGAAGCGAGTGAATTTCTGACCGTCAAACTTATTGAGGCCGCCCAGGTACGTGCCCACCCACAGGTTCTGGTCTTTGTCCAGTAAAAGACTCACCACCACATTGCTGCTGAGGCTGGTGGGGTCCTTAGGGTTGTGCTGGTAACGGGTATACTGGTTTGTGCTGCGGTTCCAGTACAAGAGGCCACCGCCGTTGGTGCCTATCCAGAGGTTGCCCTGGGGATCTTCCACAAACCGGTTAATGTCATCATAGGGTAGACTGCCTTTCACCAGAATCTGGTGCTGGTGGTGCTGAAACCGGAGGAGGTTCTTATGGTAGTAGTTGACACCCTTTTTGTAAGTGCCCAGCCAGATAATTCCCTCGCGGTCTTTGTAAATGGAGATAAGGCTGTTGTGCGAAAGACTGTTTTCTATTTCGGGGCAGTTTTGGACAAATCGCACCGAAAAGTCTTTTTTATCCACGATGTTGATGCCGCCGTGGTCCGTGGCGAGCCAAAGGTTACCGTCTTCGTTCTCCACGATGCCGCGCACCAGGTTGGAATTGAGCTTTAACTTAGGTGCGTTTTCATGGAACTGGCTAAAGGCCTTGGTGGCAGGCCGGTACAGCAAAGCCCCGATGCTCTCTGAAAGGGAATAGAGCCACAGGCCACCGGCGCGGTCAATGGTCATGCCGTAATTCATGGCCTGGCCTTTGAACCTTTCCTGCAAGCCTTTTTCCACGGCCTCCACGGCCAGGGTTTTCCCGTTCCGTTTCTCCAACAGGCCAGAGGTGTGCAGAATCCAGAGATCGCCCTGCGGCGTGAAAGCAATGGCATCTATCAGGCGGGTATTCCCTGCAACCGGCTTGGCCTGCGCCAGGGGAACCGGGGTGGAGACCTTGGTTTTAGGGTTGTACCTGGTGAGTCCGTGGCCGGACTGCAGAAACCAGAAGTTACCGGCTTTGTCCTGCACAATGTCTTCTACCGGCGCCTGCGGCAGCGCATACTTTTTCAGCAGCGTCGCATAATTTCTCTCAAACCGGTCTTCCCGCGGATGGTACACTGTCAACCCTTTCTGGGAGGAGACCCAGATGTTGCCTTCAGGGTCTTCAAAGAGTTTGCTGATGCTGTTGTCTCTGAGTGAGGCGGCAGACCGGGAGTTGTGGCGGAAAACTTTGACTCCGTAACCGTCAAAGCGATTGAGTCCGGCCGAGGTCCCAATCCAGATGTAGCCTTGGCTGTCTTTCAGGAAACAGTTGACCTGGTTATGGGATAGTCCGTTATTCACATCCAGGTGCAGGAACCTACGTTGATCGGCTTGGTTAGCGAACACGGGTTCAACGTTGGCCAGTAAAGCTAAGGCAAAGGCAATATGTAAAAGAAAACGTATTGACATACTTGAAACTTCACCTGTGGGAACACCCCTTCCCTTTGTAAACCAGCCAGCTACAGAAAAAAGCATCTGAACCAGCCTTCTCCTAGTAATCCTTCCACGCTTTTGACCGTCGCCTGATTTTCACCCTTTCCGGAACGGCTTTCCTTTGGAAGGAACAGCCACCCAACACTTCTCAAAGCTCTTGCAAGATAAGATTTTTAATAAATTTTTAAAGAAATTCCTTCTAAAGGCCCAGTAACCACCCAATCTCACTGCTTCTCTTTATCAAAACCGCAACAGAGTAAAATAGACTTTCTTTGAGAAGAACCCGCAGCAGACCAACCAAGACCTTGGTCTGAATCATTTGAACAGAAAATGGGCCCGCACCTTTGCAGGTAACTTAGATCGATTTTGGGCTGTTTTCTAAAAACTTGGCTTAAAACCCAATGCAGCCCATTGTTCATCATCAAGCCCATCGCCTACTAAAAAAGCTCGTTCCTCCTTTCTGCTACTTCTCCGCGCAGGTAGTTCTTTAAAGGCAGTGGCGTATTGGTCCTGTTTTTCAGAAAACGGTTTCAAAACAGATTTAAGCCTTTGTAGGTTACCTGAGCATGATTTTTGTACTAATCTAAAAAGTTCACGGTTGGGCCTTGGGCTGTCCAATACGGTGAAGGTGTCTTCGTTTAAAAATTGTTTCCTTAACTTTGCCCCTATGGAATTCACGGTACAACAGATTGCTGATTTACTCCAGGGCCAGGTGCACGGAGACGGTAACGCCACGGTAAACCGCCTGGCGAAGATTGAAGAAGGCACCCCGGGCTCTCTTTCTTTTCTGTCCAACGCCAAGTATGAGCACTATCTGTACTCAACAGGCGCCACGGCCGTGATAGTGGCCAAAACCTTGGAGATCAAACAACCTGTTTCTGCCAACCTTATTTTGGTGGATGATCCTTACTCTTCCTTCTCCACCCTTTTGGAAGTGTACCAACAGGCAGTGGCCGCCGCCCGTACCGGCGTGGAAGAACCCTGCTTCATAGGCGAGAACTCCAGCATCGGAGAGCGGCATTACCGCGGCGCATTTTCCTACATAGGCAAGAATTGCAAAATCGGGACGGGAGTACACATCTACCCGCACGTGTATATTGGCGACAATGTCACCATCGGGGACAACACCGTGTTGTTCGCCGGGGCCAAGATCTATGCCGACTGCGTGATTGGGGCATCCTGCACCATCCATGCGGGTGCCGTCATCGGCAGCGACGGGTTTGGTTTTGCGCCGCAGAAAGACGGTTCCTATAAAGCCATCCCGCAGATAGGGAACGTGGTGCTGGAAGACCACGTGCGCATTGGCGCTAACACTACGGTAGACTGCGCCACCATGGGTTCCACCATCATCAGGACCGGCACCAAGATAGACAACCTGGTGCAGGTGGCCCATAACGTGGAGATCGGGCGCCATACGGTGGTGGCTGCGCAGACGGCTTTTGCCGGCTCCTCCAAGGTGGGTAACTATTGTACTATTGCCGGTCAGGTGGGCGTGGTAGGCCATATCAGTATTGCAGACAGAACCATTGTAGGAGCCAAATCCGGTATCTCTAAAAACATAAAAGAAGAAGGGACTTTCGTGCAGGGAGCGCCCGCCTTTGACTATAAACAAAATCTTAGGGCCATGGCCGTTTTCCGGAAACTCCCCGAGTTACAGAAACAGGTAGAGGAACTCAGAGAAAAGCTTTAACTTTAGCCCCTCTTTACCTATTTAGTGCTTCATGAACGATAAACAGCATACCATAAAGGCGCCGGTAACGGTATCCGGGATTGGATTGCATACAGGAGTGGTGTCAAACATGACGTTTTTGCCCGCTCCCATCAATCACGGGTATAAATTCCAGCGCATTGATTTGCCAGAACAACCTATTGTAGACGCCGATGTAGACAACGTGGTGGACCTCTCCCGCGGAACTACCATTGAACAGAACGGCGCCCGGGTAAATACAGTGGAGCACGTTTTAGCCGCTTTGGTGGGCCTGGAGATTGACAACGTCCTCATCCAGATTGACGGCCCTGAGCCTCCCATCATGGATGGTTCCTCTATCCTTTTTGTGAAACCATTGCTGGAAGTAGGCCTGGAAGAGCAGAACGCCCTGCGTAACTTCTTTGAGGTGCCGGAGGAGATTATGTTCCGCGACGGTTCCCGCGAGACCGAGATCGCCATTCTTCCCCTTGACGATTACCGCGTAACGGTGATGGTAGATTACCACTCGCCTGTTCTGGGTTCTCAGCACGCCTCTCTCACTGACCTTCGTCAGTTCAAAGATGAGATTGCCTCTTGCCGTACCTTCTGCTTCCTGCACGAGCTGGAAATGCTCTTCAAGCAGAACCTGATCAAAGGCGGAGACCTGAGCAACGCCATTGTGGTGGTAGACCGCGTGGTGGAAGAAAACGAACTAGACTATTTGTCTGACCTTCTTAAAAAGCCCAAAGTGGCCGTGAAGAAGGAAGGAATTCTCAATAACGTAGACCTGCGCTATAAAAACGAGCCCGCCCGCCATAAACTGCTGGATTTGATTGGTGACCTGGCGCTGGTGGGTCGTCCGTTGAAAGGCCAGATCTTGGCGGCCCGGCCGGGGCACGCGTCTAACGTGGCGTTTGCGAAGAAGATCAAGAAATACATCAAGGAAACGTCTGTGAAGAACGTGCCGGTGTACGATCCTAAGAAAACGCCGGTGATGGACATTAACCGCATCACGCAGACGTTGCCGCACCGTTACCCTTTCATCCTTATTGACAAGATCATCCACTTGGATGAAACCACCGTGACTGGCGTGAAGAACGTGACCATGAACGAGTCCTTCTTCCAGGGTCACTTTCCGGGCAATCCGGTGATGCCGGGCGTAATCCTGATTGAGGCCATGGCCCAGACTGGCGGGATTTATGTACTCAGCACCGTTCCGGATCCAGAGAACTACTGGACCTACTTCATGGGCGTGGACAAATGCCGTTTCCGCCGCAAAGTAGTACCCGGAGATACCATTATTTTTAAATGCGAACTGTTGGCGCCTATTAAACGCGGCATTGCCAGAATGCAGGGTCAGGCCTACGTGGCCGGCCAACTGGTGATGGAGGCCGAGATGTTAGCAAGTATCGTAAGAAAAGACGCATGAACCAGCCACTAGCTTACATCCACCCAGAAGCCAAAATCGCCACCAACGTTGTGGTGGAGCCTTTTACCACCATCTCTAAAAACGTGGAGATTGGCGAAGGCACCTGGATTGGCCCCAATGTGACCATTATGGAAGGTGCGCGCATAGGGAAGAACTGTCAGATTTTCCCGGGTGCGGTGATCTCTGCCCCACCGCAGGACCTCAAATACAAAGGAGAGCCCTCTACCGTCTCCATTGGGGACAATACCATCATCAGAGAGTGCGTGACTTTGAATCGGGGCACCGCGCTGGACAAGAACACCACCGCTATTGGCTCCAATTGCCTCATTATGGCGTACGTGCACGTGGCGCATGACTGCATCATCGGCAACAACGTGATTGTGGCCAACGGCGTGCAGTTGGCCGGCCACATTGTGATCCATGACCACGTGTTTATTGGTGGCACCTCGGCGGTACACCAGTTTGTGAGCATCGGGGCGCATGCCATGGTGTCCGGTGGATCTTTGGTGCGCAAAGACGTGCCTCCGTTCATCAAGGCCGCGCGTGAGCCGTTGTCCTATGCGGGCGTGAACTCTATTGGCCTGCGCCGCAGAGGCTTCTCAAACGAGCAAATCAACGACATCCAGCAGATTTACCGCATCCTCTTCATGAGTGGCTTGAACACGGCCTCTGCGGTGGAGAAGATTGAGATTGACTTAGCGCCCAGCACAGAGCGTGATGAGATTGTGAACTTTGTGCGCAACTCTGGCCGGGGCATTATCAAAGGTTACCAGAGAGATGCAGATTAAGCTTTCCTCTTTAGGCAAGCGCTATAATTACGAGTGGATTTTCCGGAATCTGTCCTATGAGTTTGTCTTGGGTAAGGCGTATTCCGTACTGGGGCACAATGGATCCGGGAAATCCACTTTGCTTTCTATCCTGAGCGGGTACCAGTTGCCCACCGAGGGTTCTGTTTCTTATGAGATAGGCGGCAAAGCCATTCCGGTGGAGGATTTGTACCATTACTTGTCCATGGCGGCCCCTTACCAGGATCTACTGGAGGAATTCACGCTGGTGGAAATGATCCAGTTCCATACCCGCTTCAAACCGCTGCGCGGCATCACGCCCCAGCAGCTCCCCGATTTGCTGCAACTTCAGGCCGCCAAGCACAAACTGGTACGTGATTTCTCCTCGGGCATGCGCCAGCGCCTGAAACTGGGCCTCGCCTTGTACTCAGACACCCCGCTCCTATTACTGGACGAGCCTACCACCAACCTGGACCAGGCTGGCGTAGCTTGGTATCTGGAACACCTGGCCCGTAACCGCCAGAACCGCCTGGTCATTATCGGCTCCAACGTACCCCACGAATACAGCTTCTGCGACGAGCAACTGCCCATCAACGAATACCACTACAAAGCCCCGGAGCGTAAAAGAGCATAACGCGCCCGAGGCGTTTAGAGGCTGTTTGGAAAAAGTGGCACCAAAACAGGCCACGATAGGTGAATGTAGGGGCAATCTCTTGTGGTTGCCCTTTCGCATTCCATCTAAATTTTGGTTGTTGGTGATAACACCAACAACGGAAAAGGCCTTTCAACAGCAGATTACCAAGCCCATCAAACAAAGGAAACAAGCACGCATTTCGTCCCCCTTTGAAGGGGGTAGGGGGATGACGAAAGCACATCAAGAACCATCATGCTCTTGCTACCGCAAGGGCAACCACAAGGGATTGCCCCTACACAACATCCGCTTTCAGCCTACTTTATGAAAACCAGCCTTCAAACGCCTGAAATGAAAAAAGCCACCCAAGCGGTGGCTTTCCCATATATGTAGTAAGATGGCGCAGATTCTGTTTTATAACAGAGAAAATGCTTATATGTTTATTCGTTGGCCGGGTACATTTCTGGTGGCTCTTTCTCTTTGGTTTTGACGATGAAGGGCCGCAGGGCTTCCGTCTCATCCAGGTACAGGAAGGCATCATAGCGCTCCGGGATGATGGTAGGTACGTAGTTGCCGTACTTCTCGCGGTTAGGGTCATACACCACGCCAATGGCCCGATGGTCTAGTTGCAGGCGCACTTCGGTTATCTCGCGCAGTTCTCTGGAAAGTAATAGTTTGTCGGTGGCGCCAAGGTTATGCAGCCAGTCTTCCCAGGAGCCTTTGCGCGCAGGCGGCACTTCCATCTTTTTCATGGGCGCACCCCAGGAATCACCAGCAATCACGGAGCCTTCATAAGACCCGAAACCAGCCAGGTACACGTTCTCGCGGCCGTACTGCTCGCGGGCCAGTTGGCCGATGTTCACCATGCCGGCGCGGGCCATATCGGTGAAGCGGGCATCGCCTATGTGGGTGTTGTGCTCCCAGATAATGGCTTTGGAATCGGGTCCGTGGAATTCAAGCAGGCGGTTCAGGGTCTCCATCATGTGGTTGTCGCGCACGTTCCAGGAATTGCCGCCGCCCCGCACCATGGCTTTGTAGTACCGCTCTGCGTTCACGGCCACCAGCGCGTTCTGCTCGGCATCAAAAACAGCTTCTGCGTTGGAAGGCTCTCCCCTTTCGCGTTTGCCCAGTTCCTGCAGCATGGAAAGCACCTCGTCTTCGCAGTCTTCAGAGACGTAGGCCACGGCCCGGGCGTACTCCTGCGGGTCTGAGCTGTAGGGCTCAAAGCATTTAAAGGCTTCCTTGGCTGCTTTCACGGCATGGCCGTCCTTCTTCTCCAGGTACTTCATGATCTGGTTCAGAGAGTCCCAGAGGCTGTACACGTCAAGACCATAGAAACCTACCTTGGTGGTATTGGGCCGGTCGTTGTTCTCTTTGAGCCATTCTACCAGGGCCGCCACTTCCCAGTTACCCCACATCCAGGTTGGCCAGCGGTTGAAATGCTTGAGCACGTCAGACACCTTGGTGCCGGGTTTGCAGTAACCTCTTATGAACTTGTTTATCTGGTAGCAGTCTGGCCAGTCGCCTTCCACCGCGATGAAGGTGAAGCCTTTCTCCTCTATGAGACGCTTGGAGATAGCGGTGCGCCAGGCGTAATACTCAGAGGTGCCATGCGAGGCCTCTCCCAGCATTACAATGCGGGCATCACCAATATCGTCCAGCAGAATATCTAGATCAGCTTTGTTCTCCAGCCGGTGGTACGGCAGTTTTGAATAAGTCATGGATAATAGGGGAAAAATGAACTCCCTGCCTTTTACCCCTCATGCGTTGGGAAAGTTTACCCGTTTTTAGCCTATTTTTTCAGAAAAAGGTAGAAAGGAAAGTAAATGCCAATTTCCATTCTTAGAATAACCTAATTACTGCGACCTTTCTAAGCGAAAGCTTTGGGTTGTGTCATTATTTCAAAATATCCCAAAGGCAGGACTAACTTATAGCAAACTCACCACCAACCTTTTACCGATTTAAAACTTATTAACTACCTTCCTAAACAGGATACTAGCCTGGGCTTTTAGCCAAGTTTAAGTTATTGACTTTCTTTAGGTAAAAGGCACAAAAAAAGGAAGCCATGTTTTGCACAGCTTCCCTTTTCTACCGGTTTATTACAAATTATTGCCTTGACCCGAATACTCGTTTCAGGAGCTCAGTAGTACGGGCGATGGGGTTTTCTCTGATGTTGGCTTCTTCCTGGGCTACCAGGGTAAACAGCCCGTCAATGGCTTTCTGGGTAGCATAAGACTCCAAGTTAGGATCGGCTTTCTTCACCAGCGGGATCTTGTTGTAGCGGTTCACCAACTCAGAATAGTACTTGGTGGCGTTCACCTTGTCCAGCGAGTTGCGCATGATTGGGCTGAAAGCGGAGGTCAGTTGGCTCGTGGTGGTGCGCTTCAAATACTGGGTGGCCGCGTCTTTCTCGCCGCGCAGGATGTTCCAGACATCGCTGAAGGTAAGTTGCTTGATGGCGTTGAGGAAAATAGGGGCGGCGCTTTTGGCAGCATCCTCGGCGCCCCGGTTCAGGGTCAGCACGAATTTATCCACCTCAGAACCTAAACCCAAAGTGCGGAGGGTGTTCTCCACGCGCTGCACATCCGGCGGAAAAGGAATCCTGATGAGACTGTTTTTGTAGAAACCATCGGTTTGGGATGCCTGCGTAGCACCTTTGTTAATGCCTTGCGAGAGCGCCTGCTTCAGGCCCGAGGCCACCTCAGATTGGGTTAGTGCCCCAGACTGTGTTGTTTGTCCGGTCTGCTGGGCTACCGTGCCTAGGGCCTGCTCAATCTGCGCGGTAGTGCAGGAAGTGAATCCGATTGAAATGAAACCGCCTAAAACAAATAATGGGGAGACAAGTTTCTTCATACGTGCGTACATGTTTATTACTTTTGATCAACGATGGTCTGAAAGGGTATATGCATAAATCAAGCCAAATAAATGAAAAAGGAAATATCGGCAGAAATCATGACCATCGGCGATGAGCTGCTGTATGGTCAGGTCATAGACACCAATTCTGCCTGGCTGGGGCAGGAACTGGGTAAAATAGGCATCAGGGTAAAGCAGATTACCAGCATCTCAGACAACCCAGACGCTATAACGGAAGCCCTAACCCAAGCCATCTCCCGCGCCGATGTGGTACTCATCACCGGCGGCCTGGGCCCCACCAAAGACGACCTCACCAAGCACACGCTGGCCCGCTACTTCAATACCGAACTGCAGCTGCACCCACCTTCTCTGGAAGATGTGGAGGCCATTTTCAGGCGCTACAACCGGCCTATGCTGGAGGTGAACCGCCAACAAGCCTTTCTGCCGGCTACGTGCACGCCCATCCGCAATGTGCTGGGCACCGCGCCGGGCATGCTGTTCCATGAGCAGAATACCGTGATCGTATCTATGCCGGGCGTGCCGTTTGAAATGAAGCGCATGGTTACTGATACTTTACTGCCCTATTTGCAACAGCATTTTGCCCTGCCGCAGATCATCCATAAAGTAGTACAGACCATCGGGATTGGAGAGTCTTTTCTGGCAGAGACGATTGCCGATTGGGAAGACAACCTGCCGGCTAACCTTAAGCTGGCGTATTTGCCCTACCTGGCCGGCGTGCGCCTGCGCCTCACTGGGTTTTCTGAGAACGGGCTAGACCTGGAAGCCCAACTTCAGGCACAGGTAGACAAGCTAACCGCACTCATTCCAGACCACATCTTTGCCTACGGCGAAGTCAGCTTGGAAGAAGCCATTGGACAACTCCTGAAAGAGCAGAACCTCACTATTGCTACCGCCGAGAGCTGCACCGGCGGCCTGGTGGCCCATAAACTCACCAGCGTACCCGGCAGCTCGGCGTACTTTCTGGGCAGCGTGGTGGCCTACAGCAATGAGGTCAAAAAAGCGCAGTTGGGCGTACCCGCCGAGACACTTGAAAACCATGGCGCCGTGAGCGAGGAAACCGTACGCGCCATGGCCCAGGGCGTGCGCCAACTTCTGAAAACCGACATAGGGATTTCTACCAGTGGCATTGCCGGGCCAGACGGCGGCACTCCTGATAAACCCGTGGGCACCATCTGGATCGCCTACGCCGATGCCCACCAAACCGTGGCCCGCAAGATCAGCTACAACAAAACCCGCCTGCTCAATATTGAGTACACCTCGCTGCAAGTCCTGGACCTGGTAAGGCAAAGTTTGCGCCGGCGGGTTGAGGAATAAACAAAAAAGCCTAAATTTGCCTAACAACAGTTAGGTTCCGAGAACCGCTTACGGCTTTCCAGTGATTATTCGCTGTTTTTCTGTAACATTGCACCAACCGGCTCCCTGTCCTGACTGCGGTATTCTGATCTCAATAACCCAAAAAACTGACATACTCTTATCTATGGCTCTTGTAGAAATGGTGATGCCCAAAATGGGCGAAAGTATCATGGAAGGCACCGTGCTGAAATGGTTGAAGCAAGTAGGTGATACCATTGAGCAAGATGAGTCTGTTCTGGAAGTAGCCACCGATAAAGTAGACACCGAGGTGCCTGCCATCCAGGGCGGCGTGCTGCAGGAGATTCTGGTACAAGAGGGCCAGGTAGTAGCCGTAGGCGCACCTATCGCCATCATCAGCACCGGCGGCGATGACCAGCCTGCCACCTCGGCTCCGGCCCAGCAGGAAGCCCCTGCAGTAGCCCAGGCCAGCGCAGCCCCGGTAGCCCAAGCTGCCGAAGCACCGCAGGCCGTAGCGCACGCAACCCAGCGCCTGGAGCAACCCGCCTCCGGCCGTTTCTACTCCCCGCTGGTGCTCAACATCGCCCGCGAAGAAGGCATTGGCATGCAGGAACTGGAGTACATCCCGGGTACCGGCAAAGAAGGCCGGGTGTCTAAAAAAGATATCCTTGATTATATAGCCAGTCGCCAGAACGGCACGGCTCCTGCCGCTCAACCAGCCGCAGCGCCAGCGCCTCAGGTACAGGCTCCACAACCGCAAGTCGCCCCACAACCACAAGCTGTTCCGGTAGCCCCTGCGACTCAGGTCTCTACGGCTCCGGCCCAGTCTTACAGCGGCAACGTAGAAATTATTGAGATGGACCGCATGCGCAAGATGATCTCCCAGCGTATGGTAGACAGCAAGCGCATCTCTCCACACGTGACTTCGTTTGTGGAGGCCGATGTGACCAACATTGTCAACTGGCGGAACAAAACCAAAGATACCTACAAGAAACGCGAAGGCGAAAACCTCACCTTCACGCCTATCTTCATTGAGGCCATCGTGAAAGCCATCAAAGACTTCCCGATGATCAACGTGAGCGTAGACGGCGATAAAATCATCAAGAAGCGCGACATCAACATAGGGGTAGCCGTGGCTTTGCCTTCCGGAAACCTGATTGTGCCCGTAATCCACAACGCCGACCAGATGAACCTGAACGGCATCTCTAAGCGCCTGAACGATTTGGCCAACCGTGCCCGCATCAACAAACTGACTCCGGCAGATCTGGCTGACCCAACCTATACCATTTCCAACGTAGGTTCTTTTGGCAACGTGATGGGTACGCCTATCATCATGCAGCCGCAGGTGGCCATCATGGCCGTGGGTGCCATCAAGAAGAAGCCTGCCGTGATTGAGACGCCTGAGGGTGACTTGATCGGGATCCGTCAGTTCATGTTCCTGTCGCACTCCTATGACCACCGCGTAGTAGACGGTTCGCTGGGCGGTATGTTCGTGCGCCGCGTTGCCGATTACCTGGAAGCCTTCGACCCGAATACCAGCATTTAATTTGAAGATTTGGAGATGGGGAGATTTGAAAATGATCTTCCCATTTAGAAAGCCTCTCCCCTACCGGAGGGGCTTTTTTGCACCCTCGTTTTTAAGCCCGATTTGGTAAAAACAGCCCTGAAACAGAAAAGCACAACCCACCTCTGCAGAATATAGTAAAAGTCTTATTTTACCGAGGTTCAACCCGACCTTATCCGTTCCTGATTTATGAAAAACGCCCTTTTACTGCTGGTTATCGCCTTTCTGTTGTTCCTGGCCATCTTCTTCTACTGGAAGCAAAGCCAGGCCGAGAGCCAACTGGCCATGGCCAACGAGAAAATCACCAGCCTGGAGCAGCAGGTCCGCCGCTTCACCCACAACGTTCCCGGTGAACCCCGCGTGCCTACCCAGTCTACCCAACCCGATACCATCCCCTCAGAGGCTGAGGAGAAAGTCACCCCACCGGAGTCTACCTCTTTTGAGGAGGAGATCGGCACGTTGAGCGAAGGTGAGGTGCAACGCCTGAAAAACAAGGGGCTAAAGAACCCCGAGGCCGACCTCATGAACGACCTCATGCGCAAGCAGAAATCCCTGCTCCCCACCACTGGCACGGCCGGCGGCACCATGGCCATCCAGGATGTGAGAATCCTCAACGACCGCCACGCCCTTGCTTACTTTGAGGATGGCCACAACGGCGGTTACTTGCTCCTGCGCTACACCGTGAACAACGGCGCCATCACCTGGACCAGACTGGACTCTTCTACTTTGTAGGGTTTCAGGACTTACTTTTAGAAAATAGGTCAGAAAAGGAATCAAGATTGATCCCAATTCCGAGTGTATCAACTACGAGCTGATTCTCCCCTTGAGGGGAGCGTAGAGGGTGTTTACACCTGCTGATCATGGCGTCCCCAACTGAAAGAAGTTAGATATCCGGAAAAGAAGAGATAGCTCAGGGTGACAAGGTAATGTAAATCACAACGCGTGCTCTCCTGTGTAAACACCCCTCTTTATCTCCCCTCAAGGGGAGAGTCTGGGCTTAGCTATTGCCTTTACAGATCATGGTAACTTTAAACTACTTATAACTTATAACCTGTAAACAAAAAACGGCTGCCCTTATTAGAGCAGCCGTTTTTTTATTCATCAGATATCAAATTTATTCAGTTTGAAGCGCAGCTAAGCTTTGCTCCAGGGCGGCGATTTTGGCTTCGGCATCTGATTGCTTTTTGCGCTCTGCGTTGATCACCGCTTCCGGGGCTCCGCTCACGAAACGCTCGTTGCTCAGCTTTTTCGCTACACTGGCCAGGAAGCCTTTGGTGTAATCCAGCTCCTTCAGGATGCGTTCGCGTTCAGCGGCGGCGTCAATGTTACCCTCCATCGGGATGAAGAACTCAGCACTTTCCACCACGAAAGACAAGGCGTTGTCCAACGGCTGCTCTGTTTCCTGAATCTCACTGAGGTTCGCCAGCTTGCTTACCAGGGTTTCGTAGCCGGAAATTGCGTTTTTGCCTTCGGTCAGGCGCACATAGAGTGCCAGCTTTTTGGCCGGAGAGATGTTCTTGCTGTTACGCTGGTTTCGGATTTGGCCCACCACGTTGAGAACGTATTCGGTCTGTTTTAGCAAATCTGGCTCAATTCTACCTTTCTCTGGCCAAGTCGCTACTACCAGGCAGTCTTTAGGCGCACGGGCCTTCATGGTGTTCCAGATTTCCTCGGTGATGAACGGCATGAACGGATGCAACACTTTCATCAGTTTCTCCAGGAACTCATAGGTAGCTTGCAAGGTGGCCGCGTCAATAGGTGACCCGAAGGCTGGTTTAATCATCTCCAGGTAATTGGAGCAGAAATCATCCCATACCAATTTGTAGACCGTAAGCAAGGCATCCGAAATCCGGAACTTGTCAAAGTGGTCTTCCAGAACATTGAGTGCCTCGTTTAACTTAGAGTCAAACCACTTGATGGCTTTCTCGTTCGGGTTTGGCAACGTCTCGTCTACTTCCCAGCCATTGATGAGGCGGAAGGCGTTCCAGATTTTGTTGCTGAAATTACGGCCCTGCTCGCAGAGCTTCTCGTCAAACAGCAGGTCGTTACCGGCCGGTGAGCTGAAGAGCATGCCTGCACGAACGCCATCGGCGCCATATTGCTCAATCAGGTTCAACGGGTCTGGTGAGTTACCCAGTGACTTGGACATCTTGCGGCCCTGCGCATCGCGCACGATACCGGTAAGGTACACGTTCTGGAACGGCAACTCCTTGCGGAACTCGTAGCCAGCCATAATCATGCGTGCTACCCAGAAGAACAGAATCTCAGGGGCCGTTACTAGGTCATTCGTAGGGTAATAGTACAGGATATCGGCGTTGTCCGGATCTTTGAAACCATCAAACACCGAGATAGGCCACAGCCAGGAAGAAAACCAGGTATCCAGCACGTCTTCGTCCTGACGAAGGTCCGTTAACTGCAACTCTGGATTTCCAGTCTTAGTACGCGCTTCTTCCAGCGCTTCCTCGGCCGTACGCGCTACTACAAACGTGCCGTCTGGCAAATAATAAGCCGGAATCTGCTGTCCCCACCATAATTGGCGCGAGATACACCAGTCGTGCACGTTCTCCATCCAGGAACGGTACATGTTCTTGAATTTGGCCGGGTGCAGCTTGATGGTGTCGTTCATCACGTTCTCCAGCGCGGACTTGGCCATCTGGTCCATTTTGCACCACCACTGCATAGACAGCTTCGGCTCAATTACGGCATCGGTGCGCTCAGAGAAACCAACGTTAGACACGGAGTCTTCCACTTTCTCCAACAGCCCCTGGGCATCCAGGTCCTTCGTGATCTTCTTACGCACTACGAAGCGGTCTTCACCCACGTAAAGGCCAGCGCGCTTATGGATGGTGCCGTTGTCGTTGAGCACGTCTATGCTAGGCAGATTGTGTTTCTGACCCAGTTCGTAGTCATTGATGTCGTGCGCCGGCGTTACTTTCAACACCCCGGTTCCGAACTCGCGGTCTACGTATTCGTCAAAGATGATAGGGATGGGGCGGTTCACCAGCGGAATAATGGCTTTCTTACCGGCCAAATGTTTGTATCGCTCGTCTTTAGGGTGTACGCAGATGGCCACGTCGCCCATGATGGTCTCAGGGCGCTTGGTAGCCACCGTCAGCACTTCGTCAGAACCTTCCACGCCGTACCGCAGGTAGTACAGTTTTCCGTTTACCTGTTTGAAGTTTACTTCCTCGTCAGAAAGGGCAGTCATGCCTTGTGGGTCCCAGTTTACCATGCGTACGCCGCGGTAAATCTGGCCTTTGCGGTACAGGTCCACGAATACCTGAATCACGGCATCGGTCAAGGCGGGCTCCATGGTGAAGCGGGTACGGTCCCAGTCGCAGGAGGCGCCCAGTTTTTTCAGCTGCTCCAGAATGATGCCGCCGTATTTCTCTTTCCACTCAAAGGCGTACTGAAGGAACTCCTCGCGGGTAAGGTCACTTTTGTTGATGCCTTTTTCCTTGAGCATGGCTACCACGCGGGCCTCCGTCGCGATGGACGCGTGGTCCGTACCCGGTACCCAGCAGGCTTCTTTGCCTTGCATACGGGCGCGGCGCACCAGCACATCCTGAATGGTATTGTTAAGCATGTGGCCCATGTGCAGCACGCCTGTTACGTTGGGCGGCGGAATCACCACGGTGTAGGGCTGCTTTCTTGGGTTTGGTTTGGACTTGAAAAAGCCACGCTCCAGCCAGGTGGCGTACCACTTGTCTTCTACTTCTTTGGGGTTATAGGTCTTCGGAATCGACATCTTGGGTAATGTGCTAATGTGTTAATGTGCTGATGTGCTATCCTAGCAGAACCGGCACATGTCACGTGTACCTGCAAAAATAGCAAATTAGCCGATGTGAGTTATCAGTTATTGGCCGGCTCTGCGGGAAAGCTCCTGATTTCGCGCTGATTTTGAGAAAACAGGAAAGAAACGGCGCTGGCCGAGATACCCGTAGGACCTTCGGACCCTACGAGGTCCTGGGCTTTGCCGATCAATGTAGCGGCGTTACACTGTAACGCCGTGGTTCTACGCAGCAGCAAAGGTTCCAATCACCCAAATCTGCATTTGCAATGGATTCCTTGGCCGTTTAAAAAAGTCTGTTCTAATTGAATCGCTTCAGTTCCATGGCAACACGGCGTTACAGTGTAACGCCGCTACAGACCGGTAGAACCGCCAACCGGCGCCGGTTTCAGGGTTTACGCCTGTTTTTCAGAAAACGGCCCTAAAGCAGCTTGAATAACAAAAAAACCCGCACGAGGCGGGTTCCTGAATAGCTTTTAGGGAAAGTTTAGCTTGCGGCGTGCAACCACTCTTTCTTGGCTAACAAGGCTTCCTCGGTCTCGCGGTAATCCGGGTCATCGACGCAGCAGTCTACTGGGCAGACGGCCGCACACTGGGGCTCCTCATGGAAACCGCAGCACTCGGTGCACTTGTCAGAGACTATGTAATAGAATTCATCAGAGATGGGGGGTTGCGGGGCCTTGCCGTCTACCACTATTCCACCGTCAATCTCTACCTGGGTCAGAGATGTACCATCTCCCCACGTCCACTGTACGCCACCTTCATAGATAGCAGTGTTGGGGCACTCCGGCTCACATGCGCCGCAGTTGATACACTCATCCGTGATCATTATCGCCATAATCGTATCTCCTGTTTCTTTTTAGTAATTTTGCACCAATATAGGTACGCCATTCTGCGCGCAAAAGTAATACGTAGCACGCATTGTATCAAACGTTTCTCACGCATCCACTGTTACCCCTTCATGCTAACTTTAGAAAACAGACTTTCCGCATTCATAAAATTAGGCGATTACCTACGGCACTTACCGTTGGAGGAACGCGAATACCTGGCCCGCCGGGCGGGCCAACTCAATAACTTCTTTGACCTGCCCAATGTTTCGGCGGCATTGGATGGCATTGCCAGCATGCTGGAGGAAGACCAACTGACTGCCTGGGTAGCGCGCTATGATTTGCCCCAGTTGAACGAAGCGCCTAAGAAAGTAGGCGTGGTGATGGCAGGCAATATTCCGGCCGTGGGTTTCCATGACGCGCTGTGCATTCTGCTGAACGGGCACATCCTTCAGGCCAAACCCAGCTCCGAGGATTCGTTTCTGCTTCCGCACCTTCTGAACAAACTGGTGGAGATTGAGCCCGGCTTTCAGGAGCAGATTCAACTGGTGATGATGATGAAGGAATCAGATGCCATCATTGCCACAGGCTCAGACAACACCTCCCGCTACTTTGAATACTACTTTGCCAAGCGTCCGCACATCATCCGGAAAAACCGCACCAGCGTGGCTGTGCTCACCGGGAAAGAGACAAAAGAAGAACTGACCGCCCTTGGCGATGACATTTTGCGCTACTACGGTCTGGGCTGCCGCAACGTGGCAAAGGCGTTTGTGCCCGCTGAGTATGACTTCACCCCGTTCTTTGAGGCCATGGAATACAAGAAAGAGGTAGTAAACCACCACAAGTACCAGAACAACTACGACTACAACAAGTCTATTTACCTGGTCAACGGTGTGCCGCACCTGGATAACGGTTTCCTGATGGTTACCGAGAGCCAGCAGCTGGTCTCCCCTATCTCGGTGCTGTTCTATGAGACGTATACCAGCGACCAGGACCTGGAACAGAAACTGGAAACCATCCAGGAGAAGCTGCAGTGCGTGGTTTCGCAGGAGGCACTCTGGCCCAACAGCTACGCTTTCGGGCAGGCGCAATGCCCGTCAGTAAGCGATTACGCCGATGGCGTGGACACCATGGAATTCCTGAAGAGCCTGTAAAAAATATTTTAAGGCTATTTTCCAGAAAATAGCCTTAAAACACCATTTTGGGTATGGTTAACTGTTTTTTCATAGACTTATTGTGTTAAATACCGTTTGTAGATGTAAGAAATTCTTTCTTCATTGGTCCACAGACTAACACCAAACACGCGTACCATGGAAAATAACACCGTGCTCCATTACCAGCTTATTGAGAAGGAAAGCATCCCGCAATTACAGTTCGGCACTCAAGATGTTTTGTCGGATAAAGAATCTAAAGTAAGACGTCAAGTTGATTTGGAACGGGCCAGCCGCCTGGGTAATGGCTACCACGGGAAAGTGGAAATCACCTTCCAGGTGGCCTCCGGTGAGGTTCTGAGGGTACAGACTACCATCTGGCAAGCTGATAAGGAATTCACCACCATCAAGTCTGGCGTCACTTTGCCCACCCACGCAATTTTAGGGGTGGAATTCTTCTAGTAATCGGCCTGACGACTTCAAACTCAGGAGTAAACCGCTCCTAAAGGGCGGCTTTGCCCTGCTCACATTATTAAAGCCTACAAACGCATCGGCCTTTGGTACAAACCAAAGGCCGATGCGTTTGTAGGCTCTTTTTGTTAAATGCGTTCCAGAACCTTCACAATGAGGTCATCAATTACCTGATCTGCGTTAGGAGCGAACTGGTGAGTGATGCGGTTGGCCACAATGGCATTCAGAGAGAGGACTTCATGGCCCAGCAAGCGGCCCAGGCTGTAGATACCGGCGGTCTCCATCTCGAAGTTGGTGAACCGCACATCCTCAAACCTGAAGGCGTTCAGTTTCTGGATCACCTCTTCAATTTTTGGTTGCAGGCGCAGTAATCGGCCTTGGGGGCCATAGAAACCCGGACAGGTGATGGTGTTGCCGTGGAGCATGTCACTCCCCGCAATCTGCTCCCGCAGGATGTCTGAGCCTTTGGCGCAGTACGGCAGAAAACCAATGCCCAGCGCCAGCTGCATGTTCACCGCGATTTCGGTCTCGTAACCAGTTTCCATGAGCGGGTAGAACTGCATGAGCGTGTCCAAACCCAAAGCATACTCCGTAGCCAGATGACTGCCCAGCGGCACATCTTCCTGCAAGGCGCCGGAAGTACCAATACGCACAATCTTGAGGGAGATGCGGTCCTCATGCTCCAGCGGCTCGCGGCTCACGAAATCAATGTTCACCAGGGCATCCAGTTCATTCATCACAATGTCAATGTTATCCGTCCCGATGCCGGTAGACACCACCGAGATCCGTTTGCCTTTGTAATAGCCCGTATGGGTCACAAATTCGCGCTTGGCCACTTCCACCTCAATGGAATCAAAATGGCGACTCACGCGGGCCACGCGGTCCTGGTCACCTACCGTGATAATGGTATCTGAGATCTGCTCAGGCAGCAGGTTCAGGTGGTAAATGCTGCCATCGGCGTTCAGGATTAATTCAGATTCTGGGATACGGGCCATGGTTTCATAGTTTTAGGTGGAAAATGGAGCTTCAATCTAGTGGCGTGCCTTTTGGGGGTCTCGCCGAAGGTAAATAAAAAGGCGCCGCCTGGTTGCCTTGCAGCAACTGGCGGCGCCTTTCCTTTTAAAATGCTTATCGCTTAAACGGCCTTTGGTGCCTCCGTCTTGCGGCGGTTCAAGCCTTTGTACGGGTTGTAGCCGTTCGTGTTTTTCTGGTAGTAACCGGTACCATCATATGGGCGTTTGTCTGGGTGCTCCTGGCAGGTGGTGGAGCAGGCACCGTCCATCTTAGTCCCGCAACTCTCGCAGATGGGCACGTGCAGGTTGCAGTGCGGATTGGCGCAATTCACCATCCTGGCGGAGGGCGATTCACACACGTAGCACTTGGAGATCACCACTGGGTTCACGGTATTCACCTCCACGGCCACGCGGTTGTCAAAAACGTAGCATTTGCCCTCGAAGTCCTCACCGCCGGCTTCCATGCCGTACTTGATGATGCCGCCGTGCAACTGGTACACGTTTTCAAAGCCTTTCTCCAGTAGGAAAGCGCTGGCTTTTTCGCATTTGATGCCGCCGGTGCAATACGTCAAGATTTTCTTACCTTCATACTTCTCCTTCAGCTCGTCAATCTTTTCAGGGAACTCCCGGAAATTCTCAATGTCCAGCGTGACGGCGTTCTTGAATTTGCCCATGCTGTGCTCGTAGTCTGAGCGCACATCCAGCACCACCACGTCTTCCTGGTCTTTCATCTCCCTGAACTCCTGCGGCGAAAGGTGTACGCCGGTACGTTCAGTGGGGTCAATGTTGCGCAGGCCGGCATGCACAATCTCGGGTTTGTGACGCACGTGCAGTTTGGTGAAAGCGTGGTCATCCGCATAGTCCACCTTAAAGTCGATGCCTTCAAAGCGAGGGTCTGCCTTCACGGCGGCCATGTAGGATTCACAGTCTTCCACCAGGCCAGAAACGGTTCCGTTCAATCCTTCCGGAGCGACAATGATGCGACCCAACAAATTCAGGTTAAGACACAGCAGATGGTGCTCCTCGCGGAACAACTCGGGGTCTTCAATCTTGGTGTAGTGGTAATAGAGTAGGATACTGTACTTTTTCATACGGCTTAGTTTCAGACTAAGTGTAAAGTTGAATGTGCTAATGGTTTAAGGTGCTGATGTGCTAATGAACAACAGCTTTTCTGTTTTGGTGCGAATTTAAGGAAAACAGCCCGGAAACGGAAAATGACCTTTGTCAGTCCCGAGTCTGTAGTCCTGAGTCTTCTTTATCAGGACTATAGAAGCCTAAGGTCCAAAATCATGCGCCTGAAGTCTTCCTTAAACAGGCTTGGCTGGGTTCCCGAAAACGGTTTGCTTTGCGGCCACATCGGCTACTACCACGGCCCCGGCGCCCACGCGCGCGTTTTTGCCAATCTTCACGCCAGACACAATCACAGCACCGGTTCCAATAAAGGCTCCCTCGGAGATGGTCACCCCGGTGTTTACCATGGCACCCGATCCCAGTTGCACGTGGTCTTCCAGAACAGCGTTGGCTTCTACCACCGCACGCGAGCCAATGATGCAGTTATCCCCCACCTTGGCATTGGAGTTCACGATGGCCCCGGCCTGGATGAAGTTTCCGTGGCCCAGCCAGGCATGCTCAGAGACATAGCTGAATTTATGGATGGCATTCACCGGCACCACTTTGTAATCTTCTTTGAGCATTTTGGTCAGGCTCTTGCGGGCGGCGGAATCCTCGGCGGCCACAAACACGTCGCACTTCTTGCCCAAAAGCTTGAGGATGTTCTCGTCCTCTGTGTTGCCCATGACGGTGATCTCGTTCACCTCTTTCTGCTGCAGGGCCACCTGGTCATCCAGAAAACAATATACCACAACATCGTTGCTCTGGAAGGCATCCAGCGCCAATACACCCAGTTCCTGGGCACCTAATATGATAACGGGATTTTGCATAAGCTTCTTTAAGTTAATTGGAGTTTTCTACGGGTACTTCCCCCAGAAAACCGATTGCACTTCCCCTCTCTGTTTTGAAAGGGCGCATGATAGTTTCCATTTTAAGCCTAATTCAAAGAAACTAAGCTCAAAACGGATGCGCCTGCAAAAATAGGCAAAGAAACGGAATAGGTTAGCCCCGGCGCCTGAGCAGTTTATCCAGCCAAACAGGCAATGGTCCCCATGCCACCACTACCAGGAAAAAGAAAGGCAACAGCGGCGCCCGGTAGCGGTGCAAAGACCCTAAATTGGGCGTGGGCAGTGTCACCAGCACCGCCGAAATAAAGAAGAACACCAGCAACACCGCTAGAAAAGAAGGCAGCTTCGGCAATTTCCTGTGCCGTAGCAGATGGACAATGGTTAGCAAGACCAGCAGACAAAACAACAGGTTCTCTACCGCCACCAGTTTGTAGAACAACGGAGCAGGCTCCCAAAGAAAAGGCCTGGTGAGCATCTGGAACACAGCCAATGGCGCATGGGCTACCACTGACCACAAGGTTGGCTGTAAATGCGGGAATGACAACAGCAGACTATCAGGACCTGAAGCCGCCACTATATTCCTGTAGTTCCAGAGAATGTGCCGGACAAAAAAACTAAGGTTGAACGTAGGATGCGCGAAGGAAGCTATAAAGGCTCCAATGCCTAGAATCCCAGCCCACAGCATCCATTGCCTTGACCGGGAATGAAGTTGAGGGAACCTGTGAGCTACCCACTTGGTGACCAAAAGTGCCCCAAGCAGCACCATCAGCACAGCTGCCAGGAAAAATTTTATCCGCCATAGCAGGTAAATGGAAGGTAGGTGCAGGATAGACCTTTTCACCGCTACAGAAGCATTGTTGGTTTTATAGAGCTGCAGGAACAGGCCAACCGTAAAGCAAAGACTTCCTATGAACAGCGAATCTTTCGTAACCCCGCTGGTCCAGAACACCACTGAAGGGAAGAACAAAAACACTACTACGGCTGAGGTACCGTATGCCCGATAATGCTTTTGCAGCTGTTGCACCAAAAACCAACATCCCCAGAAACTGAACAAGGAAAGATACAAACTGCTGGCCCAATAAGAACTGCCCGTTAGGAAATAAAGCAGGCTTAGCAGTTTTATAAAAAAGAAAGTGTTAGAATACTGAGGCCATTTGGTAAACCCCATGGGGAGGTCTCCTTTTTCATTAAACAATAACAACCGGAGATACTGGTTTCCATTAAGCTCTGCCGCCTCCTTTACCGCTTTGGCCTGTTTGTGGAACTCCCAGGTATCTCCTACGCCATAATACTCCAGATACAGGTAACCCAACAGCAGCCCTGCTACCAACTTCAAAGCCAACCCAGCCCAAAAGAAGGTTTGCAGCCCCTCGGTGTGTCGCGCCTGGCGCCTAAGCAGGTAAACAAGGAAGAGGAAAACCGGCAAGTGCAGCCAGTGCTGAAGGTTCATGCAGTAGGGAAGTTCTGTTTCATCAGGCGGTGCCCGATGACGCAATGTACGCATTTCCGGGGAGCGCAGTATGATTGGTACAGGCCCTGTAAGGCCTGAGAGTCTCCGGCGCAGGTATGCGGAAAACCAAGATGGGTGTACAAGCGGGTAACTTTGTTCTGCTCTCTGCCCAGGCATTCCAGCAAACCGACTGCTTTCTCCTGGTAGGCTACGTTGTCCATGCGGCGGCTGTAGGCTACCAACAAAGGCGCTACCACATTGATGAGTAGCCCCTGGATGCTTTCCTCCCCGATGGTGCCAAATGGCTGCGCCGATGGTCTGCCGGGAGCGTAATGCTGCTGCCAATAAGATGGGGGTTCTTGCCGGAAGAAGCGGAGGTAATCTTCTTTGGTTTCGCAAGCCACCATGCCAGACCAAAGATGCGATTGCGATTGGAGTACCGCCAACAACTGCCCCAATCTTACCGCCGGGAAATTGGAGGGCCTGAGCCGGAGATAATTCCAGGCGGCAGAGGGCAATGGCTCTGGCAGGGTGTGTTTTTGGGCCAGGTAAAGGCGTTTTTTTGCCAAATCCAGCAAGTACGTTTCGGGCTCCTGCCCTTCCTTTGTCTCCAACAGCCCCGCTTGCCCGAACACCAATGCCTCCAACTGTTTGGGAGAAGACCGGTAGCGGTTTACCAGGTTCAGGGGAAGTACCCAGGTGAGCCGCAAAAAGCCTTCCTGGTTCACTTTGAAACCAAATCCTGCGGCCAAGGTTTGGTAAACGGTGCTTTCCCAATCCTGGCGGTTCTGTTCTAATCGTTCCAGCACCAGGTTTGCTTTAATCTCAAACCGCTCCAGTAGAGTGCGGTCCATCATCGCGGATTTGAAAATGCGGTCAACCTGTATGGCCTGGGCAGCACAGGGAATTTCCTCTTTGCTCCAGGTCAGTTCCTGGTACTTTGCCTGCAGGGGCAAGGCTATCCTGCCCTGCAGCTCCAGGGTAGGCATAGTGGTGCCCTCCTCCCGCCAAACCATTTCCTCGTTTTCCCAGACCACATGCAGAATCACCTGGTTGTACTTGTCGTCATGCTGGTGCTGGTGCCGGCGCCAGTCTGAGGCTTTCACGTGGATTTCCACGCTGCCCACCCACTCCGTGTCTCCTATCTTGAGGCGGGCACCAGAGAAGTCGGGGCCAGCGTCTGAGCGGTTGTAGAAGCCGGGGTGCAGCACCAGCAACTCCTCACCTGTTGTGGTGCATAGCTGCTCCTTCCGGAAATACTGGTAGCGCCATATATAGTGTAGGAAATCCTCTTTCATAGAAAACCGGAACAGCCTTTCAAACCATCTGTGTACATACGCAGAAAGATGTCAAAGGCTGTTCCGGTTATATCTGATAGTCTGCTGATTTTAAGCCGTTTCCTAAAAATCGGCCTCAAAACGAATCGGCAGAGCCGGATTGTTTGTGAAAGGTTAGCGAGGCAGGTACTCGTTCAGGTAACGGTCCATTTCTTGCTGCACAGCCAGAGCTGCGGCACGGGCTTTCTCCGCGAAATCCTCACCCTGGGAGGCGTATATGATTTGGCGGGCAGAGTTCACCAAGAGGCCGCACTGTTTGTTCATGCCGTAGCGAGAAACCTCACCCAAATCTCCACCTTGGGCACCTACGCCAGGCACCAGCAGGAAGTGATCGGGAGCTAGTTCACGCACACGCTCAATATAATCGTGGCGGGTGGCACCAATGACGTACATCAAGTTATCGGCGGAGCCCCATGCCTGGCTGTTCTGGATGACTTTCTCAAACATGAAGTAAGATTTGCCCTCAGACACCACGCTCAGGAGCTGGAAATCATCGTGACCGGGGTTGGAGGTGAGCGCCAGCAAAATGACCCATTTGTTGGGGAACTGCAGAAACGGCGTCACGGAATCAATGCCCATGTACGGAGCCACGGTAAGCGAGTCAAAGCTCAGTTGGTCAAAGAAGGCGCGGGCGTAAAGCTCAGAGGTATTGCCAATGTCACCGCGCTTGGAATCGGCGATGGTGAAAACATCCTTCGGGATGACGCTCAGGGTACGCTCCAGGCTCACCCAGCCCTTGGGGCCGTGCGCCTCATAAAACGCGATGTTGGGTTTATAGGCCACGCACAGGTCTTGGGTGGCTTCAATAATCTGGCGGTTGAACTCAAAGATGGGGTCTTCCAGTTGGAGCAGGTGCGGCGGTATCTTCTTGATGTCCGTGTCCAGCCCAATGCATAGGTAAGATCGTTTGCGCTGGATCTGTTCAAAAAGTTCTTGTCTGGTCATGAGGCAAAACAGTAGGTTGGCACAAAGCTAAAGTGTTTTCTTATTGTTTTGGGGAAAAGAGGCAAAAAATGGAAGCAGCTTCCTTTCTCCAGAAAGTTAATCCAAATTACGTTTAGGCGTCATTATCCGGAAAAAAGCCCTAAAACGAAGAAGGCCCCCGCTTTTCAGCAGGAGCCTTTTAACATCGTGATACTTGCTACGAGATACTACCTGAGGTCCACTACTTTCAGGCCTTTGTACTTGGCTCTATTGAACACAAAGGTATTGGCGTCTACCGGGGTGTTGGCCGTGAATTTGTTGATCTTGTAGGTGTACCGGTTGCCGTTCTTGCGGAACATCTTCCAAGATTTCAAGGTGTTATCCTTTTTGCTGATGTGTAGCCGCACCTTAAATACTTGGTTGTCGCGGTCCTCGGGGGAAAGGTCAATCACGTGCACGGCCTCACCGCCTTCTTTCTCCTCGCCGGCATACACGTAGCGGTAGCCTTTCTTGTAAAGCGAGTAGATTTGGTTGGGCGTAAGCTCCTGCTCATCCGGGTCGTTGTCAGAGATGGTGACCTCACCCTCTTTCTTCATGATGGTCCAGATGGTGGCGCCGTTGTTGATGATTTCCTGCCCGGCTACGGCCAGACGGTATTTGTTTCCGGAAACGGTGATATCGCCGTTGATAGATTCTTTTGCCTTCGCCGATGGGCTTTCAATGGTTTGGGTGAACCCTACCTTGAAGGCGTTCATGGCCTGGTATTTCTTGCTCATGGCATCCAGAATCTTCTCTGCCTGGGGGTCTTTCTGCACATTCTGCGCCTGGGCAATCTGAACCACCGTCAGCAGGGCGAGCAGAAATGAAAAGTATCGTTTCATGGGTCTTTTTTTAAGTTAAGGTAACTGCAATTGTTTGCTTACGGTTGCATGTTATTCAATAACTGTTCCAAACTGTATTCATCCGGAATTAAAACTTCACGCGCCTTGCTGCCTTCAAACGGACCCACCACGCCGGCGGCTTCCAGTTGGTCAATCAGACGGCCGGCCCGGTTATAACCCAGTTTCAGGCGGCGCTGCAGCAAGGAGGTACTTCCCTGCTGGTGCGTGACCACAATACGGGCGGCTTCCTCAAACATCGCGTCTTTGTTGCTGGGGTCAAACTCGGCTTTCTCGTTGCCACTTTCATCCCCCAGGAACTCAGGCAGCAGATAGGCATCTGAATACCCTTGCTGCTCGCCAATGAAATCACAAATTCTATCTACCTCTGGCGTATCCACAAACGCGCATTGCACACGAATCAGGTCAGAGCCCAGAGAGAACAGCATATCCCCCTGACCAATCAACTGGTCGGCTCCGCCGGTGTCCAGGATGGTGCGGGAGTCAATTTTGGAAGTTACCTTGAAGGAAATACGCGCCGGGAAGTTGGCCTTGATGATACCCGTGATCACGTTCACCGATGGACGCTGCGTGGCCACCACCAGGTGAATCCCGATGGCGCGGGCCAGCTGCGCCAGACGCGCGATAGGCGTTTCCACCTCTTTCCCCGCAGTCATCATCAAGTCGGCTAACTCGTCAATCACCAGCACGATGTACGGCATGAACTTATGGCCTTTCTTGGGGTTCAGGCGGCGCTCCACAAACTTGAGGTTGTATTCCTTTAGGTTGCGGCAACCGGCGTCTTTGAGCAGATCATAACGCTGGTCCATCTCCATACAGAGCGAGTTCAATGTGTTCACCACTTTCTTGGTATCGGTGATGATGGCCTCGTCGGTATCCGGAAGTTTGGCCAGGAAGTGGCGCTCAATCTTATTGAACAGGGAGAGCTCCACCTTTTTAGGGTCTACCAGGACAAACTTTAATTGCGAAGGATGGCGCTTGTACAACAGCGAAGTTAGGATCGCGTTCAGACCAACAGATTTACCCTGACCCGTAGCCCCTGCCATGAGCAAGTGCGGCATTTTGGCCAGATCGGTGATAAAGACTTCGTTGGTGATGGTTTTCCCGAAGGCGATGGGGAGTTCCATCTCGCTCTTCATAAACTTCTCAGTGCTCAGGATGGCCTTGATGGGCACCATCTCCTTTTTCTTGTTCGGTACCTCAATACCAATGGTTCCTTTACCCGGAATGGGCGCAATGATCCGGATTCCAAGGGCTGCCAAGCTCAACGCGATGTCATCTTCCAGGCTCTTGATTTTGGAGATTCGTACCCCAGCCTCCGGTACGATCTCGTACAAGGTCACGGTTGGCCCGATGGTGGCTTTGATGCTGGCGATACCGATGTTGTAGTTACCAAGCGTCTCTACAATGCGGTCTTTGTTCGCTTCCAGTTCTTCCTTGGTTACCTGAACCTTGGCCACGCCGTAGTCAGTGAGCAGGTCAATAGACGGGTATTGGTAGCGCGGCAAATCCAGGGTGGGATCATAGTTCTCGCTCACCTCCAGGTTGTCCACTTCCTCTTCCAAAGGTGCCAGGTTAGCAATGTCCAGCTCTACTTCTTCCTCTGGTTCTTCCAGCAGTACATCGTCCTGCTCTACTTCCAGGGCCAGCGGCACAGACGCTAGCGGCACGGAGGCTCTTGGTGTCACCGGCAATTCATTCACAGCGAACAAATCTTCCTGCGGCTCTTCTACTTCTTCGTCCTCAAATTCCTCGTCGTCCTGGTCATCATAGAACTCTTCATCCTGGGATTGCTCGTCGTCAAAATCCTCCTCCTCTTCTTCCGGTTCGTCCTGTTTTACCAGAAAAGGGGCCGGAAACGCCGGTTCTTCCTCCTGAGGCTCAAACGTCCCGCTGGGATTGGTAAGGTGGTTCATGCCCGCAGAGGGCGAAGCATACACGCCGGTTTCTGGCCTGGCCGCAGCTGCCATGGCAGGCGCAGGCGCCGCTGTCTCTGTTTTAGGGAATCTTGGGCGGCCCAGCGTGGTGATATTGAAGAAGAACATGACAAAGGCGATGAGTGCAAAACCCATCAGAAGGCCGGTTCCCCAGCCCAGAAGGCTCTGCAGCCACAGCGCAGTCTCGTAGCCTATGCCGCCGCTCATAAATCCATAAGTATCCGTGGCCTGGTACAGGAGCACCAAATAGCCCGCCGTCACGCAGCCCCACAGCAACCCGAAAAGGCACAAGGTCACCACCGAGGAAAGGGTAATGGACGTGCGCCGGAAAACGATTTTATAGCCGATGTAGAACACCACCGGCACAAAGAAAAACGAGGCGACCCCGAACCAGCGGTTAATGAAGTAATCTGAGATCCAGGCGCCAAATAGGCCCAGCCAGTTCTCAGACTCTAGCCCGGCAGCTTTCATTTCCTCGGGCGTCACTGACTCCACAATGCTCTGGTCGGCGGTGCCGGTGAACAGGAAGGAGACAAACGCGATGGTGAGGTACAGCGAGGAAAGCAGGAAGAAAAACCCGATGAACAGCTGCAGCCGACGGTCTTTTAGAAAGTTGAAGGATAACTGGGGTTTGGGAAGCGACTTCCTGGGTTTGGCCTCTTTGGGGGCTCTGCTCTCACTCTTTCCCTTAGGTTCATTCTGAATCCTGGGCGCATTCTTAGGCCGCGGACCAGTCCCTACATCCCGTTTATATGTGTTCGTTGCCATGCTGTCTCCAAACTTCAAATCTACACTATTCCGTTCAATAAGCCTTGAACAAATTACCAGTATATGGTTTTCAAAATATAGTATTTACCTGAGTAACCGCTCGTTAATCTGCCTGATCAATCCAGGCCCCTCGTAAATGAAACCAGTGTATAATTGTACCAAATCGGCCCCGGCCGAAAGTTTCTCCAGCGCGTCCTCGGGGGTCATGATGCCGCCCACGCCCACAATCCTGATCTCCTGGGGCAGTTGCTGCCGCAGGTAGCGGATGACCTGGGTAGAGGCGCTGGTCAAAGGTTTTCCGCTCAGCCCGCCGGCCCCAATCTCAGTAATTTTCTGGCCCGAGGTCTGCAGCCCTTCCCGACTGATGGTGGTGTTGGTCCCGATGACGCCGGAAAGCTGGGTCTGGGCCGCAATCTCCACAATATCATCCAGCTGCGCCTGGTTCAGATCTGGTGCTATTTTCAGGAGCAGGGGTTTGGGCCTGGCTTTGCCCTGATTGCGGTTCTGCAGGTTGCTCAACAGATCACGCAGCGGCTCTTTTTCCTGTAACGCACGCAGATCAGGCGTATTGGGCGAGCTCACGTTCACCACAAAATAATCTACCACGTCATACAGGGCATCAAAACAGTAGAGGTAATCCTGCAGGGCCTGCTCATTGGGGGTGACCTTGTTCTTGCCGATGTTGCCGCCCACGATCACATTGCTTTTGCGGCTGCGCAGGCGCTCCACGGCCTGGTCCACGCCCTCGTTGTTGAAGCCCATGCGGTTGATGATGGCCCCGTCCTGCGGCAGGCGGAACAGACGCGGCCTGGGGTTGCCCGTCTGCGCCTTGGGCGTAAGCGTGCCAATCTCAATGAACCCGAAACCTAGCTCGGCATACTCGTCAATCATGCGGGCGTCTTTGTCAAAACCAGCCGCTAAACCCACCGGGTTTGGGAAGGTGAGCCCGAAAACTTTTCTTTCCAGCCGTTTATCTGAAACCTGGAACACGCTCCGGCTGATGGATTTGGCCAGCGGTAGCTGAAAACCGGTCTTCAGCGCGGAGGTGGTAAGGTGGTGCACCTGCTCGGGATCTAACTGGAAAAGTAACGGACGGATGATTTTTTTGTACACGGCAAAAGTGGTTTAGGCAAAGATAAAAAATAGCCTGCTACCGCCTTCAATTAAATGCGCTTATCTGCCCCGGCGTTTTCTGCCCCAATTTCCAAAACAAGACCAAATCCAGAGTAGTTGGACTTAACTTATTCAAACCTCTTCCCTTTCGCAAGCCAGATACTAACCCGAAGCACTACTTTAGGGCTATTTCCCAGAAAACGGCTTTAAAACGATGGAACAACACTTTTAGGACTATTTGAAAGAACTTCCACCAAACCTTGGAGCCTCCTTGCCGGACCTCGGTTTATCCTTGATTTTTCAGGCCCTTATTCAACGGAAAATCGCTTGAAAGGCACGGCTTTTGCTTTTCTGAAAGTATACCTAAACGGCTTGAAGATGATTGAGACTTGGAACCCTAGATTAGAGGTTGTCTGGACCGCTGATGACAAAGTGGTTTTGGATACCGCGGTCCTGCTGAGCCAGAACGTGAACCAGGCCTCCTATGTATCTGATGTGCTTTTGTTTCTGTACCAGCACTCCGCCGCCGATGTGATCATGATCTGCCAGAAATCCGGCACGGGGGGCGACATGAAGATTCTGCGCATTCTGCACCAGGGACAGGTGCTTCCGGTCAATGCCTCTTACCCCATAGAGGGCACACCCTGCGCCAATGTGACCCGCCACGGGGTGCTGTATTTTGCCTCGGGGGTGAAGGACCGCTTCCCAATGGATAATTATTTGCGGGAGTACGGGATTGACAGTTACTTTGGGGCACCACTTATGAACTCCTCTGATGAACTGATGGGTGTAGTGGCGCTGTTGCATAAGAAATCACTCCCAAACCCACACCTTTTGGAATTACTACTCACCATTCTTTCCCCCTCGTTGGAGTCTCTGCTGGAAAGACTTGCTCCCCAGGCTACCGCATGAGTGCCAGCAAGAAATGTCCCCATTGCGGCCAATGGTCTGGCTGGCACCACAACGCCATAGACCGGTGCGAGCATTGCCAGGGTTTGCTGGACCCAGGAGCCTTTGACCGACAGCAGGCCCAGGTAGCGCGACAGGCGGAAGAGAAAAAGCACTTCACGGTAGATTTTATCCAGATTGATCCCAAAGACCCGCCTTTCACCAAGTTTTACAAAAGCATTGGTTTGGGCTTCCAGATAGCCTTTGTCAGCATCGTCTCCTTTATTCTATGGCTTCTCGCGTTGTTGGCCGGTTAAACTGGGCTACTTTTTCGCCCTTGTTCTGCGCGCTGGCTGCCATTTACCTCGCGCACCGCACCGTGGCCTGGCTTCAACTCCCCAGACTCTCCTGGGTCCGGTTTTACCTCGATGACCTTCTTTGCCTTCCCCTCCTACTCACCGTCACCTTGTTTCTGATGCGGATGCTGTACGGCCCGCAGGTACGGTTCACCAAATATCACATCGGGTTTGTGGTGGTGTATGTCTCCGTGGTCTTCGAACTCATCTTACCCCAATTCATGCCGCGCTACACCGGTGATTTGCTGGATGTGGCCCTCTATGCCTTAGGCGGCTGGTTTTTCCATAAGTTCCTGAACAAATAAGCCTCCAACTGCTTTAGGTCCGATTTTCCAAAAAGCTCCTCCAAACACTACAGCTTTCCTAACCTGCCCGCACGCTTGCGTATAAGTAGGGCAATGCAGGAAAAAGGCACTATTTATATCGGCACCTCGGGTTGGCATTACAACCATTGGAAAGGCAACTTCTACCCGCCGGGCGTCACCGCCAAGCAGTTCACCGAGTATTACCTCCGCTTCTTCCGGACGGTGGAGATCAACAACTCCTTTTACCGGCTGCCCTCCGCAGAGACCTTCGCTGCCTGGCGCACCAGCGTACCGCCAGATTTCCTGTTCGCCGTAAAGGCCAGCCGGTTTATCACGCACATGAAAAAGCTGAAGGACCCGCAGCAGAGCCTAGCACAATTTCTTGACAATGCCCAGACGCTGGAGGAGAAACTCGGTCCCATCCTTTTCCAGTTGCCACCCGCCTGGAAGCTGAACCTGGAAAGATTTCAGGATTTCCTCAAAGCCCTCCCGCCCTATCACCGCTATACCTTTGAGTTCCGGGACCAAAGCTGGTACCATCCCGAGGTAAACGCTTTGCTGGAGCAATACAACTGCGCTTTCTGCATCTATGACCTGGCTGGCCACCTTTCGCCCCTGGAAGTCACCGCCGATTTCGTGTACGTGCGCCTCCACGGTCCCGAGGGAAAATACGCCGGAAGCTACTCAGAAGAGACACTACAACACTGGGCGACCCATTGCCGCACCTGGGCTGATCAAGGCAAAGATGTGTTTGTGTATTTTGATAATGACATTGGGAGCCACGCGCCTTTCAACGCCATCAGGCTGCAGGAACTGGTAAAAAAAAACAGCTAACAGTTTTTAGGCCGTTAGCTGCGTTCTCTTATGCTTGCGTTGCGCCAGTGGGCGGCACAAGTTCCCGTTCATAGTACACCAGATCGGGGTGAGAGGGTTTGTCCGCCACCGTGCAGTAATACACGCGTTTGGCGTACCGTCTTATGGTTAACCTTATGGTAGGATTTACTTTGGCGAATACGGCTGAGCCCTGGGGATATAGATTTTCCATCATCTTTAAAGATACGGATAACCCAGGGACTTCACCGGAATTATCTTTCCTGCCAAAGAAAAAAAGACTTCCTCAGGTCCCCAGTATTGCTCTGTCCAACCTTTGCGGCCGCTTCTCCCTCAGGAAGAATGCCGGACCAGTAGGTAGGTTGTGGCCAAAATGGCGTTTTGCCGGGTTCCCTCATCCACCCCGGGACTCAACTGGGTAGACACCATCTGTATCTCAAACCCGTTTTCCAGGAATTGCGCCACCTGGCTGGTAGTATCGTTGGAAGATACCTGGTTGTTGCCAGGCTTCGGGTATTCCACCCTGCTCAAAACCGTTATGACCCGCTGCTCCATAGAACCAATTCTTAGTGAATGGGGCAAAGCTACGGAATAGCGGCAGAACCGCTTGTATTATCTTCTTGCTCCTTTCTGAAAAACAGCCCAGAAACAACCATTTGCAATTCACAATCAACAACTAACCCTGCGGCTCCAGCCCATAGGCTTGGGCCAGCAATTCATAGCTGCGCAAGCGATCTTTAAAGTCATGGGTGATGGTGACGACCACAATCTCGTCCACGTTGTAGGCTTCGGCCAAGGCATCTAGTTTGGCTTTGACCTGGTCTGGGGTACCGGCTACCATACGCTGGCGGTTATATTGGATGTGCGCCAGTTCGCTTTCGTCCAGGTCTTCATAGAACGCTCTGGCTTTCTCCAGCGAGGGCACGCCGGCGGCTTTGCCCTGCCGGATGTGCAGCATGAGCATGTCCATGGAAAGCTGCAGTTCCTCGGCCTTCTCCTGGGTATCGGCGCAGAGCACGAAGATTCCGAAGTTACCGGCAGGTTTCTTGAGCATCGCCGAGGGCGTGAACCGGGTCTGGTAGTTGTGCATCATCTCAGGGCCTCCGTTGGGATTGATGAAATGCGCGAAGGAGAAACCCATCCCGAAGTGGGCCGCAAACACGCCGCTTTGGCCGCTGGAACTCAACAGCCAGCACTCCGGCGTGGTAGCTGAACGGGGTGTCACCTTCACCTCGGCAGCCTCAGAGCCGTTGAGACCGTCCTGCAGGTAGCGGTCCAGGTCAATAAGCTGCGTCACAAAATCCTGCTCGTTGAATTGGTTGTAGGGATTGAGCAGGGCCGCGGTTTTGCGGTCGGTGCCGGGAGCCCGGCCAATGCCCAGGTCAATGCGGTTGGGGTACAGAGCCTCCAGCAGGCGGAAGTTCTGGGCTACCTTGAGAGCGCTGTAGTGGGGCAGCATTACGCCGCCCGAGCCCACGCGCAGATGTTGCGTATGCGCCGCCAGATAGGGAATCAATACCTCCGGTGATGGACCCGCCAGGCCCAGGGAGTTGTGGTGCTCAGATACCCAATAGCGTGTGTAGCCCAATCTATCGGCCAGTTTGGCCAGTTCCAGCGTTTCCTGCAGCGCCTGCTCGGCGGTGCCGCCTTCCCGCACCGGCGACTGGTCCAGCACACTCAATTTTATCTTTCTAGCTTCTTTCATCTGCGTCGGTTGGGTTTCAAAGAGGCTTCCAAAGGATGCCGATATTGGGCTTTGCCTCTGTTTTACGGCCAATTTGTGTAAACTGACCCAAAAACGGTGAAACCTTGGCAGTATCCTTGAGGTAAGCATAGCCTTTGCCGCAGTTTATACGTTCTTAGCGCATGCCCTTTTTCAATTCTTATTTCGGAAGCTTCTCAGATTGGATCAACAGCCGGCGCAAGCGCTGGATTGCCCGCCATGGGCAGAAGCTGAGTCTGACCTATTGGCGATCCCTGGACCGGAAGGGCTGGCTCCGCATTCTAAGCAAATTCATGCTGGTCATTCTGCTGTTGCTGTTTTTGTTCTACCTGGCCGTGTACTTCGGGGTGTTTGGGTGGTTGCCTACCAAGCGCCAGCTCAAAGCCGTGCAGAACAACATGCCCTCTGAGGTCTACACCGCCGATAGCGTGCTCATTGGCCGCTATTTTATCCAGGACCGCACCAACGTGGCCTACGACAAGATTGCCGAGCCCGCCATCAAGGCCCTCATCGCCACTGAGGACGTGCGGTTCTACGAGCACGATGGCGTGGATTACCGAAGCCTGGCCCGCGTGCTCATTAAAAGTCTGCTCCTGCAGGAAGAAAGCTCCGGCGGGGGCAGTACCCTTAGTCAACAGCTAGCCAAAAACCTGTTCCCGCGCAAAAGCCTGGGATACCTTTCCATGCCCGTGAACAAGCTGCGCGAAGCCATTCTGGCCCGCCGTTTTGAGGCCATTTACACCAAAGAAGAGATATTGGGGCTGTACCTGAACACCGTGCCCATGGGCGGCAACGTGTACGGGATTGAATCGGCGGCGCGACGTTTCTTCAACACCTCGGCAGACTCGCTCAAGACCGAGGAGGCCGCTGTGCTTATAGGTCTGCTCAAGGGCACTACCTATTACCATCCCAAGCTGTACCCCGACCGTTCTTTGCAGCGGCGCAACGTGGTGCTGGCCCAAATGGCCAAATACGGCTATCTCACTCCGGCCCAGAAAGATTCCCTGCAGAAGCTACCCCTTAAACTCAGATATAACCCTTACTCCCACCACAGCGGCCTGGCCGCCTATTTCAGGGAGCACCTGCGTGAGGAGTTGGGCCATTGGGCAGCCCAGCAGAAAGACGCTGAAGGGGAGCCTTACAACCTCTACACCGATGGCCTCAAAATCTACACCACCATTGACAGCCGCATGCAGCGCCACGCCGAGTTGGCCTTGCGGCAGCGTATGAAGGCCCTGCAAATAGATTTTGACAAGCACTGGGCCAAAAAGGCCCCTTGGTCGGGCCAACCAGATATCCTGAAAGCAGCCAAGGAACGGTCGCTCCGGTACCGTCGCCACAAAGCGGCAGGTCTCTCTGAGGACGAAATCACCGAGATCTTCAACACGCCGCGCAAGATGCAGGTGTTCCGCTGGCGCGGCGAGGTCACCCGAACCATGAGCCCCATGGACTCGCTGCGCCACTACTTACGCTACCTCAACGCCGGCTTTGTAGCCATGGAACCCAACAGCGGTTATGTGCGGGCCTGGGTAGGCGGCATCAGCCATAATTATTTCCAGTACGACCACGTGCGCTCGCGCCGGCAGGTGGGCTCCACGTTCAAGCCCCTGGTGTATGCCACGGCTCTGGAAAAAGGCATTGCCCCTTGCTCCTACTTCTCAAATGACCGCCGCGTCTTCCCCGAGTATGAGAACTGGTCACCCCGAAACGCAGATGAGCAGTATGGTGGATCTTACTCCATGCTGGGCGCTCTCACGCATTCCATCAACACGGTATCAGTGAACGTGGCGCTGCAGGCAGGTTTGCCCAGCGTGATTCAGACGGCGCATAGCCTGGGAATCTCTGGTGAACTGCCTTCTACGCCCTCCCTGGCTCTGGGCACCGCCGATGCCAGCCTCCTGGAGATGGTGGCGGCCTACGCGGCGCTGGCCAACGGTGGCTATCAGATCAAGCCCCGCTACCTCCTCCGCATCACCAATCGGCAAGGCACCGTCCTCTTGGACCAGACCAATTCCAACGGGCAAGGCCAGCACGTGCTCTCCAGCCAAACCACTGCTTTACTGCGGCCCATGCTGGAGAATGTGGTCAACGAGGGCACCGGCCGCCGCCTCCGCCGCGACTTCGGTCTGGGTATGGGCATCGCCGGCAAAACCGGCACCACCCAATCGCACGCCGATGGCTGGTTCATAGGCTTCACCCCTGATCTGGTGGCCGGGTCCTGGGTGGGCGGCGAGGACCGCCGCATCCGTTTTCGGGACCTGGAACAAGGCGGGGGCGCCAACACTGCCCTGCCCATCTGGGGCACCTTCTTCCAACGCCTGAGCCAAGACCGCGCCTTCCGCCGCTACGCCTATAGCCAGTTCGCCCCGTTGCCGCCGCACCTGCAGAGCTACCTTAACTGCCCACCTTATCAAGGCCCCGTAGTAGAGGCTCCTCCGGTAGTAGAGGAAGACAAAGGCATTGAGCGCTTCTTTAAACGCCTCTTCAAAGGCAAAAAGGACAAGAAGAACAAGGAGAAAGATCGCGAAAAAGACTGGCAGAAGAAGCTGGAGAAAGAACTTGAGAAAAGAAGGGAAAAAGGAAATGGACGTGGCCGTTGGGGAAGGGAGGATTAGATTGGGAGATTGGAAGATGTGAGGAATTAGCAAATGGCATTAGAATTTGCATCCCACTGAGCTAACTTACTAAGGGACTTTTAATTACCTCATTAACCGTTCTAAATGCAGATTCTCCCCTTGAGGGGAGATAAAGTGGGGTGTTTACATAGGAGAACTTACTTTTGCTGATTCTTGAAATCTTCAATCCAATCAAGTATCTCCTGCACAACATAGGCCATCTTTCTCTTTACATTAAGATCTTCAAATCTGAGAAAGCTAGCCCCATAGGCACGTAGTTCCTGTTCCCTTTTTTGATCATAATCCACCTTGTTGTCATGGCTATCCCCGTCCACCTCGATAGCTAACCGCAATTCTTGGCTATAGAAATCCACAATGAAGTTGAGGAGCGGCACTGCCGGTGAAATTGATATCCAAGTTTCCGGTTCTTGATCTCTTCCCAAAGCAGCACCTCCGCCAGCGTACTGTTATTGCGCAGTTGTTTTGCCTTATCTCTTAGGTCCGGGCGATATGGAATGACTTTGTTTGGCATCAGAGATAGTATACGGAATGCGTGACCGGCAAGTGTAAACACCCCTCTAACTCTCCTCAAGGGGAGAATCTGCGCTTAGCAAGGAATTCGTTCCACATGTGAGTGACTTACCTCCTCAAACAAAAACGCCTCACCCTTTTAAAACGGATGAGGCGTTTTGCTATGATTCTATTCTCTGCCTATTTACTTTGAATCTGACTTAAAATAGCAATTAGTCTATGCTACTCTTTGGTTCTCTCCAGCGTGACTTTGGCTTTGTGGCAGATACCACCTAGCGGTGGGTTGAACTTAGAGACGCTTACTTTGACCTGCTGCACGAAAGGGAACTCCTGGTACACGCCTTCTATGATGCGGTGGCCCAGGTGCTCCAGTAGGCGGGCGGGTGAGCCCATTTCGTGGAGGACCACTTTGTAGAGTTTCTCATAGTTCACCGTCTCGTCCAGGTTGTCTGAGGCGGCGGCGGCGTGCAGGTCCGTCTGGATGTAAAGGTCCACACCGTACTTGTTGCCTATTTTCTGCTCCTCGTCATAAAACCCGTGGAAGGCGAAAAACTCCATGCCTTCCAGTGCAATCTGCCCCATCTTTAAGGAGACTAGATTTCGTCAAAGAAAGAACCGCCGCCGGCAGCTACCGCAGGGGCAGGCTTGGCCTGGCTTGTTCCCGGAGGCTGCACCTCTGGTTTTTCGGGTAGCGGATTCTCACGCTCTGGCTCCGGTTCTGTCACAGGCGAAGGTGATGGGGCCGGCGGAATATCAGGTTTAGGCTCTTCTCTTCTGGGAGGATCAATAGACGGCGTTGGGATATGCGGCGGCACGATCTCGGGGGTACGAGGATGCACATCCGGGGCCGGATTGGGCGTATGCACCGGCGGGATAGTTCCTGGCGTTGCCGGGATAGACTCGCGGCTTCCACCGCCTCCTATTTCGTATCCGTCTGCCTGCGGTTGGTCTACAAAGGCTGAAACCGGCACATTGGCCTGCTTAGGCGTTGGGGTTACAGCGGGTATGGGGGTTGATGCAAATGCGTTCATGGCCGTGTCTTTTTCGTCATCGGGCCGCTGCGCTTTAATTTGAGCGGCTCTTTGTAAGATACTGGCAAGAGAGGCTTTAGGTTTTGACCTGGTTTTCTCTACCTTATCAAGGGCATCAGAAGCCAGGTTCTGCAGGTCGCGCACCATGTTCTCCAGGTAGTCTTCCAGGCGCAGGTAGTCCTGCTCCAGGCTCTTCACCTCGGCATGCATTTCTGCTACGGTTTTGTCGGCTTGCATGTAAGCACTTTCCAGCACGCTGCGGGCTTTCTGGCGGGCGGACTCCAGCACCTGATCGGCTTTGAGTTGGGCTTCACGTACTTGTAGATCAGCGGCTTTGGAGGCCTGCTCCACAATGCTGGTGCTGGTATCTTCGGCGGTCTTGAGGGTTTTGTAAAGTGATGATTCCACCTCACGCAGTTTCTGGACTTCGCGGCCGGCCACTTCCAACTTCACGCGCAGGTCTTTGTTTTCGTCCTGCAACTTCTCCCACTGCTGGGACAAGGTAAGTAAGAACGCCTGCACCTCTTCTTTATCCAAGCCCCTAAACGCCTTCTCAAACGTTTTCTGTCTGATTTCTAACGGAGTAATCTTCATATTTCCTTCAAGGTTAACGCCCAAACCGCAATGCTGCGGTCATCACTACACGAAACTAACTGATTCCAATGAGCCGACCAAAACAATTTGTTCACTGACGTACCGTGGCCGGCGTGGCGGGCTTTGTCAATCACTTTCAATAATTTGAAGGTCTGGGCATCCCATACCTTCACGCTTTTGTCCATGCTGCAGGTGGCAAAAAGCCGCCCGTTGGGGCTGAACGCGATGTGGTTCAGGGTGAACAGATGGGCGATAATGCTGGCGTGTTCCTGGTACCCGTTTTCCACGTCCCAGACCCGCAGATGGGCATCTCGGCTGCCGCTGAGCAGGTACTGGCCATCTGGCGTGTACGCCACCGTGAACACCGATCCGGTATGCCCCTCTAACGTCTTCTTTGCGCTGAACGTCTCCTGGTCTAGAATTAAAATTCTGAAGTCACTCAGGCCTAGCGCCAGTTCTGGTTTCTCAGGGTGCACCGCTACGCAGCGCACGCTTTTCTCCCCAAACAGCAAAACCTTGACTACTTGTAACTTCTCAAGATCTACCACCACCAGAGAACCATCACCCAGGGCCAGGTAGGCCTGTTGGCGCTCCCAGGAATACTGGATATCAAAGATGGCGGCCGGCGGCAAAGGAATGGTTTTCACGATGGCTTTCATGGCTAGGTCCAGGATCTCAAGGCTGTTGTGGTTGTGGCCAATGAGGAGCCAGTTTTTCTCGTGCAAGTATTTGAGCGCGTACACGCTGGAACTCACCCGGGCCACCAGTTCGCCGTGCTCGGGGTTGGTCAAATCCCACTGCACCACCATGCCATCGGCCCCGGCCGAGAAAAACTTCTGGGGCTCAGGCGCGCGTTCCAGGGTGTAAACACAGTCGCGGTGACCGGTGAGGGTGGTGATTTTCTGAACCTGAAAGGGACTGGCCATGGCGTGCGGGAAAAGGGACGAAAGCTATTTTTGCCTAAATTTACCAAAATCAGCCTGAAAACAGTTTCCGCCCATTTGCCCCTATGCCCCTTTTCCAGCACAAACCCGTCTCTTTTGCTTCACTACTAGGCCTTTGGCGAATAGAGGAATCCATAGAAGAATTGCGGGCGCAACTGCTTTCCATGCGGCCAGACCATGAAATCCCGGCGTTCAAACCCGAAACCCGTACAAAGGAATGGTTGGCGGCGCGCGTCCTGGCGTACAAGTTGCTGGAAAAACTAGAGGCCCCGGAGATGTATCTGCAGACCCAGGAAACAGGCGGTCCCATCTGTACAGACGATGCCTGGCACGTATCACTCACCCACTCGGGGCCGTGGGTGGGCGCGCTGGTTTCCTGCGCGCACCAAGTTGGCATAGATATTGAAATGATAGGCAGTAAAGCGCCGCGGCTGGCCCCGCGCTTCCTGAACGAGGAAGAATTGGCCGCCGCCGCAGAAGACCCGGAAAAAGTGCACCTTTACTGGAGCGCCAAAGAAACGCTCTACAAAGTGTACCGCAACCGTAAGCTTGATTTCCAGGAGAATCTGCGCTTGCAGGACTTTGAAAGAAAACCAGCAGGCGCCTTCGCCGGAAGGGTGGTCACCGATACGTTTGACCAAAGCTACGAGGTGCATTACGAAATGCACCCGGATTTTGTGCTCACGTATGTGCTGGGGCCCAGATAGTAAAAGTGGCTCTCTGCGCATTATGATAAGCCCAGAGGCCTTAAACCAAGAAACTATGAAAACATATTTTACATTACTCGTGGCGCTGCTGTTGAGCGGCGCGGCCTTTGCCCAAAGCGGATACCGGATTGGCTCCAAAGTAGACAACTTCACCCTGAAGGATGCCCAGAACCAGGCTGTGGAGCTGTCTAACTTCAAAGATGCGCCCTTGCTGGTGGTGGTGTTCACCAGCGTGAACTGCCCTTACGCCAAAATTTACGAAAACCGCCTGCAGAACCTCGCCCAGAGCTATGCCGGCAAAGGCACCCGGTTTGTGTACGTGAATACCAACATTGGTCTGGAGGAAGGCGGACAGGCCGCCAAACCCCAACCGGATCGCCCCAGCACCGAGAAATTCCCTTACCTCATTGACGAAGGACAGCAACTAAGTAAGCAGTTTGGAGCCACCAAGGCGCCCGAGGTGTTTGTGCTACAAAACTCCGCTGATGGCTTCTACCTCCGCTACAAAGGCGCCATTGATGACAATCCGCAGGCCGAGAACTTCGTGAAGCAGCGCCACCTGGCCACCGCCCTGGATGCCCTGCTGGCGGGTCGTTCCGTAGCCAACTCAGAGAACCGGGCCACCGGCTGCTCAATTAAGCGGTTCTAACGAAATGCTGTTTTAGGCTTGCTTTTCAAAAAATGGCCCCTAAACAGAAACCCGACCTAAAGCCTGCCCTTTCTGTGGCAGGCTTTTCCATTTGCCTTGGAAACTGCCGTCTGTACAGGGAGCTTCTGTAATATCGCCCGCCGTTGTTGGTGTTATCACCAACAACTCCAACTGCGGTCAGGAATCAATTAGTGCAACCACAAGGGATTGCCCCTACATTAAGCCTTCTTAGGATATTAAGGCCTTGCCTAGCGGTTAGCGGCTGCAAAAGAAAATTCCCTGGAGTAGGTTTATGTTTTGCGCGCCCTTTTAAGAAAACAGCCCCAAATCAGGCTTCTAAGATTCCGCGGCTTTACCTTTGCCCATTCTTAATTCTTAATTCTTGATTCCAAATTTGATACAATGGATTTCCTGGACCCAGACCTGCACGCGTACTCAGAGGCCCATACTACGCCCGAGACGCCCCTCCTCCACCGGCTGAACCGCGAGACGCACCTGAACGTGATGAAACCGCGCATGCTCTCGGGGCATTTGCAGGGGCGTACGCTGGCCATGTTCTCGCAGATGATGCGCCCGCGCCGCATCCTGGAAATAGGCACGTACACGGGTTACTCTGCGCTGTGCCTGGCCGAGGGACTAGCCGAGGATGGCGTGCTGCACACCATCGATGTGAACGATGAGTTGGAAGACATGGTACGGAGGTACATCGCGGAGGCGGGTCTGGAGGAGAAGATCCAGCTGCACATCGGGCAGGCCGCTGAGGTCATCCCCACCCTGGACGAGCAATGGGATCTGGTGTTCATTGACGCCGACAAGAAAAGCAACGGCCTGTACTTTGACATGGTCATAGACAAAGTGCGGCCCGGGGGCTTCATTCTCACCGATAATGTGCTCTGGAGCGGCAAGGTGGTAGAGAAATTCCGGCCTAAACTGGACAAGGACACCGAGCTGGTTCTGGATTTCAACCGCAAGGTGCACGAGGACCCAAGGGTAGAAAACCTGCTCTTGCCCATCAGGGACGGCATTCTGGTGGCCCGGAAAAAGTAATCCACAACTTGTGGACAACCCCGTGGAAAAGCGGGTGGATAAATTTTTACCCACCCCTCCCTTCCATTCCCTTCCCAAAATCGCCTACTTTGTATAGAACCTACTGGTACAACTGGTTACCCAATAGCCACTTAGAGGGCCGTAATTCCAGTTTTACAAGAACATAGGTTTTCTCCTATTCTTTTATCAATCCCCACGATAATCAGATGAAAAAATCATTATCGCTCCTGTTACTCAGCCTGTTATGCTGGGTGGCGCAAGCCCAAAGCCCGGTAGTTCCCAACAATATGTACTTCGCAGACATCCACCTGCAGATCCAGGACGGTGCCCGCGTAGAAATCCAGAAAGTAGTGGATGCCCTCACCAAGCATCCCGGCTACTTCCAGAAGAAAGTAGAATTAGCCGATGCCTATTTCCCGTTTGTGGAGCAGGCCCTGAAAGAAGAAGGCGTGCCCGCCGATTTCAAATACCTGGTTTTGCAGGAAAGCGGCCTGGTGTCTGATGCCGTGTCCACGTCCAACGCCGTGGGTTTCTGGCAGTTCAAGGAAGGATCGGCTACGGAACTGGGCATCAAGGTGAACAGCAACGTGGATGAGCGCAAGCACATCATTGCGTCTAGCCACGGGGCGGCCCGCTACATGCTGCGCAGCAATGCCTACTATAAAAACTGGTTCAATACCCTGCTTTCTTATTACCAGGGACTCAACGGCACCAAAGCCCTGACCAAGACCTCAGACATCGGGGTGAAGAAAATGGAGATCACGAGCCAGACAAACAAATACCTACTCACCTTCCTGGCCCATAAAGTGGCCTATGAAAACGCCATCGGGAAGAACCCTAACCCTACCATTACCCTGCAGCCGGTGAAAGCCACTCCAGGCCAAACCCTCACCGAGATTGCTATGGCCGCCCAGGCCGATGCTGCCGAAGTAGAGCGTTACAACAAATGGCTCATGGCCTCTACCGTGCCCGCCGACAAAGAATACACCGTCATGGTGCCGTACATTTCCGGGGCCCAACGTCCGGTACTGGCCCAGGCAGCCGGACCGGTGAGAAAATCCAGCACGTCTGCCAGAACCGCATCAGTGGGCAAGCCTCAGGACAGCGTGAGCAGAATTAAAGGCTTTTTCCAGACCCTTAAGGCCAAGCTAAACAACACGTATGAGCCAAGATCAGTCGTAGCGCAACCCGGCGACACCAAAGAAATGCTGGCCCTGCAAGGGAACATCTCCACCGGCAAATTCCAGCGCGTGAACGACCTGCAAGCCACCGATGCCATTGTGGCCGGCAAACCGTACTACCTGCAAGCCAAACGCGGCAAAGCTAAGGATACGGAATTCCACGTGGCGCAGCGCGGCGAGACCATGCACGACATCTCCCAGAAATACACCATCAAGCTGAACAAGCTCTTGTCTAAAAACCGTATGCAGAAGGGCGAGAACCCAGAGCCAGGCCGCGTGGTTTGGCTGCAGGAAACCAGACCTAGCAGCATTCCGGTGGAGATAAGACCTTTGGAGGACGAAGCCGCCCCTGCTACTCCAGTAATGGCCCAGCAAACCACTGCAGCTTCTCAAGCAACTACCTCAACTTCAACTACTCCTAAAACCACCGCAACGACCACTAAGCCCGGCGCCATCAGTGTGGAAGTAGAGGATACCAGCGTGCCGCCTTATGTAAAGAAAACTCCTACGGACGAGGCACCTGCCGCCACCTATCCTGCCAAAACACCGGTTACCGCCAATAAACCAGCCCCAGCCATTGAGCGCAGAGCCCCTGAAGAAGCTGTGATCTCTGATGTAAAAGTCACCGCTGCCCAGCCTGCCCCTATGCCTATCCCAGCCACCGGCAAACACGTGGTAGAGAAAGGCGAGACCCTCTACTCCATCGCCCGCAAATACGGCATCCCGGTGAAAGACCTGCTGGCCTGGAATAACCTGGATGGTAGCGCACCGCTTGGATTGGGTGTAGAACTGACCCTGACCGGCACTACCACCGCGCCTGCCACTACTAACACTACACCTGCCGCCGCTACTACGGCTGCTGCCCCTGCCACCACCACTGCTCCCGTGAAAGCAACTCCGGCCACAACGAGCACTGCTTCAACCGCAGCAGAACATACCGTTGCCCCTGGCGAGACTTTGTATGCGATCTCCCGCAAGTACGGCGTATCAGTAGCGGATCTGCAGACCTGGAACAACCTGGGTACCGGCTCTATCACCGTAGGGCAGAAACTGGTAGTGGCCAGCCCAGCCGCCGCACAGACCCAGACTGCAATGCCAACTGATAGTGCCACCGCTGCTCCTGCCGCCGCTACCCAAACCATTACCCACAAAGTGGCCCCGGGCGAGTCTATGTATGGCATCTCCAAAAAATACGGCGTGACCATCCAACAGATCCAGGAGTGGAACAACAAAACCGACTACAACGTGTCAGTAGGTGAGAGCCTGGTGATCAAACCGAAACAATAAGTTACAAAACAGTCCTAAAACAGAAAGGCCCGCAAGATTGCGGGCCTTTCTGTTTTAGGACTGTTTTGTTGAAAACGGGTAATGATCATTATATGGAGTTGGTGAGGTTCTCAGCGTTAAAAGCAAATTTTTAGTTGTTTGTGAGAACACCAAAAAGGGAAGGGAATGTAAATCTACCCCTCCGAGGAGGGGAATTTCTGGAATGCGTGTGTCTTTTTCCGTCTGTAGTTTCGCCTGCTCAAAAGACCTCGCAGCGTCCGCAGGTCCTGCGAGCGTCTGTGCCAATGGCCGGTGTTTTTCGAGAGCACCTGTATATAGCAATTGATGTTGAGGACACGTGGGAGACAAGGCGGTGCCTGGTCTCTACAATTGCTGCAAATATTGGAATGCTCAGATCGGCAGGTTTAAACACCCCCTCTTCAGAGCTACGCTCGCTGCCTCAAACTCTCGTTTGGGCAATCCTAAAGGGGAGAATCTCTCAGCAGAGAAAATCTCACCGGTTTTCAAAACCTGTGAGGTTTGAGGCCTTCTTGCTGGCGCATTCCCTTTTCCAGCCTTTCGGTTGAGCGCCTTTGTTTTAGACCTGGTGCCGCAGGCAGGCCAACCGGCCAAGGCTAAAACAGCAGCGCGAGGCCGGAAGGCGGGGCCTCGCGGCCGTGAGCGCACGGAGCCCAGAGATGAAACAACAAAGCTCATAAACCCACGCAATCAGCAGCGCCACGCCAGATAAAACGGACTACGAAAGCCCTAGGAACAGCAAAAGTCTTTGTATGGATGCCGTCCTTCAAAGGACAAATCTCTTCCAAAGAACGCTTCCGTTTAAAGCCTAAAACACCAAAAAAGCACCTAAAAAATCACATCCTTCCCCCCTCTGGAGGAGAAGATAAACTAGACGCCGTCTGCAACCCATTGGCAATCTCGGGCAGAATGCCCAGTCGCTGGTAAATGGGCCGAACCAACTGCCGGGACCGGGGCAAGCTAAGCACAAAGGGCACAATGCTCAAGAGACAGATGACACCACAGCCCAGCAGGGTATAACTCACCCCAATCCGCTCCGCGAGCCAGCCGGCCAGGAGACTACCAATAGGCGCCATGCCCATAAACGCCATGGAGTAGAAACTCATGACCCGGCCGCGTTTGTCCTCGTCCACAATGGTCTGGATAAGGGTGTTGCTGGAGGCCATCCGCAGGATCATACCCAAGCCCACCACAAAGATGCTGACCATGGCCAATAACAAGGTAGTGGTGAAGGCGAAAGCCGTCAATCCTATACCGAACAGTACCGAGGCGAAGATGATGACGCGGGCCAGCCCCAGCACCGACTTCCGGGAAGCCAGATATAGCGCTCCCAGCAGCGCACCTACCCCGGAGGCACCCATCAGAAGGCCCAGGGTACTGGCGTCCCCGTGCAGGACATCGCGCGCGAAAGCGGGCATGAGTACCGTGAACGGCATCCCGAAGAGGCTGAGCGTGGCAATGAGGAGCAGGATATCGCGGATAGGCGCAAACCCGAAGGCGTAGGTAAAGCCCTCTCGCAGGGATTTGAGCACCTGGGTGTCTTGGCGCTGCCGTTCCGCCTTGGGTACCCGCATCAGGAGCAGCGAGGTCAATACGGCCAGGTAACTGATGGCGTTGGCCAGGAAACACATCCCCTCACCTACCGTGGCAATGATTCCGCCGGCTACAGAGGGCCCCACCAGGCGCGCCATGTTGAACATGGAAGAGTTAAGGGCGATGGCATTGCTCATATCCTCGCGTTTCTCCACCAGCTGCACCACAAAAGATTGCCGCGCACTCATGTCAAACGCGTTCACAATACCGGCGAAGACGCCCAGCGCCAGAATGTAATGGATGGTGACATTGTTGGTTAGCACCAGTGTGGCCAGGGTGCTGGCTTCCAGCAGAAAGAGAAACTGCGTGAGCAGCAACACCCGATGACGGTCAAATCGGTCTGAAATGACGCCCGCGAACGGCCCCAACAGAAAAGAGGGAATCTGGTTCGCGAAACTGACCATGCCCAGGAGGAAAACGGAATCGGTGAGGCGGTAGACGAGCCAGCTCATGGCAATCTGCTGCATCCAGGTGCCAATAAGGGAGATACTTTGCCCCATGAAAAAGAGGCGATAGTTGCGGTACTTCAAAGCCCGGAACATGCCGCCAAGGCGCGAAGGTTTATCGGTGGTGAGGGTTTCTTCCATGTAATCTCAGGCCTTTGAGGCCGTGTCTGTGTACGAGAAGAATCAACCGCAGAGTTGAAATAATCTGGGTTAAATAGAGGCCGGGAATCTGCTGTTTTAGGGCTTTTCCTGAAAAATCGCTGCTAAAAGGCAAACGACTTCTAGCCCAGACTTTTAATTAATTCAAGCTAATTTTATGCCCAATGGGATGATGAAGCCAGGTAAGTAAGGCACCGTGAATCTTTTATTTAAAATACAGCTATTTACTCTTATCAGAATACCAACCATCCGTATACTAAAAGGCTTAAGAATAAAGTCATTGCCTACACATCATCTAAACTTTTGCGACCAATTATGGCTAAATCAAACATCGCCTCCGTCCCAGACTCAAAAATCACCAGAATTATTCCCAAGGGGAAACTATTAGCCATTGGCGGTAAAGAAAACAAGGGAGGTGGCCAGCCCAAAGACCAGGTCGAAAACATCAACTTTATTAGTGAGCAGATTCTGAAGCGCTTTGTAAATGAACTGAAGGGCGAGGACCCGCTGGTGGTGGTCATCCCGACGGCCTCCCAGATCCCGGAGGAATCGGCGGAGGATTACGTGAAGCTGTTTAAGGAACTAGGAGCCAATAACGTGCAGGTAGCCGATATCCGGACCCGCCAGGATGCAAACAAACCAGAAATGGTGGAGATGATCAGGAACGCATCTGGGATCATGTTCACCGGCGGCGACCAACTCCGCCTGACGGCGCTTCTGGGCGGCACCGAGGTGCTGCGGTCCATGAAAGAGCGGTACATTACCACCAATATCATCATTGCGGGCACCAGCGCCGGCGCCACTGCCATGTCTACGCCCATGATCTACGAGGGAGAATCGCAGGGCGGGTATATCAAAGGCGATGTGCGCCTCACCACCGGTCTGGAACTACTCAAGAATGTTGCTATTGACACGCACTTTCTTACCCGGGGCCGCATTGTGCGCATGACCCAGGCCATCTGCACCAACCCAGAGTGCATAGGCATTGGCCTGGAAGAAGACACCGCCATCCTGGTCACTGACGGAGGCCACGTAGAAGTGGTGGGCAGCGGCCTGGTAACGGTAGTAGACGGCATGGGCATCACGGAAACCAACATCTATGAGATAGCCAACGGCCAGCCTTTCACGGCCAAAGGCCTGAAGGTGCACTTGCTGGGCGATGAAGACAAATACATAATTCCCGGGTACCAAAGAGTTCAGGTACAGTAAAAAAGAAACCTGTTCCGGGGCCGATTTTGGAAAAACAGCTCCGGAACAGGTTTCATTCGTTTTCTTAGTGCAGCGCAAAGGCCGTGGCAGCAGGAGAATTTTTGTGCTCTTCTGCCGCAGATATTATGCTTTATCAGCAGCGAACCAACAAAGAACTGGCCGCTGGAAAAGGGCTAGAGAATGTAGAAACGGGCCACATGGTCCTGCGGCTTTGGCGCCTCTACCTCCCTGTATTCGCGCATCATCTGTTTCAGGTCACGGTCGATGGTTTGGGCGATGGAAGTCACAGGGGTATCGGTGGGCTTGTTCTCAAACGGATCCTGCAGGTGGATGGCCATCTTCTCAATGAGCAGGAAAGACGACGCCACGGCTACCACAAACGGCACCATCATCAGGCCAAAGTCATTGATAACGCCAAAAGGCAGTAAGAGGATGAACAACAGCAGGGCCAGGTGCGTGTACAGGCTATAGGTAGCCGGGAAAACAGTCTTTTTGATGCGCTCGCAGCCTCCCATGGCGTTCACCAGGCGGGTAAGGGTGCCGTCCAGCTCCACCTGTTGGTATTTGTTTATCCAACCCTCTTTGTAGGCCCGCCGCAGGTCTTCACCGTGCAGTTGCATCAGCCCGACGGGTTTGTTGGAGTACTCCTGCAGATACGCCAGCTGTTCTGGTAACAACAATTTCTCCATGTCTTTTAAGGGGCAAAGGTCCCTCAACGACTGACCCAGGCTGTAGCACCAGGCAATCTGACGCTTCACAAACATCTCTTTGAAGTACAGCGCCTCCACGGAGTTATAGGGGGTGTCCACGAAGTTCAAAACCTGCCGGGTAAGGGTACGGGAATCATTCACGATGGCGCCCCACAGCGTACGGGCCTCCCACCAGCGGTCATAGGCCTGGTTTGACCTGAACGCCAGCAACAACGACAATATGGTACCCAGCATGGTAGGCACCGCAATGGGAATAGAGATTCTGGTAAAATGCAGGTTCACATAGGCCACGGCTACTACCAGGGCGTATACAAAAACCATCAGTACCTCTACTTTTATCTTCCCAAACACATATCTAATAGGGATATTCTTCTTCAGCAACATGGTATTTCATTAGGTAAAGGTGAAAAATTGAATTCTGGCGATGACGTGAAATCGCCTATCCGGCGTGCGCCAGCACCTGCGTGGTTTCTGATACCCGCGGCGCCACAGAAATAACCGGCAACCCGCATTTCTCCAGGAAAGGACTGGGGTCCTGGCTCAGTTTGCCCAAAGCTTGGTGCCGGAAGTTGGCTGGCACCGCGATGAAGCTGATCTCGTTGGCTTTGAGGAAATTCCGGAAGGCTGCCATGGTGGTACCGTAGAACCAGGTGTGTTCAATGGCCTGCACCAATCCTTCCTCCTGTTGCACTTGGCGGCAGAGGCGGGTAAAATGCGAGCAGATCAGCTCCTCCTCCTTGCTGCGGCGCGAGAGCATGAGCAACTCGGTAATAGAGCTAGACAACCCGAAGGCATGAAAGTAAATGACTTTGAGCGGCAGCCCCGGAAAAGTCTCGGTGAGTTCAGAAAGGCAGTGGAGAGAGTCTGCCTTGAAATTGGAAGGTATTAACACGTGGATCATGGCCGTAGGTAAATTTGCTTTTGATTTACCCAAACCTACGGGCGCCACATTAGGCTACTATAAGAGCCAAATTAAAATGCCATTAGAATGAATTCACGTTTTTAACTTTATTCTTATTCAATTGACTATCAGTTACTTAATTTATTTAAAACATCAACTAAAAGCTTATAAACAGCAAATTAAATACACTTCAGGAAGGCTTCTTATTAGAAATTAAGAGCAGAAGCGAAGGCGGTTTTTAACCTGTTTTCCGGAAAACGCCTTAAAAACAACCCAAGGCCGGTACGGAAAAGGAACTTAGGAAGAGGCAGAAGCGGGCGCCACGGGCAGCAGAATTCGCATCTCGGTACCGGCGCCCTCACGGGTGGAAATGCCAATACTGCCCCGGTGCAGCCGGATGATGTTAAGCGCCAGCGGCAAGCCCACACCATGGCCTTCAAAATCAGTGGTGTTGGAGGCTCTGAAGAAAGGCACGAACACGTAAGGTAGTTCCTCCTCGGGAATGCCTATGCCTTTGTCCTGCACCACCACCGTAATGGTGTCGTTCTCGGGCTGGAGCCGCACGGTCACCTCCTGGTTGTGGGAGTACTTACAGGCATTCATCATGATGTTACTGAGGGCCAGTTTCAAGAGGTTCTCATTGCCCTGCACCTGTAACAGCCGCTCATCTTCGGGCAGCGAGTTATAGTCTAACCGGATGTTGTTGCCCGGATAAAGCTGGTCGGCAGAGGCTTTCACCAGCCAGAGCAGTTCATCCAGGCGCAGCATCTCCCAGTTCTGCTTTTTGCCGTCAAAACCACTTTGGGCCATCCCCAGCAAACTCGCCAGAATGTCACGCAGGACCTGGGCCTCCTGCAGAATCACCTCCACCGATTGGCGCTGCTCCGGGGAAAGTCCGGGAGAAGCCAGGGTGAGTTCTGCCTCGCCTTTGATAATGGTCAAGGGGGTCCTCAGTTCATGCGAGGCGTTGCTCACAAAGTTGTTCTGGGTTTCAAAGGCGGTCTCCAGGCGCGTGAGCATGTCATTGAAGGTCTGGGCCAGTTCGGTGAGTTCGTCTTTGTTGTTGCTCAGCGGCAGGCGCAGGTTCAGGTTCTCGGCGGTGATGCCCTGCACGTTTTTAATGATATCGCGCACGGGTTTGAAGGTGTGCCAGGTAAAGCGACGGCCAATGAGGTACACAATTCCCACCAGAATAAGGAAACCGACGATGAGGATTCTGGAGAGTTTATTTATTTCCTGGAGCCAGAACGGTTCCCGGGCAGACACAGACACTAGGTACGTTTTGCCCCTGGCAAGTTGCAAATGGCCGGCGTAAAAGGTGTGGTCTTTCCTAAAGCGGGCTTTCCCGTTGGCGATGACTTCCTCCACAAACTCAGACGGCAACCCGGCATGGTCTCCTTTCCCTAAGGAGTTTCCGGCCGGGATCTCCACCAGGTACGTTTTCTCGTCTTTGAGTTTCTCCAGGTATTCCTGGCGCAGTTGCTGAATCTTCTGCCGGTCTTTCACCGAGGTATTGGTTTGCAGGTGCAGGTCGGCGGCAATGTTCACCCGGGTCTCCAGGCGTTTGTAGAAATCCTCAAAGGCATAATGGTTGATGATGCCGTACATGAACCCGCTGAACAGCAGCACCACCATGGAGGTGAGAATAGAGAACAGCAGCGTGGCCCGGGTCTGGATGTTCATGCCTCGGCTCCTACTTTGAGCACATAGCCCATGCCTATGATGGTGTGGATGAGCTTGGGCTGAAACTGCTTGTCTATTTTTTTACGGAGGTAGTTGATGTACACGTCCACTACGTTGGTGCCCAGGTTGAAATCTATGTCCCAGACATTCTCCAGAATCTCAATCCTGGACAGCACCAGATCCTGCCGCTGCACCAGAAACTCCAGCAACCGGTACTCGGTGGCGGTGAGGGTGATGGCCTTTCCGGCGCGGGTCACGGTTTTGCTTTGGGTGTTGATTTCCAGGTCGGCCACGGTCAACAGGTGCTTGGTAGAGGTTCCGTTCTGTATGCGGCGGGTAAGGGTTCTGATGCGGGCGCCCAGTTCCGCAAAGTCAAAGGGTTTGACCAGGTAATCATCGGCGCCGCTGTCTAGCCCGGTTACTATGTTCTCCGGCGAGTCCAGGGCGGTAAGCATGAGAATGGGGGTTTCCAGCGCGCCTTCCCTGAGTTTCTTGCAGACCTCCAGCCCGCTTATTTCGGGCAGCATGATGTCCAGGATGATCAGGTCGAAGTGAAAGGCCTGGGCCATTTCCAGTCCGGTGGTGCCGTTCATGGCTACGCTCACCTGATAGCCCTCCTGTTTCAGGCCCCGCTGGAGCATATCGGCGAGCTTGGCCTCATCCTCCACAACTAAAATCTTCTGCCCCATAGACGTGTGTTGGTTCGTTATTGGTGTTGTGCAAGGAAAACAACCCGGCGCAAAGGTTGTTTTGCCTCTTCCCTTTTTCAGCCAAAGCAGAAGCAGGCTAGCTTACCTGTTTCGGGCGTATTTTCCAGAAAACAGCCCCGAAACGCTTTTTAGCGTCTTACCTCTTCCTGCCCAATTTTCCGGTCCAGCACAAACGTCCCGAAGGGCAGCAGCGAGGCCACAAACGCCAGCACCACCTTCCCGAAGGACCATCTGTAGGTCACCCACACCTGCAGCAACAGACCCACAAACAGCACAAACAGCACGCCGTGCGCCCAACCCACATATTTCACCGGCTCGGGTATCCCGGCCAGGTACTTCATAGGCATGGCAATAATTAACAGAACTAAGAATGAAATACCTTCTAAAATGGCAATGGACCGGAAACGGTTCAGGGGAGTATCAAAAGAGAAATGCATGAACTTAAAGGTTTGAAAACCCAAAGGTACGCCACAAGCGCCTAAACCTCACGCCTATTGCCCAACGGCCGCCAGATAATTGCTTAGGTACCCGGATTTTCAGGCCGGTTCTCCCCTATTCCGTTTAGGGCCTGATTTCCGGAAAACAGGGTAAAAACGCCGATTAAATGGGCAACTTTTCCGCCGCGCTCCGGTGTTTTCTTTGTATCTTCGTAGTCCGTTTCGGGTCCATTTTCAACTCCGGGCCCAAGACTCAGAACTCTTTACTTTTTACCGCCGTGCCAGATTTTTCCCACCTCCATACCCACACCCAGTACTCGTTGCTAGACGGAGCCGCCAGCATTGGCGCGCTTATGAAAAAGGCCTCGGCCGATGGCATGAAAGCCATCGCCATGACCGACCACGGTAACATGTTCGGGGCGTTCAACTTCGTGGCAGAGGCCAACAAGTACAACGTGAAACCCATTGTGGGCTGTGAGTTCTACCTGGTAAATGACCGCCACCAAAAGACCTTTACCAAAGAGCAGAAAGACGTGCGCCACCACCAGTTGCTCTTGGCCAAAGACCAGGAAGGCTACCAGAACCTGGCCAAGCTCTGCTCCTACTCTTACATTGACGGTTTGTACAGCAAGTGGCCCCGCATTGACAAGGAACTGCTGGTGAAATACCACAAAGGTTTGATTGCCACGTCCTGCTGTATCGGTGCGGAACTTCCGCAGGCCATCCTCTGGAAAGGCGAAGAAGAAGCCGAGAAGCTGCTCAAATGGTGGCTGGATTTGTTTGGTGACGATTTCTACATTGAGATTCAGCGCCACGGCCTCATGAACATTGACGGCACTGGCCTGAGCCAGGAAGACGTGAACCAGGTGCTGCTCAAGTGGGCCATCAAATACAACGTCAAGGTCATCTGTACCAATGACTCCCATTACGTGGAGAAATCTGACTGGAACGCGCATGACATTCTGCTGTGCGTGAATACCGGTGAGCAGGAAACCGTGCCCGTGGGCGATTTCCAGACGCAGTACTTTAGAATGATGTCCGGCAGCGGCGAGGTGATCTATGACACCTTAACTAACATCCGGAACACCTACGGAGGCGACGAGAACGTGCGCCGCATGTTGTACCGCATTGAAGAAGAGCAACAGAAGCCGCGTCCGCAGGACCGTTTTGGGTTCCCAAATGACCAGTTCTACTTCAAGAACCAGGCGGAGATGAACCAGCTGTTCTCGGACGTGCCATTTGCGGTAGACAACACCAACGAGATTGTAGACAAGATCACGCCGCCCAAGCTGCAGCGAGATATCCTGTTGCCCAACTTCCCGCTTCCTCCGGAGCACCCCACCGCCGACTTATTTTTGCGCCACTTAACGTTTGAGGGCGCCAAGAAACGGTACCATGAGATTACCCCCGAGGTAGAGGAACGCCTGAACTACGAACTGGGCATCATTGAGACCATGGGTTTTGCGGGTTACTTTCTTATCACCCAGGATTTCATCAACAAAGGCCGCAGCATGGGCGTGGCCGTAGGTCCAGGCCGGGGTTCGGCGGCTGGTTCCGCGGTGGCTTACTGTGTGGGGATTACCAACATCGACCCTATTAAGTACTCGTTGCTGTTTGAGCGCTTCCTGAATCCTGAGCGGGTGTCCATGCCCGATATTGATATTGACTTTGATGACGTGAACCGCCAGCGCGTGATTGACTACGTGGTAGACAAGTACGGCAAAACGCAGGTGGCCCAGATCATCACCTTCGGTACCATGGCCGCCAAATCGTCTATCAAAGACGTAGCCCGCGTGCTGGATTTGCCTTTGTCCGAGGCGAACGAACTGGCCAAAATGGTACCGGAAGCCCCAGGCACTACTTTGGCCAAGGCTTTTATTGAATCGCCGGAGCTGGCTGCCATCCGGGACGGAAACGATTTAAAGGCCAGAACCCTAAAATTAGCCGAGAAATTGGAAGGCTCCGTTCGGAACACTGGTATCCACGCGGCGGGGGTAATCATCGCGCCGGATGACATCACCAACTACATCCCCGTGTCTACCTCCAAGGACTCTGACCTGTTGGTGACGCAGTTCGATGGAAAGGTAATTGAGAGCGCGGGCATGCTGAAGATGGACTTTCTTGGCCTGAAAACCCTGTCCATCCTGAAAGACGCCATGGCTTTGATCAAACGCAACCACGGCGTGGAGATTGACATCGACAACATTCCGCTGGACGATGAGAAAACCTATGCCCTCTATCAGCGCGGCGATACCATCGGGACGTTCCAGTTCGAGTCTGAGGGGATGCGCATGTATCTCAAAGACCTGAAGCCGACCAACATTGAAGACTTGATTGCCATGAACGCCTTGTACCGTCCGGGCCCGATGCAGTTCATCCCGAACTTCATTAACCGGAAGCAGGGTAAGGAAGAAGTGGAATACCCGCACATCTTGCTGGAACCGCTCTTGAAAAACACCTACGGTATCATGGTGTACCAGGAGCAGATCATGCAGACGGCACAGGTACTAGCAGGCTACTCTCTGGGTGGTGCCGACTTGCTCCGCCGTGCGATGGGTAAAAAGGACATGAAGAAAATGGCCCTGGAGCGCGAGAAATTCGTGGCTGGTGCCAAAGAAATCCATAACATCCCGGCCAAGCACGCCTCTGAGGTATTTGACGTGATGGAGAAGTTTGCGCAGTACGGTTTCAACCGCTCGCACTCCGCCGCTTACTCCGTGGTCGCTTACCAGACCGGTTACCTCAAAGCGCATTATCCTGCCGAGTACATGGCCGCCGTGCTGACCCACAACATGAACGACATCAAGAAGGTGACGTTCTTTATTGAGGAAGCACGCAAGCAGCAGATTCAGGTACTGGGTCCTGATGTAAACGAATCCATCCACCAGTTCAACGTGAACCAGCAGGGGCAAATCCGTTTCGGGATGGGCGCCGTGAAAGGCACCGGCGAGGCTGCCGTAGAAGCCATTATTGAGGAACGCGAGAAGAACGGCCCATACACCGACATCTTTGACTTCGCGAAGCGCGTGAACCTGCGTGCCGTGAACAAGAAGACCTTTGAAAGCCTGGCCCAAGCCGGAGCCTTCGACTCGTTTGAACGCTACCACCGCGCCCAGTACTTAGAAACACCTGAAGGCGAAAGCATCAACTTGATTGAGAAAGCCGTGCGCTTCGGAAACCAGTTCCAGGCCGAGAAGAACGCTGCCCAACAATCGCTCTTCGGCGGAGGCGGTGCCGTGGACATGCCATTGCCCAAAGTACCAGACGTGCAGCCCTGGACTTTGACCGAGATGCTTCGGCGGGAGAAAGAGGTGATTGGTTTCTACCTTTCAGGTCACCCACTAGACCAGTTCAAACTGGAAATAGACTCTTATTGCACCTGTAGTTTAGATAGAATTGCCGAGTTCAAGAACCGTGACGTGAACGTGGCCGGTATCATCAGCAACGTGGTCATGCGCACCGGTAAAAACGGCAACCCGTTCCTGCTCTTCTCTTTGGAGGATTATGACAACACCATGGGCTTAGCCTTGTTTGGGGAGGATTTCGTGAAGTTCTCGCCCTACGTGAAAGAAGGCATGTACCTGTTCATAAGAGCCAAAGTAACGCTGCGCTACAAGTCTGAAGACCAGTGGGAGCTGAAGCCGATTTCCATGCAGTTGCTAAGTGACGTGGCCGACAAAATGGCCAAAGGCGTGCGCATGGACATTGACATAAGAAACATCAACGCCATGCTCATTGACCGCCTGGAGGAAGCCGCTATCAACAGCCCCGGCCAGAAAAAACTTGAACTGGTCTTGACGGAGCCCGGCGAACGCTTATCTGTGGAACTGTTCTCCCGCCGTTACCGCATAGACCCGAAGGCGTTCCTAAACAACGTGAAAGATTTGGAAGTGGCGACTTGTCAGTTGATATAAGATAGTATCATGTAACACTATAATGAAAGCCCCGACATGGAAGCAGTTCATGGCGGGGCTTTCTGTTTTGGGGAAAATGAGTAATAAACAGAAATGCGACTTTTGCTTACCACAATTCGGTCCCGTGGTCTGTCCCCTGACAGACCACTTCCACGTTAGTAACTGCTGCACAATGGTTTCGGTCTGTCAGGGGACAGACCGAGGCGACGATGGGACTATATAGGTGATTTCATCAATCTATCTCCGTGGCCTGTCGCCTGACAGGCCACATCTTTTACGTTTGCACGTATTCATTTCCATGGATGCAGAAATGTTCGCTTCTCCCCGTAAGTCCCAGATGCGGCTGGGTGAGGTGTATTTCTGGACCAACACCATCAAAGACTGGAAGAACTTACTGAAGCCAGATAAATACAAGTTGGTGATTCTAGAGCAACTACAATGGCTGGTGCAGCGAAAGAAAGTAGCCGTGTATGGCTATGTCATCATGCCCAACCACCTGCACTTCATTTGGGAAATGCTCCAGTTGAACGGGAAGGAAATGCCGCACGCCTCTTTTAACAAATGGACCAGCAGTAGCTTCCTAAAAGATCTCCGCGTACACCATCCTTTGGCGCTGACTTCCTTTGTGGATGAATCCAGAGAAAGAAAGCACAGGTTCTGGCAACGGGATGCGCTTGCAGTAGCCTTAGATTCAAAGCGGAAGCTAGAACAGAAATTGAATTACCTTCACCTTAATCCATTGCAAGAACATTGGCAACTGGCTGTTTCTCCAGAAGAATATGATTGGTCTTCTGCCAAATTCTATGAAACAGGTCAGGATGCGTTTGATATTCTTACCCATTACCAGAACAGGTTCTAATAGAGGATGGCCTGTCAGGGGACAGGCCATGGAGAAGGCATGACTTTCTAGTTTTAGCCTATTTTGGTAAAAACAGGCAGAAAATCAAAGAAGCAACACCTTGGAACATTTTAATTCATAGCATTTCAGATATATTTACTAAGCACTTCTGACCCAAAGCGGTACCGCCATGCGCCTCTCCCTCACCCTCAAAAACACCATAGCGTTTCTGGCGCTTTTGTTTGTGTCCCATGAGCTGCATGAACTTGTTCATATTTTAACCGGGTATTTTCTGTGCGGCTGTTTTGGAGAGCGGGACTTTGAGGGCTGGGAAGTTTGCATTGCTTGTCCACCCTCCGTTACCATTCCCTGGATTACGTTTGCAGGGCCGTTTCTCACCTATGGGCTCATGTGGGTATCTTTCTGGCTCATGTCCTCCTGGAAAACAGCCGGGCAACAGGTCCTGGGATGGGCGCTGCTGTTCGCCAATCTGCCGCTGGGGCGTATTCTGCCGGTGCTGGACCGGGAGGGCGATGAATCCTTTATAACCCGCCAGATTATCCAGAAAACATCTATGACGGTGATGTCATGGGGTACGGAAATGGCCATTGTGTTCCTGCTCACCGTTCCGGTGCTGTTCAGGGCCTGGCAGTTGCTGCACCCCAGGTACCGGTTCTTTGTCTTCGTGGGCTTTTTGACGGTCCCGCTGCTGGCAGAATCGGTGTTGATGAACAGGCTGGCCAATGGGTTGCTCCACAAAGGTGTCTTAGCTGGTGAGGGAATCCTGGGAAGCCCGGTGCTGGTGAATGTCTGGAATGCCCTGTGGCTGCTGGTTCTGGGGCTTACCTTCCGGCATTTGCCCACGCTGCTTACCGGAGCAGAAAAGAAGCCTGAACCGGCCAGGAAGGTACTGGAAGAGGCCTCCTGAAAAGGCAGAAGCCTGTCCACAGAGGCCAACGGCTCCGCCATTCTGTCATTTAAGCTTCTTTCTTCCTCAGCCCCAACCTTTTCCTTATGATTCAGTAGATATACTAGGTTTTTGGCCCGCTTTTCAGAAACCGATGCTAAAACGGTATCCTCTAGGATAGCGGCAAACATGACACAAAAGCGTTAGATTTACTGTTGCATTGGAGTTGGTTCTATTTTTGAACTGAGACTTTCATCATTCATGATACTTATATAAACAGACAATTATGGCACATAAAGCAATCGAGATCACCGATGCGAACTTCGAGGAGATCATCAATTCAGATAAACCTGTTCTGGTAGACTTTTGGGCAGAGTGGTGCGGACCTTGCCGCATGGTAGGCCCAGTAGTAGAAGAACTGGCCGGCGACTATGAAGGTCGTGTGGTGGTAGGAAAAGTAGACGTGGACGCTAACCCACAGACTTCCGCCAAATTCGGTATCCGTAGCATCCCAACCCTGTTGGTTTTCAAAAACGGACAAGTAGTAGACAAACAAGTAGGTGCTGTTCCTAAAAACGTGTTGGCCCAGAAATTAGAAGGCCAGTTAGCGTAAGCATTACCTGCTTTTATATAACGAAGAAAGCCGCTCCTTTTCAGGGGCGGCTTTCTTATTTTAGGCCTGTTTTAAGTAAAACAGGCCTAAAGGAGACTGTGAGGTTCTCTTTGGCTAGTCACAGCCGCAGAGGTTCTTCTCGGCAGCACAAATATCGGCGTAACCCTGGTCCAGGCGGCGCAGGAGACCGCTGAGGCGCTGATTATGCTCTTTTACCGGGTCCAGTTTCATCTCAGTGGGTGGTGTTTTCTGGGCTGTTTCCAGATCGCCTACTACTTTCCGGAGCTCTAGTTTCTTCTCGTACAAACGTTGTACGTACTCAGGCAGGGCCTCAGCAGGGTATTGGGTTTTGAAGGCGTTGTCCATGCAGGCGTCCTGCTTCAGATAGGATAGGATTTTGCGTTCTACCTGTTGGTTCAGGTCCAGCAAACGGGCCTTTTCCTTCTCCAGTTGCTGCTCATCCAGACGCTGGTTGAACAAGCGAGCAGCTTGCTTCACTTCCTCGCGGCAGGTGCGGCATTTGGTGGCGTTGGCTTTCTCCAGCAGGTTATTCCGGAAACTGATGTTCTCCTCCGTAGGAGTCATATCGCGCAGGCGCGCTACCTCTTTGGCGTACACCTCATTGTAGAGGGTGGATTCCAGTCGGTTCAGGTGCCGTGACAAGCCTTCGCCCTCCAGCGTGCTGGCCAGGAACTCGGGATTGGGCAGCTCCACTGAGTACAGTTTGTTCAGGTACTGCTCGCGCTGGGCCACAGAGTAGGTTTTGGCCTGCTCCTGGTCCAGGTCCAGGAGGGTGTTCACCATTTCCTTGCCGTTTTTCAGGTTGAAGTCAGATTCCATGTAGCTGTCGGCATTGGCCAGAATGGAGTTGTACTCGCTCTTGAAGATGCGCTGGTAGGTGTAGTTGCGGGAGAACTCGCGCTCGCGCTGGTAGGCCAGCGTTTTCAGGCGCTTGTAATCCTGCACCACCGCAAACATGGTCTTTGCATTGGCCTCGGGGCTGTTGTTTTTGTAGTTGAGGCGGTAGTTGTTCAGGTTCTGTTTCAGGTCAGAGAAATTGCGAAGGAACTCCACAAACAGCTTTTCCTGCTTGTAGGCGTCCTCGGTTACCAGACCGGCGGCAAAGGCCTGCTCTATCCGGATGCGGCGTTTCTCAATGGTCTCAGAGGTGATGTCGCTGCCGGTGAGGGCATCCATTTTGTAGAGAGATTTGTAGTTGGCCACCACCAGCACCGGATAGTCTTTGAAGTTGAGTGCCGCCTCTAGTTTCTGGAGCTCAAAACCCTGCGGGCTGTTGCTCAGCAACTCCGTGAGCCGAACCGTACGTAAAGCGGGCAATTTTGCGAAAGAGGGCACAAACACGTACACCCGCACCGAGTGCAGCCGGGTGTCAAAGTTCTGTCCTTCATAAAGCCTGATGGTGGAGCTGAACTTGTATTCCTTCCGTTGGGCGGCGTTTCTGATCAGGTTCCCAAACTCGCCTACCAGCGACAGCATGGCCGCCTGCGGCGTCATCAGTTTGGAAATGTTAGTGAGTTGGTTCGCGATGAGGCTGAAGAAAATCTCGCGGCTGTCTGAGGTGAACAGCTTGGCCTCCACGGTGGCGTCTATGTTGCGCTCATCGGCGGCTAGCGGCAGTTTGTCAATGATCCGGATGGCCTCAATGTTATCGGAGATGCGCGAGGAGTAGTTTTTGTTATTGTTGGCGGGCTCAATGGCGAAATTGTACAATGGGTACACCACCGGCTCCTGCCCGAAAAGCTTGGCGTTCTTGAGCTGCGCCGAGATAAAAAGCGACTCCAGGTTGATGTAGTCGCGGCGGCGGGCTTTGGTGGTACCCTGTTCCAGCTCGTTGATGACCCGGGAGAACTGCCCGGGGTTGAACAGGTACATGTCGGTGGTGAGGTACTGCCACTCATCGGTGAACTCAAACTTATCTAAGTAGTTGTAGCCCAAACGGGTCTGGATCATGTCCTGTGCCTGGCCCGTGAAGGCGCACAGCACCAGAAAAAGCAGCAGGAAGCGGGTAAGGCTTGACTTCATGTATGCACTGGTTTTGGTATCTGTTCCTGGGTAACGCAGGTTGGTGGCCTGAACGCGTGTCCTCTACCACAAAGTTCGCTCCTAAATTGCCCATTGCCAAAGGAATAGCCTGTTGCTTTGTGTATTCTTTCTCGCGAACTTTCCCTTTTCAAAGAATACTACAAACAGTGCCCCAGCTTTTTTCCCTGTTTCAGCGCACGCTCTCCTCTCCCTGCTTTTGGTTCCTGGCCGTAATTGGCTTTACCCTGGCTTATTTCTTTCTGGCACACGAAGGCTTTTACTACGGAGACGATTACTCCTATAGCCTGTATGCCCACCAAATGCTGCACGGCGGTTTCCACTTTGACGATTATTCGTTCTGCCACCGGTTCATGGTGTTTGTGCCCACGGCCTTGTTTTACTGGCTTTGGGGCATGAACGTGTACACCACCACCCTATGGCCGCTTTTGTGCACCCTCGGCACGCTGCTCCTGCTGTATCTAACCTTCCGGAAAACCCATCCGGTAGCCATCAGTTGGGCCCTGGTGCTGCTAGGCCTGTATTACTTCCAGCTGAATACCGTCAACTACCTTTACCCAGACAACATCCTGCTGTTCTTTACCACGGCCTGCCTGTTGGTGCTGTACAAAGCCAGAAACCTACTGTCATCCGCCAAACAGGAAATATTCTGGGGAGTCGCTTTTGCCGGTCTCAACCTGCTGGCTTTTCTCACCAAAGAGACCATTGTCTACACGGTTCCTTTCTACCTGTGTCTTTTGGTAGTGCAGGTAATTAAGCGGGAGAACCTGCGGTTTTGGCTAGCCGCCGGCCTAACTGGTGTAATCTTGTTGGCAGGCTATTTTCTTCTTTACAAGATCTTCTCCGGCGATGCCCTGCAAAGGTTCAAAGACATAGCCGCGGCCGGACGGGCAGATACCGGGGAGGAATATTTTGCTTCCCGCGCTGCTTCGCTATTACCCCGGCTCACGTATGCCCCGCTGCTGTTCTTCGTGGGTTCTGGTCTGGTTTTTCCGGTGGCTTTTGCAGTGACGGGGCTCTTCAACAAAAGAAGTGCTTCCCTGCGGCTATCTCACTCGCTTACCTTCTGGACCCTAGCCGCCCTTAGCATGCTGCTGCCCATCTGGTTTGGATCGGTTTCCCTGGAATACTACAAACCCATGCCGCTGTTGCCCCGCATGTTTCACCCCCTGCTTCCTGCCTTCTGCCTCGTAGCCGGTTTGGCCATAGAGCAAACCTGGGGAAAACGCTCACAATTTCTCCTCCTGACCCTGCTTTTTGGCGCTTGTGCTTTGCTCTCAGATCAAAAGATGTTGGTGATGTATGCGCCGCTGGCCCTTTTCTTTGCCGGGTTGTTTCTTTGGAATCGGCCGTGGCCACATTGGATGGGATTGATGGCAGTAGCAGGCGTATTAGCCATTAGACCAGTTTACTTTATGCTGAAACCAACGGTCTCCTATTATTCTGAGCAGAAAGAAATAGTTGACCAACACCTAAACCACCCACAAGGGAAGTATGTGGTGCTGATGGACTCCACCCTATTAAACCGCTATGAATACTTTTACGGCTTTGATGTCCCAAAAAACTATTCCTTTCAAAAGTATTCCGCTTATCCAACTACTTCGACTCAATCGGCAGACACCATATTCCTCTTGATCAACAACGGAGTCCTGGAACATCCTGAGTTAATGATCAAGCAACGAGAAAAAGACATCCTCCCACTCTTCCCCTCCGCAAAGCTCCTGGACCAAAAAGGGAAAGTGAAACTCTTTACGCTACCTAAAGACAGTTTTAGATAAAGCAAAAAGGCCGGATTCATTTCCGGCCTTTTTTATTGAAAGTAGCTTTAAAACAAACTCAACCAAGAATCACTCCTCAGCACACAGCAACAACCTCAATTTTCAAATCTCCTCATCTTCACATCTCCCAATCTACACATTAACACATTAACCAATTAGCACATTACTACTGCCCTGCTTGTTCTTTCTTGATGCGTTGGTAATCTCTCAGATCTGCTTTGTTCTCTATAGCCACATACTCAGCTTGTAGGGCTTTGATCTTGGTGGCGTGCCGGAGGATGATGTCACCGTGGAGGGCGCGCTCGCGGTCATTCAGGCGTTTGTAGATGGCGTTGGCGTAGTCCCAGTCCTCGGTGGTCCAGACTTCTTTGCGGGCGCGCACTTGCTGCAGGAAATGGACATAGGCATCCCGGATACTATCGGCCGATAACTGGGACAAATTGCGGTAGTCGCCTAGTAGTTCTCTTTCCATCTGCGCCTGCTTTCCGGCTACGGGGCCGCGGGCTTCCCGCAATTTGCGCTCGGCGCGCTGCCTGGCCAGGGCTCTGCCGGCTTCCTTCAGTTCATCTTTGGTTTTAACGGCGGCGGCATTGGCTTTTTCGTCCAGTTTGTCCAGTTCGCGGGAGGCCATCTCCTTGCGTTGGTTGGGCGTGGTGTCACAGGCGGTCAGTAGCAGCGTGAGCAGCAGGCAGGGAACCGCCGTCAGGTTTATGGAAAACAGATTTGCTCGTTTCATAGTAAAACAGGAATGTAGTCACCTCCCATACGCAAGCCAAGGCAGATTGGGTGCTATTGAATGGTTGGCGCAAATGTACATGGCAAAAAACGGTTTCAACTATTCCCTGGACTTCAAGACCACCGATTTCCGGCAACATCCCGAATTGTACCGGGTAGGAGTGGGCGAACAAGGCGTGTTGCTGGTGGAACCCTATAAAAGCGAGATCCTGCCCTACTGGCGGTTCAGGAATGTGGAGGTAGCGCAGACCTCGGCAGAGAAAATCTACGGGCTGTTTGAGGCGTACCTGGCCCAGCATGATTTTGTGGGCGCCGATATGGCCCGCAAGTTCCTGCAGATGGGCTTCACGCGCGCGCGCCGCTACGCCAACCACAAAGGCGGCCGCAAATACACGCCCTCGGCAGAGGCGCACAACGAAGGCCTGCCCTATCCTTACTCCTCGGGCAGCGCCCACAAAGGAAATGAGGTTCTCCCGCAGGAGACAGACGCCCTCACGAATGAGAAAGCACAGGCCGCCGCCATCTTCAAAGACTATTGGTTCAAAGCCAAAGACCACCCCGAGTACCTTCGGCAGAAACAGGAGTTCCGGGACAGATACTATGAGAAGTAGTTTCAGTCTTATTTTCTCCAAAAGAAGCGCAAAACGCCGCAGTTTTGGGCAGGAGTGAAAGGCAATGTTTAGGTTACGCCTAAACGATTGGGCCTCTGTTTTGAAGCTGTTTCCTGTGAAACACCCGCAAAACAGAGGCCCAAAAGGTATTGGAGTTTCTGAAGCTCAATCTACATCACCGGCTGCTTACGCGCTTTGTAGGCCGCTACGCCGGCATCCAGGAACTTAATGAAGTTCTGCACATTGGGCTCGTAGGCGATGGGCGTTACCAGGGGGTTTTCGCTGCCGTCCATGAGCACGTAGTAAGGCTGGGCATTCACGTTGAACTTGGTGATCTGGTAATCGGCGTACTTCTTGCCCAGGGTGGTTTTTTGTTTCTGGTCGTAGGTGCTGGTGTACCACTCGCTCTGAGGCAGTTCGCTCTTGTCATCCACGTATAGGGCCACAATCACGAAGTTCTCGCGGAGACGTTTCAGCACCTCGGGGTCTGACCACACGTTGGCTTCCATCTCACGGCAGTTCACGCAGCCGTGGCCGGTGAAATCCACGAAGATAGGTTTGCCTTGTTCCTCAGAGCATTTCTTGGCCTGCTCCAGGTCAAAGTAGCCCTGCAGATTATGGGGCAGTTTAAGGAAATCGGCGTATTTGGGTTGCTCACAGATGGTGCTGGCGGTGCTGCCACTAGAAGACATCCCGGCAGTGAGGTTGAAGTCCTGCGTGGCCTGCGGCGGCAGGTACCCGGACAGCGCTTTCAAGGGTGCACCGAACAAACCAGGCACCATGTACACCACAAAGCCAAAGGTTGCAACGGCCATCAACAGCCGGGGTACCCCTAAATAGGGCAAGTCTGAGTCATGGGAGAATTTGAGTTTGCCCAGCAGGTAAAACCCCATAAGGGTGAAAATCACGATCCATAAAGCCAGGTACACTTCCCGGTCCAGTAGCCGCCAGTGGTACACCTGGTCGGCGATGCTCAGGAATTTAAGCGCCAGCGCCAGCTCAATGAACCCCAGGCAAACCTTCACCGAGTTCAACCATCCACCAGATTTAGGCAAAGAACTAAGCCAGTTAGGGAAAACCGCGAACAAGGTAAACGGCAGCGCGAAGGCCATGGAATAAGCAAACATGCCGGAGATGGGCTTCAGGGTTTCGCCACCCGCCGACATCACCAGGATGGAACCTACAATGGGGCCGGTGCAGGAAAAAGACACCAGCACCAGCGTGATGGCCATGAAAAACACACCGTAGTAACCGCCTTTATCGGCCTGGGCATCGGCTTTGTTCACTAACCAGTGCGGCAACGTGATCTCAAACATGCCCAGGAAAGACATGGCAAACAGCAGGAACACCACAAAGAACAGCAGGTTAGGAAACCAGTGTGTGCTCAGGAAATTGGCTACCTCTGGACCGGCCAGTTTAGATACCAGCGTACCTATGAGGGTATAGAAAGCGATAATGGACAAGCCGTAAACCAAAGCCTTAATGATACCCTTGAAACGGTTCGCGCTTCCGCCGGTGAAGAAGGTCACGGTCATAGGTATCATAGGAAACACACAAGGCGTGAGCAAAGCCACTAACCCCGATAAGAAGGCCCCGATCATAAACTCCCATAAACCAATTGGTGCCGCTTGCCCGTCTGAAGCCATAGCCATCCCGGCCAAATCAGTTTTAGGTTGCGGGTTAACCGAAGCCACGGCGCGGTTGCTGTCGCTGGCCTGGGGAAAAGCGGTAGTCGGGACATCGGACGTTAGCCCGGAAGTATCTGTTGACAAAGCTGTAGCCGATGGTGCGATGGGTGCTACCTTACCTGAGTTGGGTGTATTGCTACCGGTTCCGCCCGCAGGTGCTGATGCGCCTGGCGTAGTGCCACCGTTATTGGTGCCGGCATCTGGAACTGGGGTGTTCGTAGCGGGTGCGGCCCCGGGCAATACCTTTATCTGGGTGAAATTGAAATCGCCCTCCCCGGGAATACACTGGCCGTTCACCTCAGAGCAGACCTGGAACTCATAGTTTCCTTTCACCACCAATGTGGGCTGCAATACCTTTATCCTCTGCCGGAACTGGGCCGTTTTGGTAAAATAAGTATACTCACCGCCCCAGGTCTGGTCAAACTTCTTCTTGGGGCTCACCGGTTTAATCTTACCCACCAGCGCATAAGAAGGATGCTTCTGGAAAGTAAAGGTGGTCACAATCGGCCCCAGGTCAGGGTCAAAGTCTGAGGAGTAGAGGTACCACTCCGGAATAATTTTGACGTTGAAGATGAGTTCCACCTCCTCGCCTACCTTCACTTCTTGGGCAGACACGTCATAACTCCAGGTAGAAGGTTTGAGCACCTGGGCCTGGGCCTGGGCCGCCATGACCAAAAACAGCAAAGGCAGCAGCAAAGGCACAACGCGTTTCCAAACAATTATCATTTGATTTTCAGCTTCTGGTAAAGAGTGGCAAATTACTACAAATCCGCCGTAAACCCGAACAAACCAGTACAAAGCCTGCCTTTTAAAGGATACTAGCCACCTACTTTCTACCGCGGTTCACGTAGAGGAAACGTGTCTCAACACTTTGATAGTGCTGATAAACCATTAAATTTGATGCAAGCGACCCTTTTACACCCTTAAAGGACCGCCTCCCACTATGATCCTAAACATCTTCCTTACCCTTCTGCTGGTTGCCCTGAATGGTTTTTTCGTGGCCGCCGAGTTTGCCCTGGTAAAAGTAAGAGCCTCTCAGATTGAACTTAGAGCGCAGGCCGGAAACCAACTGGCCAAAATAGCCCACCACATGATCGGGCACCTGGATGCTTACCTTTCCGCCACCCAGTTAGGGATCACGCTGGCCTCACTGGGCCTGGGTTGGATTGGCGAGGGCGTGGTATCGGAGATTATCATTGGGGCCATGCACGCTTTTGGGGCGGCCCCAGACCCGGAGCTGGCCCACCAGATCGCGCTGCCCGTTTCCTTCGCTGTCATTACCGTTTTACACATCGTTTTCGGGGAACTGGCCCCAAAATCGCTGGCCATTCAACGGCCTGAGTCTACCACACTAGCGGTAGCGGTTCCGCTACGCCTGGTGTACTTCGTGCTACTACCCTTTATCTGGATTCTGAACGGTCTCTCCAACTTCATTCTGAAGCGGGTAGGCATCACGCCTATGCACGGCTCAGAGGTACACACCGCAGACGAATTACGCCTACTTTTTGAACAATCTGCCGAAAGCGGCGAGATTGGCGGCAGCCAGCAGGAGTTGATTGAGAACGTGTTTGAGTTCAACGAGCGCATGGTGAAGCAGATCATGGTGCCGCGCACCAAACTAGTGGCCCTGGACATTGATTCTACCGAGGAAGAGATTTTTGAAGTGGTGTTCAACGAGGGCTACACCCGCATGCCCGTCTACCGCGACTCCATTGACAATATTGTGGGCATCATGTACGTGAAAGACTTGCTGGTAGTGCTGCGGTCCGGCGAGAAGGTGGACCTGGAGAAACTTATGCGCCAGGCCTACTTTGTGCCTGAGACCAAAAAAATCAGCCGACTGCTCAAAGACTTCCAGCGCAACCGCATGCACATTGCCGTGGTCTCAGATGAGTTTGGCGGCACCTCAGGCATTGTCACTATTGAGGACATCATTGAAGAACTGGTAGGCGAGATCCAGGACGAGTACGATGAAGAAACCCCATTGGTAGAGAAACTGAACGACTTTGAATTCAAGGTAGACACCTCAGCCTCTATCCTGGATGTGAACGATGACCTGCCTTATCCGCTCCCCGAGGGCGAAGACTACGAAACCGTAGGCGGTTACCTCAACATGATCTACGGCCGCATCCCAGAGATAGGCGAAACCGCGGTACACGGCGTCTACGAGTTCAGAATCTTGGAGAAAACCGAGCGTAACGTGGAATCCGTCCTGCTCACCGTCACCGAAGACAAACGCGACGATATCTTGTAGGCTGTTTAAGGGCTTGTTTTAAGAAAACAGGCGCTAAACAGAATCTGAAAATTTTCCATGAAGGGCTTCTTAAAACAGCATCTTAAAACCGCTGTAGCGTTTGGAATTCCTATTGCCGTTCTGGCTGGGTTCTGGGTGTTGATGAACCTCTATTTAAATGCCTATTTCCTCCATGGAGGAGAAGGTTTCATGAAAGGCTACGGCCACCTTTTGCGAGAAGACTTTGGCAAAGGCTTGATTTTCATCCTGCTTGCAAACTCAATTCCTCCTGTTTTACTTACCTTTTTGTTTTTCTTGCTCCTTGAAAGAGAGGTGCAAATCATTGCCTTCAAGCTTTTAAGAGTAGTAGCCTTATTCCTTTTGTGTCTTTGGTTAGTTTACCTGACCTCAAAGCTGAATGAAGGAATCTCTTTTGCCTTTACAGGAAACGAAAGATTGGTAGAACTTTCCTTAACCTTGGTGTTAAGGATTACAGGCTTCTTTTTGGGCTACAAACTTGTAAAATCAAGCTTTCATAAGGAAAGAAACCAAAGCCTATAAGGCTATCCTTCTTAGGGTAACATTACGCACCTTTTATTTATGCCTGCCTTTGCATATTGGTTTGTCGAAGCCAAGTAGATGCATAAGATAATACAACCTCAGCCAAAATAATAAACCCTGATTTTGGCTGAGGTTTTCTACTAAAGAGGTATTCTCAAATACCATAAATACTTCTTTCACCCTCCATTGTAAACTTTCTCCACACTGCGGAAACTGAAATCATCCGCAGCCTTCTTATGCCATCTAGGCGCTATCTCCCTAAATATCAATCGCAATTTTCATCTATTCACAGCCAAGTCAAACCCACTTCTTCAAGTAAAACTACTTATTTGATATCCGTATAAGTACCAAGAAAATAGCGAAACATAACCCAAGGAGGATGTTCTTCGTTCCTTTCCATAAAAATGAATAAAAGCTATATATTAATTCCTCAGCATCTTCTTCTATGGTTAAAAGCCTTTCTGTTCCTTTAACGTCTGTTTCCGCCTTATGTGGCGGCGCGTGCGGAATACGTAAGGCCATAGCGAGGAAGGATATGGCCGGCAGCGGAAAAGGCAGAGCGCCTTTGATGGGTACCCCAAAGATAGAAAAACTCCCTTACGCTGCCATCCAATTCCAGGGTCTCACCGGCCTTGGCGTCTTTGACAACACCAATCCTGTAAATAACACATTTGAATTCATCTGGTCCGGAGCCTTGAACCCTAAGAAGGCGACCTCCCGAGGCGGTTTCCTATACGGCACCCGCTACGCTCCCTCTGGGAAAACCCAGTTCCGCTCCGCACCATTTGTAACACTTAAAACCACCTACTAACAACTATGAAAAAGAAAGTATTGATAACGGGCGGTGCAGGCTTTATTGGATCGCACCTGGCAGATGAACTGATTAACTTCGGATATGAGGTACGCGCCCTGGATAACCTTTCTGAGCAGGTACACGGCAAAGACTGCGAGCGCCCGGAGTACCTGAATCCCGCCGTTGAACTACAGGTGGGCGATGTGCGCGACAAAGCCGCCGTGCTGAAAGCCCTGGAAGGCGTAGATGCCGTGTTCCATTTCGCCGCCATGGTGGGTGTGGGCCAGAGCATGTATGAAATCAAAGAATATACCGATGTGAACAACATCGGAACCGCCGTACTGTTGGAGTGCCTGATTGAGAAACCGGTAAGCAAATTGGTGGTGGCTTCCAGCATGAGCATTTACGGCGAAGGGCTGTACACCTCCGCCACCGGCGAGAAAGTGATTGCCGCCGAGCGTGGCCTGGAGCAACTCAAAGCCGGTGACTGGGAACTGAAAAGCGAGCAAGGCGATGTGCTGACGCCGGTGGCTACACCAGAGTCTAAGATCCCGTGCTTGTCATCCGTTTACGCGCTTTCTAAATACGACCAGGAGCGTCTTTGCCTGATGGTGGGCCGTGCTTATAATATTCCTACGGTGGCCATGCGCTTCTTCAACGTGTACGGCACGCGGCAGGCGCTTTCCAATCCGTACACCGGCGTGCTGGCCATCTTCGCCTCACGCTTCCTCAACAACAACGCCCCCATGATTTTCGAGGACGGCAACCAGCAGCGCGATTTCGTGCATGTGCGCGATGTGGCATTGGCCTGCCGCCTGGCCATGGAAAAAGAAGAAGCCAACGGGCAGGTCTTCAACGTAGGCAGCGGCAACAACTACACCATTAGAGAGATTGGTGAGCGTCTGGCCGAGGTCATGGGCAAACAGGAATTAACCCCTGAGATTACCGGTAAGTACCGGGTAGGCGACATCCGCCACTGCTACGCAGACATCAGCCTGGCCAAAGAAGTATTGGGCTTTTATCCACAAGTAGAATTCAACAGCGGTTTAACTGAGCTGGCCGATTGGCTGGAGGGACAGATTGCGTACGACCGCGTCAATGAGGCGAGCGCCGAGTTAGCCTCCCGGGGCTTAACCGTCTAGGCGCTGCGTTTCTGACCTGTTTTCCTAAAAAGAAGCTTAAAACCGTATGACAAGAATCGCCAAAACACATCCTAAACATACCCCCCTGGCCGCCCCCACCATCGGCTTGGTACAATGGTTCCAGCCTGGTGAGCACGCCCGCGTAGAAACCGTTCTGGCGGAGGTAAAGGAGTTGGGCGTCACGGAACTGCGCACTGGCATCTCCTGGGCCGCCTATTCCACTGAGGAAGGCAAGGCCTGGTACAACTGGCTCATCCCAACCTTAGCCAAACAAGTACAGGTATTACCTTGCTTTCATGAGACTCCGGTTTCTTTGGCGGTAGCTCCCAAGACCTCTGCCCCGCCGCAAAACCCTACTGCTTTTGCCGAGTTCCTGGACACCGTGTTAGTGGACCTAGGCACTCACTTTGAGTGGGTTGAACTCTGGAACGAGCCCAACAACAAAACCCACTACGACTACACGCTGGACCAGAACTGGAATACGTTCTCCCAGATGATTGCCGTGGCCGCTCAGGTAGTCAAGCAACGCGGCAAGAAAACCGTGCTGGGCGGCATGAGTCCCATTGACCCCAACTGGCTGCAATTGATGTATAACCGCGGGGTGCTGGAGCACATTGACTCGGTAGGAATCCACGGGTTCCCCGATGTCTTTGACCTCGAGTGGGAAGGCTGGGACGCCAACATCCAGCGCGTGCGCGAAGTGCTGAGCAACACGGGTTCAAAAGCCGAAATCTGGATAACCGAAGCTGGTTTCTCTACCTGGCAGCACGATGAACTCAAGCAGTTCCAGGAGTTCCGTAAAGTGTGCAAAGCGCCCGTGACCAAAATCTTTTGGTCAAGCGTGCAGGATTTGGATATGAACAGCTCAGAAGAGTTTCATGCCGATGAGCGGAAATACCACTTCGGGTTAAAGAACGTGGACGGCAGCCCTAAACTGCTTTACAGATTATGGACTGAAAACGGCTTGGATGGACTGGACAAGTTCTCTTTCATCCGCCGGAAAGAAGATTTCTCTGACCAGGAGCGCTACTCCGTGGTAACCGGCGGCGCCGGATTCGTGGGCACCAACCTGGCCAAACGCTTGCTGGAACAAGGCAAGCGCGTGCTCATTTTCGATAACCTTTCCCGCACCGGCGTGGAGCGCAACCTGCAGTGGCTGCACCAGAACTACGGTGATAGGCTGGAAGTGTACGTAGGCGATATCCGTGATCTGCAGGCGGTAAAACGCGTGATGAAGTACGCCAACGAGGTCTACCATTTCGCGGCGCAGGTAGCAGTAACTACTTCGCTCACCGGCCCTATTCAGGATTTTGAAATCAACGCCCGTGGCGTGGTGAACGTGCTGGAAGCCATCCGGGCGCAGGATAATCCGCCGCCGCTGGTGTTCACGTCTACGAATAAAGTATACGGCGGCCTGGAAGATTTGCGCTTCATCCCGAACGGCACACGTTATAACCCGTCAGACAAGCATATCAAAGCCAACGGTATCTCAGAGGCCCGTCCCCTGGATTTCCACAGCCCGTACGGCTGCTCTAAAGGCGCTGCTGACCAATACGTGGTAGATTACGCCCGAACCTATGGCATCCCGGCCGTGGTGTTCCGGATGAGCTGCATCTACGGTCCGCACCAATACGGCAACGAAGACCAGGGCTGGGTGGCGCACTTCGCCATCCGAGCCATTGAGAACAAGGCCATCAGCATTTACGGCGACGGCAAGCAGGTGCGTGACATCTTGTTTGTGGAAGACTTAGTTGATGCGTTTTTGCTCGCGCAGGAGAACATGAAAGACCTATCCGGGCAAGCGTTCAACATTGGCGGCGGTGTGAAAAACACCACCAGTTTGTTGGAATTGCTGGACTTGATTGGAAACTACCGCGGCAAGAAAGTAAACCTGAGTTTTGGAGATTGGCGTCCCGGCGACCAGCACTATTATGTGTCTGACATCCGGAAGTTCCACGAGGCCACCGGCTGGTACCCTAAAAACAGCGTGCAGGAAGGCGTGGCCAAACTCTATCAATGGCTCTGCGAGACCAGAGGCATTGAAGTGTCTTTGAAAGCTCCCGTCGCTGTGGAACAAGAAACCGATAACGTAGCAGTAGCTTAATACCCTATCATGCAAACCGACCTATTCCAAGAAACCCTTGATACCGCCGCTGCCACCACCATGGCCTCAGCGGTGATTACCGCTCCTAAACAAGTAGAAATCCAGGAGGTGGCGCTGCCAGAACCAAGCACCACTCAAGTGCGCATCAAGCTGGAAGGCTGCGGGCTATGTGCCTCCAATATTCCCGTGTGGGAAGGCCGCGAGTGGTTCTCCTACCCTATTCCGGCCGGCAATCCGGGCCACGAAGGCTGGGGAGTCATTGACGCCGTGGGCGCTGAGGTGAAAGACCTGAACGTAGGCGACCGCGTAGCCGCCCTATCTTATAATTCCTACGCCGCCTATGACGTAGCCGAAGCCACCTCGGTGGTGAAGTTACCGGAGTCACTAGCGGGCAAACCGTTCCCCGGTGAGCCCCTGGGCTGCGCCATGAACATCTTCAAACGCTCTGATATCAAAGCCGGACAGACCGTGGCCATTCTGGGCATCGGGTTTCTGGGGGCTTTGTTGGTACAATTAGCCAAAGAGGCGGGCGCCAAGGTTATTGCCATCTCCCAGCGTCCGTTCTCTCTGGACATCGCCCAGCAATGCGGCGCCGATGAAATCATCCCCATGGATGATCACTACAAAATCATTGAGCGCGTGAAAGAACTCACCGGCGAAGTGTTCTGCGACCGCGTGATTGAGTGCACCGGCAAAGAATGGCCGCTGAACCTGGCCGGCGAACTGTGCAAAGAGCGTGGCCGCCTCATCATCGCCGGTTTCCACCAGGACGGCATGCGCCAGGTGAACCTCCAACTCTGGAACTGGCGCGGCCTGGACGTCATCAACGCCCACGAGCGTGACCCACAGATGTACTTAGACGGCATCAAAGAAGCGGTTGAAGCTGTGGAAAGCGGCCGCCTGAAACCCGAGATGCTCTACACCCACACCTTCCCGCTGGAGAAAATGGACGAGGCATTTGCCGCCTTGACTGACCGCCCAGACGGGTTTATGAAGGCGATTGTGACGATGTAACATTTACTGAATGGCACGCATTCCGTCCCCCTTTGAAGGGGGTAGGGGATGACAAAGCCGCTCAAGATTCAACTAGCTCCGGCTACTAGCAAGAGACTAAAAAAACGAAAATGGGGATGATTTACTCAACACGAGTAATCATCCCCCTACCCCCTTCAAAGGGGGACGCTCACCACAAGACACCAACCCGTTTCCCACCTCTTTTTCCAAAAACAGGTGGGAAACCTTTTGCTTCTACAAAGAAGCTGAACAACCTGGAAACAAACCCTTTCAACCTATGGCTGAAGATACTTTACTAGAACCCACCCAAGAAGCAGCAGCCCCCACCGTTGCTCCTACCGATACGTTGAAATTAGGCTTCCTAGGAATCGGCTGGATTGGCCGGAACCGCATGGAAGCCATTGCCAATGCTGGCGTGGCTGAGGTGACCGCCGTGGTGGACCCGGCACCGCAAAACGTGGAGGAAGCGCAGAAAACCGCTCCAACCGCCAAAGTGGGCAACACCATCGAAGACTTACTGACTGATGAAATAGACGGCGTAGTGATTGCCACGCCCAGTGCGTTCCATGCCGACCAATCCATTCAGGCCTTGGAAAGTGGGAAAGCCGTTTTCTGCCAGAAACCTTTAGGCCGTTTTGCGGAGGAAACAAGACGCGTAGTGGAAGCGGCGCGCAAAGCTGATACCCTGCTAGGCGTGGACCTCTCCTACCGCAGCACCGTGGCCATGCGCAAAGTCTACGAACTGGTGAAATCCGGGGAATTGGGTGACATCTACGGCGTGGAGTTGGTCTTCCACAACGCCTATGGCCCCGACAAGCCCTGGTTCTATGACCCCAAACTCTCCGGCGGCGGCTGCGTGATTGACCTGGGTGTGCACCTAGTAGATTTAGCGCTCTGGACCTTAGACTTCCCCGAAGTGGAAACTGTAACCAGCAGCCTCTTCTCCAAAGGCAAACGCATGACGTCTTCCGAAGATACCGTGGAAGATTACGCCACCGCCAGCATTCAGTTAGCGACTGGTCCGCATGTGCAGTTGACTTGCTCCTGGAACTTGCCCGCTGGGCAGGAAGCCATCATCAGCGCCACTTTCTACGGCACCAAAGGCGGCGCGGCCTTCAAAAACGTGAACGGCTCTTTCTATGACTTCGTGGCCGAGCGCTTCTGGGGCACCCAAACCGAGACGCTGGTTTCGCCGCCAGATGCCTGGGGCGGACGGGCCGGTGTGGAATGGGCGCAGCGCGTCGCCAACGGCGAGAAGTTCAGCGAAGAAGCCGAGCAGTTTGTGAAAGTAGCAGAAGTACTAGACAAAATTTATGGTAGATAAACCGCATCGGCGCGTACTCATGACCACCGACAGCGTGGGCGGCGTCTGGACCTACAGTCTGGAGCTCATCCGCGCGATGGCGCCTTACAACGTGCACTTTTACCTGGCCACCATGGGCGCGGCCATCACCCTGCAGCAACGGCAGGAACTGGCGGCGCTCACCAACGTGACGGTGTACGAGAGCGAGTACCAGCTGGAGTGGATGGACAACCCCTGGACCGAGGTAGACCTGGCGGGTCAATGGCTTCTAGAGTTGAACGAACAGCTCAACCCAGACCTCATCCACCTGAACAACTTTTGCCACGGCCATTTGCCCTGGAACAAACCGGTGCTCATGGTCATCCACTCCTGCGTGCAGACCTGGTGGCGTGCCATGAAAGGCGAGAACGCCCCGGCAGACAGACACTACTACTTTGAACGTGTACGCGATGGTCTACACGCCGCTGATTTGGTAATTGCGCCTACCCAAGCCATGTTGGATGAGGCCGAAACCGTTTATGGGCAGTTTTCTCAAAAACAGGTCATAAACAACGGCCGCGACCCGCACGCCTTCCACTTCGGGCGCAAAGAACCGTTCATTTTCAGCATGGGCCGCGTGTGGGACGAAGCCAAGAACATCGCCCTGCTCACCCAGGTAGCCGATGCTGTGGACTGGCCCATTTACATCGCCGGAGATGCCGTGCATCCGGCAACCGGCGACAGCAAGCTGTTCAAGAACGTGCATTTCCTGGGCAAACTCTCCCAGCGCGAAGTAGCTGATTGGCTTTCCCGGGCCTCTCTGTACGTGCTGCCCGCCAAGTATGAGCCGTTCGGTTTATCTATTCTGGAAGCCGCTTTCTCGGGCTGCGCGCTGGTGCTGGGCAAAATCAATAGCCTCAAGGAAATCTGGGGCACCTCAGCGGAATACGTGGACACCAACGACGTGGAAGGATTGACCACCATCATCAACAAGTTCATTGACGATGAATTTCTGCGCAACATCATGGCTTGCCGGGCGGTGAAGAAAGCGCAAGACTATACCACCGCGCTCATGGCCCAGGAATACCTGCAAGCCTACGCCACCCTGCCCACTCGCGTGAAGCCTAAAGCGCCTGATCAGGTGGAGACGTTGTAAATCTAACTACTGGTTCAAGTTTTCAACTTGGACCCAACATGACCTGAAGTTTGCAACTTCAGTGAGGCAACAGCCTCAAAACACACGCTGCTGTTCAAATGATTTGCTGAAGAGCAAAAAGCCCCACGGCAGTTACAAACTGCCACCATTTTAGGTCCAAGTTACAGACTTGAACCAGAGAAAAAAATGTAGGGGCAATCCCTTGTGGTTGCCCTAATGCGGTGCAAACGTGAAAGGGCAACCACAAGGGATTGCCCCTACAAACAAAACGAAACCAAAATACTAGTATCCAACTACTAGCATCTAACTAAAAACTATGAAACTGGTATTATTCTACCACTCCCTGCTCTCAGACTGGAACCACGGCAATGCCCACTTCCTGCGCGGTATTGTGCAGGAACTCAAAAGCCGAGGCCATGACGTGCAGGTCTACGAACCTAAAGACGGCTGGAGCCTCAGCAACCTCATCTCACAGTACGGAGAGGAAAAAATTGAGGAACTTCACCAATACTACCCGGGCCTGGACACCAATTTCTACGAGCTGGACACCCTCAATCTAGACGAGGTACTGGCCGGTGCCGATCTGGTGCTGGTGCACGAATGGAACGACCATGACCTAGTGCGCCTGGTGGGCGAGCACCGCAGCAAAAACAACTACCGCCTGCTCTTCCATGACACCCATCACCGGGCTGTGACTGAGCGCGAGAGCATGGCCGCTTATGACCTTAGCCACTACGATGGCGTACTGGCCTTCGGGAATGTGATCAAGGAACTGTACCTGAACGAAGGCTGGGCAAAGAAAGCCTGGACCTGGCACGAAGCCGCCGACACCCGCATTTTCTATCCGCGCACGGCTACCGAGAAGGAAGGCGATTTAGTCTGGATTGGCAACTGGGGCGACGAAGAGCGCACCGCCGAACTGCACGAATTCCTGCTGAACCCGGTGAAAGAACTCGGCCTGAAAGCCAAAGTCTACGGCGTTCGTTACCCAGTTCACGCCATCAAATCACTAGCCGAGGCCGGAATTGAATACGGCGAGTGGCTGCCCAACTACAAAGCTCCCGAGGTGTTCGCCAAGTACAAAGTGACGGTGCACGTGCCGCGTCGTCCGTACGTAGAGGCGCTGCCCGGCATTCCTACCATCCGTCCGTTTGAGGCGCTGGCTTGCGGTATCCCGTTGATTACCGCGCCTTGGGAAGATGCTGAAGGTCTGTTCACCCCGGGCGAGGATTTCCTGGTGGCCAAAAACGGCGAGGAAATGAAAAAACACCTCCAAAGCGTACTTAAAGACACCCGCCGCACCCAGGACATGGTTGCCGACGGACTGCGCACCATCAACCGCAGGCACTCCTGCTCGCACCGCGTGAACGAGCTGGAGGAAATCTGCGAAGAACTGGGCATCGCGCCCGAAAAAATCTATCCATCCTCAAAATCCCCTGTGACCCATGCAGAATAAAAAGCTCAATATCGCCTTCTTCGGTTCTAGTCTGGTTTCCGCGTACTGGAACGGGGCCGCCACCTACTACCGCGGCATCGTGCGGGCCCTGCACGCGCGCGGCCACCAGGTTACTTTCTATGAACCCGATGCCTACCAGCGCCAGGAAAACCGCGACATCCCTGACCCCGAGTACGCCAAAGTAGTCGTGTATCAGGCCACCGAGGAAGCCGTGTACAAAGCCCTGGAAGACGCCACCTCCGCCGATGTGGTGGTGAAAGCCAGCGGCGTGGGCGTGTTTGATGAATTGCTGGAAGCCGAGGTGCTGAAACTGCAGTCGGAGAACCGCCTGGTGATTTTCTGGGACGTAGACGCGCCCGCAACCCTGGACCGCGTAGAGAACGACCCCGCCGACCCGTTTAGAGCCCATGTTCCGCAATATGACCTCATTCTGACCTACGGCGGCGGCGACCCGGTCATCAACGCGTACGCCAAATTAGGTGCGAAGAAATGCGTTCCGATCTACAACGCCTTAGACACGGCCACGCATTACCCAGTGGAGCCTGAGGAGCGTTTCCAATGCGACCTCGCCTTCTTAGGCAACCGCCTACCCGACCGCGAAGCGCGCGTAGAGCAGTTCTTCCTGGAAGTAGCCGCGCAACTACCCGAGCAGCAATTCATCATCGGTGGCAGTGGCTGGGGCGACAAACCCATGAGCGCCAACGTGAACTACATCGGGCACGTGTACACCAAGGAGCACAACGCCTTCAACTGCACACCAAAGGCAGTGTTGAACATCAGCCGCGAGAGCATGGCCCGTTACGGCTTCTCCCCCGCCACCCGCGTGTTCGAGGCCGCAGGTGCCGGAGCCTGCATCATCACCGATTACTGGGAAGGCATCGACTTCTTCTTCGAGCCGGAAACGGAGATTCTGGTGGCCAAAGACGGTACCGAAGTAGCCGAGTTGTTACAAGGTTTAACGCCAGAACGCGCCAAAGCCATCGGCGAAGCTGCGTACCAGAAAGTGCTGGCCAAGCACACCTATGACCACCGCGCCGATGAACTGGAGCAACTGCTGCTCACCACGCCCCGCACCAAAACTGATATCACGGCCACAGACACGAAAGAAGTAGTGTCCTAGGCACAATCCGTTTAGGGACTGCTTTTCTAAAAACAGCCCCTAAACGGAAACTAACCAAACCGCTGGCGCGAGCGTCCCGCTCGTGTCCGCACGCATTCCTGAGAGCATTCGGTGCACACCTCTCCTGTCATCTTGGGAAAATCTTGTGGGCGAACTAGAAACACGTTTAAGAAACGCCACTACCGTTCGCTCACAAGATCCTTTCAGGATGACAAAAAGAGGACCTGCCATGCGTGCGGACACGAGCGGGACGCTCGCGCCAGCGAAAAAATAAAAGTCTAGCATCTAACATTTAGATACTAACATCTTCCACATGAGTCAAAAACCGTTGAACATAGTTATCCTGGGTTTGTCCATTACCTCCAGTTGGGGAAACGGGCATGCTACCACGTTTAGGGGCTTGGTGCGCGAATTGCGCAACCGGGGCCACCACATCCTGTTCCTGGAGCGCGATGTGCCATGGTACGCCTCTAACCGTGATTTACCCAATCCTGAATACTGCCAGACCGAGCTCTACCAGTCATTGGAAGATTTGCAGACCCGCTTCACGGAGCAGGTGCGCACCGCTGATTTCGTACTGGTAGGTTCTTACGTTCCTGAGGGAGTAGCCGTAGGCGAATGGGCTATCCAGACCGCGCAGGGTGTGACCGGTTTCTATGACATCGACACCCCGGTGACCCTGGCCAAACTGGCCCGCGAGGACTACGAGTACCTGCACCCCCGCCTCATTCCGCAGTACGACATGTACTTGTCGTTCACCGGCGGACCTACGCTGGAGAAACTGGAGAAGGAGTTCGGCTCGCCTATGGCCCGTCCGCTGTACTGTTCGTTTGACCCGGAGTTGTACTTCCCCGAGCCGCAGGAAGAGAAAGCGTGGGATCTGGGCTACCTGGGTACGTACTCAGATGACCGTCAGCCGCCGCTGGAGAAACTCATGCTGGATGCCGCCCGAGAGTGGCCGCTGGGCTCCTTCGTAGTGGCCGGTCCGCAGTATCCCGAGACCATTCAGTGGCCCGAGAACTGTGAGTACATCCACCACCTGCCGCCCGCCGAGCACCGGAAGTTCTACAACCAGCAGCGCTTCACCCAGAACATCACCCGCGCCGATATGATCAAGGCCGGTTACTCGCCCAGCGTGCGCCTCTTTGAAGCCGCCGCCTGTGGTACGCCCATTATCTCCGATTACTGGGACGGCTTGGATGAACTGTTTGAATTCAACAAGGAGATTCTGGTCTCCTACTCTGCTGAGGACACGCTTAATTTCCTGATTCATTTACCGGAAGACGAACGCACAGCCATCGCTGAACGCGCCCGCCAGAAAGTCCTAGCCCACCACACCGCCGCGCACCGCGCGCAGGAGTTGGAAAGCTATATTTATGAAGTCCTGAGTTCTGAGTCAAAAGTCCTGAGTGGCAAAGAAGAAATGAAGTTGGGAAATTAGTTTTTACTTCAACGTAAGTGAATGTCGTTTTCGGCCTGTTTTGAGAAAAGCAGGCCGAAAACGTTTTTATGCCCTCACAATCCTGACCTATACAGTCACCTTTAATCGGCTTGGTGTAAATAGCTTTTCCCCTCTTTGATTGTTTTGGCAAGGAATAGATTCGCTTGGTTTTTACACGTATAAAGAAGATCATGGGAACAAAACTGCACATTTGGGTGAGTAGCTTCCTGTTGCTTTTGCTGGGTTCCGCCTGTGAATCTTCCTCCTCGCAGACGCAACACCAGCCAGAGAAAGCGGCTGTCCAAACCGTTGCTGACAGCTGCGACAATCCCGATGCCGCTATCGAATGCTGTTTCCTAAAAATGCCCCAGAAACTCACCCGCACCATGACCATCGCGGGTGCGGCAGAGCCCGGGGAACGGCTGGTGATTTCCGGCCGGATTTTCAAAAAGAACGGTAAAACGCCTCTTACCAATGCCATCCTCTACGCCTACCAGACCGACAATACTGGTCATTATTCTAAGAAAGGAAATGAAACAGGAGTCCAGAAATGGCACGGGCACCTGCACGGCTGGTGCAAGACAGACCAAAACGGTTCTTATGAGATCAAATCCATCAGGCCCGCCCGTTACCCGGACAATTCCATGCCCGCCCACATCCACGCGGCCATAAAACCAGAGAATGGCGCTCCCTTTTACATCAGTGATTTCGTTTTCAGAGACGATGACCTGGTGAATGATAAATACCTGGCATCACTGTTTACAGACGTAGGGGGCACAGGCATTGTAGAAGTTAAAAAGAACTCAAGCAACACCTGGATTGGGAAGAGAGACATTGTCCTGAAGTAGCTGGAATTGACCTTTCTTGTAAATCCAAAAGGAAGCAAAATCCTGTATTTCCTTATTTAATTTCCTAACTTGATCAGCAGGGAGAATATCTTATCTCCAAGTTTCAAGCATTCACTTTTCCAGAAAACAACACCAAATTCAATAGAATAAATTAACCTATACTAGCATTAAACAATTTTATCCCACAACCCAATATACCCTGAAAGCTTGCATGAAATACCTATCTCTTCTATTACTTATTATCTTATCTATCTCAGAAGCAAACAGTCAGCAAATCTCGGTGGTAAAAGGCAGGCTGAAGGGGGTAAATGTTTCCAAAATATCCTTACGAGGCGAGGAAAGCGCCTTGACGGGTGCTCAGGATGAGTTTGAAGGAATCCTCCTGGATTCTGGTCGGTTTGAGATCCAGGCAGAACTAAATCAACCTAATAATTTCACCCTGTTCGCTAATGATTTCCCTTTTGCTCAAATCTACTTGTGCCCGGGCTCTGATCTAACTGTCAACCTGGATTCAGCCAAACTCAAATACAAAGGTGTTACCGGGGATTACAATCTCTGGGAGCCAGTTTTAAGTCATGACATCCTCGGGAAATACAGCATAGCGTATGCCCAAAGCCAGGGCTTTGACACGGCCAAAACCAAAGAAGTCACGGATTTTTTGTTCAAAGTGCAGAAGAAAAACTTGGCTGCGTTACCTGCGTTAATTAGGCCTTTTTCACTGGAGGCATGTGAGCGTGACTACTTCAGTTACAGGACAAAATACGCGCTCTACACTTTTCTATGGTCTGATTATATAAATGCAGGGCATTCTATCCAAAGCGACGCTTACCAATTCATGCACACGCTTCCCTTAGATGATGTCGCCGCTGCCAAGGTGTCTCTGGATTATAACAAGGCTATTGGTGTTCTGGTATACCTTAAACTGAGACTAGAGAAAAAGTGGTACAGTAGGAAAGATTTTGATGTGGAATCAGACTCCTACAATCAGCTCTTTTACAGAAAAATCCTCTCCACTATCACCCACCCAGAAGTAAAGAACATCACCTTAACGCGCCATGTAGTAGGCCTTCTGAGTACTGGTTCCACAGCAGCAGAGCCTTTGTTTAAAGAGTACTTAAATGATTGCAAAGACCCCTTCTACCGGAGCCTGGCTTTCCAATATTACAACCAGTATAAAGCCCTGAAAGGCAATCCTAAGCAGGAAATAAAAATTGAGCAGCTTACTGGTTCCTTAATGGAGAGCCTTTCCCATCTTAAAGGGAAAACCTTGTATTTAGATTTCTGGGCAAGTTGGTGTGGTCCTTGTATCCAAAGCTTTCCTTACACTAAGCGACTTAAGGAAAAGTATCAGGACCAGAACTTGGAGATTGTATATGTCAATATTGATGACAACCGAGGTAAGTTTGAGGCTGCCGCGAAAAAACTAGGCCTAAAAGGCACCATCATTTATTTGAATAAAGAACAAAGCCTTGAAGTAAGGAAACTGTTAAAGATAAACGGAATTCCCCATTATACTCTTATTGACAAAGAAGGTAGAATCGCCAATGCTAACGCCCCTCACCCAGATTCAGGTGGTATTGAAACCCGCCTAAATGAACTCCTGAAAATGTGAAAGAATTCAGCCTTTCCTTGTTACTTGCCATTCCTAAGAAGAACTATCTGCCATAACGCTTGAAATTATGAACCATAGACTAAACAAAATCTTCCTCCTGCTCCTCGTGGCTGTGCTAGTGGCACCCACCGCATGGGCACAAACCAAAAGCAAGACCTCTGGAGCTTCCACTTCCGCCGCCAATCAGGTAAAAACCGCCAATGGTTTGGTGGAAGGCACCCTGGAGAAAAGCGGCATCCGTTCGTTCAAGGGGGTGCCGTTTGCTGCGCCGCCGGTGGGCGAGTTGCGTTGGCGCGAGCCGCAGCCGGTGAAGAACTGGCAGGGCGTGCGTAAGGCGACGCAGTTCGGGCCGAGGGCCATGCAGTTGCCGGTGTTCGGGGACATGAATTTCCGGAGCAACGGGGTGAGCGAGGATTGCTTGTACCTCAATGTCTGGACGCCGGCCAAAACCGGGAAAGAGAAGCTGCCGGTGCTGGTGTACTTCTACGGCGGCGGCTTTATCGCCGGCGATGGTTCTGAGCCGCGCTATGACGGCGAGAGCATGGCGCAGAAAGGCATTGTGGCCATCACGGTGAATTACCGATTGGGCGTGTTTGGGTTCTTCGCGCACCCGGAGCTGAGCCAGGCCTCTCCTTACAAGGGCTCGGGCAACTACGGTTTCCTGGACCAGGCGGCGGCTTTGCGATGGGTCAAAGAGAACATTGCGGCCTTTGGCGGAGATCCAAACCGGGTAACCATTGCCGGGGAATCGGCGGGGTCAATCTCAGTGAGTGCGCAGATGGCGTCTCCGTTGTCTAAGAACCTCATGGCGGGCGCTATCGGTGAGAGTGGGGCTTTGGTGAACTCGGGCCTCGATCCTATTCCGCTGGCCGAGGCCGAGCAGAACGGCGTTAAATTCGCCACCAGCATCGGGGCTACTTCTTTGGCAGCCTTGCGGGCCATGGACGCCAAACAGCTTCTGAACGAGGCCGGAAAACCCGGCATGGGCCGTTTCCTACCCACCCTGGACGGCTACTTCTTCCCTAAATCTCCGGCCGCCGTTTTCGCGGCGGGTGAGCAAGCCAAGGTTCCGCTCCTGGCCGGCTGGAACTCAGAGGAAATGACCTACCGCGCCCTTTTCGGGCAGGATGCGCCCACCAAGGAAAACTACACCAAGCTGGTGCAGAAACTGTATGGCGCCCGCGCCGAGGAGGTCCTGAAACAATATGCCGCCGCTACTGATGCTGATGTCGCGCAAGTGGCCACTGACTTGTCCGGCGACCGGTTCATCGCTTACAGCACCTGGAAATGGATTGACCTGCACGGCAAAACCAGCGGCAAACCCGTGTACCGTTACCTGTACTCCCGCCCCCGTCCTGAGATGGTACCCGAGATGGGCAACGCCACTGCTGGCCTGGCCGGCGGCGTGGTAAAGGATTCCAACGCACCCAAAGCCCCACCCGCCACGGGTGCCGTGCACTCCGCCGAGATTGAGTACGCCATGGGCAACCTGGCCACGAACAAAGTCTTTGCCTGGACCCCGGAGGATCACAAAGTCTCCAAAACCATGCAGGAGTACTTCGCCAACTTTATCAAAACCGGTAACCCCAACGGCGGCAGTTTGCCCAAATGGCCTATCGCCACCGGCAACGCCGCGCAGTACCAGGTCATTGACGTGAACACTAAAACCGTCACCGAGAAAAACCGCGGCCGCTACCTGCTCCTGGATGAGCTGAACGCAAAGAAATAGCCAGTCACTTTCCTCATAAGCCAGTAAAGCCATCTGTCAGAACGCAGCTTTTCAAGAGCTTCTTTTTCTGGCAGATGGCTTTCTCTTTTTATGCTTACTTTAGCCCATATTTCTGAAAAACACCCTTAAAACGAGATACCATATTCTATCAACCCCGCCGCCCTATGAAAACAAAACCGACTCTCTGGTTTACCACCTTACTCTTCACCTGCCTCGGATTATCTTCGTTTTTACCAAAAAAAGAATGGACGCCTTTGCTGGACAAGAATCTCACGCAGTGGGAAACGTACCTGAGTTATCGGCATAAATTGGGGTACAACGGCAAGGTGCCCACCGATGCGCAGGGCAAGGAGATTGCCCCCATCGGCTACAACCAGAAAGGCCAGACAGTGTTCACGTACATGGAGGAAAAAGGTGAACCCATGCTGAAGGTGAGTGGCGAAATTTACGGCTGCGTCTATACCAAACAGGAGTACGAGAACTACCACCTCAAGCTCAAATACAAATGGGGCCAGAACAAGTTTGAGCCCCGCAAAGACCTGCTCAAAGACTCGGGGGTGCTGTACCACAGCATTGGCGAAAGCGGGAAAGATTACTGGCGCGCCTGGATGCTCTCGCAGGAGTTCCAGATCATGGAAGGCCACACCGGCGATTACTGGAGCATCGCCAACTCTGCCATTGATATCCGGGCGTTTCTCCCTGAAGGCATGATGAACTCCGTAGCCGATGCAAAGCAGCCGTTCCTGGGCTTCGGGCGGGGCTCGGGCCGAGACGGGCTGTGCCTACGCAGCGAAAACCGCGAAAGCAAAAACGGCGACTGGACCCAGATTGAACTGGTCTGCTACAAAGGCAAAAGCCTGCACATTGTGAACGGCCAGGTGGTGATGGTGCTGCAGAACTCCCGCTACGTAGAGAACGACAAAGCCACCCCGCTCACCAAAGGCAAAATCCAGATCCAAAGCGAAGCCGCCGAGGTGTACTACAAAGACATCCTGCTGAAAGAGTTGGACGAGATGCCAAAAGAGTATGCGGCGTATTTTAACTAAGACTTTTCAGGCGAGGATGCTTCACTATAAAACCGACTTACGAGCGCTCAAGAAGAAGGTACTGAAGGACTGGTTGTTCTTTTTACCGGTCTATGGATTGCTTCCTGCAATAGACTTTGTGTTCAAAACGGACCTAGTTTGGGAAAGCTATTATTTTGTAGTGGGGGCACTTTCCTTGAGCTCCTTGGTGGACCTGTACAGTAAAAGGAGACTACATCAACTTTTCTTTGATACCCAACGGAAAGAAATCATCATAGAAACCAATACGTTTGGAAATCATTTAAAAAGACAGGCAATCCCTTTTAGCGAAACGAATCTTCAAGTCTCCAGGCCCGTCACGAAATTTCAGATGAAAGAAATCCCGCTCACCTTGACGTTCTATCATAAGAGAAAGGAAGTCTTGAGAATAAACAACCATAAGGATGGTCTTCCACCAGAGACCTTGGAGGAAATCAGGGAAAAGGTGGTGGCTTATTGCAACCCTAACCTCGCTAGTTAAGATTGTTCTTTCAGCTGGAGGAGAAATATAAGGTCGGCCCCGTTTTGTTAAGGATAATCAGACTACTTCTTCGCTGAAGCAGTTGCCTTCAGGTGTTTGGCGGCCTCAATGAAGGTAGTGTTCCAGATGTCTTTTTCGTTCTTCTTCAGGAACTGCAGTAACTGGCGGTGCGCCTCCAGGGAAACGTTGAGGGCGTGCTCGCCGCCTACGCCGTGGAAGAGGAACACAACCATGCTGTTGGTTTCCATGGCCTTCTTCACCATTTCAATCAGTTGCTCGCCGGTCTGTCCGTTGATCATGAAAGAACCTACGTTGTAGACGTCGGTCTGCGTATGGGGGACATAGACGCTCTGCACGCCGCGGGCCGCTACCAGGTCACCCTTCAGGCCATCTATAAAGTTTACGCCGGCCACTTTGGTGTCACCGCAGGGATAGGCGAAGGTGTGTTCTTTCTTGCCGTCCACGGCTTCCAGGGCTGCGTTGGTCATCTTGATCTCATCGGTGATGCGGCGCACGGAGTAGGTAGCTAGGTCATAGTCTGGGATCACAAAGCTTCTGCCGGGTTGGCGGCCGTCGCAGGGGTGGAATAGCGAATGGTTGGCGAGTTCGTGCTTGTTGGCAGCGGCCTTGCGCCACTCGGGCAGGCGCTTGGTGAATGCGGGGGAAGAGGCGATGAGATAGAAGGTGCCTTTCAGTTTCAGGGAGTCTAGGGCGGGAATCACTTTATCCAGGTGCGTGTTGAGGGCATCGTCATAAGTGAGGACCACGGCGCATTTCTTCTTATTCCAGTCCTGCGCGAAAGCAGAGACGCTCGCCAAGCAGAGCAGGAAAGTAAGGGTTCTTTTCAGGATCATTATGTTTGTATGAATGGCTTTTTATTTGAAAAACAAGTTTGCCATAAGTTACAGGAACTCGGCCATAAACGCTGCATTTCCCGCCTATTTTTCCTAAAACAAGCCAAAAACAAAAGGTCTTGGGTGCCTAGCAAAAGAATATGTACTTCTTTAAAGAATCCTTCAGCAGAGGCCGCACATACATATAACTTTTACTATCCTGTTTTCCGTACAAGCGTGTGAACACAAACTAACCCAATCATCCCCTATGGACCTAACTCAGGAAATAGCCCAACTGGGCCCCTGGTTTCATAACCTGCACCTGCCAGACGGCACCCAAACTGCCCCCAACCATAGCCTCGGCGATTTCCCGTCCTTTAAATGGGAACACATCAAAAAATACATCCCCCAGGACCTGAGCGGCTGGCGGGTGCTGGATGTGGGCTGCAACGCTGGTTTTTACACCATGGAACTGGCCAAAAGAGGCGCCTCGGTGCTGGGCATTGACGTAGACCCGCATTACCTGCGGCAGGCCACCTGGGTTGCACAGCAGTTCGGGCTGGATGACAAAGTGGAGTTCCGGCAGATGCAGGTGTACGATGTGGCCCATCTGCAGGAGAAATTTGATCTTATCTGGTACATGGGCGTGATGTATCATCTGCGTTATCCGTTGTTGTCGCTGGACATCCTCTCGCAGAAAACCACGCGCCTGATGGTATTCCAGACCCTGACCATGCCCGGCGAGGAAGTGGCCGAGATACCCGCTGATATTGAGTTCAACGAACGCGAGGTGATGCTGGAGCAGGGTTACCCTAAAATGGCTTTTATTGAGCACAAACTGGCCGGCGATGTCACCAACTGGTGGGCGCCCAACCACGCCTGCATTGAGGCCATGCTGCGCTCCTGCGGCCTGAAAGTAACCCAGAAACCAGACCACGAAATCTACCTCTGCGAGCCTGACCCAGAGAACCAGAACAGCACCCACACCTGGAACAGTTCTGAGCTGCTCTCGGCTACCGGGCAAGCCTGGCAAGAGGCCGTGGCCGCCAAAGTGGAAGGCAAAAACCGCACGCTCACTCGCTAATTCTTTTACAGAAAAGATGCTCGTTTTTGGCTTTCTTTCTGGAAAGAAAGCCAAAAACGAGCATCTTTGTTTTCATTTAGTTTAAAGTCATGCCTTACCCCCGCCCCTGGCGATTGCTTAGCTCCCAGATCGCCTTCAAACACAAATGGTACACCCTACGCCGCGATGAGGTGGAACTGCCCAGCGGCCACGTGGTAGATGATTTCTTTGTAAGCGAGCGCCCCGACGGCGCCTATGTCTTCCCCATTACGGAAACGAACGAGGTGCTTTTTGTGCGCCAGTACAAGCACGCCGCCGGCAAGATTTTCTTGGAGCTGCCCGCCGGCTCCTTCTACCCAGACCAGGAACAGGCCCAGGACGCCGCCACCCGCGAACTGCTGGAAGAAACCGGCGCCGTACTTACGCAGGAGATGGTGCCGCTGGGCGTGCTGCATGACAACCCGGCCAAAGACACCAGCCGCATCCATCTTTTCCTAGCCCAGAATGTACGCGTGGAGCAGGAACAGGCCTTAGACGTCACCGAGGAGATTGAGGTGGTACGGGTGCCGCTGGACCAAGTGCTGCCCAAGGTGCTGAACGGAGAGATCTGCGTTTCAGGCTCGGTGTCTCTGTGCTTTCTGGCGCTGCGGCATCTACAGGCGTTATAGCGAAAACCGGGGAAGCAATCTCATCGACGGAGCCGCGAAAGAAATTACCCCTAGATCTCAACCACAGCACCAAAACTAAGTATAGGGAAATGTAACCGCGGAAGAACTCTGGCAGCTCAGCCTTCTGCAGGTCTGCGGTTACGTTTATCCCCACCATACTAAAAGACCGCAGCGCAATGGCTGAAGTGAACGAGGGTGCACTCCCTGAAGGAAAAAAGAAAAAAGATAAGGCACAGAAAACCCAGCGGGGCACAGAAACCATGTTCCGGATCACGGCCGCGAACCAGATGCGGCTCAGTGACATGGCAGACAACAAGGCGCATATTCTGCTTACCATCAACTCTATCATTGTGTCTATCCTGCTGTCGGTGCTGTTCAGGAAACTGGACACGGAACCCCAGCTCATTGTGCCGGCCATCCTGTTTCTTTTCACCTCCCTTTGCACCATGGTGCTGGCTATTCTGGTAACCATGCCCCGCATTAAGAAAGACCAGCCCAACCGGGATTTGAGCAAAGACAAGATTAACCTCATGTTCTTCGGAGATTTCCACAGCATCAGCCTTCTGGAATATGAAGAAGGCATCACTGAGATGATGTCTAACCCCAAAACACTGTACGGCAGCATGATCAAAGACAACTACCACCTGGGTGTGGTGCTGCAGAAGAAATACACCAGCCTGCGGTTTGCCTACATCTTCTTCATGGTGGGCTTTGTGGTGTCGGTGATCTCCTTCGTGATCACGCAGTTGTTCTACTAAACACCTGGCCATATCATAGTACAGTATTTATTCATCATCCCCAACCTTCCTCTTTACGTTAAACCATGCCGGGCTAATTCTATTTTCGCCGGTAAGAATATTGTCCCATATCCCAAGACCTTTAAACCAAAGCATCAGTTGGGTACACCCTCCTATGCTTAGGATTAACCGATATATAGCAAGCAAAGAATCATGCGTCAAGCCTCCATCTTAAAACCTGCTCCTGCTTCTAAGATTTCCAACCCACTCAAAATCGCTTCCCTGCCCTGGATCCAAGTGGCTCCAGACGCCCCCTATTTTATCACCGAGGACGGTCAGCCCTGGACGCCCGTGGGCCAGAACGATGCCATTACCTGGCCCGAGCTGGAAGGCTTATTCCGCCGGAAGAATCTGGCCGCCGTGGAAGAATACCTGGCCTATCTCGCAGAGCACGGCGTAACCTGCCTTCGCCTCATGCTGGAATACGCCCAGGTAAAGCACCGCTACTTTGAGAAACCGGCGGGTACTTTCAACCCTAGTATGGTCAAACTCTGGGACGATCTTTTCGCACTCTGTGCTAAGTACGGCCTCCGCATCCTGCTCACGCCCTATGACACCTTCTGGATGTGGCTTAAGTGGAAGTACCACCCTTACAACAAAAGCCTGGGTGGCCCCTGCGCCACCCGAGGCCAGTGGCTTCTATGCCCAGATACTATGGCCGTTATCAAGGCGCGGCTCACGTTTGTGGTGGAGCGCTGGGGCGGCAGCGGTGTGCTCTTTGCCTGGGACCTCTGGAACGAGATGCACCCGGCCCACATGGGCAACAATTCAGAGGGTTTCTCCCGGGTAGCTACCGAGCTGAGCGAGCACGTGCGCGAACTGGAACTGCGCCTCTACGGCCGTTCCCACCCCCAGACCGTGTCTATCTTCGGGCCTATCCTGCACACGCACCCAGACACCGCCGATACCATTTTCCGGCACCCTTTGCTTGATTTCGCCAGCACCCACTTCTATGATGCCAAGACCATTGACTACCCCAAGAACACGGTAGACTCGGCCATTAAGGTAGGCGAACTGGTACGCGAGGCCCTGGAACACGCCCCCGATAACCGCCCTTTCTTTGACTCTGAGCACGGCCCCATTCACCTGTTCAAAGACAAAAAGCACACCCTTGCCCCCGAGTTTGACGATGAGTATTTCCGGCACATCCAATGGGCGCACCTGGCCTCTGGCGCAGCCGGCGGCGGCATGCGCTGGCCCAACCGCCATCCGCATACTCTCACGCCCGGCATGCGCGTGGCCCAGAAGAACATGACCGGTTTCCTGGAGCTCATCCATTGGCCCACTTTCCGGCGCAAGAACCTGAACCAGGAGATCAAGGTCTCAGAACCCTCCTTCGCGGTGTTCGGCTGCGCCGATGACCGACAAGGCGTGGTTTGGCTTCTTAGAAAAGACGCACTTTACCAACGCAAGCGCTTAATGGATCCCAATGCTTCTGTTCTCACATTACAAGTGCAGATCCCTGGCCTGCAAGATGGCCGTTACCAGATTACCACCTGGAACACCTTGGAAGGCAAGATGCGGGAACAGTTTCAAGTTGAAGCCCAGGATGGCAATTGCAGTTTCTCCATCCCGGAAGTACGCACTGATGTAGCTGTGGCGGTGGTGAAAGTATCTTGAAGTTTGGCCCAAGCACTGAGTTGTTAATCACAGCAGATATAGGCAAGCACGCATTTCGTCCCCCTTGGAAGGGGGTAGGGGGATGACAAGGCCGTTTGTAGAACCATTGGCTTTGCTACAGAGCGGAGACTTCAATGGTGCTTCTCCTGCAAGGGCAACCACAAGGGATTGCCCCTACATATCAGGAATGCGTAACCTGCACGAGTAATCATCCCCCCTACCCCCTTCAAAGGGAGACGGAATGCGTGTATGATAAATCCCAATATGTGAATCAAAGGACCGCTTTCACCAGTTGCTCCCATTCCTCCTGCAACGTGCCGGAGGGCCTTTTTTGGCCCGCGCGATTGTACCAGTAATCAGCGTTCCAGAGGTCACCTTCTTTGCGGTGGAGGTAAGCGTGAATCCAGGCGGCGTTTTTATCCGGTAAATCCTGGATCAGTTCATGTGCTTCTTTCCAGTTATTTTGGGCATCATGCCACAGCGCCTGCAGGTAGACGGAAGCTCCTGCCGGGGGCATTGGCGCGGAGATGCTTTGCTGGAAAGTGGTAAAGTCCATTTGGCTTCTGCTTTTCTAGAGTTGCGGGTGGTTTGCCTGGCTACAATTTACTTAGTATTTCCCTTCGTTTACGGAAAAAAAATAGCTCCTTTGTTTTAAAGCCAATTTCATGAAAACGGCTTTAAAACAAAGGAGCTATTGCTATTAGTTAAGGTTTAACTCAGGTTTTTATCGTCCTGGAACGATCCTGCTGGCAGAGGGAAAACCGCTTGGTTTTTGCTTTTCAAGTTGGCCCACAAGATCCTTCCAGGATGACAAAAGATATAAAGACAAGAATCCTGGTTTAGAATTCTAAACCAGGATTCTTGTAAAAAATCAGCTTACATTGCCTCTACAAGATCCTGGTAGTAGTCCATACCCAGATGCGTGATGAGGTCCTCGCCCATCATGTGGCGAAGGGTATTCTGCAGTTTGATCAATTGCTTGAAAATATCGTGCTCAGGGTTGAGGCCCTCGGCGGTTTGCGGTGACTTGAAATAGAAAGACAACCATTCCTGGATGCCAGACATACCGGCTCTTTTGGCCAGGTCACTGAACAGGGCCAGGTCAAGGACTAATGGCGCGGCCAAAATGGAGTCACGGCACAGGAAGTTGATCTTGATCTGCATCTGGTAGCCTAACCATCCGAAGATGTCAATGTTGTCCCAGCTCTCTTTGTTGTCGCCGTGGGGTGGGTAGTAGTTGATGCGCACTTTGTGGTACATATCGCCGTACAGCTCGGGGTTGGACTCGGGACGGAAGATCTCGTCCAGCACGCTCAGCTTGGAGACCTCTTTCGTTTTGAAGTTCTCGGGCGCGTCTAAAACCAACCCGTCGCGGTTACCTAAGATGTTAGAGGAGAACCAGCCTTTCACGCCCAAAGCACGGGCGTGCAGACCTGGGGCCAGGATGGTTTTCATCAACGTCTGACCGGTTTTGAAATCCTTACCTCCAATTGGGGTATCGGTTTGCTTGGCAAGTTCAATCAGCGCAGGGATATCGCAGGTAAGGTTCGGGGCTCCGTTCATGAACGGCACGCCCAGTTTGATGGCGGCGTAGGCGTAGATCATTGATGGCGCGATGGCCGGATCATTGTTCTGCAGCCCTGCTTCAAAAGCCTCAATACTTTGGTGAACCTCAGATTCCTCAATGTACTTCTCGGTGGAACCGCACCACACCATCACCAGGCGGGCGCAGTCGTTGGCTTCCTTGAAGTTCTCAATGTCGTCCATCAGGGCCTTGGCCAGCTCGGCTTTGGTGGCCGCCTCCTTGATGTGGTCGCCGTCCAGGTTAGCGATATAGGCCTTGTCAAAAACCGCTTTCATGGGCTTAATGGCTTCTAACTCGGCTTTCACGGCGTGCAGCATCATGGGCTCCAATACCTTGGCTTTCATAGCGGCCTCAAACACGTTGTCTGAGTACACGTCCCAGCCCCCGAAAACAATATCATTCAGATCAGCCAGCGGAACAAACTCTTTGATTTTAGGATACCGGTTCTCGGTGCGTTTTCCTAACCTGATGCTTCCCATCTGGGTGAGGGAACCAACCGGCTGCGCCAGATCCTTTTTAACGGCTTCTACCCCGGCAATGAGGGTGGTGGCCACGGCGCCTAAACCGGGCATCAACAAACCTAGTTTTCCTTCTGCTTTTTCTACGACATTATGCATGTAACACGAGTTTATGGGTGGGTAATAAAGAGTGTAGTATTAGGTTATAAGCTACTGGTGGTGTCTCCCATCGGCCTTGGCTTTTGAGAGAAGATGTTTTCAATTCACCTCGGTTCTGGCATCAATTGTAGTTTGGCAGGCACAGACCCGAGGCAGGTAAAAGACAAATTCTTTTTCTCTTGCCGTTTTCAAAAAACAGCCCGTAAACGAAAACATCAATGGTATGCGATAAGACAAGGGTAATGTAAATGACCGCGGCTGAGGGCTCTAAAAGAAGGTTTTACCTGGTTTTCACCTGTAGGCCAAGCTTTGTACCACCGCTTTAACCCGCATTACTCCATTTACCGCTTTAAGGTTTTAATTCTCCGGTGTCATTTATTAGCAGAATCCGAGCGGTTTCTTCGTAAACTTCAATTATGCTCACTGAGGCCGGATTGATCTCCAGGCGCTGGAACATGTCCAGATGAACGCCGGCGTAATAGGCCACCGCGGCTTTGATCAAATCTGAATGGCTTACCACCGCCACCGTTCCGTGTGGGTGCTGCGCACAAAGTTTCTGCAGCCCCGCAATGACACGGGCTTGCGCCTCCAGCATCAGCTCACCACCCGGAATGCGGGTCACGCTTCTGAAGGAATTGAACCGTTGAAATTGCTGGTCGCCACTCAGCTCCTCAAAAGTGCAATTGGTCCACTCCCCGAAATTTATCTCCAGGAAATCCTCCATGGGAATGGTTTGCAGCTGCTGCGCCTGGGCAACGAAATCGGCGGTCTGCAGGGTGCGCTCCAGAGGGCTGCTGTAAAGCGCGTCAACGGGAAAATTAGCCAATCTTTGGGCCAGCTGCTGCGCCTGCGCCACTCCTTCCTCGTTCAGGAAAACACCCGGCGTGCGGCCAGATAAACGTTTGCCCACTGAGTCTGTGGTGGCGTGGCGGATCAATAAAATTTTGGTCATGTAGTCTGTTTTTGAAAGCGCGGGCGTGCAGTTTAGCGCCTGTTTTTTGAAATGCAAGGCAAAAAAGCAAAGGAAAATTTTAGCCGTGTCTTTAAACGGCCAAAGCCGCAAACCGTTTTCTTTGAGTAACCCTGCTTCCTGCCTTTTGCCTCCATTTATTCCCGGTTAATCTTCTGGTTTGAGGTTCTGCACTTTAAGACAAACACGCTGCCCCAGTGGCAATTTAAGGAGATGAATATATAACCTAAACCAAATGTATGCCGTTGGCATGAATTACCATTTCCCGGGTGTGGGCTGTGCCTACAGCGCAGCCTGCCGGCCCGGCTTCTACCCTTATTTCAGAAAAGCTTTGGAGAACCTACAACATAAGAACGTTTTAAAGATCGGGGTCCTGACCTTTCACCGCTGTATCAACTATGGAAGTTACTGGCAGGCCCGTTGCCTGGCCGAGGGGCTGCAGGCGCGCGGCCACGAAGCCGTGATCCTGGACCACGACTCTAAGCGGGTGAACTTGGTAGAATGGAAATGCGCTTTCCAGCCGGTGTTGCCTACGCCGGTACCCGCGTCTGACCGCCCATTGTACCGCGAGAAAATCAGAAAATTCTTCCGCGTTTTTGATACCCTGCCCCTATCGCCCCGCTTCCCGCTGGAAGACCCCAGCCAGATGGAGAACTACGATGTGGTGGTAGTAGGCAGTGATGAGGTCTGGAACCTCTCGCACCCTTGGTACGGCTGCTGCCCCTTGTTCTACGGCGATGGCCTGAAAACCCAGCACCTGATCTCGTACGCCGCCAGTTTCGGAAATTATGACGCCTCCTGGGGCATGCACCCTTTCTGGGCCGATAAGCTGCGCAACTTTGAGTCCATCTCCGTGCGCGACGCCAATTCCCAAACTATCATCAAAGACGCCCTGGGCTTTGAGCCCGAGATGGTGCTGGACCCTTGCCTGCAGTTCCCCATCATACCGGAGGACCGTGACCACGAGTTGCTGCAGAAACCCTACATTGCGGTCTACGGTCATAACTTTTCAGAATCATTCGCCCGCGAGATCAGGCAGTACGCCGATAGCCGGAACCTGCCGCTCATCAGTTTCGGGTACCGCAACGACTTCGCCGACGAGCAGTGGATCACCACAGATCCGCATGACTTCGCGCATTTCATGGCCAAAGCAGAAGCCGTGGCCACCAATTTTTTCCATGGCTGCGTCTTTGCCCTGCGCAACGCCAAACCGTTCGTGTGTGAGTCATCGCCGTACCGCAGGCATAAATTGCAGGGCCTTATGGCCAAGATAGGCGGCGAGCATCACCTGCTACCCGAGGGCTCAGATTACGCCCAGTACGAGACCTTGCTGAGTACCCCTTTGAACCCGCAGATCACGCAGAAGATTGAGCAGCTGCGGCAAACCTCCAATGCGTACCTTGATAGGGCGCTGGCGTTAAAACAAGTTCAATACGCATGAAAGACCTGCTGAGCCCCCGTGATATTGTCAAGTCTGGTCTGTGCATTGGCTGCGGCAGCTGTGTGGCCCAGGCCAACCTGCCAGACACCCAGATGGACTTTGACGCCTACGGCCAACTGAAACCTCAGGGGCCTAACTCCTGGTACAAACGTGAGTCTGCTAGTTTCACCAGAACCTGCCCGTTCTCGCCGGGGTCCAGAAACGAAGATTACCTGGGTGCCCACCTCTTCCCCACTGCCCCCATACTGGACAATGCCATGGGGCGTTTCCAGGCGGCGTACGTGGGCCACGTGTCTGAGGAGGATTTCAGAATGCAGGGTAGTTCCGGGGGAATGGTCACCTGGGTAGCCACTGAGCTCATGCGCCAGGGCCTCATTGACGGTGTGGCCCACGTGATCGCCACCCAAGACCCGCAGGAGGACGGCCGCTACTTCCGCTACCGCATCGCACGCACCGAGGCTGAGATCCGTGAGGGGGCCAAGTCACGCTATTACCCCATTGAACTGTCTGAGGTGCTTTCTTTGATCAGGGAGGTGCCGGGTCGTTACGCCGTGGTGGGCATTCCGTGCTTTATCAAGGCGATCCAACTGCTGCGCCAGGAAAACCCCATGTACCGCGAGCGCATCCAGTACACCCTGGGGCTTTTCTGCGGCCACATGAAGAGTGCCCGTTTTGTGGAGAGTTTTGCCTGGCAGATGAACGTGCCGGTAAACCAGGTTGAACGGGTAGAGTACCGCCAGAAAGACCCCAACCGACCAGCCAACTGGTACAACGCCAAACTCACCCTCCGCGACGGCAGTAGTGTGAACCGCGACTGGTGGCACCTGGCTGATGGGGATTGGGGCGCAGGCTTCTACATGAACTCGGCCTGCAATTACTGCGATGACGTGGTGGCAGAGACCTCAGACATCTCCTTCGGCGATGCCTGGGTGGAACCGTATTCCTCCGATGGCCGCGGCACGAACGTAGTGGTGGTCCGCTCGCCACTGGTAGACCAGCTGGTGACCAATGCTATCCAGGCAGGGCGCCTGCAACTGGAGCCGGTAGATGCCCGCTTTGTGGAGCAGACCCAGGCCGCCGGCTTCCGGCAACGCCGCGAAGGTCTAGCTTACCGTCTCACCTGGCCCCGCAGCGGCGTACAACCCCGCAAACGCGTCACCCCAGACGACAAAACTCCCACTGCCCAGCGCAAGCTAATTTACCGCATGCGCTATTACCTTTCCATGGGTAGCCACAAGATGTTCAGGCTGGCCCGCCAACTGGACGCCCCTAAACTGTACATCAACTGGGCCGCAATGGCTTTGGCAGCGTATCATGGGTTTGCCTATCACCAGGGTAAGCTTGGTGAGATAAAGAACCGGTATAAACAGTTGAAAGGAGAATAAAAAAAGCGGAGGGGAAACCCTCCGCTTTTTTTATTGCATAGTTTTAGGCCTCCTTTTCTAAAAGCAGGCCTAAAACTATGCACCTTCAACTTCTTACTTCGCCACCTGCACTTCCTTTGTAAGCTTTTCCAGCTCAACTACTACCCGGTTGATCACGCCTGTCCAGTCATCGGCTACTTCTTGCCGAAAGAGGCGCATGGAAGGGTACCAGGGGCTGTCTTCGCGGTCATCCATCCAGCGCCAGTCTGCGTTGGCGTGCAGCAGGGTCCAGACGGGAACGTTGAGGGCACCGGCCAGGTGAGCAGGCATGGAATCTACGGTAAGGAGCAGGTCCAAACCTTTGATAACGCGCCCGTAATCATACAAACTGAACTCCCCGGGATGGATACCGAAACCTTCCTGCCAACCGGCGTTGGCGGCATTCTCCTGGAGGATATAGAGGTTGATGCCTGGCACCTCGGCCAGCGGCCGCAGAAAATCAAACGGAATAGACCGATGCGGATTCCAGTCGCCGGGTTTCCAGACCAGGCCTACGTTCAGTTTCTCCTGATTGCCGGGAAGCGGCAGGTGCTCTACCTGGAGGTAAGGAATCTGGGATGGAATGGTGTCCAGGGTGGTCCTGAAGATGTGCGTCAATTCCATGACCTCCACGTCCACATCATACTCCACCTCAGGAGTCCCGTCATGCAGGGGCAAGAGCTTATCTATGGAGGGAATGGTTTCCAGTAGCGGGATCAATGGTGCCTGGGCCCACACAATAACTTCTTTAGCGATGGCTTTGATGAGCGGCGCGAACCGGATGAACTGGATGGTGTCGCCCAGGCCGTGGTAGCAGCGCACCAGCACCCGTTTACCTTGCAAAGAGGAGCCGTCCCAGACGTATTGGAAGTGGCGGGGCCAGTGCCAGCAGGGTTTTCCGGCGCGCTCTTTCAGAACGGCATCGCTGTGCTTCCAAGCTTCTTCAAACGTACCCCGGCGCATGTTTAGCATCCAAACATCGGGGGTTTCTTCCTGGGTTTCCTGGCTCATAAGGCGGTTGATATTTTCTTGAAATGAAGCATCTCTGTTTAGGCCCTGTTTTAGAGAAAACGGACGTTAAACAGAGATGCTTTACAGAATTCAGATAAAAGGTACTAGGCGTAACGGCGCATCATAAGGGCGCAGAAATCAGCGAACTCCTCAATATGCTGGGGCGGGCTGGTATGGTGCGGCTGTACGCCTTTGTGCTCTGGGGTGAAGCAGAAGGTGGCGGTCACGTCAAACTCATCCAGCTTCTTCATGACGTGGTCAAACCACTTCTCGGCATCCGGACGCAGCCAATCGGCCCAGCTCAGGCCGGTTCGCAGCTTCTTCACGCCCAGGTTGCGGAGGTGCTGTACGGCATCGTCCAGGCGGTGGTCTTCAAAGTGGAACCACTGGCAGATCCCGAACTCAGGGGTGTAGTCAGCGAAGTGTTTATGAGCGATTTTTGGGGTTCCGTCTTCCTTGAGCAAGCCCATGTGGAAGTGGCGGTAGTAAGAAGAACCCTCAGCCTCGCGGTGGCGCGTGGTGGCTTCCCAGGCCTGCGGCAGGTCATAGAGGCTGTACCAGAAAGCGCGGTCCACGCGGCCCATCAACAACTCGGCGGTACGGCGCAACCCAAATTCCTGCACTTCCTCGGCCCCGAATGAAGAAATCCCCACTTCGGTTACCCACACGGGCAAATTGGTGACGGCTTCAATCTCAGCGATTTTATCGGGCCACTCGTTGATGTTCCAGAGGTTCCAGTCCAGCGGGAAACCGTGCACGGCTACGGCATCAAGGTCTTCCAGGGTACCATGCCGTTCCAAAGTCTTGATGAAATGCGGATCAATAGGCGAGATACCTCCTAACACGCGGGTAATCTCGGGCTTCTCGGCTTTACAGGCTTTGGCAGCCAGTCTCACCATTTCCCCGAAAATCTTCCATTCGGGGTCAATCTCGTAAGCCCAGTGTGATTTGTTGTTTGGTTCGTTCCAGAATTTAACTGCTTCTATCATAGTTTCATACGTAGCCTGCGCCTCACGGGTAAACGGCACGCGTTCAGGCATTAAGGGGTTTGAGTAGCGGTGTTTTTAGGCTGGAAAGGGCTTTTAATTAGTGCCTGGCACAGCCCTCCAACTGACAAGATTCAATTCATTAAGATCACCGAATATCGTAGAATCTGAATTATTGCCTACTACGAGCTACAAAGCTGGCCGTTGTCTCTTCTTAGAAAAATGCAGGAAAGGAGACACCCCAAAAAACCTCTCCAGAAACAAGCGATCACCGGAGGACCTGCCTGATTTCACTCATGTACTGCGGATGGGTGCTCATGCCGTTATGGCTCTGGCCCTTCAGGATGATGGCTTTATCTGTTGGTTTCAGCCATTGGTGTAATTTCACCGATGATTCGTAGTCTATGATTTCATCCTGCTCGCAGTGGAAAATGACCACGGGCATGGTACACTTTGGCAGGTACTGGTACGTCTCAAATTTATACTTCAGGATAAACGTGGGAATGATGGGCAACCGCCGCCTCATGAGCTCTGTGACGCTATAATACGGAGCCTGCAGAATCAACCTACCGGGGCGGTTCTCGGCGGCAAGCTTGGTGGCCGGGCCGGTGCCAATGGAATACCCCAACACGATGATCTGGCTTTCATCATATCGGGTTTTCAGCAGGTCATAGGCGGTCTGCACGTCCTGGTAGAATTGCTCCTGGCTTTTGATTTTGCCTTCGCTTTTTCCAAATCCGCGGTAATCCAGCATGAACACATCATACTGCAGATCAGTATAAATCTCGGCTACAATCCCCCAACTGGCCAGGGAACCGGCGTTGCCGTGCAGGTAGTAAATCACGCCTTTGGACTTCTCTGCCTTGAACAGCAGGGCATTCAGCAAGAGGTTATCCGGGGTTTTAATGCTGATTTCCTCAAACTTCTGCCCAAATTTGAATCTGTAATCTTTCCCGTACTTTACAGGAAAGTAAATAAGCTTCTCCTGGAAGAAATACAGCAGCCCGCAGATAGCCACGTACAACAGGGCCACTATTTTAATAATGGATAACAGCATCGGTTTCACAGGTTCAGGAGACCAAAAAGGACAATACGTTTCTGCCGGTTGGTTGGCTGTATGGAATCACCCTCAGGTATAGCCGCAAAAGTAATCAGGAAAGACCAGGAGAATGCCTGACCTTACCTGATTTATACTTTAGATGGCTATCTCTTCACAACCACCAGGTTTGCCTTAAGTTTTAAAAGGACGTGGTAGCAGAGATACGTAACTTTTCCTGGGCTACAGGTTTGGGGTGATAGAGAACCGCAGGTATTGGGTGCCTAGAGACCCGGTTTTGGTGAACGCCTCCACTTCTATCTCAAACTCCCCAATGTCATCTGAGGTGTAGAAACTGATGGTTCCCTGCCCTTTGGCATCTGTGGCAACAGTTGGCGCCCAGAAAAGCATGCTCCTTAGATCTGGCGCCGGCGAGGGAATATTGTATTCATAGGAAGGCACCTTGAAAGGATGCATAGGCGCTATTCCGGCCCAGGCCAGGGTCTGGTTGTTCTGGAACTCGGCTGGTTTTGGATGCGGGGCATTGGTGGTGATAGACAGCACCCCGTGGCGCGCTATCATACCTAGGTTTCTGAGTTTGCGCTGGGCATAAAACAAGTCTATCTTCTTGATGGCAGTGCCGGGCAGTTGCAGCATCCAGTCATTGTTCAAGGTGGGTACTCCGTCAATAAAATAAAGCGGATGCTCTTTGTAGCGGGCACCGTTCCGCTCAGGGGAGAAAATCCGGATGCTGCGTCCTTTATCGTTCTCCACCACACTGGCCAGCGGAATGGTTTCTTTTATCACCTCGGCCAGATCTTTGAAGGTCACATACTGACTCATGTCAAAAGCCTGGTCTGGCGTGCCCAATTCTTCCAGCAAGGCCGCGGTACTGTCCTTTTCCTGGGCAATGCCTCCCTTCACCCCGAAAAGCGCAGTGGCTTGTTTGCGCAGGGCGGTCTGTCTCAGGTACTGAGCCTCAGGCTCCGTTAAAACCAAAGGCAAGACTGTGGCCTTGGTGAAGGAAGGCAGATTTGACCAAACAAGGTTTGCGTCTTTGACCCTTTCCCCGGAGCGCAGCACCTCAAACGTGAACTGGTCTGGATGCACGAAATCAGAGGACTGAAACACAAAGCTGCCATCTGGTCCGGGGGTCTGGAGCATGGGTTCGGTGCTGCCGCGGCCAAACATCAGCAGGGTGGTAGTAGGCACCGGAGCGCCTTTGTCATCCACCACTTTCCCTTCAATTGACAAGGTAAGGGCGGTATCTGGCGGCATCTGCTGCGTTGGGCCAGCCACAAAGTTACGGAACGGCGTCTGGGCCAGCAGCGCGACTTCCAGGGTAGAATCCACCGCCGGCACCATAACTTTCGTGAAACTCTGCCGGGGAGCCACGCCCTGGAAAATCTCCCGTTCTAAAGAGGAGGCATACAGTTCCTGTGACTGCGCGCGGGGACGCACCGCAAGAGCCAGAGAGGCTTCTATCGGTTTGCCGGCTGCATCTGTCACCAGGGCAGTCACGCGCACGGGCTCCCGGCGGCCATACCTGATCCGGTCTGTTTTCAATTGGATGCGCAGTTGCCTGGGATGTTGTACCAGCACGAACCGCTGCGCCTCTACCTGCCCCTCTGCGTTGGCAACGGATAAGGTTAATAAGCCGGCCGGTAATTTCCCGTGCGGGATCATGACCTCAACGCCTTCTGCGCGGTTAAGCTTTTCCTCTGTTGCCTGAACTGTCCTGTTTCCGGCAAGCACCTTGACCTGCACTCGTTTATCGCCTCTTTTTTGAATCCAGGCCGAATTTGGCAGCAATCTTACGTGCAGCGCGCTGTCGGTTTGGGACTGCACCCGCAGGCTGATGCCCTGGGATTCTACCGCGGGGAATCTGCTTCCCTTTAGAACGGCCGTAGTGTTTTTGTTTTCCAGCACCATCTGGTACTGCTGGCCTTCCTGCGGGGTAAACTGCACCAGGGCTACTCCTTCGTGGTTTGTCTTGAATACCGTTGCGGCTCCCGCAGCACCCATGATCAGGCCTTTGGTGGCTACGCCGTTGCCTTCCTGGTCTGTGGCTTTGATGGCCAGTCTGTTCTCTACCTGCGCTACCAATTTCCCACCCTCTGGGTAGGCCTGCAAGTTTACGGCGATTGTTTTTTTCAAAGCCTCAGGATCAACTTTGGCTTTAGCGGAGGCAGGCCCCAGAATCCTTAACCTGGTCTGGAAAGCGTCTTTCTTCCCTCCGGGGATCATCGCTGGGGTGTAAGCCATTACGGCATACTGGCCGCGGGACAGCGTGTCTGGCAAGACAAAGCTGCCGGTGGCCATCCCCTGCGTGATGGGGAACCGCAGGTGCTGGGTAGTACCCGGAGCTGTCGTTTTAAACTCAATTTCCAGAATCTGGCTCTGAAACGAGGGTTGCAGGGAAGCAGCCGCGAACACGTAGGCTTTGAACCAAACGGTATCGCCACTTGCGTAGTACGGCTGGGAAAAGCGCACGTGGACCTGTTCCGGTCCTTCTCCCTCTCTGCCGGCCAATATCCCTTTCCAGGAACCAGACCGCCAGGAGGTGAACGCCATTAACGGGAGCAAAAGAAACAGGAACAACAGTGCTGGTTTAGACTTCTCCATACACTTTTTATAGGCAATGCTTGGGCTCATACTTTTACCAGAAAGGGGGGCGAATGGTAGTACTGTACTTCATGGTGAGGCAATCATCGGGGTACTTCAAGAGGGGCGGTACCACCGGCACATCTGACCGATTGATGAAGATTGCTTTTCTGGTAACCGCAGAAGCCCCGAAGAACCCATACACCGTTTCATCAGGATCAGTAATGCTGGACAGGTTGCCTCTGGGATTGGCCGGAGGCGGATCCAACACAGAACCGGTATTGCGGGTCTGACTGATGAAAACCCGCCAGAAATCATAGGCCTCGGCGGAAACTGAGTACTGGGCCACCTCTAGATGATACCGAACATTGATGTTCTCCGCCGTCAAAGGCAGGTACCCAATGATCTGGCGATAACGGTTGCCGTCAAACAAGCGGTCTTCTCCCACTTCGGTGACCTTGGTGGTATCATAAACATAACAAGTTTTGCAGCAGAGTTTGGGCATAGGAATAGGTCCATTGCCCAGCGGTGGCCAATACTCATAGTCCCAGGGCTGGGTAGATACTTCAAAAATCCCCCGCCACTCCCAGCGGTAGAAATTCTTTTCCCGGGCGGGATCGGTCACATCCACCGAGACCTCGTACCGGTAGTTGGGCGTCTCTTCCCCCTCTTTCACGGGCAGCTTTTGGAACTGCAGCTGTATGTTTTCTACCGGAGGGCTGGCGGTGAGCAATTGGGCAGTGGAGGTATAGGACCGGCCGTCTCTTAGTTTCACGTGCAGGGTGTACGCCTCGCCTACCTTTCCCCGCAATCCGCTGGGGGAGGTCTTGAAAATGCCTAACCCATGCTCCATCAATATTTCCCGTTCGCCGGTACTGCTGCTTATTTCCACCTGGGCTCTTTCCAATTCCTGGTCCTTCAACCCGGTGGGTCTTCCGTAGGGTGAGGTCATGGCGAGTTTCACGGTGTAAGGGCCGGGTTCATTCGTCACCAAGCCCTCCACCACCAGACTTCTCACGTTGGCGGGCAGTTTTAAATCAACGGGCTCTACGCAGGAGAAAAGCACGAGCGCAAGAAGCCAGAGAAAGCTATTTTTCAAATAGAGTTTATGCGTTGCCATGGGGGACTAGAATTTGAAGTCATACGTAATGGAAGGCAGGGGCACCCCCACCACTGAGAGCTTATACCCTTGGGGCGGGGCGCCCACATCGCGGCGGAAGAAGACCGAATAGGCGTTCTGCCGGCCGTACACATTGTACACCGACACGCTCCAGCGGCCTTCCCATTTTTTGTCTTTCCGGTGATTGGGCTCAATGGTCATGGACAGGTCCAGGCGGTGGTAATCCGGGATGCGGGCCTGGTTGCGGTCGCCGTATACCGGCACCTCTACCCCTCCAACCATGTAAAGTCCGATAGGTGCCGTGGTAGGTCTACCTGAGCTGTAAATGAAATTGGAGGTAAATGCCAGCCGTTTGGTTAACTGGTAAGCGGCCACCACAGACACGGTGTGCGGCTTGTCATAGTTGGTAGGGTAAAAAGCCCCTTTGTTCACCTGCTCCTCTGGGAAAGCCCCGTTCACCTGGATCTCTGATTTAGAATAGGTATAGCTGGCCCACCCGGTCAAATCACCTTTCTTTTTTGCGACTTGCACCTCCACGCCATAGGTGCGGCCTTTGCCGGGTAACAAATCGGCTTCAATGGTGGGGTTCAGCCACAGCTCCGCGCCTTCTTTGTAGTCCAGTTGGTTCTGGATGCGCTTGAAGTAAGGCTCCACCGAAAACTCAATGGAATTGCCCGAGAAGTTGTGGAAGTACCCAATAGACCATTGGTCTGCTACCTGCGGTTTCAGGTGCGTGTTGCTCGTTTGCCAGAAATCAATGGGCGCCACGGCCATAGCGCCTGATACCAGGTGCAGGTATTGCCGCATGCGCTGGTAACCGGCCTTGATGGAGTTAACCTCTGTGATGCTGTACTTAAGGGAAATGCGGGGTTCCAGCCCATGGTAGAACGCAATCCCTTCTCCAGACCCGTAAGACAGCGTGTCTATGATGGTACGCTCCTGTTTGGGCTGGCCCGGCGCATACACATACACCTGCCCTGGCCCACGGTTCTGGTAAAAAGAATAGCGCAGCCCCAGCATGACGGTCCACTGCGGGGTAATGGTGTATTCATCACTGGCAAAGATTCCGCCTTCCAGGGCCTGGTTCTGGGTGAGGGCAATGGGGTTCACGCCGGAATTGGCCGAGGCCGGTTCCAGTTTGCCTGGTTGAAAGGTATGGTAAATCCCTTCCGCGCCAAACGCAAGTTGGTGCTGGCGGGCATCGTAGTTCCCTTCGGCCTTTATGCTCGCCGACCATATGCCGTTGCTGAACTTAGAGGCATTGGTAGAGTCCTGGTCCTCGATCCCGAACCGGTATTTACTGAACACCCCGTTCAAGGAACCCACTAACCGCTCACTGAAGGAATGGGTGTGTTTCAACGAGGCGCCAATGTTCTGCCAGGAATAGATACTGTCCTGGGTGAACCCGAAGGCATCATGGCTCACGTAACTGTTGAAACTGATTTTATCTTTGGCGCTGAACGTATGGGTCACGTTGGCGTTGCCGTCATAAAAGGCGGCATGGGTCTGGCTTAACTGTTTGTCTTTGAGGCTATGCAAAACCCAGTTGGGGTAAGAAGCCCGGCCTGCCACCAAGAAAGTAGTCTTTGGGGAGAACAGCGGACCTTCCAGGGCCAACCGGCTGGTGATAGGCCCCACGCCACCGTTGCCTTTGAGTTTGGTATTCTGGCCTTCTTTCTGCTGCACCTCCAGCACCGATGACAAGCGCCCGCCGTATTTAGGGGGAATGCCGCCGCGATAAAAGGTAAGGTCCTTGACCACATCTGGGTTGAAGACCGAGAAAAAGCCGAAAAGATGCGAAGGGTTATAGATGGGAATCTGGCCCATAAGCAACAGGTTCTGGTCAGAGCCGCCGCCCCTTACGTTGAAGCCCGCCGAGCCCTCGCCCACAGAACTTACCCCAGGCAGCAGCAGCACACTCTTTACCACATCTACCTCGCCCATGAACGTGGGCATCTTTCTGATTACCCCTATGTTCAGTTTGTTCATGCCCATCTGCACGGTGTTCACGTTACGGTCGTTCAGACCATCGGCGCGCACCTCCACCTCATTCAGGGCAACCACAGACTGATAGAGCTGCAGGTTCAGGGTACCGGCGGCATAGAGGCCCACCTGTCTTTCTTCGGGCAATAACTCAATGGATTTGTAGGATACCAGGTGCTCGCCCATGGGCAATAAAAGCCGGTACTCACCATTGGCATCGGTTTGGTCGCCAATGGCCAGAGACGGCACAGAAACGGTAGCGCCTACCACGGGTTCGCCGGTTTTTGCACTGGTCACCCTGCCCCGCAGAACCACCTTCTTATCGTCCTGGGCGTTTTTAGGCAACCCGAAGAGCAACCGGTTCAGGGGTTTGCCTTCATTGTCTTTGTAGACGATGGCCGGGTGGTGGGCCGCTGACGGGAAGAGCATCACCGCATAGTCATGGTACCAGGCCGCCTCCAGTTCTGTGTTCTCCAGCAGCGCCTCCACCACGGTGGTCACTTTCTCGCGCTCAAAGTTCTTGGTCACCTTGAGGTTGGTTACCCATTCTGGCTTAAAGTAGAACCTGACCGGGGTTTTGGCTTGGATTTCCTGCAGGACCTGGGTGAGGGGGGCCTGTTGGTAACTGCCCGTGAAAAGGATTTCTGTGGGTGCCTGGGCATAGCCTCGCAGGCAGAAAAGAAAAGTCAGCACGAAGAGCCATAGCTGGCGGGGGAGAATAATCATAGAGTAAGGGGCAAGCTTGAGGGAAACTCCAATACGGGACAATTTAAATATTCAAAATGGTATATGCTTGTTAATTTTTATTGAACTCACTCGCTTCTACTAGCTCACCGAAGCAGGCTGGTCACCTCAGTCCAGCTTATTTTTCCTCCTCCCCTTCCTGGAACCAGCTGGCGTACATCACATAGTTACTGGCGGTTTGGGCCATGCCCGAGATCTGCTCCTGGGTAAGCGCTTTCACTTTCTTGGCGGGCACCCCGGCGTAGATGAAGCCCCCCTCACAGATGGTTTTCTCCAATACTACCGCGCCGGCCGCCACAATGCAGTGCTCCTGCACCACGGCATTATCCATGACAATGGCCCCCATGCCAATAAGCACGTTGTCTTCAATGGTGCAGCCATGCACAATGGCGTTGTGCCCGATGCTCACGTTGTTGCCTATGAAAGTGCCGGTCTTCTGGTAAGTGCAGTGAATGACGGCACCGTCCTGAATGTTGGTCTTATTCCCGATGCGGATCTGGTTTACATCGCCGCGTACCACGGCATTGAACCAAACGGTGCACTGGTCACCCATGACCACGTCTCCGGCAACAGTTGCATTAGGAGCCACAAAGCAATTTTCCCCTATAACTGGGTGAACCCCTTTAACAGGTAAAATGTAGGACATATTCTAAGTTTAAATGGAACAAAAGCTGAATATCTCCCTAAACATACAGGATAAAAACATCATTTTCTGATAAACCGGACCATACCTGAAAAGAATGCTACGACCTATCTACCGAGGCTTTGTTCACATACTCATTCGTCCTGGTTAAGAAATCTACCGGGGCATCTGAGCTTTAGAAAGTTACACTTATTTGTCCTTTAGCACCAGTTTATAGAATTAAGGCCTAATACAGCATCAGTCTTAAATCCGGCAACATCGATTGCCTACCCTTTCCGAAACAATGTCCTTTAAAAAGAATTAGTCTGGTAAATCTAACATCATACAAACTAGGATCATCATTAAAGGTCTAAGGACGCAACGCCAATACTTCTGGTCTGCACCAAAGCCCTGTGTTCAACCACCCAAAAGAAGCCTTTAAGCCAGAAAAAAGGCAAAAAAGTATTGGGCAAGGTGTAGCCACGCCTTTTATAGGACAGTTGAACCACGGCTTACCCCCATACGCTTTTGCAGTTTCTAGAATATTTCTGAAAAAGAGCCCTCAAACGGGAAAATAGAGGAATTCTCCAGGTAAAGTCCGGAAATGGAGCAGGCCATCTTTGGAATAAACAGGCCAAAAACAGGATTCAGGAAAGCATGCGTTTCCAGGTGCCTTTCCGGAGGCTGTACTTAAGGGTGCTGGGCAGGGCTTTCCACCAGTAGCTGTTCATTTCCACGGCAAAACTGGGTTGCATGTAGCAGTTGATGGTGCAGCCTTCGCAGGCGGGCAGGCGACCTTCCAGTGCAATGAGTTTCTTTACTTCGGGGGAGTTGTACAGCTCGTACAGGTTTCCTTGCACCGGGAACTTCTGCGCGCCCAGGTGATAACATGGCAGGACCAGTTCGTTTTCCGGGGAAATAACCAACGTAGAGCTGGCGGCTTTGCAGATGGGTTTGTCTATGTGGTTGCCGCCATCTTTGCGCAGCTGCACAAAGGCCTCGTTCAGGTACACCCACTTCTTTTTGCTGAACGCAGACAGGTAATTCAGTTCCTCGGCAGAAAGCTGGTCCCCGGTTTCTACTTGGTTGTACTCAAAGGCGGGGTTCAGAAGCAGCATGAGCTTGTTGGGCAGGCAAATCTCTTCGTACACCCGCTCAATCTGGTCCAGGTTGTGCTTGAAAACGGTGAATAGGATATCTGGGCGCTCACCCAGGCTTTTGGCTATCTCAATAGACTGCAGCACGAAATCAAAGCAGGCCACACCGCGGCCGGTGTCATGCTCGGTTTTATCCGCTGAGTCTAGCGAGAAGTGCAACATGTCTACCTTGCCTTTGAGGCGCTCGGCCCATTTGGGGTACAGCAGGCCGTTGGTGGTAAGGGTGGTAATGAACCCCATGCTTTGGGCCACCTCCAGGAACTGATCTATCTGCCGGTGCAGCAAAGGCTCACCGCCGGTAAAGTCAATGACGTTCACGCCCAGTTTCTTCAGGTCAGCCAGGTTCTTTTTGACATCCTCCAGTTGAATATAGGGCGATGGCTTTTCCCAGATGTCACAGAATGAGCATTTGGCGTTACACCGGTAGGTAACGTAGTAATTGCACAGGACGGGGTGGGAAATTAAGCGCATATTCTGGTAAACGGCTGCCTTAGCACCTGCAAGGTACGCATTGCTTACGGAATTAACTTACTGGCGGTGCCCAGCCCTTATCCTGCCTGATCTGGTTTCGACCTGTTTTCTGGAAATACGACTTAAAACGCCTCAACACCCAGAGGGTTTCAACTCAAAACTCCAGCACAAATCCTATGGTAGGCAGAAAGGTCACCTCGTCTTCATCCAGGATCAGCGGAATGGCATTGGCGCCGTTGGGCTGGAGCGGCTGACCATCTGTGGTAGCGAAGCCGGTATTGTCTGCGTTGCGCTCAAAAGTGTATTGCGGCAACGAGGGGCCCTTGAACCGGAAGATGTTCTGGATGTCTACGTACAGGTCGAGGGTAGTGCGTTTGTAGTTCCACTTCTTGTCCAGGCGCACGTCCAGCTGTTGGAAGGAGCGCAGCCGAAGGGTGTTGAGCCGGTCATAATCCAACAGGCCGGTGCCCAAAGAAGCATAGTTCCGCTGCGAGGCCTCCAGGTCAAACGGCGTGTAGGGCGAGCCTCCGGCGAAGCGGTATTTGGCGCCCAGTTCCCAGTTCCTGCCGAACTGCAAACCCAGCAACCCCGATACCAGATGCCTATTGTCCCACGCCGAGGCAATGTAGTTATCATTGTTCAGCCCCGTGAACTCACTTCGCACCAGTGTGTAGGAAATCGAGCCGTATAGGCCGCGGGTAAGTTTCTGCTGGAAAAAGAACTCGGCCCCGTAGGCACGTCCCTTGCCCACGCTAGCCACCGCCTCGTTCCCAATCGCCCCGAACTCAATTCCTTGGTTGGCCAGGGAAATCCCATCGCGCAGCGAAACCGGATAATTGGCGTAGCGCTTGTAGAAACCTTCTACGGTAAGGCGGTTGGCAATGGTAGGCAGAAACTCAAAACCGGCTACGTAATGCGTGGATCTGATGTAATCGCTGTTCTTGTTGGCGTAAGCGCCGGTGGCATCTTTGTAGCCTAGCACCGTATAGATGGGCAGACGGTAATAAGTCCCCACGGAGGCGTTCACTTTCCATTGCTCGGCTAATGCGTAAGATGCGGACATCCGCGGCGAAAGCGTCTTGAGCGGGTTATTTCCGTCAGAGGTGAACGAGTTCATATCGGTGCGCACGCCCAGGGATAGGCTCAGTTTGTCCTGCCAAAAGCCTTTGGACGCTTGCCCGTATATGCCGTAGCGGAAGAAATTCAAATCGGTATCAAAATCCAGGACCATGCGGGGTTGCACCACGTTGCCATTCTGGTCACGCACTTCCTGCCGTATCTGGCTGTAGAAGTCATTGGTATATCCCACGTACTGCCCGATGGCCCCGTAAGAGAACTTCCAGCCGCCCACGAACTTATTCACGTCTATCCGCAGTTTGTTCTCCTTTTCCTGCGACCGGGCCTTGAGCACCCTGCGGGATTCATCTCCGTACTGCGCGTCCTCAAAGCGGTCCAGGCCGTTTTTAAACACGTTCCGGCTCAGAGCCACCTGCACAAAACCGTTTTCCAGTGAGCGCTTCAAACTGGCGCCCACGGTGTAGTTCCATTGGTCAATGAGTGGGTTAGACCGCAATATATACTCATTTTCCGGTGATGATTTTTTGGGTATACCAAACCTGAATTCGTCAATGGCTCCAATACCCAAGGCCGTGAGAGTGGTTTTGGAATCCAGTTGGTGCGTGACCTTGTACTGAAAATCCCAGTAGTTAGGTCTAATAGGTAAATCAATGGCTTTGAACAACAGCTGCAGATAAGAACGACGCGCTGAGGCCAAAAACGTGGTCTTAGGCGCGAGCGGACCTTCCAGGGTACCAGCCAGCTCGGTGGCGCTCAGGCGAACGTTGCCCTGCAGACGGTCGGGGTTGCCGTCCCGCTGCTTAAATTGAAATACACTAGAGAGGGCATTGTCATAGCGGGCATCAAAGGCGCTGGTGCTCAGGGTCACATCCTCAATAAAGGACACATTTAAAATTCCCTGCGGCCCCCCGCTGCTGCCCTGCGTAGAAAAGTGGTTGATCACCGGAATCTCAATCCCGTCCAGAAAGAAGACGTTCTCGCCGGGTCCGCCGCCCCTAATCACAATGTCGTTCCGGAAACCGGCGCCCGTGCTACCTGCCCCGGCCACGCCCGGCAACGTCTGAATCACGCGGGAGATGTCAAAATTACCGCCCGGGTTGCTCTTGATTTCCTCGCTGCTCAGACTCTGGATAGACAGCGGGGTCTCCAGCGTTGCGGCCCTAATGGACCGGTCTGCCGTGATGTTCACCTCCTGCAGCTTATTCTGGCTGGGGGTAATCTCCAAGTTGAGGGTAAGGGCGTTGCCCGAGGTCACCGGCACGTTATACCGCGTCACCGGTTCATAGCCCAGGTAAGAAGCTTTGAGGTTGTAGTTGCCCGTGGGCACATTCTCCAGCCGGTACCGGCCTTGCGCATCCGTGGCGACGGCAAGAGTAGTTTCCTCCAATGTCACCGTGGCGCCAATCACCGGTTCCTGGGTGTTTCTATCGCGCACCACGCCGGTGATTCTGCCGGTGTTTTGGGCCTGCGCCTGAAAAACAAGGAAAAAGGAAATCAGGAAAAAGAGCGCGTAAAATCTATGCATGGTGATGTAAACGAAGAGCAGGAGCCTTTAGAAGGCAAACCAGAACGGGAGGTAATTGTTTGCCCAGTATTTAAAAGGCCCAAACGAATAGAGCGCAGTACTGCAAAACCCTTTGGCAATACTTTTTGAAAATCAGCCAATAAATACAGGGGCTTAGAAAACAACGTAAGCCTTATCCATTTTTTGCCATCAAGATGAAGTAGGTTCTTCCTTAATCAAGACCTTTCAGGCGCACGTCATGGTAGTAGTTGCAGAGGTCTTGCAGCACGCAGACTTCGCATTTGGGCGCGCGCCAGGTACAGATTTTCTGACCGTGTTTGAGCATGTGCCGGTGCAGGTTATAGAGCACCAGCGCATCTTTGGGCAGCAGGTCCAGCAGAATCTGGTGGGCTTTGTCATGGGTGACCTTGGCACCAATGAGCCCCACCCGCTGACTGATGCGGTGCACATGCGTGTCTACCGGGAACACGGGCTTATGGAAGTTAAACAAAAGCACCAGGGTAGCGGTTTTAAGCCCGACTCCAGGCAAAGACATAAGCCAGGCCATGGCCTCGGGCACATCCAGGTCATGGAGAAAGTCAAGGGAGAAATCTGGGTGGTCTTGCTGGATGAGGCGCAGCGCTTTCTGGATGTTCACCGCTTTGGCCCCCGGAAACTCGGCGGGCGCCAGGGCCAGGGTGAGTTCTTCTACCGGCGCGTCTATCACCTGCTGCCAGGAAGGGAATTTCTCCAGCATCTGAAAATAGGCTTTCTCTTCGTTAGCATGGGTGGTGCGGTGCGAGAGCATGGTGGAAATGAGCTCGCGCATGGGATCGCGGCGCGGATGCCCTGAAAGATGACCGAAAACTTCATTCAGCCGTATATGAACTTGCCATATCTTTTCAGCAGGAGAAAGTTGCTGATGCGCTTCAGCCATAATCTTTTATTTTCTCCTCTAAACGGTCCCCCGGTGGTAAGGTTTGCGTCAAATACTCTTCCAGATTGAGTACAAATGCGTGTTTTGAAGAACAAACGACTATGAAATTCACCTTCTTAGGGACAGGCGGAGCTTTTGACGTGGTCTACGGCAACTCCGCGGCCATTGTGGAATTTAAAGGGCACTCCATTCTGCTGGACTGTGGCTTTACCGTATACCCCACGCTACGGCAGCACCAGCTCACCCGCAACCTGGAATACATTCTGCTCACGCACCTGCACAATGACCATACAGGCAGCCTGGCCAATATTCTGCTGCACTGCCACTACTTCAACACCCATTGCCGGCCCTCTATTCTTTACCCCGATGATGATTTCCGGGATGAGATCTATGAGTTCCTGCGGCTCCAGATACAAAAACCAGAGAAGTACGCCGATTTTATCCCGCTCTCAGAGTTGCCGGGCATCACCGCCGTGGACACCTTTGGCCAGCACGCGGAGCGGCTACAATCATACGCTTACATATTTGAAGAAAACGGAGAAAGAATTGTCTTCTCAGGAGACCTGGGTCAACCCGAGTCATTGTTTGCGTTTCTTCGGGGCATGCCGCCCAAAGCCACCACGGTTTTCCATGACATCACTTTCTCTGAGGGGAACCCCGCCCACACGCACTATAAGAAACTGATTCCGCTGGCGCAGGACTACCACATCTTGGGCTACCACTGTGACCCTACCCAGAACCCGGAGGACAATCCGCTGCCCCTGGTATATCACCGGCCGGAGCTACTGCTTTCTTCCCGGCTGGAGGAAGCGGTAGGCTAACCCATTTACAACTTCATCGTTCACCTAAGAGATTCCCCAGAAGCCGGCCCCTGCTTTCAGGCCGCTTCTGATTTCTTGTACAGAAAAAGACCTCCTTCGGCATGGCCTTCACCTTCGCGACCGATCAACACCATACCTCTTTCCTAAGAAACCCGCTCCTTATCCTGTATGCTGTCCTTTTTGGGGCTTTCTGGACCTATACCGGCTTTAACACCCCAGACCTGAAGAACTGGTGGCTGGAGAACACGCTCACGCTGAGTGCGGTCATTTTTCTGGTGGCCTATTACAAATACTTCCAGTTCTCAGATTTCAGCTATACCTGCATGTTTCTGTTCATGATGCTGCACGTCTACGGAAGCCAGTACACCTACGCCGAGAACCCTTTCGGGTACTGGGTCAAAGACCAGTTGCACCTGGAACGCAACCACTATGACCGCTTGGTGCACTTCGGGTTCGGGTTTCTCCTGTCTTACCCTATGCATGAGATCTTCAAGACCAGAACCAAGGTAAGTCCCTTTTTCAGCTACATTCTGCCCATTGAACTGACCATTAGCCTGGGCGCCATCTATGAACTGATTGAGTGGGCCGTGGCCGATGTCTTTTTCCCCACCCGCGGCATGGCCTACCTGGGCACCCAGGGCGATGTCTGGGATGCCCAGAAAGACATTGCCGTGGCGCTGCTGGGCGCTGCCATTACCATGTCTGCGGTGCGCTTCTCCCGTAAAAAAGAAAGCCGCTGATCTGTTTTGCGCCTGTTTCTGTTAAAACGGCTTCAAAACAAATCAGCGGCGCAGAAAGCCTGCCGCCTTCAGCGGAGCTTAATCATCATACTTAATCTTGATATCGTTCCCCTCAATCTTCACTTTCCCGCGCGGGGTTTCAATCTTGGTTTCCTCGGTTGATATTTTGATTTTGGTGTCACCGGCCACGTACTTCACGTCTTTGGAGGCGCGCCGGTAATAGTGCTGCCGCCGGAGCCAGTAGTTTCTCAGTTGGGGCAGATCCATCTGGTTTGACCGCCGGGCATCCCGCGCCAGGGCCTGCTGCAACTGCGCCCGGGTAGGCCTTACATATTTTCTTTTGGCGGTACTGCCTTTGCTGGAAGTGGCCCTTGGGGCAGAAGCAGAGGCAGATGTAGACCTGGCCACTCCGCTCTCAGCGGGAGCCGCGGAAGAAGAATTTGCGGAGGTAGCCGTTGCGGTTCCTCTATTGGCCAAGGCCCCGGAGGCTGTTTCCTCCTCTTCATATTCATCGTAATCCCCTGCGCCGGCATAGTCAGCTGTGTCGGTCTCTGACAAGACAGTATCCACTTCCAGGGTATCCGGGGTGAGGACCAGCGTATCTTCCGTTGAGGTTTTAGGCAGATCGGCTACCGCTTCCTTTTCTTTGACCCGGTCGCAGGCTCCCAATGCAGAAAGAAAAAGCACCAGAAAAAGCCCGTTCGTTAATTTTCCCATTCTCTTCGCTTTGTTGGTTTCCTCCCCTAAACGCGGAAAACCGCGCGAGGTTAGCCCCGCCTTGCCTGGCTACCAAGCCGTTTCAGCGTTGATTTAGGAAAAACAGGCTGAAAATGGGTTTGGGATGATGGTTGCGGATTGGGCTCATTTTTGAGAATGGACAGACCTACTCCTGCCCCTCAAGGGAGGGGGAATTCGCTTAGCAGCGCTATTGATGCTGGAACTGCCGTGGCGGCTGTTTGGCTGGGGCAAAAAGAAAAAGGCTAGCCGATTGGCTAGCCTTTATTATAAAGAGAGATCAGTTTCCTTATTTAATCTCGCCACGCTCAGCGGCTTTCTTCAGTTCTTCGCTGGCGAAGATGGCAACCTCTACGCGGCGGTTCTGCTGACGGCCGGCGGCAGTTGAGTTATCAGCCACTGGTTGGGTTGAACCGTAACCGCGGGTCTGCAGACGGCTAGGCTCTACGCCAAGGGAAGTAGCGTAGTTGGCAACGGCCTGGGCTCTGCGCTCAGACAAAGGTTGGTTGATGGCATCGGTACCGGTGTTATCGGCGTGACCTTCAATGAGCACGTTGGTACCTGGGTATTTCTTCAGGGTCTCGGCCAATTTCTGGATGTCTTGTTTAGAAGAAGCCTGCAGCTCTGCAGAGTTGGTAGCGAAAAGAAGACCAGCGTCAAAGGTTACTTTGATACCTTCACCTACGCGCTCTACCTGGGCATTTTTCATCTCGCGCTCAAGTTCTTCGGCTTGCTTATCCATACGGCGTCCGATCACAGCACCAGTGGCACCTCCTACGGCAGCCCCAATGATAGCACCACGGGCAGTGTTCCCGGTGGCTTTACCAATGATACCTCCTAAGATGGCACCGCCACCAGCTCCAATGATACCGCCCTTGGCTGTTTTATTCATGCCCTTTTTCTGGGTAGTCGTGGTCGTATCAGTGGTTGCCGTCTGGCTAGATTTGCAGGAAGAGAAAAGCAAGCTTCCTACTAACATGGCGGTGAATGTTCCTTTTAAAATTTTCATAGTCTTGGTTTTTGGTTGTAAACGAAAGCTTAAAGTTGGTTAGTATCGGGGATACATACTGAATTTTAAATAAAATGTTCCCAATCATCCCCTGTCTATTGGGAGTGCAATAATAATCGTGCCAGACCTGAAATAAAAAGACCCGCCTCTTCCGGAGACGGGTCTTCTCTGATTTTCTGGACCCAGAAAGGCTTATTTCACCGTTACAGCTTTCTTCTCGTTCTCTACCGGCGCCGGAATTTCCTCGGGCTTAAGCAGGGTTAAAAGGCTATGGATGCGGTCCTTAAGTTCTTTCCGGTGCACAATGAAATCAAGGAACCCGTGCTCCAGAACAAACTCGGCGCTCTGGAAGCCTTTGGGCAAATCTTTTCCTATGGTTTCTTTGATCACGCGCGGCCCGGCAAACCCAATGAGGGCACCCGGCTCTGAGATGTTGAAGTCTCCCAGCATGGCGAAGGAGGCCGTTACCCCTCCGGTGGTGGGGTCAGTGAGCAGGGAGATATAAGGTACCTTCTCCTCAGAAAGCAAGGCCAGCTTTGCAGAGGTCTTGGCCATCTGCATGAGCGAGTAACCGGCTTCCATCATCCGGGCGCCGCCCGATTTAGAGATCATGAGGAACGGGATCTTGTTCTCGCGGCTGTAGTCAATGGCGCGGGCAATCTTCTCGCCCACCACGGAGCCCATAGACCCGCCAATGAAGTTGAAGTCCATACAGGCTACCACCAGGTCAAGGCCGTTGATGGTACCGTGGGCGGTACGGACGGCGTCTTTGAGGTTGGTTTTGCGCTGGGTGGCCTTGATACGGTCTGGATAAGGCTTAGTATCCACGAAGTGCAGCGGGTCTGAGGAGCTCAGGTTGGCATCCAGCTCCTGGAACTCGTTCTCGTCAAACAGCACCTCAAAGTACTCCTGTGAGTTGATGCGGTCATGGTAATCGCATTTGGCACACGTATACAGCTGTTGCCGGTGCTCGGCAGTGCTGATGACGGTCTTACACTCGGGGCACTTGTGCCACAGACCGTCTGGGGTTTCTTTTTTCTGCTCCGTTGGGGTGACGATCCCTTTTTCTACTCTTTTAAACCAAGCCATATGATGCTCTAAAGGTTTTTATCAACAATGAAGCCTCCAGTGGGGAAACCGCAAGCAGTTACAATACGCGTGCAAAGATAAAAAAGAAAAGATAGCTCCCTAGTTTACCATCCAAAACCAACTCTTTCTCTGTGCAGAGAAGTTGTACCCGTTTTCCGTCCTATTTGTTTTCCCTTGTGCCAGAAGAATTAAGCTTTCCACGGATTGGGTTTTTCTGCCTCGCACTCCCCCTCATCCCTCTTGGCATCGGCGCTCTTTTGCGGCTGTTTTCATGAAACCACCCTTAAAACAGAAAGTGCATTGCCCGGGTCTTCCCCGGAATGCCCGTCTTCTAGGAATTGCCGTTTACGCCTAAGCTTCTGCCAGGTTCCGGAATGCGTCTTCCATAAACCTCACTAGCTTAATACTTTACAACGAACAGAAAGTAAATTAGAATACTTAAGGCAATTATTATTTATTTGCGTCCGTTTCAAAGCCGGGTCTCAGGGGGTAGCTAACCAGCCGCCGCCGGGCTCTTTTACGTCGTCACCAAACCATTAGTATAAAATAAGCACCTATGAAGAAAACACGTTTCGCCTCATCCGCCGCCGCCTTAGTTTTGGGAGTAGCTGTCCTGGGTTCCTGTGTCTCTAGTAAGAAGTACAAGGAGTTGGAAGCAAGTAAAAATGCGCTGGAAAACGAGAAAACCGCTGCTCAGCGCAGCCTGGAACAAGCCAACGCCGATCTGCGTGACCGTGACGCCAAACTGGCGCAGTATCAACAGCAGATAGCTCAGAAAGAAAGAATCCTTAACGAGCTGCGCGAATCTGTGAACGAGGCGCTGGCCGGCTTCAAGGAGCAGGGCCTGACTGTGGCCATCCGTGAGGGCAAGGTGTACGTGACCATGCCGGAGAAACTGCTCTTCGCCTCGGGCAGCACCAAGGTGAACCCCAATGGGCAGAGTGCGCTGGGTAAACTGGCCAACGCCATCCGCTCGCAGCGCGATACCGAGATCATGATTGAGGGCCACACCGATGACGTGGCCGTAGCCGCGGACAACGTGACCTACAAAGACAACTGGGACCTGAGCGTGCTGCGCGCCACCGAGATCACCCGCCTGCTCATCAACAACGGGGTGCCGCCCCAGATGGTAGTGCCCGCCGGCCGCGGACAGTACACCCCGGTAGCTATGACCCGCACGCCGGAAGCCCGCCAAAGCAACCGCCGCACCGAGATCATCCTGGCGCCTAACTTTGACAAAATCCTGAAACTGATCCAGAACAACTAAGTTTCTGGCCATAGTCCTGATTTTATTATAATAGACAGACGAAAGCTGCAAAACAGCATTAATCAAAGAAGCCGGGCGCTAAGTCCGGCTTCTTCCGTTTTAGGCCCTTTTTAAGGAAAATAGCCTAAAAACGGAGCCTCGGCTTTGGCTAACATCCCTGCCTGCTTATCTTTGGGTATCTGCCGGCATCTGGATGGCAAGGCACTTGTTTCTTTGCTCCTCACTGTCTGGCCCAAACTCACTACAACCCTTGAATTTGCATTTTTAACTTTACAAAGCCCTCTCATGTTTCACAAACCCTTGCTCCGCTACGCCGGGGTAGCCCTCCTGAGCACGTTCCTGTTAGGCTCGTGTACCACTACCAAGAAATACAACGCCGTGCTGGCCCAGAAAGTAAAGCTGGAGCGCGACAAAGCCGATTGCCAGAGTGCCCTCTCCAAATCAAAGAAGGAAAGCGCCGATCTCTCTAAGCAGGTGGCTGACCTCACCGAGTACCGCTCCCAACTGGCCGCCGACACCACCCTGCTGGGCAGCACTCTCAGGAAAACGCAGAGCCTCTACGCAGATCTGAGCAGCACCTATGACAAGCTCATCAAAAACCATGACCGCCTCATGGCCAACAGTGCGCTGGAGTCCTCCAAACTCTCCAAAGACCTCTCGCGCCGCGATGAGGAACTAAACAAACTGAACGAGACCCTGAGCAAGAACCGCTCGCAGCTGGACCAACTGAGCAAAGACCTCAAAACCCGCGAAGACCGCCTCAATGAACTGGAGCGCATCCTGGCCGAGAAAGACAAGGCGGTGAACGCCCTACGCACCAAAGTAAGCAACGCCCTGCTGGGCTTCAACAGCAAAGACCTGTCGGTGAACGTGCGCAACGGTAAAGTGTACGTGTCGCTTTCTGAGCAACTGCTGTTCAAATCCGGTTCCACCAAAGTAGACGTGAAAGGACAGGACGCCCTGCGCAAACTGGCTACCGCCCTCAAAGACCAACAGGACGTGAACGTGGTAGTGGAAGGCCACACCGATGACGTACCCGTGGCTAGAGGCACCGCCGGCATGCAGGACAACTGGGACCTGAGCGTACTGCGCGCCACCGAGATTACCCGCATCCTGACCACCGCCGGACTGGCCGGAACCAAGATTACCCCATCGGGCCGCGCCGAAAACGTGCCTTTGGATGTAGCCAAAACCGCCGATGCCCGCCAGAAAAACCGCCGCACCGAGATCATCCTCACGCCTAAACTGGATGAACTCTTCCAGATTCTGGAGGCGAACTAATTTCGAAAAGGTCTCAAATTGCTTTAATAGGTAGGCTGTCCATTCTTTCCCTTTGTCATCCTGGAAGGATCTTGTGGGCAAGCTAGAAAAGCAGAGAATACACGCTTTTACCGTTCGCGACCAAGTTCCTTTCAGGATGACAAGTAGAACAGGATGACAAATGGAAGGACGCTTTAAGGTCGTTTTCCGAAAAGAGAGCCAAAACGCTGGTAACATTCACCTGCGTTTTGGCTCTTCCTTTTTAGCTATTTGCCTAGCTGGGCATGTTAGTTTCATGGGTTCTTCGGCTAGACTTTCACAAATACATAAAAGAGGTTACCTTTAGCCCTTCATCCCCGCAAATTCCAGTAAGAAAAGAGATTTCATGAGCAAGATTACCATCCGCAGTTTCCAGGACTTGCAACAGTACGAAGGAACGGAAATAGGTGTGTCTGACTACCACACCATTACCCAGGAGCAGATCAATCTCTTCGCCGATGCCACTTTAGACCACCAATGGATTCACCTGGACACTGAGCGGGCGAAAACAGAATCACCGTTTAAAACCACCATCGCGCACGGTTATCTCACGGTATCGCTGCTGCCTTTCCTTTGGGGCCAGATCATCACTATTGAGAACCTCAAGATGCAGGTGAACTATGAGATTGAGAGCCTGCGCTTCAACCAGGCCGTAACCGTAGACAGCGCCCTGCGCCTGCGCGTGAAACTGCTCTCGGCCAAAGACCTGAGGGGCGTGATCAAGGCCCGTCTGGAAGTGACCATGGAGATTGAAGGCAGCAAAAAACCGGCTTTCAACGGCATCATCACGTTCCTGTACCATTTCAATTAAGGCAAACCCTTTAAAGGGCAAGTTCAAGTTCTATATAGTGCGCAGCGATGGTTGCGCACTATTTTTTTGCACATGCCCCTCTTTTATACGCTAGTATCTGCTCAATTAAAAACTGATAATTACTTGCCAATATAAATCCGTAAGTTTAGATTTGCGCTCCTATTATTCCTCTCTTAAGTACAACCCTTAAACTACAGGAGGAAAAACCATGCTAGAAGTACGCAACATATCGCCCCTCCTGCTCATTGCTTAGTAACAGCAAGGCAACCTCTATTACCTATATTTTCAGACCTTTTCTGATTAGCTAATAGCCTCCGTGTGCTTTGCCGGCTGCTTTCCAGGCAGATGATTGATTCTTCGTTTTCAAGAAAACAGGCCCTCTGTGCCTTTCTCTACGAAAAGAGGGAATGAGTTAATTCATAGCCCAGGTAGCACATCTCATTTTACTCTACAATAGAGCTATCCTCTCTCCCCTGCTTGCTTATAGCCTGGCTACGCACTTTTGTGCTAATCTCAGCGCATCAGGCGGTCTATCTTGATAGGTATTTACCGGCAACGGGGCTTTTCAAAATGCCGGTAAACAAACCTGTTTATCAATCCTGTTTAACCTTTAACACCTTACCGCTATGTTGGTCATTCCTCAAAAATCGGCAGACCTGGTTTCAGAAATCGGTCTGTTTTCTCTAAAACAGCCGCAAAACGCAAAGGCTGTATTTTCAAAAGAAACAGACAAAAGAAGAATCAAACATCGCCTATGGGCAAATATTCTATCAAGTCTAAGGACTTAAGTAAAATCGGGTACCGCGATGATGTGGCAAGAGGATTGGCTATGAACCTAGCCGCCCGTCATTTCAAGCATACCCCCAAAGAGGAAGTAATACAGGTGCTGCAGGAGGTACTGCTGCAGCCCGAGGCTTATCAGGAGCATCCGTTTCTGGCCCCGCTGGCCTTGAAACTGGCTCCGCCTCAGAAACAGAAATCCTTTACATCGCACACGCTGCTACCCACCGCCGGACCGGTGAAAATCTACGGAAACCAGGGCATTGAAGCCGCGGCCAAAAAGCAGATGGAGCTGGCCATGCGCTTGCCGGTGGCGGTACAAGGTGCCCTCATGCCCGATGCGCACGCCGGGTTCGGACTGCCCATTGGCGGCGTGCTGGCCGTGGAAAATGCGGTGCTGCCGTACGCGGTGGGGCTGGACATTGGCTGCCGCATGGCACTTTCCATTTTTGATCTGCCGGAGAGATACCTGCAGAGCAACACCTACCAGTTGAAACAAGCTTTGAAGGAATTCACCCACTTTGGCATTACCGGCGGGTTGGAATTTGCCCAGGAACACGAGGTGCTGGACCGAAAGGAATTTCAGCAAACCGAGTTACTCCGGAAGTTGCACGGCAAAGCGGTAAGACAATTGGGTTCCTCGGGCAGCGGCAATCACTTTGTGGAGTTCGGCTTAATTGAGATGGCCGAGAACAACAGCCTGGGCTTACCGGCCCAGACGTACGTGGCGCTGCTGTCGCATTCCGGTTCCCGCGGGCTGGGCGCTGCGGTGGCCAAACATTACACCAACCTGGCCGTGGACACCTGCAAACTCCCCCGCGAGGCGCAGCAACTGGCCTGGCTCTCCCTGGACAGCGAGGCCGGGCAAGAGTATTGGCTCAGCATGAACCTGGCCGGTGATTACGCCCGCGCCTGCCATGACCGCATCCACCTGAACCTGGCCAAAGCCATCGGTGAGAAACCGTTGGCGCAGGTAGAGAATCACCACAACTTCGCCTGGGAAGACACCCTACCTAATGGCCGCCACGTGATCATCCACCGCAAGGGAGCCACTCCGGCCCACGCAGGTGAGTTGGGCATCATCCCCGGCAGCATGACCACGGCAGGGTACCTGGTCAGCGGTAAAGGCTGCGCCGATGCGCTGTATTCTTCTTCGCACGGCGCAGGCCGTAGGTTATCCAGAGGCAGAGCCAAAGAGAGCTTTACCATGTCAGCCATGAAGAAGGCGGTTGCAGGCGCTGGGGTTACGCTTATTGGGGGTAGTACCGAAGAGTTCCCGCTGGCCTACAAAGACATTGAAGCGGTGATGCAGGCGCAGACCCAGTTGGTAGACATTCAGGGCAGGTTTCTGCCCAAGGTGGTACGCATGAACAAAGAATAGCCCATGAGAGAGATGGAAATGATCATGCAAATCACCTCGGGCCGGGGGCCTGAAGAATGCTGGCGAGTGGTAGCCCGGGTACAAGAAATTCTGTTCAAAGAAGCTCGCGCACAAGGGCTGCAGGTACAGGTGCTGGAATCTGTGCCGGGCCATTTGCCCAACACGCTGCTGTCTTCCCTGCTTCTGGTGAAAGGATCAGGCACAGCTGAATTTCTAAAGCAGTGGCAGGGAACGGTGCAATGGATATCACCCAGCCCCTTCCGGAAGTACCACAAACGCAAGAACTGGTTTATAGGCATTCAGGTCATTGACGCCGCACAAGCTTTTAGCTGGCAAGAGAAGGATGTGGTGTATGAAAGCATGCGAGCTTCGGGTCCGGGCGGTCAGCACGTGAACAAGACCGAGTCTGCGGTGCGGGCCAGGCACCTGCCATCAGGCCTTATGGTGGTAGCCTCGGAAAGGCGCTCGCAGCACCAGAACAAAGCCGAGGCCCGCGAGCGCTTACAGGAAAAGCTTTGGCATTGGCACCTACAGCAGGCGGCTCTGCTAGCCCGGGACCAGTGGGAACAGCACCACTCCCTGGAAAGAGGAAACGCCATCAGAACATTTTCTGATAAGTTGTAACAAAATTGCCGGCGAAGCGCCTTCTCTGCTTTGCCGGCAATTTTTCTTTCCGGTTTACCAAACTTCTTCTTCCGTTTTGTATTTTACCTCCTCTACTAAACCTAAACCCTCATGAAAAAACTTTTCCTCCTGCTGGTGCTAAGCGTGTGCACCCTCACCGTGTTTGCCCAGGAAGTACCCAACTACTCGGCTGTATCGCTGGCGGCCAAAGAAGATTACGCCAAAGCCGAAAGTACCGTCCTGCAAGCCACCGATTATCTTATCTCAACGCCTTTTGACAAGAATAATCCAGAGCGCCTCCGGGCCATGCAGTTTATTCTGAAGTGGATGGAAGGCACCCCGGATTTCACCTTCCAGATTGACGAAACCCCGGTAAAGATCTCCAGCGGAAACTCTGACCTACTGGGATTGTACCTGGCCTGTGCCTCTAAATTCTGCATTGAGAACCGCAGCCTGGCCAAAGACGCCAAAGCCGTCAAGCTGAATGCGCTGAAAACCCTGGTGACTTACAGCACCAACCCCACTTACAAGGTGAAGCAAACCGGCGAGCTGAAGAAAGTGATCAAGGCCTCTGAGAAAGGCGAACTGGAACAATACGTAGGCTAAACTTGCCGAGTGTCCACCTTTGGGAAATCCGTTTTAGGGTTGTTTTCTACAAAACAACCCTAAAACGGATTTCACTTTTCGGGCATTAAAAGTTCATCCTGCATACACAAGCCGCCATCAAACTCGTAAGCACTGGGAATAAATCAACCTTGCCAATTCACATTTCTATGAGCACTCTCTTCTCTCCCCTGCAGATAAAAAGCATACAACTCAAAAACCGCATTGTGGTCTCACCCATGTGCCAGTACTCCAGCCAGGATGGTTTTGCCAATGACTGGCATTTAGTGCACCTGGGCAGCCGGGCCGTGGGTGGCGCAGGACTGATCATCCTGGAAGCCACGGGCGTCTCGCCGGAGGCCCGCATCACCCCTGATGACCTGGGCATCTGGAAAGACGAGCACGTGCCGGGACTCCAGCGGATTGTCTCTTTCCTGGAGGCGAACGGCTCGGTGGCCGGTATCCAGTTGGCGCACGCGGGCAGAAAGGCCAGCCACCGCTCGCCCTGGAAAGGAGGCTCTGCCCTGCACCCCGGCGAAGAAGGCGCCTGGACCACCGTGGCCCCCAGTGCCATCCCTTTCCAGGAAGGCGGCATCACCCCATTGGAACTGGACCAAGCCGGCATCCAAAAGGTGATAACAGACTTCAGAACGGCGGCGGCCAGGGCACTGGAGGCAGGCTTCAAGGTGGTGGAAATTCATGGCGCGCACGGTTACCTGTTGCACCAGTACTTCTCTCCGCTAAGTAACCACCGCACCGATGAATACGGCGGCTCTTTTGAGAACCGCATCCGACTGTTGCTGGAGGTGGTGGCCAGCGTGCAGGAAGTCTGGCCCCAGGATTACCCGCTGTGGGTCCGCATCTCGGCCACCGATTGGGTAGAAGACGGCTGGAACGAGAATGACTCTGTGGAGCTGGCCCGCATTCTCAAAGACAAAGGGGTGGACCTCATTGACACCTCCACCGGCGGCAACGTGCCCAAGGTGCGTATTCCCGTGGGACCGGGTTATCAGGTGCAGTTCTCGGAGAAAATCAGGAAAGAGGCCGGTATCATGACAGGTGCGGTGGGCATGATCACCACCCCGCAGGAAGCGGAAAACATAGTGGCCAGCGGCCAGGCCGATGTGGTGCTGCTGGCCCGGCAGTTACTCAGAGACCCCTACTTCCCGCTGAGGGCCGCCAAACAGCTGGGCGTGGACCTGGAGTGGCCGCCGCAATACCAAAGAGCCCGTGACTAAAACCTACCTAAGACTTTACCTTGTAGGTAATATGCATCCGCCCTCGGTTTCAGGCCTGTTTTCTGTAAAACAGGCCTGAAACCGAGGGCGGTTTGTTTAACGCGAAAACCAGAAATGGCTTAAAACTTCAGCATGAAATCGGTGAGGTTCTCGCTACGGTCCAGGCACAGACGTTTCCTTAAACGGTAACGGCTGATTTCCACGCCCCGCACCGAGATGTTCAGCAACTGCGCGATGTCTTTGGTGGTGAGGTTCAGGCGCAGGTAGGTGCTAAGCTTGATTTCCTGCGGGGTGAGGTTGGGGAACTGGTCCTGGAGCCGGTGGATGAAATCGCCGTGCACGTGGTTGAAGTGGAGTTCAAACTGCTTCCAGTCTACCTCGCTGGTGATGTTCTGGTCAATGCTTCGGATGATCTTTTTCAATTCCTCCTGCGGGGCAACGGACCCGCCGTTGGTCAGGATCTCCTGCAGTTCCAGCTTCACGTTGCTCAGCAGCTCGTTCTTGTTGATGAGGTGGATGGTGGAATAGGTCAGCTCACGGTTTTTGTGGTCCAGCTCGGCCTGGAACTTCTCGTTGCGCAGGCGGTCAATTTCCTGCTCGCTCTGGTTGGTGATGTGCCTGATCTCAATTTCCTTCTGACCCAGCTTGCGCTCTTTGTCCAGCAGAATGCGGCGTTTCTCATTCTTGAACCGCTTGTCTAACTGGTAAAACGCCGCTCCCAGCAACAGCAGCCCCACAATGGTGTATACCATATAGGCCCAGGTGGTGCGGTAGAAAGGCGGGTTCACCACAAACGTGAAGCTTTTGGCCTGGCTCACGGTACCGTAGATATTACGCGCCCGCACCTGGAAAACATACGTCCCCTCGGGCAGGTTGGTGTACTCTTTCTCGGTTTTGGTGGTCCACTCAGACCAGCCGGTGTCAAAGTTCTTCAGGAAATATTGGAACTGCGTTTTCTCGGGCTTTTCGTAAAAAGAGGCCGCATACACAAACCGCAGCGAGTTGAGTGCGAAAGGCAGCTCGGTATCGGCGGCATTGTCCAGCAGGCGGCCGGAAAGTAAGAGCGAATCTGCCTCGTTGGAGATGGTGTACACCCGGGCCAGGCGCGTATGGAACGGCACCATGCGCTTACTTTTGGCCGCGTTGTAGTGGATGAATCCTTCCTTGGCCCCGAAAAGCACGTTGTTGATGTCCAGCACCTGGATGGAGCTCAGGTCATCATTGAGTTGCTCGCGCAGGTTCTTGAACAGCTGGTCCTCCAGCGTCGGCTTCCCGAATTTATCAAATGTGATCTTGCCCACGCGCTGGTTTGAGATGAAATAGATGTTGCCCTGCACGTCCTGTTCCATCTCAATCACGTGCTCATTGGGGGCAAACAACTTTGAGTACTGCTTGTCCTCCACAAACCGGTCTTTGGCCTTGTCAAACCGGTACACGCCAACGAGCGCGGGAAAGATGAGCTCGTTGCCTATCTTCTCCATGTTCACCAACTGGTCTGAGGGCAAGCCGTTTTTAGAGTTGTAGAACCTAACGGAGGCGATTTTCTCCTGTTTCTGGTCCAGCTTTATCCGGAAAATGCCTTTGTAGCCGTGGGCCATCCAAAGTTCGCCGTCTTTATCAAAGGCCAGCACCCTGGACGACTCATCCAGGCCCGGCAGGTTCCGGAGGAAACTTACTCCCTGCTCTGTGGCCGAAAGCAGGCCTATGCCATTGTAGCCACCCATCACCACTTTATCAGGGGCGTTGGGCAGCGGCACAAACTCCCAAGCCCCTATTCCGGTGGCCGCATTCAGCAGGGTAGCCTGCCCGTCTTTGATCAGATAAGGCCCGTTGTGGTGGCCCATGAGCACCTGCCCTCCCACCTGGTCCAGGTGGTAGACTTGACCGGTACTGTTGGGCACCAGGGAAAAACGCTTCTTATTGGTTGATACCTCAGAGACATACAAGCCGCTGTTGGTACCCACATACAAGGCATTCCCCTTCTGCAAAGCCGCATAGCCGGTCCCAGACAAACCTGTGGTTCCGTCCAGCCGACTGAAAGGCGAGCTCAACTCTACCATGGCAATGCCGTTGTTCAGGCCAAGCCAAAGGTTCTCCTGGGTGTCCTGGTACACGGTGTGGATGGTATTGTCCAGCAGGCCTTCCTGCATGGTGGTGTTCAAGAGCAACTGACCTTGGTTATTCACCAGCACCAGCCCTTTGTTTTGGGTGGCCAGGGCAAAATTCCCGTCTTTTAGCAATAGCGCCTGGTTAATGATGAGCCCGCCCCCGGTCAGGTCCGGCGCCATCTGGAACGGAGTCACGGACTGACCGTCGTACAGGAAAGCCCCATCCCGGATGGTGAAGATGATAAGCTGGTTTTTGGCGAAGGGCAGAATGGAGGCAATGGGCTTTTCCGCGAAGAAGCTTGTGCCGGGCAGCAGACGTAGTTTATTGTTCTCTAACAGACCCAGTCCCTTGCCCACCATGAGGGTATAGATCTCTTTGTTTACCTGGTAGGAGAAACTCAAGGGGCTGCCCGGGGCTATGACCTGAAGCTTTTTACCCGGGGTATAGGCGTAGATATTCTTGAAGGTGAAAAAGTAAACCTGGCCATCCTGCTCATAGATGCGCCAGACCTCGTCAAAGTTGCGGTATTTCTGAGGCAGGCTGTCAGCGAGAGAGAAGTACTGGAGTATGCCCTGCTTGTTGGGCTTGTAGAACCCGAAGTTGGCCTGGCTGCCCACGTAGACCCGATTATCCTTGCCCACATACACAGCCCGCATTTTAATGCCGTTTTTGGAAGAATGCAGTTGCCAGGTGGCGCCGTCAAATTCCAGCAACCCAAAGTTATTGGCGATGTACAGCACCTCCCGGTCATCCTGCACAATGCCCCAGCTCTGGATGCCTCCCTTGAACTCCTCGGGCTTGTAATTCCGGATGATAGGATTGCCGAAGAAGTAATGCTGGGCCTGGACTGTTGAGGTGACCGCCATCACCAGCCAGACCAGAACTAACCGTAACAGAACCCCTTTGCTTCGCATACTTAATGCAACTTTAGAATTTTAGTCTATAAATGTAATGATGTATTTATGGATATTTAATTATAAGTCTAAGTTTTTTAATAAACCAACACAACTACCCCAAAATGCCTTTCTTCCCTGCCTGATATAATTCTGATGTAGTGGCCCAAGCCCATTTGATGTAGCCTCTTGCGTAGCGTATCCGTTCAGCCTGCCTACCTATACAGGCGGCAAATAAAACCAACTGCAAAGTGACGGCTCATGAAAGAAAAGCTTCTCAAATCTTTTAGCCAATACCCAGGTGAGATTGGTTTTGCGCTGGCCTCCGGCTGCAGGCAGGTCATCTTTTTCACCTTCAGAGCCAGCCGCCTGGCCAACGCCACTTACAACTGGAAACTTCCCTCAGGAGCAACCCTGGTGAGCGGGCAGAACTCTCCGGAGGTAGTCATCAACTGGGGCAAGAAACCCGGCAAGGTGCGGGTGAAAGTCCAGCACAAAGGCGAGACCTACTCCAAAGCTATGAGTGTGAAAACCAAACCGGTTTTCGGCAACGTCTCCGCTCTGTAGAAGACACTAATTTGAAGGCCCGAATCAATCCTTAGGCAAGCACCGCAATGCTAAGCCAACCAATAGTTGTAAGGCTCTTTTCAGGAAAACAAAGCAAAAACGCCAGCTATAGTAGCTGGCGTTTTTGCTTTTATGGCTTGACCAGAAAAATCGGTTTACAGTTTGTAAGACTGGCGGGCCAGCAGTTTCCAGGCACTGCCCTGTTTTTGCCACACCTGCATCACGCCCATCTTCACGCTTCCGGGAGTGCCGCTGTCATTCGTCTGCCCCATGAGCTTGTGCCGCACAATGGCGGTCTTGCCGGTCACCTGGATGGTTTGCTCGGTGAGGTCCATGGTCACGAAATCAGACTTGCCGCTCGCAATGGCTTCCACGAAGGCCGCTTTGTTTTCTACTTTCCCGCTGGAGTGCCCGTAGCTCAGGGCATTCGCCACCATCGCTTCCAATGCCAGGCGCTCACCCGCGATCATGGCCTTTTTCAATTGCTCCACTGCGGCGGCCACCTGCTTTTCATCCTTGGATTGCGCCTGGGCGGAAGCCAGAAAGCCCATCAGGAAAATACTCAGTAGGCTCAGGCATCTGCTCACGTGACGACTCATTGGCTCAGGGGTTTGGTGTATCTAAAGATAGCCATTCTTCTTGTAGTACCCTTCTGCTAGTTTGGAATTCCTTTGGGACCTGGCGCCAAACATTTCTTCATCGTTTTTATGGAAAACGGCGCAAACCAGCATCATGGTGGTTGACATAAACCTCTTTCTCCCTGCCATATGAAAAAATATCTTCTCCGCCCGTTCGCCGCGCTCCAGGTGTGGTCTCTTCTAGTATTGGCTCTCCTATCAGCTTGCAGTCCGCAGGCGGCGGCTCCGCCCCGGAACGTAAAGGTGCTGGGCTTCGGCAGCGTTACTTCTTACCCAGACCTGGCCGAAATCACCGTGGAATCCTCCTTTACCAAACCCGCTATGCGAGACGCCGTGCAGGAGATGAAGATGGTGACCGAGGAGGTGCTGGCCCTGTCCCGGCAATTCACATCCAAGCCCGAGGACATCAGAATCAGCAGTGTCTCGGCGAACAAAGAGTATCAATATCTGCGAGACCAGACCAAATTCATAGGTTACAACACCTCGCAGTCCATCACCATCAAACTCACCAACCTCAAGCGACTGGAGTCTTTCATGGAGGGCCTGCTGAAAACCCGCATCAACCGCATCCAGCACATCCGCTACTCCCACACCCAGGCCGACAGTCTGCAGCGCGAAGCCGATTTATTGGCCCTTAAAGAAGCCTCCAAAACCGCCGACCAACTGTGCCGCACCTCAAACGTGAGCAAGGGCCAACTGCTGGAGATGGCTAATTACAACTCAAGAGGCCGTTCCATGATTGGCGATGCGGTGATGGCCGAGGAAACCAATATGCGGCTGGAGGCCAAAGGCATAGGCACTACCGGGCTGCGCATGACCCCGGACCTCATCATTTTCAGCAGCACCTGCCACGCCACCTACGGGATAGACTAGATTACCAGAAGCGGCTCTGGCTGTTTCCTCCAGTAGAAATCCTGGTTCAAGCACAAACCCTGGTTCAAGTTTTCAACTTAAACCTCCATTGCCGGAAAGTTTGCAAATCTCGTGAGGCGACAGCCTCAAACTGGCTCCACCGATTTGGAAAAGAAAGCTTCACTACAGAATGGATCGGCCTACCTCACACCTAGCCTTCAGGATGGAATTACTTCCTTTATAGCGTGAACGGTGGTTTCTCCTGGTTTCTCCAGATGGTTTGGGCCAGCTCGTTCAAAGCCAGACGCGTGCCTCTGAAACCTTCGGCTAGGAGAGCGTACACCTGCGCTAGTTCCAGCTGATAGGCGAGTTTATGGTTGGCAGCTGTCTTGAAACTGGACCTCCCCACCGATTCATAGAAAGAAGAATCCGGGGCGCCGCGCTGCTGCCGTTTCTCAATCCATGCGTGGAACATGCCGGAGAGGAATAGCGCGTAATTTCCTATATGAACCCTGATGAGAAAAGCCTCAGCGGCCGATGCCTTGGACAGCGCCTCCAGCATCTCCACGATGTAGTGGAACTGCTGGGGCATTTTCTCGTGGGGCGAGTGCATGCGCTGCACCGAGGAGAATTGCCAGAGCAGGGCGCCAATGTAATCGGCGAGTTCGCGGTCTTCTATGCCCTGCCGCCGCAGTACCGTGCGGGCCAGCACATAGAAATACAGCTGCTGCGATACCGCTACCTGCCCTTCCCTGGAAAGCAGGGCTTTGGGCAGGGCCTCATGGTCCAGCATCTCGTCTCGGCACTCAGGGTCGCTGAGCAGCTCTACCAGACTGATGCGCTGCCCCTTTTGGCTGGACAACACGCTGGCCACGAAATCAAAATCATTGGCAGTGAATTGAGCTCGGCAATTGGCTAATACCATCGGTCACGCTCCTTTCCATTGGGTAACTGAATATACAAAATTGAATTCTGATAAGCACGAAAGTCCTTATCTTCTTTCCTTATAAAAACGGGATTGAATTTTGGAAGGTTATCCATCAGAAGCCGGAATCTGGCTCCTTAGCTGTTTTAGCCCTCTTTTCAGAAAACCGGCACAAAAACTATTTCAGAATCTAATGATGATATGTAGGGGCAATCCCTTGTGGTTGCCCTTGTTCGGTGCTGAGTGCAGTTTCGTTTGCCCGTAATAACACCAACAACGACTAACATACCACTAATGGCCACTTTCCGAATACTCACTTTTTAGATACAATACCTGATCGTCCCCCTTTGAAGGGGGTAGGGGGATGATTGCTCGTGCTGGTTTGGCGTTTCCGAGATACATTATGAATCGTTTCATGCCTGTTGCAGATGGTTCTTCAAGCGCCTTTGTCATCCCCCTACCCCCTTCAAAGGGGGACGAAATGCGTGCTTGTTTTTATCTATGTTTTAGGAAAGGAATACCGCCGTTGTTGCGTGTTCTCACCAACAACCAGCACTGCGGTAGAATGCGCCAGTGCAACCACAAGGGATTGCCCCTACAAACCACAGAAACGGCTGCTGCTTCAAGTCTGTTTTTCAGAAAATCGGGCTAAAACAAAAAGCCTGCCCGGCACCAACACCAGACAGGCTTTTCTCTCTATTGACAGGAATTCAGCAACCCAAATTCACTCAATCATTCAATCACTCTATCAACCATTAACCAATGGCCTGCTCCAGATCGGCGATGAGGTCTTCCACGTCTTCAATACCTACGCTCAGACGGATGAGTGAGTCTGACAGGCCGCCTTTGAGGCGCTCTACCTGCGGAATGCTGGCGTGCGTCATGGTGGCAGGGTGACCGCAGAGCGACTCCACGCCCCCCAATGACTCGGCTAGGGCAAAGTAATGCAGCTTCTCCAGCACCTGGATAGCGGCCTGGATCTGGTCATCTTTCAACTCAAACGAGATCATCCCCCCGAAATCACGCATCTGGTCCTGCGCGATCTGGTGGTTAGGATGGTCCTGGAAACCCGGCCAGAACACTTTGCCCACTTTGGGGTGCTGGCGCAGGTACTCGGCAATCTTGCGGCCGTTCTCGCAGTGACGCTGCATACGGATGTGCAGGGTCTTGATGCCGCGCAGCACCAGGAAGCAGTCCTGCGGCCCGGGTGTGCCACCGCAGGCATTCTGCAGGAACGCCAGGCGCTCGGCCAGTTCATCGTCCTTCACCACAATGGCGCCCATCACCACGTCTGAGTGACCGGCCATGTACTTGGTGAGCGAGTGCATCACAATATCGGCGCCTAGATCAAGCGGCGTCTGCAGGTACGGTGTGGAGAAGGTGTTGTCCACCACCAGCAGCAGGTTGCGTCTCTGGCAGATCTCGGCGGCGCCTTTGATGTCAATGATGTTGAGCAAGGGGTTGGTAGGCGTCTCCACCCACACCATTTTGGTGTTCTCGGTGACATACTGCTCAATGCTGCTGATATCGGCCATGGACACGAACCGGAACTTGATGCCGTACTCCTGGTACACTTTGGTGAAGATGCGGTAGGTGCCGCCGTACAGGTCATTGGTGGCAATGACCTCATCGCCGGGCTTCAGCATCTTGATGATGCAGTCTGTGGCGGCCATGCCCGAGGCGAAGCACAGGCCGTGTTTTCCGTTCTCCAGCGCCGCGATAGAGCTTTGCAGGGCGCTGCGGGTGGGGTTGTGGGTACGCGAATATTCATAGCCTTGGTGGTCGCCGGGGGAGCGCTGCACGTAGGTGGATGTCTGGTAGATGGGCGTCATGATGGCGCCAGTGGTAGGGTCTGGCGATACGCCAGCGTGTATGGTCTTTGTTCCGAATTTCATAGAAGTCTTATACGGTAGTAGCGGCGCAAGTTAGAGAATTGGAGGCAAGTTTCCAGTTCGGGTTTCTTCGGCGGCGGAGACGGTTTTCCCGTACTCTCCAGAAAATACCCGATATTCGGCGCTTATGTGGAAGAAACTCCTGAAACAAAATACTGGTACGCTTCTTTATTCTCTGTTGCTGGTAGTGGTCCCGGTTTTGGCCAGTTCCGGCCTGGCCCTCTGGCTTTACCATAACCAGGAACTGCTCCAATCCCTCTCCCCGCTGCAGCAGATTCTCTATTTTCTGATTGTCTCCCTCACCATGGCCTTTGCCGTCACGCCTACCACGTTTGTGGCGCTGGCCACCGGCTTCTTCTTCGGTTGGGGTACTTTCCCGGGCGTGGTGGTTTCTTATGGGGTGGCGGCCTTGATAGGCTATGCAGTGGCAAGGCTTATTGACCATGGCAAGATGACGGCTTTCCTGCACCAGTTCCCCAAGGCCGAGGGGGTGATGAATGAACTGCGGGGGCACAGCCTCAGCCTGATCATTCTCACGCGCATCTCGCCGGTGCTGCCATTTGCCTTCATGACCTTTGTGTTGTCGCTGGTGCAAGTGCCTCGGGGTCGCTTCCTGCTGGCCAGCATGCTGGGGATGTTGCCCCGCACTATCTTCTTTTTCTGGATGGGCACCCAGGCCCAGGACCTGCTGGCCCTATTGAAAGACCCCAACGCCGGCACCTCAGGGAAGTTATTGCTGGGCGCTTTGGTGGTGATTTCCCTGGGAGGCCTCTATTTCTTGCTGAACAATGCAATTAAAAAAGCCTTAAACAGAAGCAGATAGCATTTTTTTAAAGTTTTTTTCACCCCAAGACTTGCGCAGCTCCGTAAAAGCTTCTACATTTGCATCACTAAATAACTGGTCACGTAGCTCAACTGGATAGAGCATCTGACTACGAATCAGAAGGTTTGGGGTTCGACTCCCTACGCGACCACATTGTTATTTAAAACAGCCTGTGAGACAATTTCTTACAGGCTGTTTTCTTTTTATGCGTTCACATATACGTACAACTTCTGCTGTCCTTCTTATTTCTAGTACCATCAATTAGACAGTGCGTAAATTTTTACGCATCTACTCTTTTGCGCAGCAAAGAACATAAGTACTGGGAGGGATGCATAAACCATATAAAGGTGCATTTTATAAACGGATGGTTTAAGCAAGTTCCGGTATAACAGATAAAGGATCTTGCTGCTTTTCTATTAGCACAGGCTGCGGCTTAAGTATTCCCCTACTTAATTCTGCCTAACTTTTGGCTACTCCCTTACCACGCTGAACACCAGCATTATAGCCATACCGTTTTCTGAACAGGTCTAACGCACTCCTGAGACTGCCTAGCGCATCGCCCGCGAAGGGGCTTTTCTCTTTCGTGTTGAGGTAGGTCATCCAGTCAGTGGAGGTGTACCCGTTCAGGCCCGGCTGCATGTCCAGGAACTGCTTGGTCAGGGCGGGCTTCACGCCGCAAGGCTCATCCTCGAACACTTTGCCGTAGCGGTCCCCCAGTTTGGTGTAGACGAAGCCCATGCCTAGAAAGAGGACTTCCTTGTTCCCAAACCCGGCCAGGTACCAGGAGGCCCGTTCCGTGGACTTCAGCCTGATGTAGTTCACCTTCGTTTTTCCCATAAGCAAAAGGCACTATCACTGGACTTGGTATGTTGCAATAGTAAGCCCCACTAATCGCAAAACACAAATTTATTCTGCTATTAGATTCTGCTCTTTATCATTGATAAAGTCTCCCCTGTTTCAATATGCCGCAACAGGGGAGACTTGTTATTTTCAAGGCATTCTACCTAAGCAGGGTTATTCCAGATTGACTTCAAAGAATATGCTTTGCTATCCTGTAACCTTGTAGTACCCGTTGAGATCAACTCCACTTTCGTAAATTCTTCTGTGGGGAAAAATATATCTGTCATTACCGTTTTACCGTCATTCGCAAAAACTTCCACGGAAGCTACGTCTACTAGAAGATGCAGCCTCAATTTTCCATTTTCCAAGGTTAATGGAGCGGTATGTTTGCCGGGGAAGGTATCCTTAAAGCCCATCTTGCCTGATTTAGTACGATCAATGTAAAGCTCTTTTCCAGTGACAGAGTAGCCAATGTCTATATGCTCCCCTTTTGTGTTAGAGAACCTTATAATTACCTCTTGCCCTTGTGAAACATCTAGGTTCAGGTCCAGCTCCAGCAGGGAGGAATTCAGTTTGTAGCGCTCGCTCAGGTTCAGGGTGCCGTTTACCTCTTGGGCTTTGAGGGAGGCAGTCCCTGTGCGTAGTTTCTGCAGTTCCTTCACCGGCGTGCTAAACAGCCTTACGCCTTCGCTCATTTGCTGTAGCTTGAGTTCGCGAGGAACGGTCATGGCACTACGCCAGGTAGCGGTGGGTACCTCGTTTGCGTACAGCCAATTGCTCATCCAACCCAAGAACAGGCGACGTCCATCTGATTTAGGAACGTTGGCCCAGGTGACACCAGCGTAATTGTCGGTGCCGTAGTCTAACCAAAGGGTCGTTTTCATGGGATTATCGCTTTTGAAATTTTTCCCGTCAAAATCCCCAATGAAGTACTGGGTAGCCGAGCCTTTGTTCGGTCCTCCTGGGTTCAGGCTCACCAACAGCACCCATTTCTGTTTACCGTTTATGGAAAGCGGGAACAAATCCGGGCATTCCCACACACCACCGTGGGCCGCCGCCGTCTTCCCGAACTCGCTCAGCTTGGTCCATTCTTTTAGGTTATTGGAACCGTAAAATTCAATGTGGTCCAGAACCGCCAGGGTCATGACCCATTGCCCAGCTTCCTCGTTCCATGAGACTTTGGGGTCCCGGAAATCGCGGATGCCGGGGTTCTTGAGCACGGGGTTCTGCTCGTACTTCTTCCAGGTGCGGCCGTTGTCCAAGCTGTAGGCCATGCCCTGGGTCTGGAAATCATTTCTGCCGGCTTTCTCCAGTTTCTCGCTGTGGTAAGTAAAAATGGCAACCATGGCAGGATTCTCTTTGGTGCCCAGGCCCGAGGTATTGTTCACGTCCACCACGGCACTGCCCGAGAAGATGGTCCCGTTTTCATCGGGGTACAGCGCAATGGGCAGATGCTTCCAGTTCACCATGTCTTTGCTCACGGCATGGCCCCAGTGCATGGGTCCCCAGGTGGTGCCTCCGGGGTGGTGCTGGTAGAACAGGTGGTACTCGCCTTTGTGGTACACCATGCCGTTGGGGTCGTTCATCCATTTGGCCGGGGGCGTGAAATGGAACTGCGGGCGGTGCTGCTCGGTGACCTGGCGGCTCACGACATCCTGACCGGTTTGGGAGGCAGCGTCCCGGCTAAGGTTGCAACCCATAGTGCCGGCTAGCAGCAGGGCGCTAAAAAGATGTAGGGCTTTTGTACGTTTCATATTTCTTCGGTTTGTCTTTTCTTTGGGGTTTGTTTTTGATGTGTTTCAAGCAAAAGAGGCCTAAAACCGTGGGGTGCGTGTGATTCAATTACATCAGGAGCCACAAGGGTTTAGGTGATCTTCTAGAAGCCTTTGGCCTTTTCTGCTTCCTGGGTTTCGTTCATGGGTTTCAATTCCCAAACCTGCATTTTTTCGATCAGAACCTCCTGATCGGACCAGATTTTTATGCCCAAGGTGTCTGCCAGCGAGGGGTACATGCGGGTGGTGAGGCTGTGATAGGAGTTGGCGTAGGTCTCCACCATGGAGTGATCCAGGAAAATACGGAGTTTCAGGTTCTCCCTGCCTATGTCCAGCTTGCCTCCTTCCAGCCCCTGTATTCTGGTCTTGCTGGTTTTGCTCCGATCGGTCATAAGGCTGGCGGTAGCCTTATCATAGTAGATCAAAGTCTCCTCTTCGCCATCAGGAGAGCAGCCTACTTTCAACCCGAATTTCTGCGCCTGCTGCGGATTGATCTCTACCTGGATTTCCAGCATAGGGCCTTTCACATCGGTAAGCAGTCGGTTGGCCTCCAATATCTTTTTGCCCGAGAAGTTCACGAGCTCTTTCTTTCTGAGGGACTTCAACTCGTCAATGGGTTCTACTAGCAATCTACCCTCCTTGTTCAAAGAGAGTTGTACCGGCAGCCCTGCGTTGTGCGCCCAGCCGGCGGCATGCTCCTCTCTTGAATTCCGGTTGCCCTGCGCGATGGTGAAGATAATGACGCGTCCGGTTTTGGGGTCTACCATGCCGCTGGGGCCAGTAAAGTGGAAATCACCCAGATCAATCAACTGCGGGGTTGCCCCATCGGGCACAAACCTGAGTTGGCTTTTATCAAAGCGGCCCAGCCAGTAATACACTTCCACATCGGCGCCTTTGCCGACGGGGCTCACCAGGAAAATATACTTCTTTTCACCATTTGGGTACTTCCCGATGGGCAGGAACACAGGCAGTTCCCAGATGGGCCCCAGGTTGGGGTATTGCTGGTAATTGAACTGGTAGAACGGCCCGTGGTATTCCCAGTTCAGCTGGTCTTTGGAACTGTACAGCAAAGCCGTTCCGCCGCTGCCGGGCAGGCCCGATCCGTTGAGCAGATACCATTTTTTATCGTCCTCGTCCCGCCACACAAAGGGATCCCTGAAGTCCCCGAACAGCCCCACTCCCTTCTGTTGGGTGATCAAAGGTTTGGGATGCTTCTGCCACTCTACCAGCATGGGGTCCTTGATGTTTTTAGGCCTGGCCAAGGCTACCCGCTGGTTGGGCGAGGCTTTGTCATTAGCGGCCGTGAAGAACAACACCGGTTCTCCGTTCTGGTCATAGCTCGCGCTCCCTGACCAGATCCCGTCCGGCGACAGGGTGTCGTTCTCTGGGTACAGCGCCGGCGGCAGGGCTTTCCAGTGCACCATGTCAGGGCTCACCCAATGGCCCCAATGGATCTGCCCCCAGTAAGGCCCCAGCGGATTGTGCTGGTAGAACAGGTGGTAATTTCCGTTGAAATAAAACGGCGCGTGCGGCTCGTTCATCCAGTGCGCCGGGGCTATGGCATGGAACTGCGGACGGTGCCGGTCGCCGGCAAACTGCGCCGGGTCTAAATGGATGTCCTGCGGCCTGATCTCCGGTATCTTGCCTCCGTGGGGTTTGAGGTAGGCCTGGTACGCTTGCCGGATCTCGGCTGCAGACAGCGCCCTGCTGTAGATTTTGAGCTCATCCATCAGCCCGTTGAACATATTGAGGTCAAAGTACCGGGCCAGCTTCTCGTTCTGGTTGTGCTTGCCGATGAGCAGGTTCACAGAGGAAGGACGGATGCTGGTTCCGCCTGCAGGATTGGGGATTGCGTTTTCGGCCACTTTCTCGCCATTCAGGTATAAAGTGGCCCGGGCAGTGGCGGCATCATAGGTGGCCACTACTTGAGACCAGGTGTTTCTCGGTAGCAGGTTCTTTTCCTCCCATACCTCTAACCACTGGTGGCCGGTACCTACCTGGAAAGACAGGCGCCCGTGCCGGAACATGCCCAAAGCAAACCCCTCCATCTTCCCCTTATTATGCTGATTAACGATGGCCGACAACTTTCCTTCGGCCCCGTGCTCAAAGGTGCGGGGCGCTACCCAGACACTGATGGAAATTGCCTGAGTAGGCGTCTTGAACGAGGCGGCGGGCCTCTCCAGCCAAGTAGAATAGCCATCGAACTGCAAGGAGCCGTTCACAATGCCGCTGGCGCGCCACGATGGATCACTGCTGGGCTTGAACTCTGCCTTGTTAAAAACAAAATGGACGCTATCGGTCTGGTGACCGGGGGTGTCTTTGGCAATCTTGCCTTTGCCTTCGTCAAAAGACCAATGGGAGGTGAGGCCTTTCTCGCTGTTTTGGGGCAGTTTTGCCGAAAGAAGGCCTAAAACACCCACCAGCGATAGCCCCATCAAAGTCCTGGAGAGAATGCTATTCATTTTAAGCTCGTTTTTAAAAATCGGGGAAAAACCATACCGTAGATGTTGTCTCAAGGAAAGCTACCGGGGTAAACCAAAAGGCAGATAAGGTGGCCATTATCTGATCAGAACCCTTCTGGTGAAAGCGCCCTGCGAAGTGGTGACGCGCACTACATAGATCTGCCCTTTGGCCAGGTGGTCCTTCACCGGAACCACTACCCGGGTACCCGATCTGATGGGCTGCTCCTGCCATTTCTGGCCCTGCAGGTCAAAAAGCTCCAGGTGTACCAATTCATTTTTTAAGCTGGATAAGTCAAGGGTGAAGGCTTCTTCGGCGGGCATGGGGAAAAGGCGGACCGCTTTGTACAAACTCTCCTCCTCTTGCATGCCTGTCACCTGGCTGAGAACGGGAATGACCAGGTCATCCAGGTTCAGGTGCCCGAAGCCGCCTGTTTCGTTGTCTACTATCTTCAGGTAGCATTTGGTACCCACGTAGCTTTCCGCTTCCAGCACCTTGGGCGCATAGCCTTCATCATTCAGGCCGGTGGTTTTTAGCAACACCTCCTGGTCTGAGGCCCGTACCAGGGCAACGTATAGGGTGCTCAGGTTTTTTCCTCCGCCCAGCAGAAAGGTGATTTTCCCGTCGCCGCCCAGGGTGAATTCCGGGGTCTTCAGTTCGCCGGTCTGGGCATCGCCGCCGCTTTTGAATCCCCAGAGGTGGAATTTGCCCTGGTGGTTGAAAGGACCGCCCCAGCCCCAGTCCGCTTCGGCGGTGATATCCGCGAGGCTAAACGCCTGCCCCGTCACCGTCAGGTTACTGAAGTTCCCCTGCTCAAAATCATACTTTAGGTAACCCGTGGAGCTTCCTGGCAAAACGGTGAGGGTGCTTTGGTCTGTGAATGCCCCGTCTTCCGTGGTGGCGGTGATGGTTGTCGTGCCCGTGGAAAGGGCCGTCACTTCCCCGCCCGCGTCAACGATGGCGACGGCCGAATTGCTGGAACTCCAGGTGACCTGCTTATTAAAAGCATTGGCGGGTTGCACGGCGGCAAACAGGTTGGTCCTGGCACCTACCGACAAGGTTATCGCCTCTTTTTCCAAAACCAGCCCCGAAACAGCTAGTCGGTAAGGGATCTGGATGTCATCTAAGTTGAGGTGCCCCCAATTTCCGGTGGCTTTGTCTACAATGGCTAAAAAACACCTGGTGCCCACGTAAGCCCCGCCGTCCAGGATTTGCCGTTCATAGTGCTCCTGGTTTTTACCGGTGACCTTGGCCAGCACCTGGTTGTCAGAAGCCCTGACGAGCGCGACATAGAGTTGACCTGGGTTATTGCCGCCACCCAACAGGAACGTGATCTTGCCATCGCCGCCCAGGATAAACTCAGGGGTTTGGAGCTCGCCGGTCTGGGCATCGCCCCCGTCTTTGGTTCCCCAGAGGTGCCGCTGGCCTTGCTGGTTGAAGGGGCCTCCTCCCTCCCATCCGTTCGCGGTGGAAATATCCGCTGGGCTAAAGGCCTGTCCTGTCACCACCAGGTCGCTCAGATTCCCCCCTTCCAAATCATAGCGCAGATAATTCACCGGAAATTCACCCGGAGTTGCATTTGGTACCGATTGCGCCAGGCCCCACCCTTCTACCGAGGTAAATTTGGTGGTCCCTCCCTGCGAGTACAGTTCTACCCCCTCGCTGGAGGCCTGGGTTGGGTAGATCCGGAAAGAGAAGGCCGCCGCATCATTGATGAACACATCAACCACTGAGTGATCCATGAAAATCTGGAATTTATGGGGTTTCCCGAAGGCTTTCACGTCATAGCTCCCAGACAAAACCACTTTTTCCTCGGCCTGCACAGATTTGGATGACTTCATTTTATCCAGGAATACTTTCTGTTGTTGGGTGTCATAATACAGGGTAGTTACCTCGTCCCACGCCGGGGATAGCCGAAGGTTGAAGCCGTACCGGGTTCCGGTGGCGGTAGTATCTACATACGCCACCAGTTCTTTGCTCTTTCCAGCCAGATCTGGCATGGGAGTAGTGGCCGTCACCGACAAATCAGAATACTTTTTGTAAGTGGCGGCCTGCCGGATGTTGGCCAAACTTGCCAGCGGCTTTTGGCCCAGGGTTTTACCATCGGGCAGCAGGTACCAGGTCCGAGGCAAAGAAAACAGGTGCGCCCAGCCCGCCGCCAGCTGCGCCTCGGAAGAGCGCCGCTCATCCACAATCCCGATGCCTACCAAGTTATTCTGGTAATCCGTCTCAATGGTAGGTGAAAGGTGGCCATGGATCAGGTCCAGCATTTTGGGTTGGGCATAATCTGGCGTGAACCTGCCGTTCTGCCACACGCCGGTCCAGTACACGGCCCGGGTGTATTTGCTGGGTCCGTACTTGCCAATGCTGCCGCCAATGGGGTTCACCACCAGCACATGCTTGCCATTCCCTAAAGAGGCAAACACCGGCATCTCCCAGATAGCGGAGCCAATGTCCATCTGGCTGTAGGGAATTGACGCGAAGGTGGGGTTAAAGGTCCAGTTGAGTAAATCCGGGGAGGTGTAATAGGCCAGTCCTCCCCCGCTGTTTAAGGCCGCCCCGATGATCATGTGCCAGGTGTTGCCCTCCTGCCAAATAAACGGGTCCCGGAAATCATTCACGTTTTCTTTCCCGATCACCGGCCCGTGCTTTTCCCAGGTTTCCAGGTTTGGATCAGAACTGGTGGCCAGAGCTATCCCCGGGTTATAAGACCCGGAGTGGTTCACATTGGTGTAAAAAGCGTAGGCTTTGTTCTGATGCATGATCACATCGCCGGACCAGATCCCTTTCATGTCATAGCCAGCGGTGGAAGATGATTCCAAGGTGGGCCACAGCGCATCTTTCACGTTGGTCCAGTTCACCAGATCGGGGCTCACCATATGTCCCCAGTGCATCTGGGTTTTGAACGGTCCATTGGGCGTACGCTGGTAAAACAGGTGGTACTGGCCGTTGTGCTTCACCAAACCATGGGGCTCATTTGTCCAGTTGGCCGGTGGCAGGGCATGGAAGATGGGGCGCTGCAAATCCTGGTCGAAACGTTCTTTTGGTACTTCCAGTGAGGTTACTCCCAGACTGCCAGCTTTGGTCTTTTCGCTTTCATAATGGCTCAAAACCGTGGCGGCCTTTAAGCTTTGGTCGTAGAATTTGGTTTCATCTATGGCAGCATTCAGGGCGTTGAGCAGAAAGATCCCGTCCTTCCGGTCGGTGGTACTTTTCCCAAGAAGCAGAGGTCCAGTGGCCTCGGTTAGCTCTCCGTTGACTGGAATAGTGAGGGTGCCGACTTCTGCCCCATTGAGGTAAAGTTTGATATGCCCCTTTTCTCCATCTATCACGGCGGCCACGTGCACCCACTGGTACAGCGGAAAAAGATCCTTGGCGGGGCAGGTGTAGATTCTCCCGTTGATGCTGGCTTTAAAAAACCAGTTACCAAAAGTATTGATTCCCAATTGAAACCCGTTGGCCCCGCTCATCTGGCTGATGATCGCCGATGGGGTTAAAGAGGCAAAAGGCACCTCCGCATCTGAGGGGTAGCTTTCCAGGTTGATCCAAGTTTCCAGGGAAAACTGCTTTTTGTAGTTGAGGCTGGAACTTGCCTCTACCCAGGTGGAGAAACCGTCCAACCGTAACGCCTTTCCGTTGATGCCCTCTACCCGCTCAGGTTTGTTGAAATTGTTCTTGATGGGGAAACTCGCCCCTGAAACAGACTCTACCGCCGTGGCTGCCCCGCTGGCCTCGTCAAAGGGAAAGTGCAGTTTGGGCGTTTGCCCAAAGGAGACCACGGAAGCCATCCAGGTGAAGAGTACAGGAAGGTAGATTTTTTTCATTCGGTTTCACTTTGCTGATGGGAGAGGTTAGAAAAGCCAAGGGGTGTTCCAGCGGATTGAAATGGGCAATTCACCACTGAAAATCCGTGTTTCTGTTTTGGGGCTGAATTCCTAAAAACGGCTTTAAAACAGTTGGCCGGATTGACCCAGTCTCAAGAGCATTAAGGGCAATAATAATCAGGGATCCCCCGCTGTGTTTTAGGGCTACTTTTAAGGAATCGGGCAGAAAATGGCTTCTGCCCGATTCCTTGAATTAATGATTAATAGCCAGGGTTTTGGGCGTATAGGCCGCCGGAGAAGTTGATCTGGGCCTGCGGAATGGGAAAGTACTCGTCACGGCCTTTCTCGAAGCGGGCGTTCTGCAGGTACGTTCTCACGTCCTTTTCCTGCGCGAAGAACTCGTTGTTGAGCACATGGTCCGCGATTCCCCAACGCACCAGGTCAAAGAAGCGCTCACCTTCCATGGCCAGCTCCAGCTTCCGCTCAAACCGCAAGGCTCGGCGGGCGAAATCCTGCGTCCAGTTCACGTTCACGCCCGGCTGGTACAGCCCGATCTGATAATTAGCGGCGTAGTCTGTGGGGCCGTTGTTGTTCCAGGCCAGCACGTAATTGCTGCTCTTGGCACGCTCCCGTACCCGGTTGATCAATGGCACGGCTTCCTCCTGACGACCCAATTCAATCAACGCCTCGGCTTTCCAGAGCAGCACATCCGCGTAGCGGATAAGCTGCTGGTTCAGCGCCGATCCGCCCCAGGGCCAACCTTTCACCATGTAAGGAGACTCCGGTGACACCAGGAACTTCTTGGTGCTGTAATAGCCGTAAGTAGCCGGTTCCCGGGCCCAGGATTCATTGTAAGGACCACCGGTGAAGTTCTTCCAGCGGATTCCCAGACGCCCAACGGTGAAGTCTAGGCGGGGGTCCACAGAGTTCTCGAAGGCATCCTGCACCGTCATCAGGTCGGAGTTGTTGTAGGTATCTAGCTGCGGCAAACCATTGGCATCGGTCTTATAGGAGTTCACCAGGTTCTGGCTGGGTTGGAAGAAACCATCGCCGTTGTAGGCCGGGCCTTTGGGGGCGTTCAGCAGGTTGCTCCAGTTGATGCGGCCATTGGTGGTGCCGTCGCCAATGGAGTACTGGATGGAAAAGATGGACTCAATCCCGTTCTCATGCTCCACCATGGACAGCTGCTGAAAGTCTGAGAGCAGGTCATACCCTCCCTGGGAAACCTGGTCGCAGAGGCTCACTACCTGGCTCAACAAGCCTTGGTCTACGCTGATCACGTTGTGGTTTTCATCCTGCTTATAAGCCCGGTACAAGGTGGCTTTGGCCTGGTAAGCCAGGGCAGCGTACTTATTGGCTCTGCCTTTCTCGGGTTGGGTGGGGGGCAGCACCGCAGCGGCCGCGGCAAATTCACTTGCAATCTTCTCCAGGATCTGGTCGCGGGTAAACTCATTATTGCTGATCTTGATGTGTTCCTCGGTGGGCACATTCTCATCAAAATAAGGGACTTTGTTAAACAATCGGCTTAGCTCAAAGTAGTAGTGGGCCCGCAGGAATCTCATTTCTCCCAGCCGAACGCTTCTCAATGGAAACTGCTGGTCAGTCATGGCATTCAGCACCCTGATGGCGCTGTTGGCACGCTGCACGCTGATGTACAAGTGGTACCATTTGCGGTCCAGCAATCCATTATTGGGGAAAACCCCGGTGAACGTTTCAAAGGCGTTGAACTCCCAAAGGTCACCAATACCTCCGCCGCCTTTGTAGGCGGTTTCCGCCCGCACGTCGCCGTACACCCAGTTAGAAGTGGGCGATAAGAAGGCGGCTTCTGACCCCTCAGGTCCAGCCAAGGCTGAATAGGCTGCCGTGCAAAGGGCTTCCACCCCGTTGGGCGATTTCAGGATTGCCTCGCTGAGCGTTCCCTTGGGGTTTGATTCCAGGAAATCGTCTGAGCAGGAGGAGAAGACTAAGAGTAATGCCAGTATGATGCAGTTATATTTCATAATAGTAAGTCTTTGGATTGATTGAAAGGCTTAGAAACCAACATTTACCCCAAAAGTGACGGTGCGCGGAATTGGGTAAGGATACCCCAGGGTCTCAGGGTCAGCACCAGTGTATTTGGTCAGGGTGAACAAGTCCTGGGCCTGCAGATAAGCTCTCAGGTTCTTCACCCGTAACCTGCCAGAAACCGAGGCTGGTAAAGTGTAGCCCACCACCAGGTTCTTCAGTTTGATATAGGAGCCGTCTTCAATGAAATACTCAGACCCGCGCCCTTCATCATTCAGGTTCACCGCGGTTAAGGCAGGAATGTCGGAGTCAAAGTTCTCGTCAGGGTTCCAGGCATCCAGTAATCTGGTGCCATGGTTTCCGGTCCAGAGCTGGAAGAAATCGGTGTAGAACTTGGCGTTGTTCCAGGCGTCCCTTACCATGCCGGTGAAGAAGATGGAGGCATCAAAGGACTTGTAGTTCATGCCCAAGTTAAGGCCACCGGTGAATTTGGGAAGGTCAGTACCAAGCCAGGTCCTGTCTTTGTTGTCAATCACCTTGTCTCCGTTGATGTCCACGTACCGGATGCGGCCTAGGCCTTTGCCTGGTTGCGTGATTTCATCGTTCAGGTCAGCCTCGGTGCGGTAAAGGCCATTGGTTTTGTATCCCATCCAGGAGCCGAGCGGTTGGCCTACTATACTCTGGTCAAGTCCATTGCCTCCACCCCAGGTATATAAGATGTCTTCTGGCAGTGAGGTGATCTTGTTTTTGTAGGCCGAGGCGGTGAAAGTAATGTCATAGTTGAAATCACTGCCAATGCTGCTGCGCCAGTTGATGATGCTCTCAAAACCCTTGTTGTTCATGGAGGCCCCGTTGTAGGCCATGTACCCACCTTCGCCAATGATGGCGATGTAAGGCCGGTCAATGAGCATGTCCTCGGTGTTTTTGTTGAAGTAGTCCAGGGTTATGCTCAACTTGTTGTTCAGCATGGCCAGGTCTACCCCGAAGTTGGTTTGGGTGGTGACCTCCCACCTGATATTCTGGTTACCGGACCTGATCTTCACAATCCCGGTAGGGATCACTCCCTGGTTCACGCCGCTCAGGTCATAACCCGCGGTGTTCAGGTTGATGCCGTATTTGGTGTAAGTAGCTTCATTATCCATGAGGTCATTCCCGGTTTTACCCCAGCTGGCTCTTAGTTTTAGGTCAGACAGCAGGGAAACATCTTTCAGGAAGCTCTCCTCACTGATTCTCCATCCACCGGAGATGGCCGGGAATACGGCCTCGTTGTTGTTCTTCCCAAACCTGGAGGAAGCATCCTGCCGCACGGTCCCGGAAAGCAGGTACTTGTCCATGAAGGCGTAGTTCAACTTCCCGAAGTAAGACACCATGGCGGTGCGGGAGGCTGAATTCCCGTTGAGCTGCGCCCCGCTTCCCCCGTTCAAATACCGGTAGTCAATGTCCTCGATCAGGAAATTCACCCGGCGGCCGAAAAGGTCTTCGCTGGTGAATTCTTTGGCTTCCATCCCGGCCAGGGCAGTCAAAGAATGGTCTCCTAACTGAACAGTGTAGTTGGCGGTATTGGTGAAAATGTATTCCAGGTTGTTGCTGTTGGTGACGTTGAGAATATTGGTATCAACCGTGCGGTCACCTTCTCTCCATCTGGGTTCAAAATTGGAGGCAAAGCTGTTGTTGTAATTCAGGCCCAGGTTGGTTCTCAGTCTCAGGTTCTTGATGGCCTCAAGTTCAGCGAACAGGTTCCCGAAGATCCGCCATTGGTTTGAACGGTTATCTCTTTGCTGATTCAACAACCGGATGGGGTTGGGCTTATCGCCAAGGCCCTGAGTGGGTCCGGCATAGCCTCCGTTGATATCATACACTGGAATCAAGGGGTGTTGAGCAATCACCAGTTCTTCAATCCCGCCGGGCTTGAACTTCTCGGTCCATCTGCTCACATTGACATTCTCCCCTATTCTCAGCCGATTTTTGAAAAAGCCGTAGTCTGAATTTAACCGCACATTGTACCGGTTAAAGTTGGTGTACTTGATCAAGCCATCCTGATCAAAGTAGTTGAAGGAGAGAGAAGCCGATCCGTTTTCTGATCCTTTGGAAACAGACACGTTGTAGTTCTGGAGCAGGGCGGTTTTATACACCTCGTCTGCCCAGTTGGTATTGCCTGCCCTGATGGTTTTGTTCAGGTCAATGAACTCAGGGATTACCGGGGTGGGTCCGCTGCCGTACTGGTCATGCCGCGGCTGAACGCCGTCATTCTGGTAAGCCTTCCAGTAGACTTCGCCCCACTGCTGGGCATTCAGCATTTTAATACCGGTGTGGAAGTACTGGGCACTTAGCTGCGCGTCAAAATCAACTTTGATCTCTCCTTGCCTGGCTTTCTTGGTGGTAATGATGATTACCCCGTTGGCGGCCTGGGTACCGTAAATGGAAGCCGAAGCGGCATCTTTCAACACCTGGATGGACTCTACATCATTTGCGTTCAACAGCGTGGCAATGTTGGCTCTGGTCTGCACGCCATCCACCACATACAAAGGAGTACTGTTGTTGATGGTAGTGATCCCCCTGATGGAAACCCCTGTTCCTACCCCACCGGGTGTTCCGTCGGTTACTACAGTTACTCCAGGCAAGCGGCCTTGCAGGGAAGACATCACGTTACCCGTTGGGATGCTGGTGATATCCTTCATCTTCACTACAGAAACCGCTCCGGTGATATCTGCCTTCTTCTCACTGGTGTAACCAGTCACCACCACTTCCTCCAGGGCTTTTGCGTCGGTTTGCAGGCTGATCTGCACATTGCTTCTGCCGTTCACGGGTACTTCCTGCGAGATGAAACCAATATAGGTAACCACCAGCACAGCGTTGCTGACTGCTCTTACCGTGAACTTTCCGTCGGCATCAGTGGCTGCGCCCGTGGTGGTGCCTTTCACCACCACCGATACCCCTATCAATGGTTCATTCTTGTCTGCTGAAACAACCTGACCGGTTATCTCCCCCACATCCTGCGCTTTCACGGCCTGAACCATGCAGAACAAAATGAGGACTAAGTGTAAGACTCTTTTCATATGGTTTGGTTTTAGAGGTGAAGCTTAAAGTGTATAGGTTCTTTCATCAGGCAATCAGGGGTGATGCTGGCCGGGTCATAAGTGGGAGTGGCTCCGCGTTGGGTGGCCACGTAAGCACCAGTGAGGCAGGCTCTCTCCAGAATCTGGTTCATGGGCTTGTGCCGGAGGTAATGGGTTAAGAAAGTGGCCAGGAAAGCATCGCCGCTGCCAATGGTGTCTTCTACCTCCACATGGTAACCTTCATGCTCAAAGAACCCGTCCTGGGAAAAAGCGGCGGCTCCTTTATCGCCGCGGGTGATAATGACCAACTCCAACCCGAGATGCTCCTTGATAAACTGCATCTGCTGCGCCATGTCGCCCTCGGCTCCCAACCAGGTACAGATCTCGGCCAGTTCCTGGTGGTTCATTTTTACCACATCGGCTAAACCCAGCAAGGCCAGCACCCGCTCAGTGGTGTAATGAGGCGGCCGAAGGTTCACGTCAAAGACTTTCTTCCTGGCCAATGACAGGTACTGTAGCAAGGCCTCTTGGGAAGTGGCGCCGCGGGCTACCAGGCTGCCGTAGATGAAAAGGTCACTCTCAGAAACCAATTGGGCAGTGCGCTCCTCAAACTGGATGTAGTCCCAGGCCACAGGTTCCACAATCTTGTAGGTGACCTCATTGCGGTCTGAGATGTTGGCTTTGACAATGCCGGTGAGGTGGGTCTGACCGGTCTGCAGATAATCTGTGTTGATCTTTTGCGCTTGCAGAAAAGCCACCAGTTCTTTTCCTAGGTCATCGCTGCCTACCCGGCTCACCACCACCGGATCAAAGCCGTTGTGGTGCAAGTGGATGGCTACGTTCATAGGCGCACCACCAGGCATTCTTCCGCTGGGCAGGATGTCCCATAAGGTTTCTCCGAAACAAACTATTTTCTCGCTCATAAAGGGTTTAGATTAATGGAACACAACGCTTTTTTCAATTTTCTCCAGGGAGGTACCTTTGGTCTCGGGCATCAGACGCCACACAAACACGAGTTGCAGCACCATCATGCCGGTGAAGATGAGGAAGGTGTTGCCGCCACCCAGAGTCTCAGAGATGTATGGGAAACTGAAGGCAATCATGGCAGCCATGATCCAGTGGGTAAAGCTGCCCAAAGCCTGACCTGAGGCACGTACCTGATTAGGGAAAATCTCGGAGATGAACACCCAGATCACCGCTCCCTGGGAGAAGGCGAAGAAGGCGATGTACACAAACAGGTAGATTGGAACCGCAATACCGTTGAACTCCTGCAGGTAGAAGGCCTTGGCCACCAGCCCTAAAGTAAGGATCAACCCTGCAGACCCGATGAGCATCAGTGAGCGCCGCCCGAACCGGTCAATCACGTTCATAGCCAACAGTGTAAACAGGAAGTTCACCAAGCCTATGCCCGCCGAGGAAAGCAACGCCGATTCCTGGCCCAAACCCACCATTTCAAAAATGCGGGGTGCATAGTAAATGATGGCATTGATGCCCGATACCTGGTTGAAGAAGGCGAACAGCACTGCCAGCGTGATGGGTAAAGAATATTTCCGGGAGAACAAAGCCGGCTTTTTGCCATGGTCGTCGCGCTCCTGCGCCGAGATGAGAATGTCGGCCACGATCTGGTTCACGTTGGCCCCGGGGTTAGCGATCTGCAGGGTTCTTTTGGCTTCCTCCACCTTGTCGGCGCGTTTGAGCAAGAGCCATCTGGGGCTTTCGGGCACCATGAGCACCGTCACCAGGAAGATGATGGAAGGAACCGCCTGTATGCCCAGCATCCAGCGCCAATCGTGTTCCCCTACCCCGGCAAAAGCGTAGTTAGACACATAGGCCATGAGAATCCCGAACACGATGTTAAACTGGAACAAAGCCACCAGTTTGCCCCGTGATTTGGCCGGAGAGATTTCTGAGATATAAAGCGGAGCGGTTACCGATGAAACCCCCACGCCTATCCCGCCCAGAAAGCGGAATATAAGGAAGGTATACCAGTCTGGGGCCAGGGCCGTTCCCACCGAGGCCAATAGATAAAGGACTGCAATCCCGAACAAGGTGTTCTTACGCCCAAACTTGTCTGAGGGAATACCACCGGTTAAAGAGCCCAGCACCGTTCCTATTAAAGCAATAGCTACCGTGAGGCCGTGCTCAAATACATTGAGATGCCACAACTGCTGAATCGCCTTTTCGGCCCCAGAAATAACCGCGGTATCAAACCCGAAGAGGAATCCGCCCAATGCTACCACAATGGACCAGAAAAATACTTTTTTACCTACCATGAACTTAAATGTTTTTCTCGAAGGTAGGCGCCTTGGGGAATTCTCTATTTCACTAAAATCTCAAATAACATTCATTTTGATACTTAAACTACAAACCAAAAAACAAGCTGATTTTCAGGATTTTATAAATTTAAAAATCCACAGTCTCTTTCATAATTGTAACCCGTGTTACAAAATTGATACATTTTCAAAGGCTTTTACCCAAAGGCAAAATCAGGTTTATTTATTTAGAGGCCGTTTTTTGAAAATCATGCAGAAAGGAGAACCCAACTACCAGACATTTTGCGAGTTTGCTAAAATCTCACTTGGAGCATCTAAGTCTCTAGCTTCCTTACCCTATTGCTCTGAGCTTCAATACGAGGAAAGCAGTTTACGTCTTTTCAATAAATAAAAATCCCGTTTAAGGGCCGATTATTAAAATTGGCTCCTAAACGGGAGGTATCTTTCTGGTAGGGAATGCTCTTATATTACACCTTGCTTTTCTCTTTGCCCTGCCGGGAGGATTTGAATTCAGAGGGGCTCATGTTGAAGTGATTCTTGAACGCGGTAGAGAAGTAGGCCGGCGAGGAGAAACCCACCTCGTATGCAATCTCGGAGATGTTCATCTGGCTGTTCAGCAGCAGGTGGCGGGCCTTCTTGAGCCGGGCATTCACGATGTAGTCGTTCAGGGAGTAACCCAGCAGGGCCTTCATCTTCCGGTACACGTGCACCCTGGACATGCCCAGGCTGGCAGCAATGTCGTTCGCACTCAGGTCGGGATTTTGCAGGTTTTTCTCCACTAGTGCGGCCACCTCATTGATAAACTTCTTGTCCAGTTGCTTCGGGTGGGTTGTCTGCGTTTTGGTGTCTACCGAGATAGCGCTGTTATAGTAGACTTTGAGCAGGTCGCGGTTCCTGAGGAGGCCTTTTACCCGCTCCAGCAGGTAAAGGAAGCTGAATGGCTTGGTGACGTACAGATCGGCCCCGGCCTGGATGCCGTCAATCTTATGCTCCAGGCCATCTTTGGCGGTAAGTAAAATCACCGGAATATGAGACGTACGCATATCGTTCTTCAACGAGGTGGTAATTTCCAGGCCGTTTTTCTGGGGCAGGTTCACATCGCAGATAATCAGATCTGGGATGAGGTCGAAGGCCTGCTGCAAACCGAAGTTCCCCTGCGGGGCATCTACCACGTTGAAATCTGTAGAGAGCCTGGTGACCAGGAACTCCCGCAGTTCTTTGTTATCCTCAATCACCATAATGGTGTGTTCCTTTACGGTGGCAGCATCTTCCTGGGGCAGTAGACCTGTGTGCAATTCCAGGTCCGCATCCAGCACGCCGGCGATCAAAGGCGCACTCTGCTCCGCTTTTGGGGTTTCCAGAACGATCTCCTCCTCTTTCAGGTGGTCTTTTCCCAAAGGAAGGCTAAATGTGAAACGGGTGCCTTCGCGCTCTTTGCTCACCACGAAGATCTCGCCATGGTGCAGTTTGATGAACTCTTTGGAAAGCGCCAACCCCAATCCGGTTCCTAAACTGGCATTGTCCTCGGCGGTGTAGAACCGGTCAAAGGCGTTGGCTACCTGCACGGGCGTCATTCCCTTACCATTGTCCTCCACGGTGACCAGTACATGGTTCCGGTCATCAGACAGTTCAATCAGAAGCGTGATGCGGCCATTCTCTTTCGTGAACTTGAAGGAATTGGACAGCAGGTTGAACAGGATCTTGTCAATCTTGTCTTTGTCAAAGTACACGTTGATCTCCTTGAGCCTGGAGATGACTTTCAACTGGGTGTGGCGTTTGCGGGCGAGCCGTTCAAAAGACTCCACCACGTCTTCCACAAACTTCACCAGCTCGTTCTCGGTGGCTTGCAGGCGCATTTTCTTTCGCTCCATCTTCCTGAAATCCATGAGTTGGTTCACCAGTTTGAGCAAGCGCAAGGCATTCTGCCGCACCAGCAGCATGTCTTTCTTGAGTCCAATTGAAATATTGCTTTGTAGCGCGTCCTCCACCGGCCCCAGAATCAAGGTAAGCGGCGTCCGGAATTCATGTGACACGTTAGTGAAGAACTTGAGCTTCGCCTCGTTGGCTTTCTCGGCCTTTTTGGCCATTTCGGCAATCTCATTGCGCTGCTGCAAAATCTCACGGTTCTTGGCGATCAAGGCTCGGTTAGTCTCATGCCGCACCTTCAGCGAATACAGCGCATAGGCACCCAGCACAATGATCACCGTTAAACTAAATACCAGGATGTAGAGCAGGGTACGCTGGTTGTTATAGATCTTGATCTGCTCGTTGATCTTGTTTTGCTGCCGGTTGATGTTCTCCTCCTGGCTGAGGATCTTATTGGTCTGTTGCTTGAGAATATGGACGTTGCGCTCGTCAATTACGGTGGTGTTGAGGATGTTCTCCTTCTTGTAAGGGCGGTTATGCAGAATGTTGTACGCCAGCTGGATGATCTCCTCCCCGCCTGTAGGATACAGAAAAGTGGCATCCAGGATACCGTCTTCCACCAACTGCAAGCCGCCGTTTGGTCCGCCCAGTCCATCAAACCCGATAAACTTCAACTTACTTTGGGCCTCCTCGCCGTTGAGGCTCTCAAAAGAGCCTAGCGCCATCACGTCATTGTGCGCAAACACCAGATCGGCGTCAGGATGCTGTCGAAAAACAGCTGGGAAACGTTGCTTTGCGATTTCCTTTTCCCACTCCCCTTTCACCTTGGCCACCACCTGCACCAGCGGAAATTTACTGATGGCCTGCTGGAAACCTTTGTGCCGCTCAATGGCGGGTGAGGAACCTTGCAATCCCCAAACCTCAATGACTTTGCCTTTGCCTTTCAGCAGATTGACCACATAATCGCCGGCCAGTTTTCCTATCTGGAAATTATCGGCGCCCACGTATGAACTGTAAGAAGAGGAGTTGATCTTGCGGTCCACCAGAATCACGGGAATTCCTTTTTCAAAGGCTTCCTCCACCACCCCCGTAATTGGCTCAGACTCATTGGGGGACACAATGAGCAAATCCACCTTCTGATCTATAAACTCTCTGATCTGCTTTACCTGGGTGGTACTGCTGTTTTTGGCGTCTTTTATCTGCAGGCTGAGCTCAGGGTGGAAAGATGCTTCGCGGGCCATCTCTTTGTGCATCGCTTTCCGCCAGGCGTCTCCCTCTGTGCATTGGGAAAAGCCTATGGTAAACTCCTTTGTCTCCTTTGTCTTATCACAGGAAATTAAAAACGTACTTACCAATAGGAAGAACCCAAATACCCATTTCTCAAATGCCATCTTTGTCATGTACCATAAGGTTTCAGATTTATTAGCGGAAGTTTTGGCTTTTTGAAATTATCAGTTTTAAAAAGCCAAAAAAATCTTAATTAACCCACCTCTAAAGTACTCTCTTTTAAAGAATTTTCAAATTGTTACCCTTGCAGCCGTGCAGTTAAGGCACAAATCGTGTAGCTTACCTGTCAAGGAATGAAGCCGGCCACTAAGGACTAAGCCCACCAAAATAACTGAGGGGTATATAAAGTAGTGGTTTGTATTTGATGGGTGGGGGGCGTATGTCCGATTGGAACGCTTTGGGTCAGACCGGGTGGGTCTGTTTTTGAAGTTTTTATTTTTTTCCGTTTGAAGGCGGGCAAGTTTCAGATGTATATGGCAGCCATTGAAAATAGAATCGTGCCCAATCATTCTTTACAAACACACTAGGCCGGCTGGTTATGAAGGCTTTCGATCCAGAACAGTCCGTCACACCGTTGCACTTCCTGCACTAAGCGCGCGCTTGGCCTTCATGACTGTGTTGGGCGAGACGCCGCACAGGGTGGCAATCTCCCGGATGGAGCATCTTCCTTCCCTCAGGTAGTCTACCACTCTCTTGTTCTCTTCCAAGAACCGCTCCGTGCCCTTCACTGATCCCTTAGGCCGGGCGATGTGCTTGCCTTGCCGTTTGGCCTCTTGTTGGCCCGAGACGATTCGCTCCACGGTAGTCTCCCGCTCCATCTCGGCCAGGTCAGCCAGGATGCCCAGCACCATCATCGTGACATGATCCTTCCTCCTGCGTTTGTCTAGCGAGCGCAGGTTTCGGTTCACCACGTGAGTACAGACACCGCAGGCGGCCAGCTCCAGGATGATATTGCGAACATCCATGGCATCCCTGCCCAGCCGCGACAGCTCCAAGCAAACCACCTCCGTGATCTCGCCCTTCAGGGCCATCTCCAGCACCCTCTCCATGCCGGGCCTTTGGTAGCGGTGCCTCGTGCCGGAGACCGTCTCACAGGCGGTATACACTACCTCAAAGCCATGTTTGTTGGCATAGTCTTGGAGTTCGCTCAGCTGGCGATCCGTGTTCTGCTTGGCGGTGGAGACGCGGAGGTAGAGGACTGCTTTCATATCGCTGGGGTTATGGTCTGAGAACCTCAATATACGTATATGTATCAATAAAAGATATAGCTTTCCGTGATACGCATCGAAGCCAGTTATAGAAGCCCCTGCCGCTGCTGAGAGGCATGAGTTTCTGCAATACTTTTTTTGACACAGTACTGGAGGAAAGCCAAGGAAGTTAACTGCGGGTAGAGGGGCCAGGCGAAGCGCAAGCCATGCCAAAACGGAACATCGGCATGGCTTGCGCAGATGGCCCACTGGCACTCCATACAATGGTTGTCTCTCTCCTTGTCCCCGGTTTTCTGAGGCAGGCATGTCAGCGTATTCAAGGGCAAACCACAACCATAGTGGCCACGGCGAAATGCAACAAGAGGAGACAAGGCAATGACTACACCACTCAAAGAACTCTCAGGCTATATCAGACAGGGGGATTCAGGAAGGCATAGCCGTGGTTATTTGGTGCCGGCCACCGCTTTTGCCGGTTTCCTGTCGGCCCTCTGGTAGGTCGCACCCCACTCATGCACCTTGCCGGCCAAGGTGGTGACAATGAATTTCATCACATACCTGTCTCCCTGGATTCTGGTGGTTACGTCTATTTTGTCTGTCTCATTTGCCGGTGGGTGCGCCAAAATGAACTTGGGCACCATCTTTTTCCCGGAGAGGGTGTAGGAGCCTAGGATCACTGCTTTTACCTCTTCCCCGTTTCTCTCAACCAACATGAAGTGCGTGGGGGTGATAAGCTGGAATTCCTTGGTGGCCGGGTCGTTCACCCTCTTGCCGTTCTCCATATGATAGGCGCTCACCAGGTTCCAGGCCCCCACCAATGATCTATCAGGGTTAGGTTTGCCACTCACCTTCCGATACACCTCATGTAGCACGATTTTCCTGCCATCATCAAGGGTAAGGGTGCCGTCCTGGTAGAGCTTGTCCCCCTCCACCTTCACTGTGAAGGCGGTGGTGGCACCGCTCAGTTTCTCGACGTACTTATCGCCCACCAGGGTATAGGTACCGTGGTCCCCGCCCACCCGCATGGTGTCCTGTTCCACCCCCTTTAAAATGTACATCCAGTGAGTGGGCGTGATGACCTTGTATTGTTTGAGGGTGCTCACGTCCCGGGTGTAAGGCTCACTGGTTCCGTCGGTCGCGGACATGGAGACCATCTCCCAGGTGCCCACGATGGCGGAAGGTTTCTGGGCTTGCAACTGTGATGCTACAACACAGAGCAATACCATTGCGAGAATTGCTGCCTTTTTCATGCTAATGGCTTTTAAGAGGGTTGAGGAGACCATTTGATCCCTGATAGAAATTACAGATAATACATGACATACAAAAAGCATAATTGCTTGCTCTTCAATAATTTATAATGGCATATTCTTTTCAGGAGAGTAGGGCGGCAATGTAAATAAAAGCGGCAGGGCCGTAATGGGGAACTCTCATATTGGGATGCATGGAGTACCCAAACGACCTGTCAGTAAGGGCTCTTCATGGTCTGTGCATCCGTGGGGAGGGCGAAGAATGCTTTATCCAGTTTCATGGGTTGCACACTAGATGCCACACTCTCCATGGTGAACTGAGGGGTCTCAATCACCATCATCAGGGGAACTGCACCTGCTTTCGAGAGGTAAGCGTACCAGTTGCCGAATTGGTGTACCTTGAATAGTTCCTGGTTCACTGGAAGTTTAGTGCTGAAGTAATATTTCTGCACCCCGCTTCTGCAAACCAAGGTCAGCTCGTCGCATTTATAGCCTAATATCTCAGTGGCATTTTTGCGGAGCGTTGTGCTCATTACGCTGTCGGGGTTCAAGGCGCCGTCATTCCAGAGCAGGGTGGCTGAGCTGGATAGCTTGCTGTAGATTTTGTTGTCACTGTTCCGGTACAGCTGCCAGACCATCTGCTCCCCGTTGGTCTCAGACTTATAATCACCGCCTTTTATGTACCAGTTCTGTAGATTCCCCATCATCGAACTCAGCTGCGCATCGGAGAGGCCAGGGATTTTGCTCTTGTAGGTGTTGTAATACACAACTTTCCCTTCAAAGCTCTGCGCTGGGGCTACCAGACAAATCAAAGCCAGGGCCACGGTAAATAGAATTTGTTTCATTTTGAAAAGTTTAAGGGTTTAGGAATTAAGATTGTAGAAAAGGTCTATTGGCAGTTGGGCTTTACTTTGCCGGAGAATGGCTGGCGGGTGGCTCAATCGCCCCCGGAGTGTCCTCCAGTTCGCGCAGGTTGGCTTCCATCGCTCTGATCCTGCTGAAGAAAACGGCCCGGTAATACCAGTACCTGAACAGGAAGGAGAAGCCGGTCAAGGCGACGGATGCCAGGCCGGTCACGGCAAAAGACAGGCCCCAACCGGGGAGGAAGACCGCGAACACCGCGTAGAAGGCCACCGGGGAAATGACCAGGAAGACGGTATTGGAGAACCGGTAGTATTTCCTAAAATCCGACAGGGTCCTACGGAGCGCCTCTGTTGAGCTGGCGTCAGTGTTCTCCAAGAAGATCTCCTCCTGCCGGCGGTAGGTCCAACTGGAGAACAGAGCGAAACCCACCAGTACAATAACCAGGGAAAGCTTCCCGGCCAGAGTGCGCCCCTCCATGCCTAAATAAAATTGCCAAACCAGGTAACCTACTGCCAGAAGGACCAGCAGGGTGGAGTTCCACCCGCCTATCCTGTTCCAGAAGGCGCTCTTCTCCCTCAGCTCCCCCAGGGAGCTGGTGTTGCCCTTAATGATCCTGTCAATCGCCTCCCGGGTATGCCCCTGATGCTGGGTTCCCACTTTCTGGGTGGCACCCCAGCGATTTTTGAATTCGTCCAGTTCCATGCTATTCTTTGCTTACGAGTGTCCTCAGTTGGGCCTTTATCCGGTTGAGCTTTACCCCCACGTTCGATTCCGAGATCCCCAGCACCTCCCCGATCTCCCGGTAGCTGCAGTCATCCAGGTAGAGCAAGGTCAGGGCCCGGTCCACCTGCGAGAGCCGCTGGATCGCCTGGTACATGGCCGCCATCTCCTCCCCCATGTCGCCTTCCACGGCCGGCACCTGAAACGCCTCGGGGCCCAGCTCGGCAAACCTCTCCGCCTTGGTCTCCTTCCGGAGCCGGGTGATGGCGTTGTTGAGGGCCACCCGGTACATCCAGGTCGTGACTTTGGATTCTCCCTTAAAGGACGGGTAGGAGCGCCAGAGCTGCAGCACGATGTCCTGAAAGAGGTCCTCTTTGTCTTCCGGGGAGTTGCAGTACAGGTTGCAGACCTTATGGAGGAGGCCCTGATGGTTTTCTATAAGGAGGAGGAACTGCTCTTTCAAGATGCTCGGTGTTTCCCGGTTAGTCGGGGAAAAGGGCAATTCCTTAGGCGAACCTGTGTCTTTTTTTTAATCCAGGAGGAGAATCCATAGGGCAGCCCAGGAATACAGCAGTTAAACCATTGGTCTACAGTAAGATGCGATTGAGTAGTTTTTTTTGCCCGGTGGCCAACTTTCGCACCTGCCCACCACGCCTCTTGGAACAGGGCAAGGCCGTGCCGGCTATGTTTGAGGCAGGGGTTGCCAGACAAATCCTTTCATGTGAGAATGGCAAAAGGCATGGGGTTATACAGCGCTCTGGAAGGGAATGCCTGGTATGCTGGTGTTGCACAGCGGATTTTTTTAGAAAACTTGCCGGAGCCTCACCTTGCATATAATGCTTGTTATGTTAATAATAAGGCCAAACAATCTAAAAGGAAATCCAGGAGATGGGAATAGTTGACAGGGGCTTGTATTTGAAAGGTGGGGGTGTGCTCTCCTGATGGAAGCCCTTTGGGTCTGACCGGGTAGGCCCAAAATAGCCATGCTAGTCTATTTTCATGGGGAAGGTAAGCCGCCTTTTAATGGACATACGCTACAAAAGGAAAACCGGTGTTTTCAACTCTTTTGGAGACATGTTACTGAATACAAGGCCTGAAAAATTGTCGAAAATTAAATCAGAGGCTTGCACTTCCTGCACTTTCTGCACTAAGAGCCCGTTTGGCCTTCAACACTGTGTTGGGCGAGACGCCGCAGAGGGTGGCGATTTCCCGCACGGAACATCGGTCTTCCCTAAAGTAGTCTACCTCTCTCTTGTTCTCCTCCAGGGACCTCTCTGCGCTCTTGGTTGATCCCTTGGGCCGGGCAATGTGCTTGCCCGGCCGCTTGGCCTCCTGTTGCCCTGAGACGATACGCTCCACGGTAGTCTCCCGCTCCATCTCGGCAAGATCCGCCAGGATGCCCAGCAACATCATCGTGACATTGTCCTTCCTCCTCCGCTTGTCCAGCGAGCGCAGGTTCTTGTTCCCCACGTGGGTGCACACCCCCCAGGCGGTCAGCCCCAGGATGAGGCCCCGCACGTCCATGGCGTCCCTGCCCAGCCTTAATAGCTATTCAGTTGATTGCGGCTCCGCAATCCCTGCAGGAATCGGTTCCCATTGTTCTGCCCTTCTTAAACCTACACACCCGCTACCTACATTCGCACCGCCCCCCTCCTTTCGCAAAGGCTACTCCTCATAACTTCCTGAACAACAGACAATATACCCTGCAATTACCTTTCATCTGTCAGATCTTATATGTAAATTAAATAAGGGATCACAAGATCTATTCACAGTCAAAAAAGCAGTATCATGAAAAGGAAAACCATTCTCGCTGTGGTATTGCTCTGTGTCATCGTAGCACAGCTGCAAGCCCAAACCTCCCCTTCCATTGTAGGAACCTGGGAGATGCTCTCCATGACCGGGAAAAACGAAAACGGCGAACCCATCAACCGGGACGTAAACGTGGTGAAGCAATATAAGGTCATCACCCCCACCCACTGGATGTACGTGGTGAAGGGGATAATACAGGACACCCTGCGGATGGAAGGTGGCTATGGGACCTACACCCTGACGGGCAACAAGTACGTCGAGAAACTCAGCGACCCCGCCACTACCGACTTCACCATGCGGGTGGAGGGGGACAGGCTCTTCCAGGACGGCCATATCCTGCTGCCCGACGGCAAGAAGGTGGAGCTCCACGAGGTGTACCGGAGGGTGAGCGGCACCCCTAACGCAGACAAGTCACTGGTGGGCGCCTGGAACCTGGTCTCCTCCTACCACATGGCCGAGGGCAAGAGAGTGGACGACCGGCCCATGAAGGAGTTCCAGCTCATCACCCCTACGCACTTCATGTGGGTGGAGCGAGACGGGGACAAACCCAGGACCGTGGCCGTTGGCTCCTACACCTACACCGGGGGCAAGCTCCAGCCCAGATTCCTCCTGGCACCCCCGATGATTGGCGAGAAGGACAAGTTTGACATCACGGCCAAAGTGGAGGGGGACAGGCTCGTGCTGAGGGGCACCACCACCTCGGCAGCGAACGGCAAGGCACACGAGTGGGGCGTGACCTACCAGCGGGCCGATACGAAGCAGGGCAAAACGGTCGCCGGCACGAAGTAGGGACCACCCCAGGTTGACAGATATATCGGCAACCTGCTCCGCTCCTAGCTTCCCCATTGAGTACCCGCAGCCTCCCTGAAATCCCATTCTGCATCGCCAAGGCGGATTGTTTTATGCCATTCTCCTTAACCGAAGCACATTAAAAAGCCGCTTTTATGAAACCACTCTTGAAAGCATCTATGGCCCTGCTGCTGGCGATCCTGCCCTTCGCTTCCTGCAATGATGATGACGAAGGCACCGGACCGGATATGGCCTTGAAAGCAGACGCCGGCCCGGACCAGAACATCACTCCCCCGCCGAACAGTGTCGTTCTTGACGGCAGCAACTCCACCAGCCTCAACGCACAAATCACAGGCTATGAATGGACTAAAGCCTACGGTCCAGACTATTTCCGGATAGAATCCAAAAATACCACTAGGACTGAGGTTTACAACCTTGTCCCGGGCAACTACGGATTTGCCCTGACCGTGAGGGACGCGGCGGGCAGAGTGGCCAGGGACACCGTGCAGGTGACGGTGAACCCAGGGTTCGTAGATGTCTCCTGCGATAGCACCGGCCGGCCCTTGGTCACCGCCCGGCTAGTACCCTTCGGCACCCTGTCAGAGGCCAGGGCAATGATGGCAGGAGTGACGGTTGGCACTAAGATGCTGTTTGCGGGCGCCACATTTTCTGCCGCTGGTGTCAATAGCCACGGCTCCTCCCGGGTGGATATCTTCGACGCGGCTACTGGGCGGTGGTCGACGGCTCGGCTGAGCGAGGCGCGCTCCGCCATTGCTGCGGTGGCAGTCAGTAACAAGGTGTTTTTTGCCGGAGGCAGGCTGTCCAGTGGCGACATTGGCACCCCCGACCTTCATTTCTCCGCAGTAGATATCTATGACGCGGCCACTGGTGCCTGGTCGGTGGCCTCGCTAAGCGAGCCGCGGGCGTACGTCTCGGCGGCAACCTTGGGCGATAAGGTGTTTTTCGCGGGTGGGGAGAAGGATGCGAATTTCACCCCTTCTGACCGGGTGGATATCTACGACTTGTCTACCGGGCAATGGTCCACCGCCACTCTGAGCGAGCCCCGAGGGCTTATCACCGCCGTGGCAGCGGGCGGTAAGGTGTTTTTTGCGGGTGGATACAAGGACAGCACGTGGGAGCCAACCCCCTCAAATAAGGTGGATGTGTATGACGGTGCCACAGGCTCTTGGTCCACGGCCTCTCTGAATTATACCTTGGGGCAATTGGCCGGCCTTGCCGTGGCAGACGATGTCTACTGGCTGGGAGGCTGTGCTATGGAGAAATGGAACGCGACTACGGGGGAAATTTCATTCGCTCCGCTGTTCCAGCCCGCCCTTCCCGGGTTTATGATGAACAACGCCGTTGTGAAGGATAACAAGCTGCTCTTCTTCCGGAATATAGGGGAGGACGCCCACAGGTTCGATATTTATGACCTGGGGACCCGCACCTGGTCGATCGGGGTACTACCCCAGGATGCGATCCAATATGAAACTATCGTCTCCGCTGGCAATGAAGTCTACCTGGCGGGGGGCGCCACCTTTGGAGGGAATTTAATGTCCCTTTCAAACCAAGTCTGGAGACTGGAATTCTGAGGTGAGTGCTTGTCCAGGAGCATGTCCTTCTCCTCCCAGCAGTGAGGGAAAGGCCATGCTTCTGGACAAGCACTTTGTGAAGGTGGAATATTAGGAAAATCTCAGTTCAAATTTAGTTCTCCTGTTGATGTCAGTTCCCGGTTGAAAAATGGTACATAAGGCTTGCACTCATAAAGCGCCGATACGTTAGCGGCTGCCAGTGCTCTTTAGGGAAATTCTTTGGGCAGAATATTCTCTACTACCCACAGCCGGCACTAAGTCACCAACTTTACCTAAGCCATATCTGGGCATGTTGTTGTAAATACACTCGTACTCGCCGGCCCTGACCTTGTAGGTTTCATGCCAGATGCCTACATCACCGTTGCTTTTTATTTTGGTGTTGAACTCCTTCCAGGCGGGGTAATGGTAACCCGTTCTGTCTTTGGCGTAAGCCTCCAGTTGTTCAAAAGATTTCCAGTACTGAACAATCACCGGCGGAATGCCGCCGTAAAATTGAAAGCCCAAAAAACCACTCTCCGGTTTCTGAGAAAGCTCTTTCAGCATCTTAGGCATGGCTCTGGCCACTGGTATCCATTTATGAAATTTCCAGAAGCGATTGATACGCATTCCAATCAGGAACACCACAAAATCGCCCTCCAGATTAACAGTCATGCGCTGGTTAATTGTCTCTGCCATATGCAACAAGCATTAAGATTGTAATCATTAGATGAATTGCTGCTAACTTACTGTTGGGCTAAAGGCTCAGGAGTTCCCTCAGCCGTGGCTGACATTCAGGTGTTTGTTCTTTGGCACTACTACTGACTTACAACTTCTATTTTTGCATCATTTTCAGGAAACTAGGCTCTAAATGCAAATCATAATCTCTCCACCAATAGACTGATTGGTTTGTGCTGCTTGAAGCCTCAATAAATAAACAGGCCTATAATGGCTTATTTGGAATTGTATTCATACACCGCATATCCCCATGGCTGCATATTCCACTTTTTGCTGCTTAATGGCTCCTTTGCACCCTTGAAGACATTGTAGGCGCTCCCTATCAACGATTTCTCCTTTATGGTGATCGGCTGTGGGGTACCGGACAGATTAAGGATCACCAATACCTTTTTGTTCCCTTTTTCCCGCACGAAGGCATACACTGCTTTCTCATCCCCCGCGCTCACTTTCCGGAAGGACGCGTCTGCGGATAGGGCGGCGTTCCTTTTCCGGAGGTTCAGCAGGGTCTTATAGAACGAGGCTCTCTGGAGTTTACCGAAGGCCATGGGGTCCTTGTCGAAGAATTTCAGGGCCCTCAGGACTGGTTCTTCCTGTCCGCCGTAGATCAGGGGAACACTGCTGGCCATGGTTTGGGTGAAAACCGCGAACGGCGCATGCACCGGGCCAGGGAAAGTCCCATAGTCCGCCTTGTTCCAACTGTTCTCGTCGTGGTTACTGGTGAAGTACATCTGGATGGTATGGGCGGGGTACATCCTGTCATTCTCCTGCTTCACGCTATCTAGGCTAAAGGCCGGCCTTTCGCCCTTGGCCACCTTCTCCATCATCTTGAACATGTGCCAGGGGTAGACCGCGTCAAAACCACTCTTGGGCAGATAAGCGCTGTCTCCCTCGGCCAGCATGAAAAGGCTCTTCATCTCCTTTAGTTGAGGGATGCACCGGCGCCAGAAGGAGGCGGGAACGTTCCAGGCCACGTCGCACCTGAAACCGTCTATGCCTGTGCTGGAGACCCAGTATTTCATGGCGGCGATCATGCTGTCCTGCATCACCGGGTTCTTATAATCCAGTTGCCTCGTGTCGGCCCAGTCTACTGCCATGGCCGCTTTGCCGGTGCTGTCCCGCACGAAAAAATCAGGGTGCTGGGTAAGCCAGCGGTGGTCTCCGCCGGTATGGTTGGGAACCCAGTCGATGATGACTTTCATGCCCCGGTCATGGATAGCCTGCACCACCTGCTTGAAGTCTGCCATCGTGCCGAACTCCGGGTTGACGGCGGTGTAGTCCGAGACGGCATAGTAGCTTCCCAGCGAGCCTTTCCGGTCCACCTTGCTGATGGGGTGAAGCGGCATGAACCATACCGTTTGCACGCCCATCTCTTTCAGGCGGTCAAGGTGTTTGGCGAAAGCATTCAGGGTGCCTTCCGGCGTATACTGCCTCACATTCACCTCATAGATGTTGCCCTGCATGATCCAGGCTGGAGGACCGCTGGTGGTTCCGCTTGTGGCCCCGGTGGCGGTTTTATCCTGGCAAAAGCAGGAAAGCACAAGCAATTGAAGCAGGAGGGTGCTGAGTACTTTCTTCATCTTTATAGGTTTTAGATAATCAGGATATATTCGCCCTGGATTTAGTGTATATACGGCGCCCTCGTGCAAGAGGCGAAGCCCAATTTACCTCTTACCTAGCGAGGTATGCCGCCTGCCCCACGCACCCTTTTTCTGTTATGGAGGTGTTTTTAGAAAAGCAGCCTGAAAACGGACTCTTAACAATTTCTTCCGTCAAATGCCCGTACTCCCCAATGGTTTGTCCTCCAGCTAGCCGGCGAACGTCGCGCTCAATAAACAATTCATAGAGTCCAACCTACGCTTGGGTTCTCCATGCAGAAGCCGCCTTCCTCTCTCCTATGCAACCCTGTTTTTAGGCTATGTTTGAAAAATCAGACCGCAAACGGAACACCTTTCACGCGCAGCATACCAAAACCATAAAAAAAGCAGCCCCCCCAAAAGGATGCGCTGCTTTCAAAACGGAGGTTTTATCTTACCAGGTCTATTTAGACTTCAGGCGGATGATGGTGCAGGAGTAAGCCGGCAACTCGGTGTTTGACAGATCGGCTAGTGCCACAGTAGTTTCCGCTGGCTTCAGGAGCTTGTCAGTGGGGTTTCCCTGCAGCACGATTCTGGTGGCCTTGCCGTTAAAGGAACCTAATTCCTTCAGGTCCACTGAGGAGGTGACAGCCACGGGCAGGAGGTTCACCAGTTTGAGGATCACGTCCTTGCTCTTGGGGTCTCGCACCACCGATACGGCTACCCGCTTGGTCACCGCCTCTTGGGTGTTGGACAGGCTCACGGTGCTGGGCAGGTATTCGCTGCCGGCGTTCTGGCCGAAGAGTTTCTGCACCTCGTAGCCCACCGTGGGCTTCACCTCGGTGTTGTTGAAGTAGATCAGGTCGGGGTTCCATTGGGTGTGGCCCTCTTTGGCCAGCAGTGGCGCGTAGGAAGTCATGTGCACCACATCGCCGTTGCGCTCCACCGAGGTCAGGTACAGGGCCTCAGACAGGGCGGTTTCCAGGTTGTTGGGACGGCCGGGCAAATGGGCAGCGTACTCGCCCAGGTATACTTTTGACTTGCCCCGGTCATAGCGGTCATAATAGTCCTGGTTGTGGATGAACCAGCCCGGCGGCTGGTAGTAATGCTCATCCACCATGGCCAGGCCCATCTTATCGGCGATGTCCCAGCCCTCCACGTAGTCGGTTCCCTCGGAGAAAGGCCCTACGGTACCGATGACCGTGATCTCGGGGTGCTTCTCTTTCAACGCCTTGTAGATCATCACGAAGCGCTCCTCAAACACATCGGTTATGAGGTCCTCGTTGCCCACGCCAATGTATTTCAGGTTGAACGGTTTGGGATGGCCGGCCTCGGCCCGTTTCTTGCCCCACTTGGTGGTCACATTGCCGTTGGCGTACTCCACCAGGTCCAGCACATCCTGCACGTACTCGTCCATGTCGCTCATCGGGATGCCGCCTTGCTGCCCACCGCCGTGGGGACCGCTGCCGGAGTTCTGGCAGGGCACGCCCGCCGCGACCACCGGCACCGGCTGTGCCCCGATGTCCTCGCAGAACTGGAAGTACTCAAAGTAGCCCAAGCCCAGGGACTGATGGTAGCCCCACAGGTTGCGCTGCGGTTTGCGGGTCTCCAGCGGCCCGATGGTGTTTTTCCAGTGGTAGATGTTCTCCAGGCCGTCGCCGTGGGCCACGCAGCCCCCGGGGAACCGGACAAAGCGCGGTTTCAAATCAGCAATGGTCTGCGCCAGATCGGCCCGCAGGCCATTCTTCCGGCCTTTGAAGGTCTGCTGGGGAAACAAAGAGACCATATCCAGGGCCAGCTTCCCTTCAGTGAGCGGCTGCAGTTCCAGGCGCGCATCTGCGGCGGCCTTGTTGGGCGTCAGTACCGCAGTGAGTTTCTTCCAATTGCCTGCAGGAGCGTTTAGGGTAGTTTTTGCCAAAACACCCTCTTTTTCGCTGACCAGGCGCACCTCCAGTTTGGGGCTCTTTCCTTGTAAATGCCTTGTAAACAGGGAGAGGTTATAACGTTGCCCTTTCTGGACGGAGATGCCATCAAACCCGGCGTTTACCAATGAGGCCCCCGGCGTTTTGGTCTCCAGTACCGCGTAATGCGGATTGTTGGGGTTCACTGGGGCGGCGGTCTCCACGGTGAACGAAGTGTTCTCGCCTTTCAGGCTCCAGGAGTGGGTGCTGGTCCAGCTTTTATCGTGACCTTCCTTGTCGTTGGGCGAGTACTCAAACCCGCGGTTCTGCACCAACTCGGCGTACAGTCCGCCGTCGGCCGCGTAGTTCAGGTCTTCAAAGAAGACGCCTACCAGCAGATCGCTGATGGGTTTTGCCTTGGTCGCCTCTATCGTGATTTTAGCCTCCACCGGTTTGAGCCCGGCAAAGCGCTGGGCATCCTGCGCCATGGTTTCACTGTACTGGCTGCTTTTGAACTGCTTCTGCTCATACGTTTTTACCAGCCTGTCCACCTCCGCCCAGGCCACGCGGTGTACCTGCCCGGTCGCGTTGCCCTCCGGCAAGGTCACCTTCTGGCTGTTGTCCCGGTACTGGGCTGCCGGTACTTCCGTGGCCGACGAAAAGGCTTTGAAGTCTTTGGTGGTGACCCGGTAATACTTACCCCAAGCGTCTGCGTAGGTGATGGCGTAGTTCCCTGATTTGGCCTCATACTGGACCACCGGTCGCAGCACATTGGCGCTTCCTTGCACCATCGGGTAGCTCTGCCGTCCCCAATACACCAGGTCCGGAGAGGCGCTGTGCGCGAAAAGCGGTTCCCGATCGTTCAGGCTCCACACAGCCTGCCAGACCCCGTTGGGTCTGCGGAACACATACGGCGTATGCATACGCTTCTCGGCGCCCCACCTGCCGTAGTCTGACCGCACGAAGCCATACTCGCTCCCGATACTGAACCACTTCTCCTTGTCGCGGCTCCAGGCAAAGTGCAGCCCGTTCCGGCCGCCGTTTTTCTCGGTGCCGTAAGAGAAAAGGTACACCGAGTCTGGTTCGTTCACCGTTTTCCCGGGGCCGGCCAGGGCGGTCTGAAATATAACCGCTCCCACGTAAAGCCCCGACAGCGCTAAAAATTTCTTCATATAAATCAACAGGTAATGATTGAGGAAAACCAGAGGAATCTACAAGTCAAAAAGATACTGCTAATTAGGCAATATTCCTCCGGCATCAGGCTTAAGGTTACCGCAGGGGTTTGACTCCTCCGTGGGTAGGCTTCACCGGCTTGATGGTCCCGTCTGCGTTGAACTCCATCTTGTCAATGGCCACCTCGCGGTTGAAGCCGGCGGCATCGCCCATGGTGATGCCCTTGGGGTAGTTGAACCGATGGTAGACAATGTACCACTCGTCTTTGCCGGGCACCTGAATTACGGAATTATGCCCGGTGCCGTAAATCCCGGAGGCCGGGTCTTTGGCGATGACCAGGTTATTGGCGGGAACCTTGATCTTGCCCAACGGCGAGGTGGAGGTGCCGTACCGTACCCGGTAGTTCTCGCTGCGGGTATCGTCTTCTGACCACAGGAAATAGTAGGTGCCCTTGCGGAAGAGCACGTGCGTTCCCTCTCTAAAGGTGTTATCTGGGGTCAGGACTTTGATGGTCTCAGGTTTGATAGACACCATATCGGCGTTCAGCTCGGCCCCGGCCATGTAGCCGTTCCCCCAGTACAGGTAGCTCTTGCCGGTCTTCGGGTCAGTGAACACATCGGGGTCAATCTGCTGGCCGCCTTTCACGCCTGGCGGAAGTTTATCTACCAGCGGTTTCCCTGAATCCACGAAGGGGCCGGTGGGGCTATCCGATACGGCTACGCCTACCTTCTGGGCCGCCGTGAAGTAATAGAAGTACTTATACTGGCCATTTACTTTCTTCTCGATGATGGCCGGAGCCCAGGCGTTTCTTTTTCCCCAGCTCACGTCTTTGGGCAAATCCAGGATCACGCCTTCATCTTTCCAGTTCACCAGATCAGTAGACGAGAAGGTCTTGAAGTAGGTCCCCGACCAGCCGTTGAACCCGTCGCTGGTAGGATAGATGTAGTATTTGCCGGTCTTTTCTGCGTAAATGATGTCTGGATCGGCGAAGAAGCCATCCAGTACCGGGTTATGGTCTTCGCGGGTAGTAGCGGCAAACGTCTGGGGTTGTTTCCCTTTAATTTCCACCGTGTAGTTTACACCTCCTTTTGAAAAATCGGCCGCAGAAGGAGAAACAGTCACGCCCGGAAAAGAATCGAACTGCGGTTTAAAGGAAGCCAGGTTTGTACCGGGTTTTACCGGTAGATGCAGGGTTCTTTTAGCGGAGTCCAAGGCCACGTTGAACCGCTTCAGCTCGGGCGCTTTGGCGGTAAGCAGCACTTCTTCTGCCGTCAGCCACTTGGAAACCAAAGCCTCGTATTCTCTGGTGGTGATGGGAATGACGGTACCATGGCGCGGATGGAAGTTCATGGACACCTCCGTGTCCACTACCGTGAAGTTCTGCAGGTCGGTGGTTTTGGTAAACTGGTAACGGCCTTTGGTGTACACATCGTACATCAGGATGTAGCCGGGTTCATTGATAAGTTTGAACACACCAGCCCCTTCTACGGGGTCTTTGGTCTGCTGCACATATTTGTCCTGCAACACGTAGCCGCCGGTCAGTTTATCAGACACCGCGATCTTAATGCCCGAACCCTCGCCTTCGGTTTTGAAGAACAAGTGGTATTTGCCGTCTTTCAGCACGATGTCTCCGTCAATGGCCGCGCCGTTGGTGGGGCTGAAAAACAGTTGCTTGGGCTCACTTTCCAGATCGGTAAAATCCTGGTTGGCGTAGGCGTAATATATTTTATCGGGGTCGTCGCCGTGCTTCATGGAGAAGTAGACCATGTACTTTTTGGCCTCGGGGTCATAGATGGTCTGCGGGGCCCACACGCGCAGCAGTTTCTCGTTCCCGGCAAATCTCTTTTGGATGTTTACCACGCTGGAGGTCCAGTTGATCAGGTCCGTGGATTTGAGCAACACCATGGCCCGGTTAGAGCTCCAACCGTTGGCAGATACCATGTCGGTCACCACCATGTAAAAGGTTTTGCCGTCGGCGCCGCGCAGGATATGCGGATCACGCACGCCACCGGTGGAGCTGATCTGGGTTGAAGAGATGATGGGTTTATTGCCGTTGAGCGCGCGGTAATGATAGCCGTCTGGACTGACCGCAAACCGGATGGCCTCTTCGCTTTTGTCATTGCCGGTAAAGTACGTGAAGAGATACCCGCTGTACTTCTCCTGCGGGGCACTCTGTTCTGCCCCCGTTTGCTCAGACCCGGATTTTTTTACCACCTGCGGAGAGCAGGCTGAGCCCAATACCCCGATGGCCAGGCAAAAGGCCGCCCAGTTTTTCGCCAGGTTTCTGGAAAGTTGTTTGTTCATGTGGTGGTGGAGTTCTTAAGAAATGCTTCATCTGGGAAAGTGACATCCAGCCCAGACGAAGCGGTTTATAACTTATTTTTATTGAAACCTCTCTGAAACAGGAAAGCCCGAAGAGAAAGCCGGCCAGCCTTCCCTTCGGGGCATTTTCATAGTGTCTTACATTTTAAAGGGGCTAGTCTTGAGATAGATGCGGTAGTCTTTTATCATGCCGCCCGTGTTTTTGTCTGACCGGGGCAAGTAGCGCAGGCCTTTCACGGTCACGTTCTCGCCCAGGTCAATCACCAGCTGGTGCGGGTGCTTGGGTTTATCGCCGGAGTACTGGGTGTGCCAGAAGGTGGATTCCTGCTGGTCGTAGACCTTGTCGGCGGCGTTGTTGGCGCCGGTCACCTCCTCGCTGTCGGCGTAGACGGCTTTCCATTTCAGGCGGGAAATCGGGTTCCCCTTCTCGTCCACCAGCTCCAGCTCCGCGATAGAGGAATAAGGATCATCGGATTTCTGCGAAGACAGGGCCTCGAAGCAGAGGTAGCGTCCCTGCACGGCCTTATCAAATTTCACTTCCTGCCAGGCGCTGCCCGCCGGGAACGAGCCCGTGGCCATCGCCTTCTCCCCTTCTAGGTCCAGGGTCTGCCCTTTGGCGCGGTGCGTCAGAGACTCCTCGGCCCGAAGCTGGTCCAGGATAGGCTCTTTCAAGCCCGTGATGGTGGTCGCCTCCGGTTGGTCCACGTCCAGCACTACCACCTCGTTGCGGCCTTTCTTCAGCCATACGCCCGGCACAAACAGCGTCTGTTGCGGCCCGATTTCCCAGAAACGGCCCAGATTCTGCCCGTTCACCCACACCATGCCTTTGCCCCACTTGCTCACGTCCAGGAACGAGTCGCCGGTCTCATTCAGCTCAAACGTGCCCCGGTACCAAGCCGGGCCCTCTGCGGTGCCTTTCCTGAACTTCGCTTTCTTCTGGAATTTATAATCCACGGGGAAGTTGTAGACAAGCCAGTTTTTGAGTTCAGTGTTCTTCCGGCCGTCGTTCAGTTCCACTTTTTCGGTGATGCCTTTTCGGTCGATGATGGCCTTGCCGTAGTTCACCCGGCCGGTGGCTTCAATCAGGATGTCCAGCTGCGCATCTCCCTGGAAGGCGGGCAGCGTCACGGTGTTCTCGCCCCGGCGCCGGTCCAGCTTACCGATGGACTTCCCGTTCACGAACACGTTGGCCCAGTCATGCACCTCAGTGATCACCAGCTTCTGCCCGGAAGCCGAGGCCGGCAGGGTGGTGCGGTACAGGATGCGGCCCCAGCCTTGGTCGAAGTTCTCCATGGGCTGGATTTTCTCGGTTTTCCTGGCAGCTGGTAGGTTAGAGAACAGGGCCGCACTCCTGGTCAGGTTGAAAGCGGGGATCTCGATGATGGGTTTAGCCGTGGGGATTTCGCCCAGTGTCTCGCCTTCCTGCAGGTAGTTCTTGAGCAGGTCGCGCACGGCGAAAAATTTCTCAGTGGTGTTGCCCTGCTCGCCTACCGGCGCGTTGTAATCATAGGAAGTGGCCATGGCCGAGTAGGGTGGCGCGTTGGCCCCGCCCCACTGCCCGAAGGTGGTTCCGCCGTGGGCCATGTAGAGACTGAAGGAAATCCGGCGGTCCATCATGTCTTTCAGACTGCCGATGAAGCTGCTCACCGAACGGGTCTCGTGCGGACGGCCCCAGTGGTCAAACCAGCCGGACCAGTACTCGCTACACATCAGCGGCGCGGTGGGGTTCAGCTCCTTGAAGGTTTTGAAGGCCTCCTCCACGTTGGTGCCCGCCCCGAAGTTGAGGGTGGTGGCCACTCCTTCCAGTTTGTACTTGTTGAAGTTGGAGGGCCAGTCGCAGCGGAAAAGCTGCACCTTGTCAAAACCGGCCTCACGTACGGCATCGCGGGTAGCCTCCATGTAGGCCTGCTCGTCGCCGAAGGTGGCGTACTCGTTCTCCACCTGCACCATGAGAATGTTCCCGCCGTTCTGGATCTGCAGCGGAGCCAGCTGTTTGGCCGCCTCTTTCAGGAACAGCTTGGTGCGGTCCATGAAGTAGGGGTCCTGCAGGGTGCGCACCTGAGCGTCCTGTTTCTTCAAGAGCCACCAGGGCAGGCCGCCCATGTCCCACTCGGCGCACACGTACGGGCCGGGCCGCACAATGCAGTACATGCCGTTTTTCTGGGCCAGTTTCACGAACTCGGCCACGTCGTTCTGGCCTTTGAAATCATACTGGCCCGGTTGCTGCTCGTGCAGGTTCCAGAACAGGTAGATACAGATGGTGTTCATGCCCATGGCCTTGCTGAGCTTGATGCGGTGCTCCCAGTACTCACGCGGGATACGGGGGTAATGCAGCTCCGCCGCCCTAATCACGAAGGGCTTGCCGTTGAGCAGGAACTCCTTGTTCCCGACGGTAAAGGTGCCAGGCTTCCCGTTGAGCTGCTGGGCCTGTCCGGTGAGGCTGAGCAGAAGCAAGAGAAGCAGTATGTAAAGTTTAGACCTGGTTTGATTCATTATTACTGGTAAGTTAATGGTAAAGGGTAAGCTTTTGATGCCGGCATCTTCCTCCTCTTTTTCCCGAGGGAAAAGTACCTGCCGCATCCGGTTATTTCTGGGGGATACTTATTGGTGGCTGTTACATCGGTTCAATCTTTATGGCGCATAAAATAATCTGCTATTCAGGTTTAAGTCTCATTTGGGGAAAACACCCTTAAAAACGGCATGAACCTCCCGTCCTGCAGCGTTCTTTCCTAGTCTAATCGCTTGATCTTGATATCCTTGAATTCAATTCCCTGGCCTTCGCTCTGGAGGCCTATGTAGCCCTGTGTCAGGCGCTCGCCATCCTGCTTTACTTTGGGGTCATAGTTGTTGGCTACCCCTCCCCCGATCTGCGGACGGGTATACTGCAGCACCGTGTCACCGTTGATGAGGTGCGTCACCAAGGAATCTCCCAGTACAATCAGTTCGGCTTTCACCCACTGATCCCACGCATAGGTAGCCGAGGAAGAGTTGATGCAGTGCCGGTCATCTATTTTGCCCTCGTATACCACATCGGTACCCGGGGAGCACATATTCCCGGTGGGGCGGGGTTTGCCGTCTCCGGCGTCCGCCAGCAGCTGAAACTCCACGGAGATAGGCCAATCCTGTTCTTTCAGAATGGACTGCGGGCTCTGTGAATGGAACATAATGCCGCTGTTCCGGTAGGTGTAGGAAGGCGCATCTTTCAACCACTGGTGGGTGAAGCGGTACTCCCATTTCAGGTGGAAAGAAGAGAACGGAGCTTTGTAAAACAGGTGCCCGTAGCGTTCATTAAAGGTTCCGTAGTCATCATAGTTCACCTGCAACACACTGTCCTTCACCCGGAAAGTCTGGGCATAATTGTCGCCCACTTCATGGTGGTGAATCTTCACGGTCCAGTCTTTCAGATCCTTGCCGTTGAAGAGCGTTTGCCAGCCGCCTCCCTGCTTCCCTGTTCTCTGCAGGGGAGCGGGTGAACAGGCCACTACGGCCAACCACACGACTGCCATTAAAATATACTTGCCCTTCACTTGTAACTTCTTTCTGTACTTCATCCTGGTCTTTTCATTTTTATCTAAATCCCGACGGCAGCCTACAGCAGGGCCCTGAGGCGTTCGGCGGCGTTCTCGGGGGTGATGTCGCGCTGGGGCTCGGCCATGAGCTCGTAGCCGACCATGAACTTCTTCACCGAGGCCGACCTGAGCAGCGGCGGGTAGAAGTGCATGTGCAGGTGCCAGCCGGGGTAGTCCTTGCCGTCGGTGGGCGCCTGGTGGATGCCCGCCGAGTACGGGAAGGAGGTCTGGAACAGCCGGTCGTACACTGAGGAGAGCCGCTTCATGATGTCGGCGTAGGCGAGCTTCTCGTCTTCCGAGATCTCCCCCAGGTGCCCGAAGTGGCGGCGGGGGATGACGAGGGTCTCGAAGGGCCACACGGCCCAGAAAGGCACCAGCGCCACGAAGTGCCCGTTCTGTGCCACGATGCGGGTGTGCTCCTCCAGTTCCAGGGCGAGGTAATCGGAGAGGAGGCTGCGGCCGTTTTCCTGGAAGTAATTCTCCTGCTGCACCGTCTCCTGCGCCGGGTCGCCGGGCACGGAGGACTGGGCCCAGATCTGCCCGTGCGGGTGGGGGTTGCTGCTGCCCATCACAGAGCCCTTGTTCTCGAAGATCTGCACGTAGGAGATCTCCTCCATGGCGCCCAGCTCCAGGTACTGCGCCTGCCACAGGTCCACGACTTTTTTGATCTCGGCGGTCTCCATGTCCGAGAGGGTCAGGTCGTGGCGGGGCGAGAAGCAGATGACCTTGCAGATGCCGCGCTCGCTCTGGGCCTGCAGCAGGCCTCCTGTAGTGAAGGAGCCCGAGGGGCTGTCAGCCTGCAGGGCGGCGAAGTCGTTGGTGAAGACGAAGGTGGAGGGGTACTGGGGGTTGGTCTCGCCGTTGGCGCGCACGTTCCCCGGGCAGAGGTAGCAGGTGGGGTCGTAGGCGGGGCGGGTGTCCTGCTCGGTAGACTCCTGCTGGCCCTGCCAGGGGCGCTTGGAACGGTGCGGCGAGACCAGCACCCACTCCCCTAACAGCGGGTTGAAGCGGCGGTGCGAGTGCTCGGTGATATCGAAGGTTGTCATAGGTTCTGTTTGGGTGATTGAGGTAATATTGCCGGATTTCAAGCCTGTTTTTCTGAAAATGGGCCTGAAACTAGCGGGTCCACTCGGCCTCTCTGCCGGTGGCCTCGGGTTTGGCGGTCTGCACCAAACCAGTGCCGTCCACAATGCGGGCGATGTAGATGGGCAGCGAACGGTTGAATTGCTGCAGGTAGGCTTTCTCTACGGTCTCGGTGAACTTCTCCAGTCCGGACAGTCTCACCAGGTTGATGGTGCAACCCCCGAAGCCGCCGCCCATCATGCGGGCACCCAACACGCCTTCGCACCCTCGCGCCACCTGGGCCAGGAAGTCCAGCTCGGGGCAGCTCACCTCGTAGTCGTGCTGCAGGCCCTGGTGTGAGGCGAACATCTTCTGCCCGAAGGCTTTCAGATCACCACGCTCCAGGTCAAGGCAGGCCTGCTCCACCCGCAGGTTCTCCTGCACCACGTAAGTGCAGCGGCGGTACACCACGGGGTTAAACTCGTCTTTGTGCTCCTCCAGCATTTCCAGGGATACATCGCGGAGGCTATTCACCTGTGGGTAGTGTTTCTGCAGCAGGGCCACGCCGGTTTCGCATTCCTGACGGCGGGTGTTGTATTCACTGGAGGCCAGCGAGTGCTTCACCTGCGTGTCGCAGAGCACGAGGCGGTAGTCCCGCATGTCAAAGGGAAAGTACTGGTACTCCAAGGAGCGGCAGTTCAGTCTTATGACGTGGTTGCGCTTCCCGAACATGCTGGCGAACTGGTCCATGATGCCGCACATCACCCCGGCGTACTCGTGCTCGGCCTTCTGGGCCATCTTCACCAGTTCCATCTTCTCCAGTCCATAACCGAAGAGATGATTGAGCGCGTACGCCAGGCCGCATTCCACTGCCGCCGAGGAGGAAAGCCCCGCGCCCATGGGGATGTTGCCCCCGAACACCAGGTCAAAGCCCGGCACCGTGTGCCCCGCTTTCTGGAACTGCGCCACCACGCCCAGGAGGTAATTGGCCCAGGCGGTCTGGGTGGGTGCCACCTGTTCCAGGTTGAAGGTACCCCTCTCGTGCAGGTCAAAAGAATAGGCCCGCATAGAGGTGGTCCCGTTCGGGGCGATGGCGAAGTAGAGCTCCCTGTCGATGGCGGCGGGCAATACGAAGCCCTCGTTGTAGTCGGTGTGCTCCCCGATGAGGTTCACCCGGCCCGCCGAGCGGATCACGATGGGCTCCTGGTTGTAGAGTTTCTGAAAGGTGGTGATGATGTCTTGAACCATGGTTGTACTTCTGTAAACTTATGATGAGGTGCTTCGCCCGAGGGCCGCAAGCTTTTGTTTTCTAGTTCTGTGATGATCTAATCAAACCGCACAATCTTCTTCTCGCCTTTTCTGAAGGAGACCGTGATGCTTTGGTCCTTAGAAGAATGCTCAATTTTCTGCACGGGCACCAACTCGTCTTCGGTCCATTTCTCCCCGGATTTCTTCCAGAGCATGAGGATTACATAGGGGTCTGCCTTTTGCCCGGGTTGGAAGTTATCGGTGGCGTTCAGGAGCGTGCTTTCCTGGCTTTCGGGGTGCAGACCGGTGGTGTTTAGGTTTTCCAGACCGTCCCAACCTTTGAGCGAGACCATGGCCAGTTGGTACTCGCCGTTGTCAATGATCTGCACCTGGTGGCCTTTCACCTGGCGGGTTTCTTTTTTGCTGGGTCCGTTTTTCTGCGGCAACGCGTAGTGGCCCAGTCGCACCTGCACCGCCTCTTTGCTCAGGTTCCGGTCTACCCGCAGGATGCCGTTGGGCAAGGGAATATCTGCTAAGCTGAAGCGAACATTCTCGTCGGTCTCCAGCACCACATCGCGGTAATAGATGCCGTTCTCAAACTTTTTGAAGGTGTAGAGCCGGAAGGCCTCCCACTGGTTCTTCTTATTTTTGACCACGTAGTTCATGGCCACCTCGCCGTTGGGGCCATCGGCCTGCCAGGGGAAAGCACTGTGGTAGGAAAGGCGGTTGTAGTTCTCGGTGGACCGGAACAATTGCCAGTCTTTGGCGACCGTTTCATGGCACCAGGCCCGGACCTCAGAAGCCCTGAGGTTGGGGTAATCGGTGATGAGGATCTTGGAACCCTCCTGAAACTTGTTGTAGACCTTTCCTTTGGTCAGTTCTTTCTCCCAGGCGCCCTCGTTTTCCACGGCGGTCCAGAACGGATTGCCTTCGGGCACGAGCAAACCCAGAAACGCTTTGCCCATCCAGAAGGCGCTGGCGCGGGCGCTATAGATCTGCACGGCCGGTTCATAGGCGCCGTAGAAACCCAACGTGGGAATGTGATCGGCGGCCATGAAATCAGGGTTCTGCAGGAACTGGAGTAGGGTGCCCGAGGCGATCCGGCGCATCCAGCCGTAATTGGTGCCGGTTTCCTGCACCAGGCTCATAAGTGGAAAGGGCACCACGGCGGCAAAGCGGTAAGCGATGCTGCGGCCCCACATGATCATCTTGCCGTCGCGGCTGAACAGGTACGGGTAGTTTTCATCCAGTTCCTTGAAATTGGCCAAGAAACGGGCGGCGTATTCGGGGTAATGCTTCTTCCCGAAGAACTCTGACCAAAGCGGTCCATACATCTGGAAGGCCCACATGCTGTAGTAGTCGTAGGCAGGGCTGTCATGGTACCAGCCCTGGCCGCGGTACTGCTCCAGCGATTGATCCAGGTATTCGAGCATCAGCTTCTCGTTTACCCCGTAGCCCTGCTCCTTGAAGAAACTCAGCACGAAGATGTTGAAGAACCGCCAGTTGGAACCCACGGTAGGACCATCGCCGTAGCTGAGCATGGTCTTAGCCAAAGCCTCTTTTTGGGGAGCGGTCAACGGCTTCCAGAGAACTTCCGGAGCATAGAACAATGACACTGCCAATCCGCCGAACTCCACCAGAATCTGGCTCGGTCCGCCATCAGCTGCCCGTGGTTTCACATAGGTAGGACTGGTGGGCTCAGTCAGTTTCACCAGTTGGCGCCGGTAATAGTCGGCTACTTTTATGCCGTTGATTTGCAGGTTGGGGTTTTCCTTGAGCAGGGGCACCGCCACAAACAGGGTGCGGCAGAGGCCTTCCAGCATCTCGGTGGGCGTATGAACGCCGTCGAGCGGGTAGCTTTTGCCGGGTTGCTTGGGGAACACCATAGGGTCCTCCACGGTCTTCACGTACTGGAACGCGCCCTCCAGCAGGTAGTGCGCCGCGTCTTTCCAGTGCTGGCGGGTCATGCCCGTGTGCGGACTGGTCTTGAAGTCAGGGTTGATGACCTGGAAGGTTTTCCGGCCCGCTCCCGCCTTTGCAGGATTCGTCTCTGACTGCGCCCACAGATGGGTACTGAACAACATGGAGACAATCAGCAGAAGAACACTGGCACGGTACCGCATGGAGTTAATATGTTTGATTCTTTTGATCTCTTGGTTCATCAGGTATTTCCAGCAAAGCCGTTTTAGAGCTGTTTTCAGGAAATCGGGGTTAAAACACGCTACCTGGGATTTACCTAATCCAGCAGCCGGTACATCTCCGAGGCAGCCAGCAGGAAGGCCCCTACCCCGAAACCGGTGGTGGAGTTCACGTCTACCACTTGCCCGGGGATGGCTCTCTCCCCGATGGGTTGCACGTAGCCGATCTTGCCGTTGGGCTGCAACGCGGTGTTGGTCAGGTAATAGTAGCCTTTGGCCGCCCCGGGCAGGTATTCTTTTTTGTCCAGCAGACCGTTGTTGATGCCCCACAGGAAACCGTAGGTGAAGAAGGCAGTGCCGCTGGTCTCCGGTCCGGGCGCGTGCGCCGGGTCCAGGATGCTTCTGGTCCAGTAGCCTTCGGGTCTCTGCGAGCGGGCGATGGCGCTGGCCATGTCTTTAAAGCGCTGCTCGTACTCTTTGCGGTGCGGGTCTTTTCTGGGCAGATCCTGCAGAACCTTGGCTAAACCGGCAAACACCCAACCGTCACCGCGGGCCCAGAAATCCTTTTTGCCGTTGGCGCTTTTGTGTTTGGGGTAGACGTACTTGGCATCGCGGTAGTAGAGTTTCTCCTCTTCGTCATACATGATGGAGTTGGCATAGCTCAGGTAGTCGTGCAGTTTCTCCAGGTACTGTTTGTTTCCGGTGACCCGGTACAGTTTGGTCATGACGGGCATCACCATATAGAGGCCATCGGCCCACCACCAGTAATCGTTTTGGGGCGTGCCCATCTGGTATTCCATGACCTCGCGGGCGCGGGCGATTTTGCGGTCGTCATTGGCGCCATCCAGGCAGTAAAGGTCAATGTAGGTCTGGAAACAGATCTGCCAGTCCCCGAACAGCACGTAGTCGTCTTTCTCGCCGTAGGAGTATTTCCAATCAGCTTTGCTGGTTGACTTGGCGCCCATCCACTGGTTCTGCTCGGCCCAGACCTCGGAGTACTGGCGGTAAGCTTCGTTTTTGGTGATTTTATAGGCTTCCATGTTGCCCGTGTGGTAGGCGGCCACATCCCAGAAAGCCCAACCGGGCGTGGGGTTGGTGCTCTGCCAGTAGGCGTTGGCTTTATTCAGTTGGTCGGCTACTTCTTTTTTGGAGGCCGGCAGCAAAGGGTGCCTGTGCTTGGCCACCCCAGAGGTAGCCCAGGTGCCCAAGAGCAGCAACAGCGTTAAAATGGTGTTCTTTTGAATCATGCTTATTCCATGCGGGGAACAGCCCCGGTTTATCTATACTTTTCGGAAAACAGGCTTAAAACTTCGGCTTCCACTCCACCACTTGGATGGGCTGCGGCGCGATCTTGGCCTGTCCCTCCCCGTCTACCTGGTCTACTTTCTGCACGAACAGGTTCAGGATCTGCTTATCCTTCCAGAGTTCGGTGTCATAGGTGGGCTCCCAGGAACCCAGTGATTCCGGGGTTAAATCCTGAATAATCCATTTAGGGTCTGACATTCTATTGATGACCAGCGCCGAGGCTTTGCAGCCCCGCTCCTCGTCCCGGAAAATCAGGAGCACCGATGCTTTCTCGCCGGCGTTTTTCACCATGATCTGCGGCCGCGCGATGGGAATGCGTTTGGTGCCCACCCCACTCAGGCTGAAAGGCGTTTCCCGGAAATCCAGCGCCAGTTTTTGCCAGGTCTTGCCGGTGTGGTACACCAGATGGTACTGCGGAATGGTAGATCCCGCCTCCCGCCAGTACGTGGCGATGAAGGGGTTCCCCTCCTCATCAGCAGCCATGGAGGTCTGGTTGATGAGTTCGCTGTTCTGCGGAATCACCAGGGCTTTTTCGGCGGTGGCTTCGGTGATGGGCAGAGTGTACTTTTCGCCGGTGGATTTCTCCCAGGTCTTGCCGCCGTCAAGTGAGCGGGCATAGGCCAGGTCATGGTTACTGGCTACATCGGGGCTCTCGCGCCACACCCAGGACACGTGGAGGGTGCCTTTCTTGTCCAGGTAGGCTTGCCAGTAGGCGTTGCGCTTCCCCTCGCCATTGATGAGGTTGCTGTGCTGTTGCGTCCATTCCTGCGTGTTGGTGTCATAGCCGTTGATGACCAGGTTACCTTGGCCCGAGCCGCCGTCGCGGTAGAAGAACAGGAGGTTGCCGTTGGGCAATCGGTAGAACTCAGGGTAAGAGACCACTTTTTCGCGCTGGCCCGTCATGGGCATTTTCTCGGTCATCTGCAGGGCGCCGGGGCGCACGCTGCGGGCGTAATTGAGCGGGTTGTTGTGGTGGTCCCAGGAAAGGTGCAGGAAACCCTTGCCGTCTACCATAATGCTGATGGTGTTGTGGGCATCGGCGGTGTTGCCTTTGAAGCTGGTTTTCTGGATCTCCCAGGTAGCGGCCCCGCTTTTGCGTTTGGCCAGCATCACCGAGCGGTCGGCGGCATACCAGGCGGTGTACTGCGTATCTTTAAAGGTGACCAGCGAGTTTTTCCGGAAGGCCACCACGTTCACGGAGTTATTCGCCCAACCGTCAGACACGTGGGTAATCTTCACATCACTGCCTTTCGTTTCAGCGGCGTTTTTGGAAAATCGGCAGGAAAGGGCACCCAGCACCAACGCCACGGCGAGGAAATGGGAAAAAGCTTTTATGAATGTATGTAAATGACCAACCATGAATCACTGCTGAGCGGATGAACCTACCCTTGGGCTAACTCAAGCCGCTGTGTTTTCCCCGATGAATGCTCCTTCTTCTGCGCTGGCAGGGAGGTACTCCCCGCCAGCCACAGTAAAAGGAAAAGGCACCCTTTCAACCTTCTCATTTGATGGTCAGCTTGGACGTTTCCTTGGTAACAGGCCGGATGACGTAGCTGTAGGTGTATTTCTTCTCCGTTAACCGGTAAGGGTCGTGCGGCAGACGTCCCCAGCTGTCATCACCGCCTAGGCCTCTTTGCGCCAAGTCAATGTGCAGGCTCACGAAATCCTGCTTCTTCAGGTCTACCGGGTGGCGGTTGATCTTTTTAGGACCTTCGTCAATGTCCTCGGCCAGGTAGTTCAGGGCGGTGAAGTTGATGGGCTGCAGGCCTTCCACCACAATGCCGTTGCCGGCGTTGTTGGTGAGTTCCACCCAGCGCACATCGGTTTTGTTTCCGCTTTCCTGCGGCCTGATGTAGAATTGGTAGTACTGGTTTTCTACCTTGTCTTTGTACAGACCCACAAGTGAGGAGAACTTACGGTCGCTGTAGTTTTCCCAGGGTCCGCGGCCGTAGTACTGCAGGTTCTCGTATTTGTCATCCAGTTGCAGGCGCATCCCGAAGCGGGGTAACTCAGGCATCTCAATTCCGGTCATGTCTATAGAAGCGGTCACCTGCACCGAGCCGTCGTTCTGGATGAGGTAGTCCACGGTGTAAGGAATCTGCTTGTCGGTAAGCGCGTACACCACTTTGAGAGGCTGACCCTGGGTTAGGCGCTTGCCCACCTCCACGCTGACCACTTTCATGTTCTGGTGGGCGTTGCGCCAGGCCGCCAGTTTCTCCGGCATGTTGTTCCCGAAGTCGTTGTCAGTGGCGGCGCGCCAGAAGTAGGGCTCCGGGAATTTCTCTATCGTTCTAAGGCCGTTTTTCTGAAAAGAGGCCAGTTTCCCGGTCTTCAGGTCAAACTCGCCAGACACGTTACCTGAGGTGAAGGTGAGCTTGTCGCCTTTGGCTTTGGTTTTCAGTTTCCCCTCGGCAGTGGCTTTGGTGAAATAGGCTTTCTCATTGATGGCAAACTGGTCGCGGGTTACCTCATGGCCGACCGGCACAAACGCACTGGCGTTTTTGGTGTAGGCGAACACATTCACGAAATACTCCTCGCCCGGTTGCGGATTGAAAGCCGGCAAAGGCAAGGTCACCTCCTTGGTTTGCAGCGGAGCCGCCGTCACCGCAAAATCGCCTTCTTTCTGCACCACCCCGTTTTTGATCAGTTGGTACCTGAAGGCGATCTGGTTCAGGTCGGTGAAGCCGTACTGGTTGGTCACGGTGATCACGCCTTTGCGGGCGTCTTTGGCGTTGAACTGCACGCCGGCGTACACTTTTTTTACCTCGTTCAGGCCCGGTTTGGGCGTACGGTTAGCCGATACCACCCCATTGGCGCAGAAGTTCTCGTCGTTGTACAGGTGGTCGCTGCCCAGGTCTCCGCCGTAGGCCCAGAAGGTTTCGCCTTTGTCGTTCTTGGTTTTGATGCCCTGGTCTACCCAGTCCCAGATGAAGCCGCCCTGCATGTGCTTGCTGCTGTTGATGATGTCCCAGTACTCCTGGAAGTTACCGTTGCTGTTACCCATGGCGTGCGAGTACTCGCACATGATGTAAGGGCGCTCCTTTTTAGCGGCAGCGTAGGATTTCATGTCCTTGATGTTGGGGTACATGGGCCCCACAATGTCGGTGTTCCAGTCTTCGCCGGCCTGTTCAAACATGATCAGGCGGGAGTTGTCGCGGGTCTTGATCCACTTGTAGGCGTCATGGAAAACCTGGCCGTTGCCACACTCGTTGCCCATGCTCCAGATGACCACCGAGGCGTGGTTTTTGTCGCGCTCCAGCAGGCGTTCAATGCGGTCAATGTGCGCGGGAGCCCACTCCGGCAGGTAGGCCGGGTGCTTGCTTTTATCGAATTTACCTTGCCACTCGGCGCCCATGCCGTGGCTCTCGATGTTGGCTTCGTCTACCAGGTACAGGCCGTACTCATCGCAGAGTTTGTACCACAGGGGATCGTTGGGGTAATGGCTGGTGCGAACGGCGTTGACGTTGTAGAGCTTCATCAACTCGATGTCTTTCACCATGGACTCCCGGCTTAGGGTGCGGCCGTTCACCTCGTCATGCTCGTGGCGGTTCACGCCTTTGAACAGCACGGGCACGCCGTTCACCAGCATCTGCGAATTCTTCAGCTCCACCTTGCGGAAACCCACTTTGCTGCCGGTTACGCCTATGGTTTTGCCGTTGGCGTCTTTGAGGGTGATCACGCAGTCATAGAGGTTGGGCTGTTCGGCGTTCCAGGTGAGCACGTTGTTGAGGGTGCCGTTGAATTTGAGTTGCAGCTTACCGGTTCCTTTCGTGCTGATGCTCTTTTCCTGGGAGAACGTTTTCGCGTTGTTTTTGTCAAACAGCTCCAAAAGCACAGTGGCTTTGTCTGCGGTCTTGCCGGCGAACTTGCGCAGGTCTACCTCAGCGCTGAACAACCCGTTTTTGTAGGTGTTGTCCAGATCGGGTTTCAGGAAGAAATCCCAGACGGTGAGTTTGGGCAGGGCCTGCAGGTACACGTTGCGCTCCAGACCGCTCAGGCGCCAGAAATCCTGGTCTTCCAGATAGCTGCCGTCGTGCCAGCGGAACACCTGCACCGCCAGTTGGTTTTCGCCGGGTTTCAGGAACCGGGTCACGTTGAACTCCGCTGGCGATTTGGCGGCTTTGGTCATGCCCACTTCCTGGCCGTTCACAAACGCCCGCGCGTACCCGGAGATAGACCCGAAGTTCAGCATCACTTCCTGCCCGTTCCAGGCGGCGGGCAGGGTGAAATTGCGGCGGTAGGTTCCTACCGGATTATAGGTTTGGTCGATGTACGGCGGCTTGGGCGGGAAAGGGTACTTCAGGTTCGTATAGATGGGAATATCGAAGCCCTGCAGCTCCCAGTTAGACGGCACCTGAATGTTGGCCCACTTACTGTCATCGAAGCCAGGCTTGTAGAAATCCTGAGGCCGCTCAGCCACTGATTTCACGACGGAGAACTTCCAGGTTCCGTTGAGGGACTGATGGTAGGGAGACGTGCTGTAATCGTTTTTACGGGCGTCTGCGGCGTTGGCGTACAGCATGAAGTCCACGTGGGGTTTCTCCTTGTTCCGCTCGTACACCTTGGGGTTTTCCCATTCGTTGACCCCTTGCCGTGCCACCGCGAACTGTGACAGGAAGAGGAGACAAAGAGCGAGTAACTTTCGCGTGCGTATCATGGGCAATTTTGTAAAAATGAGTTGTAAATAGGTACTTCTATGGTTGGGGAATCTCTTTTGGATAGAGCCTCCCACGCTGTTAAATGGACAGAATTCCTGGCCTTAATCTCGCAATCTTTATTTCACCGATGCTGAACTGGCGCCACCTGACATTCCGTTTTGGGCCTGTTTTACCGTAAACTCTACCGTTTGAGGCGTCAGGCCGGGCGACTGGATGGTGACCTTGACTTTTCCGGGTTTTTGGGTTGCCTGCACGTAGGCAAGCAGTTTCCCGCGCAGCACTTTCCGCTTCTCAGACTGGTAGTTCTCCAGGCCCGAATGGCTGCCGTTCTCCAGGCCCAGGATCTTGGCGGGTCCTTCTACCGTGAAGGTCATCTCGTTTTCGGCGCCGTACACCAGGTTGCCGTTCTTGTCTACCACGTTGATCTCCACATGCGCAACGCCTTTTCCGGTCAGGGTTTTCTTGTCGGCTTTGGCCTGGATGGCGGCGGGGGCGGCGGCGGTAACCAACACGTCACGGCTTACCTCTTTCCCGTTCTTGTAGGCTTTGGCCATCAACTCGCCGGGCGCATACACAAAGTCCCAATATAGCGAGCGTTGAGGACTCTGGGCCAGCGATTTTCTGCCCAGCGATTTGCCGTTCAGGAAGAGTTCTGCTTCATCGGCGTTCGTGAAGCAACTCACCCGCACGCTGTCGTTGGCTTTCCAGTTCCAGGTGGGGTCTGCCCTCCGGTGGCTCCAGATGCCGTTGTCCTGGTTCTTAGGAACCGGAGAGGTCCCGATGTACACCATAGGTTTGTCTGACCACAGGCTTTGCCGGAAGAAATACTCGGGCTTCTTGAATCCGGCCAGATCCAGCAGACCGGCGCCGTTGCTGCGGCTGGGCCATTTTCCTGCCTCGCCCATATAGTCAATACCGGTCCAGAGGTACTGCGCCGAAATATAGTCATTCGTGTCCACGGCGGCCCAGGCATTCAGGCGCATGCCGTTTTCGCTGCCGTAAATGATTCTGTCTGGGTATTTGGCGTGGTCCTCAGGGTAGCGGTGCTCCTGGTAGTTGTAGCCTACAATGTCCAGCACTTTGGGGTAATCGGTGAAATTGGACATCACCACCCCGGCCAGGGCCGCCGTGATAGGCCGGGAAGTATCATGCTTTTTCGCCACCTCCACCAGATGCCTGGACAGCTCGCTCAATCGGCTGGCCGGCGGATTGTTGGGCTGGTAGCCTTTGCCGTAAATCTGCGGGTTGTTGCCCGTGTTGAGCACCTCGTGTGAATAAGGGTCATTGGGGTAATCAATCTCGTTCCCGATGCTCCACATGATGATAGAAGGCCGGTTGCGGTTCCGCAGGATCATTTCCGCCAGGTCTCTATCGGCCCATTCCTTGAAATGCTCGTGGTAGCCGTCTTTGCCCGGGGTGCCTACGTTCCAACCGGCAATCCATTTGTTTTTACCGGTTTCCCATTCGTCAAAGGCCTCGTCCTGTACCAGGAAGCCCAGTTTGTCGCAGAGGTCATAGAGGTAATCGGCGTGGGGGTTGTGGCTCATGCGCAGGGAATTAACGCCACCTTCTTTCAGGGTGATGAGTCTTCTTTCCCAAACTTCCTCCGGCACCGCCGTGCCCAAAGCGCCGGCATCATCATGGATGCAGACACCTTTCAGTTTCATGTTTTTCCCGTTCAGGAAGAAACCTTTGTTCGCATCAAAGGCAATGCTTCTGAAGCCCACCTGCTCCACGGTCTCATCGGTCTTTTTGCCGTTCACGAACAAAGATACCCGCAACTGATACAAAGCAGGCTGCTCCACCGACCACAGCTTGGGGTTGTTCACCTGGAAGGACAAGGCCGCTTCGGCTTCTTTCCCGCCGGTGACGCTTACCTGCTTCTGGGCCTGGTTCACCACCTTGCCTCCTTTGTCCAGCAACTCGGCTTTCACCTGTACATCGGCTGCTTTGGCGGAAGCATTGGTCACCGATACTTTCACGTTGGACAACGCCTTGGCCGCGGATACCTCCGGGGTAGTAAACGCCACGCCCCATAGGCTGATGTGCACGGGCTCTACTGCCACGAGGTAGACATTCCGGTTGATGCCAGAGCCGGTATACCACCGGGAATCGGCGAACTGGGTATGGTCCACTTTCACCGCCACCACGTTGTCTCCGGTCTTGTTCAGGTGCTTGGTGATCTCGTACTGAAAGGGCGTGAAGCCGTTAGGTCTTTTGCCCAAGGCATGGCCGTTGATCCAGACTTCGCTGTTCTTGTAAACCCCGTCAAAGTAGAGGAAGAGTTGTTTGTTCTGTTGGGCAGCGGGCACTTTGAAGGTCTTCCGGTACCAGCCTATGCCGCCCGGCAGATAACCGGTGGCGCTAGCCCATTCCTGGCTGAAAGGCCCTTCAATGCTCCAGTCATGCGGCAGGTCCAGGCTGCGCCATTGCGCATCAGAGAAACCAACCGCCTCGGCTTTGGCTACGTCGCCTTTGTGGAATTTCCAGTTGTCGTTGAAGAGCGCCTTGGTGCGCGGCTGCTGTGCGAATACCTGCGAGGTATACATCAACAGCGTGGTGAAGAAGACGAGTAAAATTCTATTTCTCATTTATAGGGGAATTAAATGATGCTATTCTTTCAAGTTGTCTCTTTTGATTTGATGTTTTCCTCTGGAGCCGTTTTGAGGCTGTTTTCCTGAAAACAGGCATTAAATCCTGGCTTTATCAAAGCTGCACATCGGCCACGAAGGTGACAATGGAGCGGGGCGCCAGGGTGATGTCTTCCTGCTTTTCCAAGGTGGCACCTGGCTTCAGGCTCTCCTTGTCAGAAGTGACGTAGGGCTTGATGTTGCGGAGGGTGGCACCTTTTAGTTGCATGTTCAGCTGCACAGGAGAAATGCTGGAGTTGATGGCCACCAACACAAGCTTCTTCTGCTCCGTGTCCAGGTAAGCTGAGGCCAGCAAGGCATCGTTTCCTTTGTTATTGCCGGCTACCTGCAGGTCCACGCGCTCAGCCCCCGGCCGGATGAAGCGACTGTAATTACCCAGGGCCCACAGCATCTTGCTGTCATAGTAATTGCCGTCGGTTTTGTTCTGGTCAATGTAAATGAGGCCGTCTTTGTAGTTGTAGGGCGAGATGGCCAGCCACCATTGCCAGGCAGTGGCATTGGCTACTACCAAATCGTTATGGATGACGCGGGCCAGGTAAATGGCTGGGTCAATGCCCAAGGCGCGCTTGTTGCCGTCTATCTCGCCGGCATTGTCGCCCAGGATGCAGTACTCAGACTGCCAGAACTCCAGACCCGGCACTTCGGCCACTTTGCTGGCCAACTGTTTCCGGCTGGCTACGGCCTGGTCATGGGGAGAGGTGGTAAAATAGCTGTGCCCGGAGATCACCTTGCTCACGTGGGGTAAGTCTGCCACGTAATGCGGGGAACTCTTGGAGAAGAAAGCGTCAATCTGGTTTCCGCGGTTGGGTTTATCGGCTTGCTGGTAGAGGTAATCTATCTTGCCGGCTTCCGCTATGTCTATTTTAGTGGGTAGGTTTCTTCTGGCCAAGGAGGTGTTCAGCGCCCGGACAATGCCGGCCACATCCTCATTCATGAAAGGGGTTCCCTCCTGTCCGCCATCGCTCCAGTCCCACTGCGGTTCATTCACCGGGCTGATGTAGTCCATTGTGATGCCATGCACCCGTTGCATGCCCTGGATCACATCGGCGAGGTAATCAGAGAAGGCTTCAAATTTGGCGGGGTCAAGGTTGGGATTGCCGTTGGAGGCATACGCTTTCCCGTTGCGGGTAAGGTTCACGGTAGGGCTGTTGGGGAAAGCCAGGAACTTACTTACGCCGCGGGCCTGGGCGGCTTTCAGGAACCAAACCTGCCCGGCTTGGCGCTGCCAGTTATAGCTTTCGTTACTGTCTAGGAAAGACTCGGCACGGCGCCACTCATCTCTGATCCCGCTTTGTTCACCTTGCTGAGTACTGCCGGCGCCCATGTTAAACCGCCACAAAGACAAACCTATTCCCTTGGGCTGTCCGTTGGCATCAGAGGCGGTACTGAACAGCAAGTCAGCAATGGCGTTCTTCTTGTTTTCGGGCCAATTTCCCACAAACTGGCAGGACCAGGCGTCTGAGGCGGCAAAGTTGTCTATCTTCTGGAACCGCTTGGTCACGTCTATGGTAGCCGTCACTTTCACCGAGGCGTTGGTGGAAGGATCATCCCCTGCCCCGGTGGAACCATCGTCGGTGCAGCCCAGGAATGCGAAAAGGGTGGAGAGGAAGAGAGATTTAACCAAAGCAGATTCTTTTAAGACCCGGGGTATAGCTGTAAGCATAGTAAATTCCTTTTGGTTTGCACCATGAGCGTAAAGACTCCCATGGCGCCACGCAAGTGCACCATGGGAGATCTGTTACTGAAGGCTTAGTAGCCCGGGTTCTGTTCTAATTTATTTCCGGAGGCCTGGATCTCTGCCCTAGGAATAGGCAGCCAGTAATGCTTATTCTGGAAACTACGGCCTTCCAGGGCTACCTTGCGGTTGAACACGAAGTTGGTACCCTGTCTGGTGATCTCCATGCCGTAAGCAGGAGTGTTTTCTGTTTGTTCGGCGATCATCCAGCGGCGCACATCATAGAACCGATGCTCCTCAAAGGCTAACTCCACCTGACGCTCATTGCGTATGCGTTGGCGCATTTCGGCCTGGGAAAGTCCCGCGGGAAGTGGTGGCATGTTCACTGCCTGGCGCTGACGGATCATGTTGATGGCGGAATAGACTGTGGCATCCGGACCAACGGCTTCGTTCTGGGCCTCGGCGTAGTTCAGCAGGACCTCAGCAATGCGGAAATAAATCCAGGGCTGTCTTCCGGCCACGTTCCAGGGGTTCTGGATAGGGTTAGTATCATCCATGAACTTGCGTAGGTAATAGCCGGTCTGGGAAGTATTCCAGTTAGACGGACCATCCTTGCTGTCTTTTCCGCCGGGGGTGAAGGTCTCCACGGCCCGTCCTCTGTATTGCGCCCCATTGTAAAGGATGGTGGCGTAGAAACGAGGGTCCCTGTCTGCATACGGGTTCTGCGGATTATACCCTGAGGTTGGGTCTGAGATCATCTTTCCGTTGGACATCTCATATGCATCCACCAGGTTCTGCAGAGGCGCGTTTCCACCCCAGCCATCATACCCATTGGGTCCGTTGGCAATCTCCAGGGCTGTATGGCGTGAATTGAGGTTGTAATAGCGGGCGAAGATGATTTCCTTGCTGCTACCGGCCTCGTTGATGAACATATTGGCGTACTGCGGATCCAGGGTGTACAGATTCAAATCCATCACGTCTTTTGCCGCTTGGGCAGCCTGCGGCCAGGTTACCGTGCTTCCGTTCTGGGTATACAATGGGCTGGCGGCATAGAGCATCAGGCGGGATTTAAGGGCCAAAGCGGCACCTTTGGTGGCTCTTCCTTTCTGCCAACTGTTGCTGTTTTCTGCCGGTAAGGCAGCGGCGGCCTGGTCTAACTGCGCGGTGGCATAAGCGATACTCTCCTGTAGCGGAGCCCGCTGAAACAGGGCCGGATCAGTGAAATCCTCGCCTAATTGAGAAACCTTGTCTCCCACCAGTACTACCTTGCCGTAGTTACGGATCAGGTCATGGTAACGGAACGCTCTGATGAACTTCAGCTCGGCCACCAGCAGGTTCTTGTGCGACTGGCTCATGGGCACCTTGTCCACGTTGGCCAGGGCGTAATTCACCTCTCTTATGCTGCGGTAGCTTCTTCCCCACAAAGTACCTGTGATACCGGTATTCTCAGGAGCCAGCTGCCCGCGCTGCACCAACCAGGTGTTATCATCGCTTCTATAGATAGATTCATCTGTAAGGGAAGACCACAAGGCGTATTCCCAGCCCCTGCCAAAGCCCGGAGGCGCTCCGTCTGCTTCTTTGTCCTGTAACCGGGCGCCCAGGTAGCGGTTGATCACGAAGGACTCGAAGAGGACTGAATCTCCCACGATGGCTTCGTCAGATACCCTGTCGGTAGGCGTTACTTCCAGGAAATCTTCTTTACAAGAGGTCATGCACATTGCCAATCCTAAGGCAAAGGCAGAAAATATTTTCAGTTTCATGATGTGCTTGGAATTAGAATTTGACATTTACCCCCAGGTTGATGATTCTTTGCTGCGGGTAGAATTGTGCGTTCCCTGAGCTGGTCTCCGGGTCAAAATCCTTCACCTTGGTGAAAGTGGCCAGGTTGAAAGCGTTGGCATACACCCGCACATTCTCAATCTTGATTTTAGACAGTAAAGTAGAAGGCAGGGTATAGCCTAACTCAACGTTCTTCACCCTTAAGAAAGCGGTGTTGTACAACCAGAAGTCACTTGGGAAAAGCCCGCCGCTCACCGCAGAACCGGTACGGGTATCTACCCTTGGATAAGAACCGTTAGGGTTGGTTGGGCTCCATCTGTTATCTGCCCAGGTGCTGAAGAAGTTTCCGCTGAGTCCTACATCTGGCAACACGTACTGTCTTACTTTGGCCTGGCCCTGGAAGAGAACCGAGAAGTCAAAGGCTTTGTACTCTGCGCCCAGGTTCAGACCGTAGGTGATCTGTGGAATATTGCCCAGATCGGTTCTTACCATGTCATCGGCTGTGATCTTGCCATCCTTGTTGTAATCTTCATAGATCAAGTCTCCCAATTTGGCTCCGGATGGATGCGGGTATTTGTCCAGATCTTCCTGAGTCCGGAAGATGCCAATAGAACGGTACAGTAGGGAGGTATTCATCGGACCACCAGTTTGTCTCTGATAATCAAGGATACTTGGCGCCTCATCTATGAATACGATCTTATTCTTGGCGTAAGTGATGTTACCGGAGATGTTGTATCTGAAGTCACCGGCATTTTTATCAAACCCTAAGGTGGCCTCTATACCATTGTTGTTTACCTGACCTATGTTCTCAGAAGGCACCAGCGCATCTGAGCCCCAAGGGTTCACGATACCGGTTACAAATGGCACCGATGCGTTTCTGTTAGCCAGGATATCTTTCCGTTTCTGCTGGAAATAGATGAATTCAAAGTTGAAGTTGTTCAGGAAGATACCGCTCACCCCTACGTCTGTTTTCTGGGCTACTTCCCAGGTGATGTTAGGGTTGGCTAGTTTCACCAGGTTCAGGCCAGGGTACACCTCTCCGCCAATCACGTAGCGGTTGTCAAAGGAGTAGTTGTTCATGAACTGGTTGGAGCCTACGTTATCGTTTCCAAGCTCACCATAAGAAGCTCTAAGCTTCAGTTCGTTCATGAAAGGCAGGCTGTTCTTGAACCATCCCTCCTCAGAGATTCTCCAGCCCAGGGAAACACCCGGGAAGTAACCCCAACGGCTGTTCTTAGGGAAGTTAGCGGAGCCATCGGCGCGCATCTGCAATTCTGCCAGGTACTTCTCTTTGTAGTTGTAGGCAACCCGGCCCAGGTAACTTCTTCTGGTAAACACCCAGCTCCAGCCACCATTGCTTCTGTCATTAGGTCCGGTTCCACCCTGTGACAATTCAGGGGTAAGGATGGTAGGGAAGTTTCTGCGGCCAGCCTCTAAATGCTCCAGGCTGTTCTTGCTTTGCTCATAGCCCACAAAGGCGTTGATGCCGTGGTCGCCGAAGTGGCGCTCAAAATTCAATTTGATGTTGGCCGTAAGCAGGTTGGTATTCTCCTGGATCTGTGACAGGGAAGCTTTCGGCTCACCAACGGTGATAGGCTTGTAGGTGTCATTGCCTTCATAAGAATACACCAGGTAAGGCTTCACAAAGGATTTGGTAAAGCTTTGGCCTCTGTCTGCAGAGTAGAAACCGTCTACCGACAGTCCCTCCAGGAAGCCGAAGTCATAGCGGCCTCTCAGGATTCCGTTGAAGATAAGGCGTTGGTTTTTGTTCAGGCCAGCGGCATCGGTTACAATCATCACCGGGTTGATACCCCCTTCTACCCCTTGCGAGGGCAGACCGTTAGGATAGCGGGCCGGGATGAACGGATAGGCGCGGTACGTTTGCCAGAAGATTCCGCCGGCGCCAAACTGAGGAAATTGTCTGTCTTCCTGGCGGCCTGACAAAGACAACCCCACACTGAACCGTTCAGTGATGTTGGCGTCCAGGTTGGTTCTGAAGTTATATTGGTTGTACTTGGTAGCACCATCTTTATAAAGGGCGTCCTGGGAAAGGGTACCCAAAGAAGCAAAGTACTTCACGTTCTCCGTTCCTCCGTTTACAGAAAGACTCTGTCTGTTTTGCAGGGCATAAGGATCAAGTACCTCATCCAGCCAGTTGGTGTTGGGGTAGTTCAAAGGATCTGAACCGTTCCGGAAAAGCTCGATTTCCTCTGGGGTATAACGTTGGTTCAACCCACCGGCGGTGTTGTTGTAGTAGTCAATCTCGTTGAGAATAGAGGCATACGTAGCGGCATCAGCGAACTTAGGCAAGCGGGTTGGGGAAGAGAATCCCTGGTTGTAGCTGTAGGAAACAGTTGGCTTACCGGTGGTTCCTCTTTTGGTAGTTACCAGGATTACGCCGTTTGCGGCCCGGTTTCCGTAAACTGCCGCCGAAGCGTCTTTCAGCACGGTGATGCTTTCAATGTCATTGGGGTCTAGTCTGTCCAGGCCGCCAATCTGGCCGGGAACGCCGTCCACCACAATCAGTACATCGTTGTTACCAGTAGTGGCCAGGCCCCTTACTCTTACTTCGGCACCATCATAACCGGGCTCACCGCCGCGGTTGTTGATGACCACCCCAGAAACCCGACCTGCCAGGGCGTTAGACACGTTTGGCTGAGGGCTTTTATTGATGGCTGCCCCGCCTACCTCAGAAATAGACCCAGTAACGGTGGCTTTCTTTTGGGTACCGTAGCCCACTACCACTACCTCGTCCAAAGCCTTGGCATCGGTGTTCATGGTAACATCAATGGTAGTCCGGTTATTGATGGCTACCTCTTGGGTCTGGTAGCTGATAAAGGAGAACACGAGCGTTCCCTCGCCAGACGGGGTCTGGATGGTGTACGTTCCGTCTGCACTGGTGGGGGCGGCAGTGGAAGTTCCCTTCAGCAATACAGTCACCCCCGGCATGCCTGTACCGGTCTCATCGGTTACTTTGCCTTTCACGGTATGGCCTTGTGCCAGGGCCACCCCCATCTGAAAGAGCAGAAGAGGTAGTACCAGGAGGTACCTCTTTGTTTTGAGTAATGTTTGTAGCATTTGGAAGAATGGGTTAGTTTGACAATTCCTTAAGCGAATTCTTGAATTGCAGGCTTAGGCGGCGGCACTTTCTGAACTGCCAGGCAGCGCACCTTTTCGCTTGCTTTTCTATGTCAAAGGAACATCATCCTTCCTCATTAGAGAGGTGACAAACTATTATTTAAACGGGGGCATATGTGTATTTTTATCAAAAACACCCCTGTGTGTCAGCATATATCTGCTGTTTTAACAAATTCTGAGGGGGTGCAGCCAAACTCCTTGGAGAAGCACTGCCGGAAATACTTATCATCATTGAAGCCCACCTGGCAGGCCACCTCAAACACCTTATACTTGCCGGTCTTCAGGAGCTTGGCCGACTCCTGCAGCCTGAGGGTGCGGAGGTACTCTACGGGTGAGGCACCGGTCAGAAGTTTGATTTTCTTGTAAGCCAGGGACCGGCTCATGTTCAGGGCCGCCGCCAGGTCATTGACGTTGAATTCAGAATTGTCCAGGTTTTCTTTCAGGACCTCATAGATGCGTTTCAGGAATTGCTCATCAACAGAGTTGGTTTCCTTTTCTGGCTGCGGACTGTTGATGTTGAACAGGTTGAGGTAAAACTTCTTCAGTTTCTCCTGAGACTCCAGCAGGTTCTTGATCTTGATCTGCAGCAGCTCCGGACTGAAAGGTTTGGTCAGGTAGGCATCGGCGCCGGTATCCAGGCCTTCTTTGTGGTGGGCGAAGGCGGTTCTAGCCGTGAGCAGTACCACCGGAATATGGCTGGTTCTGATGTTGGTCTTCAGTTCGCGGCACAGCTGTATGCCGTCCATCACGGGCATCTTCACGTCACTGATGATGATGTTAGGATGGTGCGCCAGGGCTAGTTCCAACCCTTCTTTGCCGTTAGAGGCCTCCAGAATGTGGAATTGCTCGCTCAGATAGTATTTCAGTAGCTTTCTGATGTCTTCCTCGTCTTCCACAATCAGGATCTTCCGTTGGCCCTTTTTGGGGTGATTTCCAGAATCCAGGCTTAAAACGTCAGGCAAGGCAGGAATCCCTTCCGGCTTGGTTTCCGGTAACAGAGGCGTCTCCTCGGGGCTCACCATGGAGGCAGCATCCAGGTGCTCCACGCCCAAAGGTATTTTGAACCCGAAGGTAGCCCCGGTTCCCTCCTCACTCTGGACGTAGATATCGCCTTTGTGCAACAGCACCAGCCTTTTGGCCAGCGCCAACCCCAGTCCCGAACTCATCGGCGTGACTGGGTCTCCCTGGAAAAACCAGTCAAAGATGTGTTTCTGCTGGCTCACCGGCACGCCCCTGCCGCTGTCCTTCACCTCTACCGTGGCGGAGGCGTGGTCAATGGTGAGCGCCACCGTGATGCGGTTGCCCTCTCCCAGATATTTGAAAGCATTGGACAGCAGGTTGCTTAAGACCATCTCCAACTTCTCGCGGTCAAACCAAACCGGCACCGGCGCCTCTGGCACCTCCAGTTCGTACTGAATTTGCTTTTTGGAGGCCATATCTTGGAAAGAAATGTAAATCTCTTTCACGAAGCTCACTATGTCTTCTTCCTGCACCTTGAGGACCAGGCTACCCGCTTCCGCTTTCCGGTAATCCAGCAATTTATTGATCAGCGTCAGGAGTTTGTGGGCATTTCGGTACACCATCTGCAGTTTCTTACCCGCCTCAGAAGTGGTTTCCTTGTTGACCAGATCCTCCAGCGGACCCAGCATCAAGGTGAGCGGGGTTCTGAACTCGTGCGAAACTTCGGTAAAGAAGCTCAGCCTTTCGCGGGCAATGCGGCGCTCTTTGCGGCTTTGCGCCTTAGTCATCATTAACTTCCGGCGGAGTTTCTTTTGCCGGGCCAGGAAAGTGTAAACCCCAAACGCCGTGGCGATAATCAAAATCAGATACAGGCAATACGCCCAGTACGTCCGCCAGAAAGGAGGCGACACCACTATTTTCAAAGACGTATACTCCTGGTCCCAGGCGTTCTCCTGGTTAGAGGCTTTCACCTGAAACGTGTAGGTGCCGGGGCTCAGGTACCGGTACGTGGCCGAGCGCTGCTGCCCCACATAGTTCCAGTCCTTGTCAAAGCCTTCCAGCCGGTAGGCGTAGTTGTTTTTGGCCGGATGCGCATAGTCCAGGGCCCCGAATTCAATCATGAAAACCGACTGGTCTGGCCTTAAGGTGAGGGTTTGGTTTTCCTCAATGAGCTGTTCCTGCTGCTGGCTGCCTGGTTTGTTGAAAAGCTGCAGCCCAGTGATGAGGACCCGGGGAGCAGAAACGGTCTCCTTGATCTGGCCGGGGTAAAAAAGATTAAGGCCTTTGGTACCGCCAAACCCCAGGAGCCCTTCTTCCCTATTTACCAGTACCGAGCCCGGGTTGAATTTCCCACTCTGCAAACCATCAGAAAGCCCATAGTTATACAGCTTCCCGGTCTGGGCGTCTATTTTGGTCAAGCCCCGGTTCGTACTCACCCAGATGTTCCCGATGACGTCTGCCTGAATGGCGTAAACGGTGTTGTTTCCCAGGCCGTCTTTTTCTCTGTACTGCTGTATCTTGTTCGTAGCCAGGTTGTACCTGAACAGACCATCTTCTTCCGTCCCGATCCAGAGGTTTTGCTTCTGGTCCACGAAAAGCGCCAGCACCACCTCACTGGAGGGGTTTCGGCCATTCGCTTCAACGTAAGCATACTTTTTGAAGGTCCGGGTGCCGGGCGAGTAACAGCTTAAGCCTCCTCCGTAGGTGCCAATCCACAGGCGACCGGCCTTGTCCTCGGCAAGGGCCCGCACGTCATTGGAGGTAATGCCGCTGTTGGCCGTATTGAAGTTCTTGAAACCCTGCCCTGCGGGTTGCAGCAGGCTCAGACCGCCGCCGTTGGTGCCCACCCACAGGTTTTTCTTTGAATCCTCGAAAAGCGCGCGCACATCATTGCCGCTTAAGGTGCTTACGTTGGCCGGGTTATGCTGGAAATTCTGGAAAGAGTCGGTCTCTTTCTTATACAGGAACAAGCCTTTAGCATAGGAGCCGAACCATAGGTTCTGTCTGGAGTCTTTTAGCGCACTGAGAATGGCATTGTCACTTAAGCCTTTTCCAGGCTGGGAGCTGGCATAATGGCTGAGTATCCTGCCCGTTTTATCGCATTTGTAGATGCCGTTGCCATCGGTGCCCAGCCATAGATTGCCTTCCGCATCGGTACAGATGCCGTAGTAGCGGATCTCGTTTGGGGCCGATTTCCCAGAAATGTCCTGAGAAAGGCGGAATTTGATGAACTTCTCATTTTCCCGGGCTACCATCTTAATACCATCACCGTAGGTGCCTACCCACAGGTTCTGGTCTTTGTCTTCAAAAAGGGCCTGCACCGACCGCTGGGTGAGCGGACGCCCGTCTTTGCCCTGCGCCTCGGTGAAGATGGCTTTTTCCGGGCCGTTTTTCCTTAAATGGCGCAAATCCAGTTGGTACACCCCGCCATCTTGCAGGCCCACCCACAACATGCCCTTGCTGTCCTCTAAAACCGAAAGGACGATGTTGCTATTCCGGAAGTATTCTGAACCCGGGAAGGCGGTAAAACTTCTGTTGTCTCCGGCATAGAGATACAGGCCCGTGGAGGCACCCAGCCAAACATGCCCCGACCGGTCTTCATAGATGCAGGACACGCTGGCTCCGGCTAAACCTTCTGCGGCGGGAAGCGGAACTTTGCCCAGCACGGTTCCCTCCTTCACCTGGTACACATGCACGCCGGCTTCCTGGGTGCCTATCCAGAGCCATCCTTTGCTGTCTTCAAAAAGGCTGATGATTTTATCGCTGGGGAGGCCCGGCAAGTCCTTTTTCCGGTAAGCCCTGAACTGGTTCTTCCCCCGATGGTAGAAAGACACCCCGGCTCTGTAGGAAGCCACCCACAAATTACCTGACTTAGACTCCGCGATGTCACTGATGTCATCGCCCGCGAGCGAGCCTATAACCCCGGCCCGGTAACTGTAATGCACGAAGGCCTCGCCTTTGGCGTTGAAGCGGTTCAGGCCGTGGCGAGAGGAGACCCACACCATTCCCTTGGAATCGGTGAAGACTTTGCGGATGAAGTTTCCGGTGAGGCTGTTCTCCCGGGCCGGGTCATATTTAAAGACTTTGAAGGAATAGCCGTCAAAGCGGTTGAGGCCGTCTTCAGTGGCAAACCACATGAGACCCCGCTGGTCCTGGCTGATGCTGGTGACAATGCCCAGGGATAGTCCTTCCTCCACGCCATACTGGCGGATGATGTTTCTAGGCTGATTTGGCAAAAAGGAGGCCAAAGGAATAGCAACCCCTAGCAGAATGCTGAGTTGGATTACTTTCAAATACAGAGACAGCCGTACCTTGTGCCCCTTTATGATATGCTTAATGCTGGTTTTCAATTCTTCAATTCCCGCCTTACAAAACTACACCTACTCCAATCACCATCAACCTTGCCCCTTCCTAAGTAATAGCTTCCTTCTTCTTTGTACATGGAAGTTTGCCAAAATAAATGTGCCCCGCAAGGCATACGCTGAATGCAGCGCATAATCATTCCCACCATTTAGGACTCGTTTTCCTGAAAACAGGCCCAAAACAGCAGGGTACCGCTTTAACCCTGCAATAAGCCCCGACAATGCCTTTTGTACCGGCGGTATAGTTTTCAAGGGTTTCAGTTGGCGCATCATAAAGGCGGGGCTTCTATTTTCAGAAACGCTATTTCAATTCCAGGGCATGGTCTGCCGGCACCGGTTGCCCACTCCAGGCTTTCACCGCCGTCCAGGGTTCGGCTGGAGAAGACCAGAATTTATCAGATTCGGGTAAGCCCAGGGGCAAAAAGATGGTGGCGCACAGGTACAGGCTCCCGGTGGTGATGTAGAAATCTGCCACATCTGGCTGGTGCCCGTACAGCCCGATGTTCAGCCAACCGTCCTTAGTGAAAGTAGAAGGCGCTTCCATGGTCTTGTTCAGCACCGCCGTGAGGGCACTCCTTACCTGCGCGGGGCTCAATGACTCTGGTAATTGCTTCCGGAGGGCCATATCAGCGAGGTGATGGAAGGCTCCGCCCCTATAAGTGATGGATCTCCCGATGACCGGGAAACTACCATCGGTGTGGATCATGCGTTCCTGGAGTTCGGCGTACCGCTGGTTTATCTTGAGCAGGTTGGGTACGTACCAGATGTAGTTTTTCTTCTTTTCGTGGGCTACCCGCACAATAGTGGCCAGGTAAGGCTGAATGACGTAGCTGTTGTAGTAGTCCTGGGCAAAGTTCATCCCGTCTGAGTACATGCCGTCTCCTAGGTACCAATGATTGGCAAACTCCCGCACGCCGTATTCAATGCGCACCGGGTCGTACTCCAGACCGTACTGGCAGAAGAAAGTCTCTATCATGCTGGTGAACAGCACCCAATTGGAGAACACCGGCACCGTCTCGCGGGTGGTCTTGAAGGCTGTGATGACTTGCTCCCTCACCCCCGCATCCAGGTTTTCCCAGAGCCAAGGACAGCGCACCAATCCCAAAGCCAGAAAAGAGGCGTCTACCAAAGGCTGTCCGCCGTTCCACTGCATATAGTCCTTTGCGGCTGGGTTCACGGCATTGGCCACCGCTTTCAAAGCCCACTGCCGGTACTGGTTCCGGAGCGTCACCTCTTCTTTCGAGCCGCCCTCAGTGTTCAACCATGGCCCGATACCGCTCATGATCCTTCCAAATGCCTCCAGGTAAGACACTTTCTCACGGGAGCTTTTATTGTCGATCTTGGTAGACAGCGCCACCGGCATTTTCTCCTTCAACTTGTCCTCTGCCAGATTGGACAGTACCGGCCGAACGATTTTGTCCAGGTGCCGGAGCCAAACCACTCTATCATTGGTCTTTGCGGCTTTCTTTTGTTGCGCCTCCGCTGATATTGCCAGAAAAGACAGAAAAAGGCAGGCAAGAACCAGTAGCTTGAGTTTCATGAACAGAGAACCTTGGGGGTAGGCGACATTTTTGGGTTGCTGTTAATATAAAAGTAGCGGGTGCCCAACTTTGCTTTCAGGCCAGGCACCCGCCTCAGTATTCACGCATGAAGGACGGCGTGTATTATTTTATCTAACCAAGGCCCCATCCAGGGAGGCCCTTATGTACAGAAATCATATCAAAAAGGAACGAAGGTCATCTCCGGATGATGGTTACAAGCAGCAGCACAACCCTTTACAGGAAATCTGGAAAGAGAAGGCTGCGCCAGGCCGGAAAGCCAGTAGTTCAAAAATCCAGGGTTCAGGATACGCTTCCAGTAAGAGTCAAAAATCACTAAAAGCTAATACCGCTGTTTAATTTCTCCTCGTCTTTGATGAATTGATGTAAAACTGCCTTTCTTTTACCATTTATGCAATAGGTGTCTTAAAAACAATTATTATTTACTAAGATTCAAAATCTACATAGCTACCCTTTCGAGATCCCCTTTGATCAACACAAAGGCACCTGCCAAAGGCCTAAGAACCTTCTTTCCTGGGAATAAGGGAAGATTTACAGATAAAAAAACTGCCTCCGGTTTCAGGGCCTTTTTTATGAAAAGGCCCTGAAACCGGAGGCAGTTGCGCTGGTGTGCCCTCAGGTTTTTCCTGTAAGCAGACGCGGGTTCAATTGGCTCTAGAAAGTCACCTCTAGCGGCGAGGCAATCCGTTTGGCGAAATCGGATAGGTAAGCATCCCACTCCTGCACGGTTTTGAACTGCCCACTTTTCACCCAGCCAAATCCGGCGTAGTGAATCACTTTATCTTCTTTAGGCGTTACCATCACGTACAGGTGACTCATGTCTTTGGTCTCCACCCGATGGTCTTTGAATGCCTGTACCGCCGCAGGCGCCATGACAATCCCGGTGCCCAGGAAAGAACCGTCCATGGGTTCCCAGTACCGGAACCAACCGGCTTGTTGGTCTCCCTTTGCTTCGCCTTTTTTGTCATGCAGGGTGATTCCGACGGTTACGTTGGGCAGGGGCTTATCGCTTTTAACAGATACCTCAAACCGGGACAAATTACTGCCCAGGTCCAGGCTGATGGTCTTTTTCTCGGTTACGGTTTTCCCGTTGCCTTGCCAGGGCGCATAGGTCAACTCAAACATGGTCCGGATAGGTCCGTCCGCTATTTTCCGGTAGCTGGTGAAATTTCTGGAGACATATAAAGAGTCGTTTTCCCAGACACCAATGCCGCCGATGCCTCTGCTGGGACCAACATGGTAAGGGTCATACCCCTCACCCCGGTCGGTGTGGTAAAAGTTGGAGTTGTTCAGGTATCCTTTGTACCAAGCATCAATGATTGAATAACTCACCCGCTTCAGCCAGGCATCCATGCCGCTGGTGAGGGTTCCGCCGGGCACTCCCCGCTCCACCATCTGTTGCGCCACGGGTCCGTAGGTCCGGAAAGCCACCCGGTCATTCTCCCAGGTGTAGTCATCGGTGCGTTCCGGCACAAACCGGGAGTAGGTTTTGACTTCAGCCTTGGGCTGGGAAGCGGCTCCGTTCGTGGCACCCTGCACATAAAACTTTTTGATGGCCCGGGCTTTAATGTCGGTCTGGAACAGGATTTCATCTACGGTGCCGTCCAGGTCTTTGTCAAGTGGTTGGCTTACCAGGATCTGCTGGGTCTCGGCATCCCTGACCAGAAGGTTCTCCGCCCCAAATTGCGCCACCAGGGCCTGCACTTTGGAAACAGGAACTGAGATGGTCTCTGAGGACCGGTCCAGGTCCAGACGGTTCTGCACGGTGATGGTATTCGCTCCTGGTAATTTCTGGCAGGAAGCCAACAGACCGGTTGCCAGAAGCAGACCGGCCAAGGTGGCTCTCTTTACTTGTAATGATATGACCATGGTACTTCTGTGGCGTGTTATGCATTGTATCAAGGGAAAGGTTTTGGCAGGCCTTTCCCCTGAGAACTTCTCCTGGAACAGTTGACCTTCAGGCCTACTCATTTCCGCTGGAAGGAAGCAATAGATTTAAGTTTTGAAGGATGCAATAACCTCAATTTTATTAAGGCGTTCTAAAAAACCAATCTAAAATTATTCAAGGCAGAAGAGAAGGACGTTCACAAAAGTAGGGTTCATTTACTATATGGCTGAATCCAAAAAGGATAATGACACCAATGCCACTATAAACCTGCCAGGTAAGCACCTTACCCTAGCGCTACCTTCAGGTAAAACTTAGAAATGTGGTAGTAAAGTTTGGCAGATCTGTCCAGACTCAAAGCCAATTTTACCTGATCACGGGCAGCCGTTAGATTCTTGGATTGCTTCCAAATTACGTTAGCCTTGGCCATGCAGTAAAGCGCGCAGCCTTTTTTTGCATTTGCCATGACGTACTTCCCCTCAAGGGGTAACATCTCTTCTATATGCCTGATGACATAAGCCAAGTCTTTGGTAGTTTGCCCATTTTCTGCTTTAGGCCAAGAGATAGAACCTTTGTGTTTACGATACTCGGCAAGAGGTTCAGGTGAGTACGCTACCTGGTATTTCTTTGCAATTCGAGCCCACATGATCCAATCCTCGCCATAGGTGACGCCATAGAAGCTTCCTAATGTTTCATACACCTCTCGCCGCACTACCATAGAAACGTACTGAATGCGCTGCTGTCCCGCTACAGTTAAAAGGCCGTTTGTCAGGATTCCGGCCTGTTCCAGTACAGGCGCATAGCTTCTGAGATATGCACCAGACTCATTTATATCATCATAATTGCAGAAGGCAGCGCCGGCTTGGGGGAAGCGCTGAAAGAGGCCCTCCATTTTGGCGTAGAAGCCGGGCCGGACCCGGTCGTCGCCGTGCAGCAGGTGCACCAGCCGGCCACGGGCCCGGGTGAGGCAGGTCTCGAAGTTGCGCAGGCTGCCCACGTTGCGGGGCTGGCGGTGGTAGCCCACCCGGCCCCGGCCCAGCTCCCGCACCAGCGCCCCCAGGTCCGCGTCGGTGCTCGCGTCGTCCACCACCTCGATCTGCATCAGCGCCGGGCCCGGGTCCTGGGCCAGCACGCCCCTGAGCGCCTCGGCCAGGAACCCGGCGCAGTTGTAGGCCGGGATCATCACCGACCACAGGGGCCTGTGCTCCCCCGGGGGAACGGGCGGGACCGGCGGGGGCGTGGACGGGATGCGGGCCATGGCGGTGCGAAAGACGGTGTAACCCCTGAACTAATATGACTCTGCTACAGGAAGTAAAGTTGATGTTTCAGAAGGGCAAGTTTGACACAAAGCTTCAGAACCCTGACATAGACCAGGGGGTGATTACTTAACTGTAAAGCCGATTTAATATATCCCATAGCCAATCTGCTATCCTGGGTTCTCTTGTAAATTCCTTTTGCTAACGAAAGGCAATATAAGGCACAATGCAGCTTGCCCTTGGCAATAGCTTTGGCCTTCAAACTCTCCGGTAGATCTGCCTGTCTGATATGCTCTTGAATCAGGGTGTGGCATTTGATCAGATAAGGAAGGCTTTGGCCAGAAGTACCCAACCGGCTGGAGATGGAACTAGCATGCATCCGGCATTCGGCAAGGACTTCGGGTGAGTAGGCCACCGGGTAAAATCTGGCAATGCGTACCCACATCTCCCAGTCTTCGCCGTAGGGCATCCCGTAGAAGCCACCTAACGTTTCATACACCTCTCGCCGGACCACAATAGATACATACTGGATACGCTGCCTCTCCGCAATGCGAAGAAGCCAATTATCTAAGACAAGGTCATCATTGGCTTCAAGCGGGGTATCATGTGACCAAACTCCCTTATTATTTATAAAGCTGTTTCTGCAGAAGGCGGCGCCGGCCTGGGGGAAGCGCTGGAAGAGGTACTCCATTTTGGCGTAGAAGCCGGGCCGGACCCGGTCATCGCCGTGCAGCAGGTGCACCAGCCGGCCACGGGCCCGGGTGAGGCAGGTCTCGAAGTTGCGCAGGCTGCCCACGTTGCGGGGCTGGCGGTGGTAGCCCACCCGGCCCCGGCCCAGCTCCCGCACCAGCGCCCCCAGGTCCGCGTCGGTGCTCGCGTCGTCCACCACCTCGATCTGCATCAGCGCCGGGCCCGGGTCCTGGGCCAGCACGCCCCTGAGGGCCTCGGCCAGGAACCCGGCGCAGTTGTAGGCCGGGATCATCACCGACCACAGGGGCCTGTGCTCCCCCGGGGGAACGGGCGGGACCGGCGGGGGCGTGGACGGGATGCGGGCCATGGCGGTGCGAATGGGGGAAGAAAGATGCAATCCGGTAAACAACAACCAAAACCTATTTTGAGCAACAACACACTACATCCTGCCATAAGAAAGATGCAAGGTATTGCGTACTATTATAGAAGCAAAGCCAAACGAAACTACAATTTACCCATAGGGTAATCTATTAACCTTTTGCCACCTAGTACAACACATAGGCTACAAAAGGCACTCCAGATCACTAGCTATTCTATTCGGTTTTTACTACTCTATAGGTATAAATCGCCTAAATTTTAAGAATTACTACAAAAAGCTCATTAAACATCCGTCAAGATAAACATTTTTATAATATTTATAACTAACTCAATAATTTATTTTTATCATTTTGAAAAATATTTTTATATTAAGTTACAATTGCATAATTTAAACCTACAACCTCTACTTGCTCTCCCTTGGTCAGCTCAGGAAAGTCTACTGACAGTAATTTGTACAACATTTAGTCTGATAGGGTATAATCTGTTTAAAACACCAAAAAAATTGTAATGCGTGGACCTTTATATGGATTGTTGCTCTGCGATATACTCAAGATCTGCTGAAACCCCCAGTTGTAATACCTAATAGAATTTAAGCTGAGTACAGATAAAGAGACCCAAAGAAACCGCGTTTTACTCCTCTTCACTTTCACGTTTTAAGAAAGTGAAAATAACTACCTATCTAAAGTAACTGCAGATTTACTTTAGCTCAAGTTCAGTTAGATTAAATAAAACAAAGCACCTTCTATTTAAATAAGAAATAATATAAAGCCTTAACAAGCATGCATTATATACCCAAATAAAATTCACCATATAAAAAGTTAAAACTTATATACCACAATAGTCACCAAAAAACACCACCAAACTACCGATGGTTATGAATTGGGCCTGCAATTAAAAGAAGGCCAATTCATAATTTCAAACACAAAACAGGAACCACAACATTAATCAATAAAATAGCATGGAGGTCAACATTAGATTACGTAAAATCAAAAAACACCTATTCATTTATACCATATTACTACTCTTAATTACTTCATGCAGCCCCTCTAAAAACCTGGTCTATTTTGAAGATTTAAAAAACATATCTTCCACCGAAACTAATACAGACATTTCCAACGCAAATGAACCCAAGATCCAATCAGGTGATATACTGGGCATAACAGTGAGCAGTTTGAATCCAGAATCTAACATATTGTTCAACGGGGGCAGTTTGGTGACTCCGGGCATGACAAACGATGGAGTCAGGGCAACTGTATCAACGGAGGGGTACCTGGTGGAGGAAAATGGGGAGATCAATTTCCCGGTGTTGGGCAAGGTAAGGTTGGCAGGCCTAACGAAAGCTGAAGCCACCCTAAGAATGACCGATGAAATCAAAAAACATGTCAAAAACCCAATTGTTAATATCCGTTTTATAAACTTCAAATACACGGTACTGGGTGAAGTAAATAAACCCTCTACGTATATAGCCCCCACTCAAAAAGTAAACATAGTAGAGGCATTGGGCCAGGCCGGTGATATGACCATTTATGGCAAGAGAGAAAACGTATTAATTATAAGAGAAAGAGATGGGGTACGCAGCACCGCACGGTTAGATTTAACCAAAAAAGAGGCATTAAATTCACCTTATTATTACCTACAGCAAAATGACATTGTTTATGTAGAGCCAAGCAAAGCCCGTGATGCTCAATTGAGTAATACCAGAAGCAATATCTCTATTGGGCTTTCCATTATCTCGCTTATAAGCATCATTATTACCAGACTCATTTAAAGTTAAAGGATATGCAAAGGTTGGCAGGAACAGAGGAGTTGTTTCCGTTGAAAGCGGAGAAAAAGGAGACCAATGATATTAGAAACACCTTCATCCAGTACTCCAGGTACTGGTATTTATTCTTAATTGGCGTCCTCTTTAGTGTGGGAGCTGCTTTTATGTACTTACGCTACCACACCAGTGTTCAGTACAAAGTGGTCAGCAAGTTGCTTATAAAAGACTACCAAAGAGGACAGGGTATTTCTGGGGCAGGGGCTTTCAGTGACTTGGATATGTTTAACTCTACGAAGGTAGTTGACAATGAAATCTTGATTCTAGACTCTAAAACCTTGATGGAAAGGGTGGTCAAAGACCTGGAGCTATTCACCAACTATTACATTGAGGGTCAATTCCAAGATATAGAAATCTATGGAAAGGAGTTGCCGATAAAACTAATTGTGGAGAGCCTGAATAGCTCAGGTTACAACAAAGAACTCACCATCTATACCAAGGATAACAATAGTTTTGTACTTGAAGAACAAGATGGCAAGAGAAGCATCCATAGTTTTGGCAAGAGAATTCAAAAGCCCTATGGCACCTTTACCGTGCTGGCCACCTATAAACTGAACCCCACCCCTTCCTCTAACCTAAACCAGGTCAAGGTTCAATTCAAGAACATTCAAGATGTTGCCAGCCGCTATCATAACTCCATCAAGGTAATGCAGGCAGGCAAGACCTGGACAAACGTAATCAGTTTAGAACTCACAGACTCCAAGCCAGAAAGAGCCAAAGATATTCTTAATAAGCTGGTTGAACTCTACAACAAAGAATCTATTGAAGACAAAAACGTTCTGGCTACCAATACCCTCGCTTTCATAGACGACAGGCTTAAATACTTAACTACCGAACTCTCTGGTGTTGAGAAGAATGTAGAACAATATAAAAGCCAAAATGAAGTCACCGATGTCAATACCCAGGCAAGTGACTATCTGGCGCAGGCAAGCGATTATAATAAACAGCTTTCCGAATGGGCCATCCAAATAGATATCCTCAGATCAATAGAGAAATACCTCAGCCAGGCTAAAGGGGAATACCGGATGGTACCAAGTTCATTAGGCATTCAGGACCAAACCCTAATGAGCCTCATTGCCAAATTCAATGAATTGCAATTAGAACGGGAGCGCATGCTCCGGACAACCAACCCCAACAGTCCCTTAATCCAAAACATAAACGAGCAACTTGCCAACCTCAGGGTAAACCTGCTGGAGAACCTCGGAAACATAAAAAGAAGCTTGCTCATTACCAGTAATAAACTAAAGGCAACCTCAAGCCAATTCAAATCAAAGATTAAGAAAGTGCCCTCAATGGAGCGGCAATTATTAGAGATTAACCGGCAACAGAGTATAAAGCAGAACCTCTACCTGTATCTTTTACAGAAACGGGAGGAAACAGCCCTGTCACTGGCTTCCTCTGTATCCCACATCCGCATCATTGACCCCGCTATTGTGGAAGGATTTTCAGTATTGCCCAGTAAATCTACTGTCTACCTGATGTCAGTTTTATTGGGCTTGCTCATTCCATTTGCAGGGATTTATCTGAAAAACATCTTAAAAAACAAAATTCAAACGAAGAAAGAGATTGAAGACGCCACTAACACCCCAATTCTGGGTGAGTTATGCCAAAAGGATTCACCAGACTTTGTGGTTGTTAAGAAAGGAAGCCGGGCACCCATTGTAGAGTTGTTCCGGCTTATAAGGGCAAAACTTCACTTTGCCGCAGTAGACAAAGAAAACAAGGTCATGCTTATTACATCCAGCATGAGTGGCGAGGGGAAAACCTTTTTTGGGATCAACCTGGCCGCCAGCCTGGTGCTAACCGGAAAAAAAGTACTAGTCATTGACCTTGACTTAAGATCTCCGCGCCTTTCAGCCGAACTGGGTCTGTCAACAGGACTTGGGGTAAGCAATTACCTGGTATCCGATAAAGTTCAGATTCATGATCTGATCAGATTAACGGAAATGGTACCAGAGTTATATGCTATCTCGGCGGGGCCCATTCCTCCAGATCCTGCAGAAATGATGGTATCAAAAAAACTAGGCCATTTGATAAATGAAGTAAAGCAAAGCTTTGACCATATCATTATTGATACCTCCCCAATTGGGCAGGTAGCAGATGCCTTGGTGTTAAGCACCCTGGTGGACTCAACCATTTACTTAATGAGGTACAATTACACCTTCAGGAAACAGATTGAAATGATTGATGAGATTTACAGAAACAAAACCCTGCCTCATCCAATGATTGTGCTGAACGATGCCAGAAAAGAAAACGGCAACGGATACGGATACGGATACGGGTATGGCTACGGCTATGAAAACAAATATCAATCGCCTACCCCCTCTAAAGAACTTCTAAGCTAGTCAGCCAGCTGACTTTTATATTCTATTCTAAATTCTTCAGCCTATTTATTTATATCACATTGTACAAACAAGAAACTACCCCATGCTTATCACTTCAAATGAAGCATTGAGTTTTAAATAAGCAATCAAGATTATATCATGGCATATATTCAAAAATTATCCGGAATAGATGAGACTAAAGTTATTTTTCATAACCAGCGACTTATCACCTCTAGCTGATCCTGACTCAAAGATGCTTACCAATGTAAAGGAAGCGCTTTTGAGTACTGGATCTGTGGAGGAAGTCTTTTCACCAGACACCGCCGATGCCCTCATAATCCAGGAAAAAGAGTCTTACAAAGATTTCAGATATATCAAGAGCTTACTGAAAGATGCATTAATCAATGACTTTGCTTCCAAGGTCTACACTATCAATAGGGATGATTGCGCAACCGGGCTTTTAAGAGGCCTATACACCAGCTTACCTAAAACGCGATTTGATGGAGCTATCCATGCCTCTGTTCCTTACATGGAGTACCCCAACAAACTAATCTTCTCAGAAAGCCTGGTTGATGAGCCACCTTTTTTCCTGGCCAGCTGGAGAGGAAACACCAAGTCAAACAAAATAAGAGTAGAGCTCATCAAAAGCCTGAAATCAAATCCAGAATTCCAGATAGAGGCCACAGACAGCTGGCTAAACCACCAGCAAGAAGAAAAGGAACGATACATTCAACTTATCCGGAACGCCAAGTTTTCACTCTGCCCCGCAGGGTGGGCCCCCGTTAGCTTCAGGATTTATGAAAGCATGGCCCTTGGCCGATGTCCCGTGATCATTGCCGATGAGTTTGTTCCGCCCCCGGGGCCAGACTGGAACGAGTTTGCTTTGTTTTACCCCCAGAACAAAACAGACCAGCTTTATTCTTTTCTGAAAGAGCAAGAAGGTAGTTACAGCAGGTTAGGCCAGGCTGCTTACCAGTACTGGAAAGAATATTTCAGCCCGGAGGTGGTGGCGGGCTACTTGGCTAACTCTCTTATAAAACTCTTGTCTACCTCCCCGGCAACCACCAGGCAACTTGAAATCAAGAGATGGAATTCCTTTCAGGTACACTGGACCAATCACTGGACTCTCCCCCAAAGAATTCACCTCAAAGTGAACAAAGTATTCAAAATGGCATTGCCGTTTTAAGCTGAAATCGCTGAAAGTCGCTCAAAAACATACTAGTGATTTAAGTCAGAACATCAGCTTTTCATTTATTTAGGTCATGAGAGCAGTTGCTGAACATAAATACAAGAAGTCATACTATTCTAAGGCTATTGAATGGGGGAAGCTGATTACCCTTACGGGGTCGGCTCAGTTACTGGTACAAATCACGGGGTTTCTGAGCGGCATCCTGGTCATTCGGCTGCTCCCCACGCATGAGTATGCCCTTTATACACTGGCAAACACCATGCTTGGCACAATGACCATTTTAGCAGATGGGGGCATCTCCACCGGCGTGATGGCCCAAGGTGGAAAGGTGTGGAAAAACCCTCAGCAATTGGGCATTGTCATAAATACAGGGCTGGAGCTAAGAAAAAAGTTTGCCATTGGCAGCCTGGCTATCGCCGTTCCCCTCCTGCTCTATCTGCTGAGACACCACCAGGCAAGCTGGTTGATGGCGGGGTTGATCACGGCTAGTCTGATCCCTGCTTTTTTATCAGCATTGTCGGGCACCCTGCTTGAAACGGCCCTGAAGCTACGCCAGGATATTGTGCCCCTTCAGAAAAACCATATCCAGGTAAATTTAGGGAGGCTAACCCTTATTGGCTTAACCATGTTTGCCTTCCCATGGGCTTTTGTAGCAGTGCTAGCTGGTGGTTTACCCCAAATTTGGGCAAACTTAAAACTGCATAGGCTATCTGCCCGTTACGCCGATTTGCACCAAGAGCCAGACCCAGCGGTAAGGAAAGAGATCTTAACTTTTGTCTCTAGAATCCTTCCTGGATCTATCTATTACTGCTTATCTGGTCAGTTAACGCTGTGGCTCATTTCCAGCTTTGGCACCACCGAAGCCGTAGCCCAAGTAGGTGCCATGAGCAGGCTCTCTTTGGCGTTGGTGGTAATAAGAGTCCTGTTCAGTACGCTTACTTTCCCGCGGTTTGCCCGCCTGCAACACAATGCCAGACTACTTTTCAGCCGTTATGTCCAGATTCAGTTCATGGTCACGCTGTTAAGCACCATGATACTAAGCATAGTGTGGCTGTTTCCTTCTGAAGTGTTATGGATTTTAGGTAAAAACTACACCAATCTGCAAGATGAAGTCTTTTTACAAATAGCAGGAAGTTGCCTTGGCTTGATTTCTACCATCTCGTATGGTTTATACACAAGCAGGGGCTGGGCAATCAATCCCTTTGTTTCCATCCCCCTCAATGTCCTTTCTCTGGTAATTGGAGCTTTCCTTTTTGATGTGGCTACCCTGCAGGGCATTTTGTTATTCAACATTTTCATAGCCTTTATACAGGTACTCATCAACACCATTTTCAGCATCTTGAAAATTTCCCAAGTTAAACATACCTAACCCAACCTATTTAAGCTCTCCACTATTGTATAAACCTATACAAGGCAGATTATCTATCACCCGCTTGATTCATAAGTTTAATTCAAATTGACATGCATAAAGATACCCAGATTATCATGCCTGTAATCCCTTCCAAAGTAATATCCTTCTTGATAAAAACTACTTTGGTCTTGGTGGCTTTAAACCTTATAGCCTGCTATCTGAGAAATGTGCTGGGCTATGAGTCTGTTTTCACCTTCATTCAAAAATTTTACATGGACAGTGAGGGAAACGTGCCGGCCTTCTTTTCAACCTCCATCTTATTCTTTTCCGCTTTCTTATTCTTCCTGATCTCCAAAGCGAAGAAATCAACGGGAGACCCTTTCTATAAACATTGGGCCGGGCTCTCCCTAATATTTTGCCTTCTGGCTTGTGACGAAGGTTTTCAATTTCATGAAATGTTGGCTATTCCTTTTAATACTTTAAAGCCTACAGGCATATTCTTGTTTTCCTGGGTACTGGGAGCCGGCTTGTTCGTGGTCATTTTCAGCATAGCCTATATCAGGTTTCTGCTGTCTCTACCCGCTAAGTATAGCCGTAACTTCTTTCTGGCCGGCCTAATTTTTATATCAGGCACCCTGGGCATGGAAATGGTGGGAGGTTGGATTGTAGAAAACTACGGAAGGGAAGGCATCCTCTATTCTGTCATATTCACCATTGAGGAAACCTTGGAGATAACCGGTATCATCCTTCTAATCAATACGCTGCTCCATTACATCCAGGAACAACTGCAATCAGTTGTCTTCACTTTTAACAAAAAGGCACCTGAAACAGAGCGAGCCAAAACAGAAGCCACTGTACTTGAACCGGTCCTGTAAAGAGATGAGAGTAGTTTTCCTTTGCGGCTCCCTTGAACCTGACTGCGATGGCGTGGGCGATTACACCCGGCGACTTGCCGGAGAATTGATCAAGCAAGCCCACCAGGTATCTATTATTGCCCTAAACGATAAGTATTGCTCTATACCGCTAAAAGAAACCCAGGAAGTGGGCAGTATCTCCATACAGGTTGTGCGACTACCTACGGGGGTTGCCGCTAAATCCCGGTTTTTTATGGCAAGAGCGCACTTGGAGGAGTTTGGACCTGACTGGATTAGCTTGCAATACGTTCCCTTTTCTTTTCACGAAAAAGGATTGCCCTTTTTGCTGAATCTATCCTTAAAAGAACTGACCAAAGGAAGCAAACTCCATATCATGTTCCATGAACTTTGGGTGGGAGTTGACGGTAAAGTGGGTTTTAAAATGGGTTTGCTAAAACAAGCCCAGAAACTCATTATCAGGGATCTGCTCAGAAGGACTGCCCCTGACCACATCACTACCACCATTGACATCTACAGAAAACAACTGCCGCAACCAGAAACCAAGCTCCTTCCCCTGTTCGGAAATATTCCCATCGTTCCTGTGGACGGATACGCCAGAAAGCAGGAAGACCGCTTGAGAATAGTCCATTTCGGAAGTTTCACCGGTTTGCTGGATGATTTCAGATCTCAGGTGTTGTTTTTGTCTAAAGCGGCGCAATTCAAGGGGTTGAAGGCTGAATTGGTATCTTTTGGAGAGGGAGGTCCCCATGCAGAAGCCGCCTTAAAGGCAGCTAGCCTTGTTTTGGGCAAAGAGTATGTACGGGAACTAGGCCGTTTACCGCCCCATGAAATTTCCCTGCAACTTCAGTTAGCTGACGTGGGCATTTCCAGGTCTGACTTTACCATGTGGGGTAAAAGCGGGGCAACCCTGGCTATGCTGGAGCATGGGCTCCCGGTTTTACTCAGAGGCAGCATGCCCCTGGAGATTCTGGATCCCGCCTCCACCGACTTGTTTACAGACCAACTACTTTTCTGCGAATCGGGTTTTGAAGCTGTTTTCGCCAAGCAAGCCCCCAAACCCAGACTGCAGGAAATAGCCCAGAAATTCATTGAATCCTTGAACAAGGCGGAGTTTGTCAACAAGGTTAGCTCTTGAAATACATTAAGCCATGCTTGGTCAACCATCAAAAGAGAACGCGATTGCCATTGTTGTGAATCAGGATTTTGCGCGCTACGCAAAGACTTTAATCAACTCCATTAAGAAGAACTGGGTGAATCACCCACCTATTCTTTTATTTCTCACCCCAGATGTTGACAGGGAGTTGGAGGACTTTTTCTCTCTTATCCCTAAAGTATCCCCAAAACGCTTCAACCCGCAAGCGTTTGAATACCGGGAGCTGCTTATAGACAAGAATGAGAAGTTTGAATCAAAATCTTTTAATGATGCCGGCTTCTTCATCGTGAATTTCTGGAGCGACCTGTTCTCAGAATACAACAACATTCTGGTGTTAGATGCAGACATGTTGGTACTGAAAGATTTAAGCGCCTTTATGGTGGAGGATTCCTTTCTGGGGATAAGCGCCGCCAACGAACGGATTTTACCTGTCTTCTCCTTCAACCGTCCGTTGCTGAGCAAGGCTTATAAGCTTGCTAACGCTTATTGCAAAGCGTTGGCCATGGGCATCTTTTTACCTCCGTTCGCCTCTATGAACTCAGGCGTTTTAAGGATTGGACCTCAAGACAGAACCCCAGATAAATACCGGGCGCTATTGAAGATCTTAAAGGAGTTTAGGGCCAGCACCGTAGGTGACCAGGAAATCATTTACCTGTGGATGCAGAAATTCAACAAGCCTATCTCCTTTGATTTTAGAATGAATTTTCAAGCAAGGTTTTTTAATGCCATAGAAAATAACCAAATTCCAATAAGATTTAGGAGAAAAGTTATAGAGGCGTCAAAAGATGTACACATTCTCCATTTTAACGGGGCAAAACCAGATAGCCCAGATTTCCTACACCACCCCTGGACCAAAGACCGGCATGATTTGGTAGCGCTATTTAACAGTTATTCTTAAAACAAGTCAAACACATCCTTCCACCTATCCTATCCAAAGAAGCGAGTACTTGCGCAGATTGAATTACTTCATTTTATCAGTTGCTTATTATGAAATATTACTACCAGATTGAGGGAGACCTCAGGAATAATATTGGAGATGTCTTACAAGGCATGGTGGCTAAGTATTTCTTACCAGAAAATGCTCTGGTGGTAAACCGGGAAGCCTTGGCAGAGATAGATGCTGCAGAACCTGGGTTACTCGTGGCAAATGGCTGGTACATGCATTCCTTTGACAAATTTCCTCCACCTGATAACATACAACCGGTCTACGTCTCTGTTCACGTTGCCCAGTCAGAACTACTATTAAACAGAAAAGTCAGAGACCATTTCAAGAAGCATGCACCTATTGGGTGCAGAGATGCAAAAACCTTGAAACTGTTTTTAGGATGGGGTATCCCCGCCTACTACTCCAGTTGCCTAACTATCACCACCGCAAAAAGAGCCCCCATCAATACCACCGGCGAAGGCGAAATTTTACTCGTTGACAACATTGACCACCCTATCCCTGAAAAGGTAAAACTGAAGTTAGAAGGTTTGCTGGGGACTTCCATGGTTAGGGTTTCACATGACCCGCCAGATGTAAGCGGAACCATTCAGGAATTCATGCAGAAATCAGAACCCCACATGAATTCGCTTCTTGAAAGATATTGCAGGGCGGCCCTGGTGGTAACCACCAAAATTCATTGCGCCTTACCTTGTCTTGGAATGGGCGCAAACGTGATGCTGATTCATCCTAACCCCTCAGACCCCAGGTTGGCCACCGTAGCAGAGTTCCTGGACATTATTTCCTATGAAGATGTGCTGGCCGCTAACGCTTTCTCCAAACCGGTTGTCAACCAGGCTGCCCTGATAAAAAGGAAAGAGTTCCTTTCTTCCATTGTAAGCAAATCTGTGGCCATGGGGGGCAATGTAATGCGGAACCCAGATACGGCAGCACTCCAAAAAATAAAGCAAAGGGCTACTTTAATGGCAAAGCTTTACAGAATGGGAGTTAAGGCGGCATGTACATCAGGGTTAGCGAACGAGCAGATGAAAAGGGTTTTCAGAGAAAGAGCCATTGAACAAGTGAACTCATAAGCTTTTTAGAGGAGGGTATTAAAAGGAAGACCATGAAAAAGATAGTTGTTTATTCCACTCAGCTTTTACCCACCGGCGGAATAGAAAGCCATCTTCTTGAGTTCTGCCAGAAAATGAGTGACAAATCTGTCATCATTGACCTGATTGTCCTTAACTCCAGAATACCTCCGGCCACAGAGGAACTGTACCGGGCCAAATGCCGGAACGTTTTTCTAGGCAAAAACAAATCCTCGGCAGAAAGACTCATCTGGCTGGTTTCCGTGGCTTTTAGATTGAAGTTTAACCAGTATGATGCCCTCTACACCAACGGTCAGGGAGAAAGCATTGGTGTTTTACCTAAACTGCTTAGAATAAAAGGAACCTGGGTTCACCACCATCATACTGCGGGAGACAAAGAAGACCAGGCCACTTGGGGGAGCAACTATATAGGCACCCTCAAGAAAGCCGATACAGTTATTGCCTGCTCGCACAGAAATGCCCTGGAAATGTCGGCTGCTTTAAGCCGGACCATTGATACCATCCCTTGCCTCTCCCGGGAGATTGAGGTGGAACCGCTTCCTCTTACCAAAAACGGGAAGATAAAGCTGGGTTATTACGGCCGCCTGATTCCGGAAAAAGGTATTGACCTGTTGTGCAAGCTAAGTGAAGAACCGGCATTAGGGGGCGTTGAATTTCACATATGGGGAAAAGGGGAAGCCTATCCGTTCTCCTACTTTGAAAATTTTCCCAGGGTGCGGTACCATGGCCCTTTCTCCGGTGTAACAGAGCTTAAAAAGGTTTTGGGTTTGCTGGATGGATTCTTGCTGCTTTCCGTGCACCCCGAGGGATTGCCGATAAGCCTTCTGGAAGTGATGAGTGCCGGCACTCCCTGGTTGGCAACAGACCGCGGCGGGGTTCCTGATATAGCCTGTGATCCTGTTTCAACCAGAGTAATACCGGCTAATTCAGATTATGAGCAGATCAAGAAATCAGTGGAGCTGTTCGCAGCCGACCTTGCGGCAGGCAAGATTTCAAAAGAAACCCAGAAACGGCTCTATGCTGAGAAGTTTTCCGCCCCTGCGGTCGTGCAGAGATGGAAAGAAGCATTAAAGCTGAATTTAACACCTAATTAGCGTTCAGGCCCCATGGTTATTCTATCCCATCCAACAGGAAATGCTAATGTACGGGCAGCGGCGCGCGGCTTCCAGGAAGCGGGCATGCTTTCTGAATTCAGAACCTCTATCGCTTCTTTTCCCGGGAGTGCCTTGGATAATTTTGGCGGGATTGGGCCATTGAAGGAAATACGTAGAAGACGGTTTGACCCCAGCCTGAAAACAGTCACCAAAACCTGGCCATGGATGGAAGCAGGTCGGCTCCTGGCCACGAAGGCAGGTCTTTCTCCTTTCACGCAACACGAGACCGGCCTGTTCTGCATTGATGCGGTTTACCGCAAATTTGACCGGCATGTAGCGTCCAAGATAACCTCGGGCCTGAAAAAGGGAGCCAATGCGGTCTATGCCTTTGAAGACGGTGCTTTGGACTCTTTTAAAAAGGCCAAGAACTTACACCTCCACTGCCTATACGATCTGCCCATTGGATACTGGAGAACTGCCAGAAGGCTGTGGGAAAACGAGCGGCTCCAGAAACCTGAATGGGCCTCTACCCTGAAGGGCCTTCAGGACTCAGAAGAGAAGCTTGCGCGTAAAGACGAAGAACTACGGTTAGCCGACCGGATTTTTGTAGCCAGCCAATTTACCGCCAAAACTTTACAAGACTATCCTGGTGCTCTTGCCCCCATAGAAATCATCCCCTACGGGTTTCCTCCAGTAATCAACGGCAGGGACTATTCCTCGGGCTCTGGAAGCAAACGGTTGAAGCTGCTGTTTGTAGGAGGGCTTTCCCAGCGTAAGGGCATCGCCGATTTGTTTGCCGCCGTGACCCCGCTTGGAAAGCATGTGGAACTGACCATTGTGGGGCGAAAACCCAGCACAAACTGCCCTGCATTAGATACGGCTCTGGCAAACCACCGCTGGATTCCCAGTTTATCGCATGCAGATGTGCTTTCCCTTATGCGCACCCAGGACGCACTTGTTTTCCCCTCTCTTTTTGAAGGGTTTGGTCTGGTAATTTCAGAAGCCATGTCTCAGGGTACCCCGGTCATCACCACCGAAAGAACGGCTGGCCCTGATCTTATCACCCATGATCATTCTGGCTGGTTGGTGGAGGCAGGGTCTGCAGATGCCCTGAGAGCATCTATTGAAAAACTTATCGGGCACCCTGACACCATCAAATCTGCGGGGAAAGCGGCCATGGAAACCGCTCGCAAACGCCCCTGGGAAGTTTACGGCCGAGAATTGGCAACTACAGTCTTAAATTATAATTAGGTTTATTTCAACAACATGCGCGCTTATACCAGAAATCCGCAGGGCATTTTAGATACTCAGGCAGCAACGCTTGAGAACTTCCGCTATAGAGCAAACCCGTCTTTGTCAGAATCAGACCAGCTGCTAAAGAAGGCAATCTGGCTTTACTTCATACTGCTCATCTTTGAAGGCGCCATCCGCAAATGGGTATTTCCGGGTTTGGCAACTCCCTTGTTGATTGTCCGGGACCCCATAGCGCTTTGGATTGTGGCAAAGACCCTGCACCGAGGCCTGTTTCCTTCTCACCCATATTTACTGGGTCCCGTGCTGATTGGCATCGTCAGCATTTTCACCGCCACGTTGTTAGGCCACGGGAATATTATGGTTGCCTTATATGGGGCCCGTATCTTACTGCTGCATTTCCCAATGATGTTCGCCATAGGGCGGCTCTTCAACCAGGATGATGTGATCAGAATTGGGAAAGTTACCCTTTGGATGGCCATTCCTATGGCAGTTTTGATAGCTTTTCAGTTTTATAGCCCGCAAACGGCTTGGGTAAACAGGGGTGTGGGAGGAGATGTAGCGGGTGCGGGCTTTAGCGGAGCATTAGGGTACCTCCGGCCTCCGGGCACCTTCTCCTTTACCAACGGACTCACCCTCTTTTACGGCTTTGCGGCCTCGTTTATTATTTACTTCTGGTTCAATACTGAAAAAATAAGTAAACCTATTTTAATTGGGGCTACTTCTGCATTGATTGCCGCCATACCGCTTTCTATTAGCCGTGGCTTATTTTTCCAGATTGGGGTAAGTCTGATTTTTGCCGTCATTGCGGTGTCGCGCAAACCAAAATATGCGGGCAAATTTATCCTGGCTAGTATTGGTATGGCCGTTACCCTCTTACTCCTAAGCCAAACCAGCTTCTTTGGAACAGCCATGGAGGCATTTACCACCCGCTTTGAACTTGCCACCACCAATGAAAACGGCTTGGAAGGCGTCTTGTTAGACCGGTACTTAGGGGGCTTGATTGGCTCTCTGCAGGGCAACGAGGGCCTGCCCTTCTTTGGCTATGGGATGGGAATGGGCACCAACGTAGGTAGTATGCTTCTGTCAGGTGGCAAAACTTTCCTTATCTCAGAAGGAGAATGGGGAAGATTGATTGGGGAGTTAGGGCTTTTCCTTGGCCTGGCTATTATCCTGATCAGGTTAGGGTTCTGTCTTAAAATTTCGGTAGCCGCTTATAAAAAACTGGTAACAGGAGACTTACTCCCTTGGATGCTCCTAAGCTTCGGGTTATTGATAGTACCACAGGGGCAGTGGGCCCAACCTTCCGCGCTCGGTTTCTCTACCCTTATCGGAGGTTTGATGATTGCCTCCCTTAGGCCTTCAAAAAGCCAAACCCTCCTTCCTTAAAAGCCCAATATCATGAAGCATACTTGTACATGGCTTCCCAGAGTAGAGACTGATTTCAACTGACCAGAAAGGAATTCAACACGCACCTTAACGAGCAAATATGGCTAAGTTCATATTGATAGGCAATTACCCCCGGGATAAGCAGGAGAGCATGGAAAGGTTTGCCCAGATGCTGCACCATGGCTTTCAGGAGGCCGGGCATGCCTCTGAGATTTGGCGGCCAGTCGTCTTTTTTGGGGCATTGTTCCAGAGCACCACCTCTGGTTTAGGAAAATGGATGGGGTACCTGGACAAATGGATTCTCTTTTGTTTTCTGCTGCAGTGGCGGGTATCTCAGATCATGGCGAAAGACAAAGAAGTCAGGTTTCACATTTGCGATCATTCCAATGCCCCATACCTGCAATATCTGCCTTCTTCTAAAACCAGCATTACCTGCCATGATGTGATTGCCATAAGAGCTGCAAAGGGCTACCCAGACACCTATGTTACAGCTTCGGGTTTTGGGAAGATTTTACAGAACTGGATCTTAAAACATTTAAGTTCTGCGGTGTCTTTGGCATGCGTTTCTAACCTTACGCTCAGCCAATTAAAGGACCTCAGCGTAGGCGCAAAACCAGAACAGAAAGACTGGAAAGTCATCTACAATGCATTCAATGCCGACTTTGAACTTATACCTGAAAAGAAAGCAATAGAAACTTTAAAGAATAAAAACCTTCCCCTTGATGCTCCCTTCATTCTCCATGTAGGTTCTGCGCTACCTAGGAAAAACAGAAAGCTTCTTTTAGACATGGTAGACAAGCTTGGAGACAAATGGAAAGGAAACATCTGCTATGCCGGCAAACCCCTTGATCCTTCCCTGGTAGCACACGTGCAACGACTTGGTTTGGAGGAAAGGGTTTTCTCCATTGTCAATCCTAACCATGCCACCTTAGAGGCGCTTTACAATACCTGCCAAGCCTTTATTTTTCCCTCTCATTCTGAAGGGTTCGGCTGGCCGGTCATTGAAGCGCAGGCTTGCGGCACCCCTGTTATTGCAAGCAATATAGCTCCCATGCCTGAAGTGAGCGGAGGCGCCGCCCTCCATTGTGACCCTAATAAACCAGAAGAATTCGCGGCAGCCCTCCTCTCCCTGAATGATTCCTTCATCCAAACAGATTTGATAGAAAGAGGCCTTGCTAATTGCAGCCGCTTTTCCAGAAAACAGATTATTGGCTCCTATCTGGAGCTTCATGGCATCAAGCAAAAAGAAGCTCAACTCATATGTTCTTGAAGTGCATTACTTTTCTTCTTCCCTGGTTTCTTAGGCGAAAAGCCCTGGAAGCCTGGTTTGGCTACAAAATACACCCTTCGGCCCGTATTGGTTTTGCATGGATTTTCCCCAGGAAGCTAATAATGGCACCGGGAGCCCAAATAGACCATTTAACCGTAGCTATAAACCTGGATTTGATTGAGATGGGCCAAAAATCAAAAATAGGCAGAGGGAACTGGATCACGGGCTTTCCTACAAAAAGTGGTTCGCTTCATTTCAAACACAACACCGGAAGGAAAGCCGAACTTAGGTTGGGTGCATGTGCGGCCATCACAAAAAACCACCATATTGACTGTACAGACACCATCTCCATTGGGCAATACTCCACCATAGCCGGTTATAATTCCCAATTTCTCACCCACTCCATCAACGTGTTTGAGAATAGGCAAGACTGCGCTCCTATTTTTATTGGAGAATATGCTTTTGTGGGGACCAATGTGGTGGTACTGGGAGGGGCCTTTTTGCCTTCTTTCTCTGTTTTGGGTGCAAAGTCATTGCTTAACAAACCGCAGCAAGATGAGTGGACCCTGTACGGCGGGGTACCGGCAAAGGCGATTAGTGAAATTCCCCAACACGCAAAGTATTTTACCAGAGCAGAGGGCTTTGTTCATTGATGTAAAAACTTAAAGCGGATCTCTGATGAAGATATTACGGGTAATTGGTAGTATGAATCCGGCAAGCGGTGGTCCCTGCCAGGGTATCCGGAATTCTATTCCTGAGCTTGAAAAGTTGGGAGTATCCAATGAGGTAGTTTGTTTAGACGTTCCAGAGGCATCGTTTATGGGAAAAGATGAATTTACAATCCATGCCTTGGGGCAGGGTAAAGGACCTTGGAACTACTCACCAAAACTTACCCCCTGGCTTCTTGAAAACCTCCCCCGGTTTGATGCGGTCATTGTGCACGGCCTTTGGCTTCATCATGGTTATGCCGTCAGGAAAGCCTTAAATAAGTTAAGATTGAGAAAAACAGCCTCCCAACCCGGAAGCAACAAACTACCCAACCTTTTTGTCATGCCCCATGGCATGCTGGATCCCTACTTCCAGAAAGCGGCGGGTAGAAAATTAAAGGCCCTAAGGAACTGGGTTTATTGGAAACTGATTGAAGGCCGTATCATCAATGAAGCGGCTGGAGTTCTATTTACCTGTGAAGCTGAGCTTAGCCTGGCACGCCAGCCTTTTAGGCCTTATTTCCCGAAAAGGGAGGTAAACGTAGGCTATGGTATTCCTGAACCCCCAAAGCTTACTACAAGCATGCAGGAATCTTTCCTCACGCTTTGCCCTGAATTGCAGACCCGTCCTTACCTTCTTTTCCTAAGCAGAATACACGAAAAAAAAGGCATTGATCTTCTCGTTAAAGCTTATTCTGAGTTGACCATTCGTCACCACCTCCTTAAGCCCGTTCCTGAGTTAGCCGAAGCAGATGATGTATCTCTTAGCAGCACACTCGCACCTACCAGGCAATGGCCAGCCCTTGTGATCGCCGGACCGGGTTTGGACACACCTTACGGGAAAATGCTACAGAAACAAGCCGAAGAAACTGCCCGGTCGGGCAATAGGTCTATCTACTTTCCTGGCATGCTGGCAGGTGACTCTAAATGGGGGGCTTTTTATGGTTGCGAGGCTTTTATTCTGCCAAGCCATCAAGAGAATTTTGGCATTGCCGTGGTGGAGGCACTGGCTTGCAGAAAACCAGTTCTAATCTCTGACCAGGTAAATATCTGGAGGGAAATTGCCCAGGTTGGAGGCGGCTTGGTAGCAAAAGACACAGAAGAAGGCACAAAAGAGCTACTAAGCACCTGGATTGATTTATCAGAAGAAGAGAGAGGCCAAATGAGAAACAACGCCAGAGATGCCTACGAAGATTTTTTTGCCATCAAGCCACATGCGTTAAGGGTGTGGCAAGCACTGAAGCAATCATAGTGGGGAGAAAACAGTCAGACTGAACCTACTTTCAATTCCACCCTCATCCCCGCTTGTGAGGTCCATTCCTGCACCCTGATTTTGCTACCTGACCATTCCTATTTTTAGCTCTTTTCATAAAATAAGGGCAAAAACAGGTAGTTCCCGTAAGTCCAACACCAGCTCTAGCCATTCACCTCAAGCAACTCCTGTTCATTGGGTGCCAAAGCTGCGTTAGTGGTTGTGCTAAAATCTGTGGAATTTGACAACACATGCTCTTCAAAGGATTGCATGACGTTTTCAATTGAAAGGTACTTTTCTGCATACGCACAAGCCGCAGACCTGATACTTTCATTACTGGCACCAGCCAAAGCATTCCATATACCAGTATTCAATGCCTCCTGATTTTCAGCTTCCACAAGAATGCCCATCTTATGCTTATTAACAAGCGTATACAAGCCGGTACCGGGGTTGGCGGTGATCAAGGCCAAGCCACCAACGGCTAAAATGGTGGTCAGTTTAGAAGGCATAACCAAATCACTGGCAATACTTTTCTGAATAACTAAATGAACGTCAGCCATATTCAAAAACTGGTTGAACTTCTCAAAAGGCTGTAAGGGCAAGAAAACAAGGTTTTGCAGGCTCAGGCTTTGGGCCAAGTCCATAAGGCGTGCCTTACAAGGCCCAGACCCGCAGATAACAAATTTCCAGTGTTCCTGGTCCCGGAACCTATGTGCGGCTTGGAGGATGGCTTCCAGGCCCTGCTTCTCTCCTATAGCTCCGGAATACAAAATTACCTTATCCATAGGCTGGAACCCGAACTGTTCTTTCAGGCTTTCCTGATCATTGATTGGGTAGAATTGAGAAGTATCGGTCCAGTTAGGGTGCAGAAATACTTTCTTCTTTGCTTTGCTTTGGATTCTATCCACCATGCTCTCTGAGATACTGCTCACCACATCGCTCTTATTGAAGATAATTTTCTCTAATTTGAACAGCATATCTACCATTCTTTGGTTCTTTATCATTTGCAAATCCCTGGCCGCTTCTATTTGCAGGTCTTGGATATGATATATAAGTTTTGCTCCTCTTATCGCCTTGTACATTACCCCTAGAAACCCAATCAGAAAAGAAGGGGCCACGGTAATGACCACATTAAACTTTTTAGAGGCAACCAAACCCAGCACCCTCAATCCCGCCGACAGGAGGAAGGTAAAATCTAAGATGATTCTTTTTACACCAGACGGTTTTGCTGGCACGTAGATAGGACACCGCAAAGTCTTGATTCTACCTCCAGACTCAAAATACTGGATTTCTGAAGAATACAGAAACCTATTACTAAAGTAAGGTTCTTGAACTTTCCAGTAAGGGTAGTAGGGATAGGTAGTGACCACCGTACAATCATACCCCCTGTTTGCTAACCACTGAATTTGCTCGCCACAATACTTTCCAATACCCGTTGGTTCTGGTTTGAAGTTATAACTTATGAGCAAAACTCTTTTCTTCATAACCTAAATTCCATTTAGTAAACCAACTTTAAAGACGCCTGTATAACACTTAAAAAAAGTGACTATCCACCTGAAAGGGCATTGAATCCTTCTAAATAAACCGAGGCAGTTTCAGGTTGCAGAAAAGAGATTTTAATTCTCGCGCCAGGTAATTAACCTATCTGAAAGAACATCCCCAGTTCCCAAAGACCCGACTTGTTTTACCAAGTGTATCCTCCGTTTATTCTCCTTTATTTTACAATAAACCTGCATAAAATAAGACATCTTAAGAACAGCATAAGCAAAGCCTCTTGCTCCGTCTTTAAATCCGCCCAAGAAGATGTAACTTCCCATAAAGAACACAGGGCCAATAAAAATACTTTGCATCAGTTGATACTTTAGCCGCTGCCTCCAGGTCCAGGAATGTAGCGAAGGAGAATTTGTGAAAGCTTTCAGAAACCGGGCAGCTTCCCACTCTGCATAATCATTGTGTTTTACCACAAAATGCGATATGCCCCTGAAGTCTTGGTGGTCAATTTTACTTTTGATGACACCTACTTTTCCTTGCAGAATTGGGTGTTCATGCACCTCCATGTCTAACTGGGTCCACTTATCTTCATCTATCTGCTCGTATTCCCCAGTACCTACCTGGAACAAGGCCAGCTTTTTCAAAGGATAACCTCCTTTCAATTGCTTTCCTAAGAAATAGACTGAGTAATTAAGCCAGAACCCTACCTTGTCACTGTTATGAAGAGTAGCCTTGAGTTCAGATTTAAAATCATCGGTTAGATATTCATCAGCGTCTAGAAAAAGCACCCATTTGGTTTTAGGGGTATGGTTTCTCAGAAACCAATTACGCTTTTTAGGGTATCTGCCATCCCAAACGAAATCTATGACCTCTACCCCGTAGGCCTTTGCAATTTCTTTCGTATTGTCAGTACTTCCTGAGTCAATGATTACAACATGCTGTGCCAGATTTTGCCCGATAGACTTTAAGCAATCAGGCAAATTCCTTTCTTCGTTTTTTACTGGGATAGCTATTGTAAGATCGAGTTTACGTGCCATTTTAATCAGAATATGTAAAAAAGACAGCTACTGTTGTCAACATATTATCAAGAAACAGGTTCTAAGAACCTCTTTTGCTTCAGTTCCTCCTCCACCCTTCCTTTAATGGGCCTGCACGGGTGACCTGAGCATACCATCCAAGGTGGCATATCTTTTGTCACAACCGACCTTGCCCCAATAACACACCCTTCTCCAATGGTAACCCCAGGATGCACAAATGCCTCTGCGGCCACCCAAGCAAAATCACCTACCCTTATTGGTTTGGTGACTAAAGGGAAACCCGGGTCTGTATAATCATGTGTGCCTGTACAAAGATGCGCTCCCTGGGAGACAACCGCCCTTTTCCCAATGATGATCTTACCCTGCGAATACAGAATAACTCCGTTTGCTATCCCGCATTGATCTTCCAGTTGAAGATTCCAAGGCGCCCAAATTTTCACTTTAGGATAAACGTGTACACCTCTACCCACTTTAGCGCCAAATAACCTTAACAAAAAAGACCTCCACCCATGCAGTTGCTTAGGGGTATAAGCAAAAAATAGTGAAGCAGCTATTTGCCAGATCAATCTGAATAGTCGGTTGTAAATAGAAAAAGAGGGACCACTAACTGTATCTTTGTTGTACATTCTTATTTAAAGCATAAATTTTAAAAACATATCTAAAACCAGATAAAACCAACCGCCCATTTCCCCCAAACCCACCTTACAACTATTAAAATAAAGCAAATTCAATTATTTATAAAATAAAAATATCAAGCTTAAAACTTAAATATTACAGCTACAAAAAATCAGAGTATATACATAAATACTACATAAAAATATTTCAACAAACATAACCAAAACCATTCCCCTCCATCTCTTTAACTACATTCCTGAATGCCACAGCAAAAGAATCCCAAACACCAGCCCATAGCCACTACACTATATTACTAAATATAAACCTCAAACACAATACACACCTGTTTACAAATAATAACTACTTTATAATTTTATTAAAATTCAAAACGGACAAATTATTCCAATAATAATTTCAGCATTAAAACACCTTACAATTACAACTTAATTGTAAATTTTACCTTTAAAAAAGGCACAAAAAAAATAAATCGATGCAAGTAACTCCTGCATCGATTTATTCAACTTAATTATGAAAGCTCATCTGTTCTAGGATTCGCTTAGATTTAAACAAGGCAAGCACATGCCAATTCAAAAAGCCCTTTTAACTTTTCCAATGGGTAAAACAAACACCTACCTTCTCATTAAGGCTTTTTCAAAACCTTGAACATTCTATTGAAGCTTTTGTCTTTGCTAACCACATAGAGCAAGTAAACACCAGCGCTTAATTGTGAGTCTTTCAGAGAGATTTCAAATTCATTTTCTCCAATGGCATTAGGTTTGAAAGACTTTTTATAAGCAGTATTCCCTAAAACATCATACACCTTCACTTCATACTCTTCATCTTCCTTCTCTGAGTTAAGGAGTATATAAATGTTTTCGTCAAATGGATTTGGATGAACCCTCGCTTCAAGGTTCTTATGAGAGGCAGGTTCCAGTACTACTTTGCTGGAGGAAGAAGCAATACTACTTGGAGCCACACCGCCAGAGCTGGAGATGACCTCGATGGCGGAGACCAGGGCGTTGTCGACCAGGCGGGCGAAGGCGATGTTGAGCGTGCCGTCGGTGACGTTCACCGTGAAGCTCTCCACGGCGGCCGCCTTGCCCGCCCCGGCCTTGGCCACGATGTCGTAGGCGCTGAGCACCTTGCTGCCCTCGATGCTCACGTCGAACACCCGCTTGCCGG